>JAJDCQ010000234.1 GCA_029260755.1 Planctomycetota bacterium | reverse complement strand
ATGTCCCCCCTCTCGGGTCCCGGTGCGGCTACTCCCCATACCGGTCGTTACGGCCCCGACCCGCGCCCTGACCCCTTCGGGCACTCACGGCCGCGACCAACGCTCCGCCGGAGACTCTTGGCGCACTTGGCGCACCTCCGCGCCCTTGGCGTGAGGAATCGTCGGCGAAGCCGACATCGCGACCAGCCCACGTCCGTACATGAAGCGGGCGGCCCTGCGACGGGGCCGCCCACATTCGACCGACTCGCGAACCCCTAATCCGCCTGCGACCGGTCGATGACCTCCTGAGCGAGCTCGACGAGCTCACCCTCGGCGGTCTCGGCGTACTTCTTCACGTCGTCGAGCGCGCGCGGGTCTCCGAGGAGCCGGAGCTGCTCGAGGAGACGCTGCGCGATCTCGGGACGATCGCCGAACTTCACGAGCGCCCGGCCCAGCAGCGGCGCGGCGTCCTCGTGGTCCATCACGACGAGCGCGTTCAGGGCGAGCTCCTGCCCCGCCGACCCGTCCGCGTCGAGGTACTCCTCGATGAAGGGGAGCGCTTCGGGGACGCTCATCTTGATGAGCGTCTCGCGGGCCCGGGACGAGATCTTGTTGTTCTTCGACTTGGCGAGCTCGGCGAGGACGGGCGCCGTCTCCGGCTCGGCCGCGTGCGCCAGCAGCTTCACCGCGGCGAGCTGAAATCCGGGGTGGTCCTCCCGCGCCGCCGCCATGATCGCCGCGAGCCGGTTCCGGCGCTCGGGGTCGTCCGGGCTGCCGCTCGCGCCGCCCGCCTCGATGATCGCCGCGAAGTCGGCGCACTTGTCGAGGTTGTCCTCGGCGTCGCGGAGGACGTCGGCGAGCTCGTCGCTGAGCGGAGCATCGCGCTCGGCGAGCTTGGCGGCCTCGATCGCGGCGATGTAGGCCTTGTGCGCCTCGACGATCACGCCGTTGCCGAGGTGACCCTCGGCGAGCTCGAACTTCTCGGTGAGCGCGTTCTCGGCCGCGGTCGTCGCGTCCGGGTCGCCGCCGCC
Source organism: Planctomycetota bacterium (assembly GCA_029260755.1). Taxonomy (GTDB): domain Bacteria; phylum Planctomycetota; class J058; order J058; family JAJDCQ01; genus JAJDCQ01. The sequence goes on along the minus strand of JAJDCQ010000234.1, from coordinate 43,195 downwards.
GCTCATCATGAGCGCGCCGATGATCAGCCCGACGAGGAGGAGCGCTCCGACGCACGCGCCGATGACGATGAGCTGCTTCTTCTGGTCGGCGTCCCCCTCGGACTGCTCGGGACGGCCACCGCGCGCCCGGGCATCCTTGCCCCGCGGCGCCACGACCGGCTTCTTCTTGCCGAGCTTCTTGCCCAGCTCCTTCTTCCGGTCCTTCTTCTTCCCACGGCGGACGTCTTCCTCGTCCCGATGCGAGGTCTTGGTCTTGTCCGGCCGCGACTTCTTCCGGTTCTTCTTCCCGACGGGCCGGTCGTGGTGAGGGTCGGAGTACTCGAGGTCGCTCTCGTCGTCACGCGCGCGCCGGCGGGGCTTGCGGCTCCGCTCGGGCGTCCGGACGTTCTTGCGACCGCGGCGACGGCGGGCGCGCGGCGCCTCGCCGCTCTCGCTGTCGACGCTCGACGCCTCGTCCGACAGCTCGTCCTCGGGCTCCTCGACGCGGCGCTTCTTCGCCTTGCGACCGCGCTTCGGCAGCTCCTCGAGGTCGGAATCGTTCAGGAGGCCGAGCCGGCCCTTGCTCCGGACCGTATCGGTCCGGCGACCGCGCCGCGTCCGCTTGATCGGGCGACTCTCCTCGGAGTCATCCGAGTCGGCGGCGGCGATCTCGACCTCGGGCTCGGAGTCCGAGTCGATCACGACCTCGGGCCGGCGCCGGGGCTTCTTCCGCGACTTCGGCTTCGGCTCGATGACCTCGCGCTCGGAGTCGAGGATCCCGAGCTCGTCGACCGACGAGTCGTCATCCTCGAGGACGGCCGGCGTCCGGCGACGGCGACGACGGCGGACCGTGGTCGGCGAGTCCTCCTCGTCGTGCCAGTCGACGCCCGCGCGGGCCCGCTGGCTGCGGCGTGGGCGACGGCGACGCTTCGGCTTCGGGGTCTCCTCCTCCGCCTTGCGCGCCTTCCTGCGGGCCGGAACCCGGATGATCTCGTCACACCGCTTGCACCGGAACTTGCGTCCGGCGAAGTGATCGGGGACCGAATATGCCTTGGTGCAGTCGCACGTCAGCGCGATGCTCATACCCTACTCCTAGAGCTGCAATATCTTATATCAATGCCCGGGTGGCGGGCCGCTCGCGAAGGCACACGTTTTACCCCGACGCCTGCCAGGTGTCAACGTTTTTTGGCGATATCAGGTTTTTGTTTGACCCTGGGTTTTGCGAGAACAGCGCGTCACGCCACCCGGAACTCACGACGGGTGAAGATGATGCAGGCGAGCGCCCCGAACCCGAGGGCGACCGCGGCGAGGGCGGCGGCCGCGACTCCCGGGTCCGTCAATCCGAGCCCGAAGAGGGCATCATTGAGCACGCTGCGGACGAGCGAGCGCTGGTAGTGCCAGAGGGTGTAGAAACGCACGCCCTCACCGACCTCGACGCGGTTCAACCCGAACTCCCAGACGAACGCGAAGAGCAGGCCCCCAACGAGCGACCAGCGGAAGAGCCCGAAGAGGGTCAGGATCGAGTTCCAGGCGGCCACGCTGAGGGCCAGGATCCCGATCGACGCCAGGAGAACGAACGGCTCCGCCGGGCCGACGAGGATCGCGTAGGTCATGAGCAGCCCCGGACCGGTGACCAGGAGAACGGCCGCGTCGACGGCGAGACGCCGACCGAGCCAGTAGCGCCACCGGCTCACCGGTCGACACAGGAGCAGGCTGAGCGTCCCGCGCTCCGCGTCGGCCGCCACGCTCACCCCGCCGGTCCCGTAGAGCACGCCGGCGAGCGCCGCCGCGCACTGCAGATACATGTGCAGCAGCAGCCAGCCGAACGCGTTCGCCGGCGGCGACGGCATCGCGGTGATCCGCTCGATCGGGAGCGCCGACCCGATCGGCGGCGCGGGCATCCGCGCCGCGAGCAGGGCCGGGTCGGACGCGAGATGGGCGGCCCAGACGACCGGGAGGAGCGCCACGATCGCGACGACGACCGTCCGGGGGCTCCACAGCAGCCGCCGGAGCGTGAACGCGAAGACCCGCCGGGTCGCGCGGCGATCGGGCGGCCCCACGGCGTTCGCGCCGGCGACGTCGCTCACGCCTCGCCCCCGAGGTCGGCGACGACGTAGCGAAAGACGCTTCGAAGGTCGGCGTCGACCGTCGTGACGCTCCGGACGGGCAGGTCGCGGTCGATGACGATCGCTCCGAGGGCGTCGTAGAAGGCCCCGACGTCCCGCGTCTCGACGCGCACGGCGAGGAGCGGCCGCTCGATCGTCACCCCCTCGACCCCCGCGATCGAGACGAGGTCGCCCGCGAGCGTCTCGAGGGGACGTCCGGGGGCCGTCGCCCCCGGGGCGAGCGTCACGCGGAGCGCGCGCGGGTGGCGATCGAGGAGCGACCGGAGCTCGTCGATCCGCCCGTGAGCGGCGACCCGTCCGTGGTTGATCAGGATGATCCGGTCGGTCATCGCCTCCATCTCGGCCAGGTCGTGGCTCGAGAGGAGCAGCGTCGCGCCGGCCGCGGCGAGCTCGCGGAAGAGATCCTTGAGGGACGCCTTCACGACCGGGTCGCAGCCGTTGAGCGGCTCGTCCAGGACGATCAACCGCGGGCGATGAGCGAGCGCCTGCGCGATCTTGAGCCGCTGGCGCATCCCGCGGCTCATCCCGTCGATCCGCCGCTCCGCCAGGCGCTCCATCCCGACGCGCGCGAGGGCCTGGCCGGCGAGCTCGGCGGCGGCATCCGCCTCGAGGCCGTGGAAGCTCAGGAGCGCCTCGACCCAGCCTCGGCCCGTCATGTCCTCGTAGAACGGGTCGCCCTCGGGCGCGAACCCGACGCCCGCCTTGAGCTCGGCGTCGCGGAACGGATCGCCGCCGAGCACCCGGATGGTCCCCCGGCTCGGCCGAAGCTCGCCGACGACGAGGCGCATGAACGTGCTCTTCCCGGCGGAGTTCGGGCCGAGCAACCCGACGATTCCGCCGTCGATCGTGAGATCGACCCGCTGGAGCGCGAGGACATCGCCGAAGAGCTTGGCGACGTCGGTCGCGACGATCGCGGGCGCGGGGGCCGTCATCACGCGGCCCCCGTCGCCCGCGCCACGCGGCCGCGGGCGACGACGAGGAGGACGAGCGCCAGGCCGCCGAGGGCGCCCAGGATCACCCACGTCTCGGTCGTGAACGGGGCGAGATCGTAGAGGGGCGGCGCGACCCGCGACAGGCAGTAGGAGAACGAGACGTAGCGGAAGACCCGGAGCTCGGCGAACCGGCCCAGGAGCAGGTTGACGTACTCGCCGCCGAGGATCAGGGCCGCGAACATGAGGCGCGCGTCCCAGGCGTTGCGGGCGAACGAGCTCACCGAGAGGGCGAGCGTCACGAGCACGACGGTCACGACGCCCAGATGCGCGGCCAGCATGCCGAGCCGGCTCGGCACGATGTCGGCCTTGAACATCCGGAAGACCGTCGAGTCGACCTGCCCCGAGCTCAGGATCGCCCAGGCGTAGAAGAGGCAGCAGGGGAGCCAGAGGACGACCAGGAGAAAGAACAGGATCGCGCTCGCCTTGCCGGCGAGGTATCGCCCCGGCGTGACATCGCGACTGAAGAGGAAGGCGTGCGCCCCCGTCCCGAGGTCGCGCGCGATCATCCCCGCGCCGACCACGGCGATCACGATCGCGGCGAACACCGACTGGCGCTGCGCCAGCCCGAGCAGCTCGCGCGAGAAGAACCGCTCGCCCTGCGCGATGACGATGTCGGCGCGGAGCCCGCCCTGGGTGACCGTGATGAACCAGTCGCTCCACCGGATCGCGGCGACCCACGCGAGGACGATCAGGACGATCACCGCCGGCCGGCGCAGCGCGAGGCCGATCTCGAACAGCGCGATCGCCACCCAGCGCGGGGGAGCGCGGCGCCTTGGGCGCGGCGTCTCCTCGGTGCGGCGATAGCGGCGGAGGTCGAGGGGCACTCGCTCAGCCCCCGCTCACGCGGCGACGAACGCCTTCGGCGCGCGGACGAGGATGGAACCACGGAGGCACGAAGACACGGAGGATTCCCTGCTCCGCCTCGACCGGCCGCGACCTCGAGCGCTCGACGCGGCGACCCTTCTGGACTCGGTGGCAGCGAAGGGGCGCCCATCCTCTCCGACGGAGATCGGGCGCACTCGAAGATCCTCCGTGTCTCGGTGCCTCCGTGGTTCCATCCCGCTCGCCGGAGGCGAGCTCGCCGACGAGGACATCCGGCGGGTCAGTCGTCACCCTCGCCCGGCTCGATGATCGGCGTCTCGGCGTCGAGGACCTTGAACGTCTTCACGCTCGCCTCGAACTCCTTCTCGAAGCCCTTCCACTCGCCCTCGTGCGCCATGCTGGTGAGGCAGTAGGTGCGCTTCTTCCAGCGGCAGAACAGGTGGTACTCCCGGACGAGGTAGACCTGCCCCGCGAGGGTCGCCTTGAAGCTGAGCTCGTAGCCGGGGCGAACGCCGCCGGGCATCGTCGCGTCGGGCGCGCTGATCTTCTTGGAGTCGATCTTCTTGAACGCCGGCCAGCGGTCGCGTCCCTGGACCTCGATCGCCTCGATCAGGTCGGCGTCGCCCTCGCTGCGCGGGTGATCGTGGATCTCGACGACGAGCTGACCGAGCGGACCGCGCTTCTCGTCGCCCGGCCGGATCTGGAGCCGGGTGACCGGGCTCGACGTCGCCGGGCGGAAGACCCAGTCGGCGGCGGGACGCTCGACCTCGAACTTCGAGACCTTGCTCCGGTACTTCTCGCCGAGGATCTGCCCCTCCTCGCGCACGCCGAGGTCGACCGGCTCCCACTCCTCCGGCTCGATCCCGACCGACGCCTCGAGGGCGCGGGCGTGGCGGTGCATGTTCTCCTTCACCGCGACGACGTCGTACTGAACGAGCGAGGCGATCGCGGGCGGCACCTTCATCCCGAGGGTCTTGTAGATCTCGGCTCCGTAGGCGGCATCGAGGCGAGGGAGGAGGTAGGCGATGCTCTCGAGGGCGGCCTGCGCGTCGGGGTAGTAGCTCTGGAAGACCTCGTCCTTGATCGTCGCGACGCCGCGGCCGACCCGCGCCATCGGACCGGACTTGATCCGCTCGGAGCGCGCCGCCCAGCGCTCGGCGGCCGGCTTCCACGGCCCCTCGGCGCGCGGCCGCGCGGCGAACGTGTAGTAGGAGCCGTTCATCACGACGTTGAGATACGCGATCCGCGCGTCCTCGTAGAGCTCGCGGTAGCGCTGCTCGAACTGCTTCTTCTCGGCCTCGCCTTCGGCGACCTCGCCGATGCGGATCTTCTTCAGGCCCGGGGTCACCTTCACCTCGGCGCCGCGCTCCGTGGAGAGCGCGGCCGTGATGTGGCGCGGCTGGTTCCGGAGGACGAAGTCGGCCTTGACCGTGTACTCGCCCGGGAGGACGCGCTTGCGGATCGGCCCGATCTTGATCGTGAAGGTGCCGTCCTCGAGGACCGGCGACCGCCGGTAGCTCCCGTCGTGCCCGGCCAGCGCGAGGGAGCCGGTGATCTGGGTTCCCTTCGGCAGGTTCTGGACCTTGCCGGTGACCACGAGGGTGGTGGTCGTCTTCTGGTCGTCGACGTCGACCTTCTCGATCGTGATCGAGCGCTCGTCGTCGGCGCGGGCGAGGCCGGCGAGCGCCCCGAACGCGACCAGGGAGACGAGGAGGACGGACGGGGCGGACGGAACGGTCTTCTTCACCTTCAGGCTCCTTCGCTCACGACGACGGGAGCCGCGACGGCGGCCCGTCCAGACACGATGCCACGGGGGCGCCGATTCCACCAGGTCACCCCGACGCGCCGAGGGCGGCCTCCGGCGAGGCCGCCCGGGCGTTTGGACGCTTCGATCGCCGGCGGACCTCTAGTCGGGAACCGACAGCTCCTCGAGCGTCCGCACGGGCACGAAGAGGGTCACGCGGACTCCCTCCAGGAAGGGCGCGGTGAGGATCGGCTGGAACGAGGGCACGTCGAACGAGGCCGTGTAGAGGAGGCGAGCGCCGTCGCCGCGGAGCGGTCCGCCGCCGCGGCCGTCGATCTCGTCCGCGTCGAGGACGATCGGGGCGCCGCCCTCCATCTGCACCGTCATGGTGATCGGCGTGTCGGTCTCGTCGAGGTCGACCACCGCCTGGCCGTTCGCGAAGTCTCCGAGCTGCTCCGGATGACTCGTGTCCCACGCGATCGTCCCGAACCGGAACTCGCCGCCGTCGAGGCTACCGGTCAGCCCCTGCGGCAGATCGAACGCGCCCTGGAACGTCGCGGGAGTGGTCGCCTCGAACCGGTCGATCGGGGCGAAGCCGACGTCGGGGAAGTTGTCGGGGTCGTCGTAGATTCGGACGTCGTCGACGATCGTGTGGCTCATCCGGTTGATCTCGCCCTCGAGGAAGAGGTGCGTCCGGAAGATGTTCGAGTTCTGCGGGTTGATGAAGTTGTAGCCGCCGACGTGGACCTCCTCGGTCGGGTCGTTGCTCCGCAGCCGGAACAGCCGGATGAGGTCGCCGCCGTTGTCGCCGCCGCCCGGCACGATGCCCTCGAAGTTGAACGCGAGGACGGAGCGGACACCGTCGACGAACAGCTCCTGCTCGATCACGTTGCGCCAGGTGTGGGCGATGTGGTGCCACTCGCCCGCTCGCCAGCTCGAGATGTCATGGACCCGCTCGGAGAAGATCAGGTCGACGGGGGAGACGCTCTCGTCGGGGAAGCCCCAGTAGAAGCGCGAGCTCACGAGGGTGTCGCCGTAGCGGACGAGCTTCCAGGCCGTGCCGGTCTGCGTGATGTTGAGGCCACCGATCGGCTGCGGCGGGATCGTGTCGTCGAAGCGCTTGATGTAGAGGATCGACTCATCGGAGCCGTCCTGCACGTCGGTCCCGAGCTTCACCCAGAAGTCGACGGCCCCCTCCTGGAGATCGACGAACGCCGTCGACGCGTAGGAGAGCTCGCGGACGCCCGGCTCGTTGTCGCCGACCTCGGGGTAGGCGAGGACGCCGTGCGGACCGAGCTCGCCGCCGTCCTCGAGGCGCGTCGGCGGGTTGTCCATGTCGGTGTTCGGCGGGAGGCCGGCCGGCAGGGCCGTGTCGAAGCCGTCGGTGAAGTCGACCCGGAAGATCTCCGCGTTGAAGTCGACGTTGAGCGGCGGGCCCCAGCTGACGGCGCCGGCCGCCCGACTCGCGTCGGCGACGCCGAGAATGTCGATCGGCTCGGGGACGGTCTTCAGGCGGTCGTCCATCGCCACTCGACCGGCCTCGAACTCCGCCTGGGTCTCGTGGCGGAGGGTGACGAACAGGCGCAGCACCCGTCGCCGACGCGCCTCGGCGATGATGAGGCCGTCGCCGTCCTGCACCCGGCCGATCGAGTCGATCTCGAACAGGCCCTCGGGGGCGAGGCTGAACGGCACCGACGGCTGCGTCAGGTTGCCCGCGTCGACGGTGAACCGCCGCGCGTTGTCCTGGTGGTAGCTGTTGGGGACGAGGTCCGGATCGAAGTTGGCGATCAGGAGGTCGGGGTTGATCGCCTGGTTCGTCCCCTCGGCCTCGAGGAACTCGTTGAGCTCCCGTCGGGTGTTGAACGGCCCGAGGGTGCGGCGTCGCGTGTCGATCGCCGTCGCGATCGCGAGCGCCTGCGCGGCGGTCACCGCGCCGGTGTCCTGGTAGAGGAAGCGGATGACCTGCGTCGGGCCGCCGTTGTCGGCGCGGAGCGCCGGCCCGAGCTCGACGCCGACGATCGCGTTGCCCTGAAGCCCCTCGATGCAGGCGACCAGGACCGGGATCGGCGCCGTGTTCACGTTCACCGGGACGCGCCGGTCGGTCAGGCTGTCGTCGTGGTCGCGCGGGTAGGTGTTCGTCGGCTCCGGCACGACCGGGCTCGGATGGTTGAGCGCGTGGACGCTGACGTAGTCGACGAGCAGCGCGAACGCCGCGTCACCGATCGCGGCCCTCACCTGGCCCTTCGTCGTGAAGATGCCGCCGGGCTGCGCGTCGCGGGTGTCGAGGAGCGTCGTGATCGTCGCCGCCGGCACGGGGTTCGTGCCGAAGCGCGCCTGGAGCTGCACGCCGAGCGCGGTCAGCATCCGCTCCACCGTGGTCCGCTCCACGTTGAGCGAGATCTGACTCGAGACGTCGATCACCTTGACGAGGTTCGTGTCGCCGTCCTGCGCGTAGGTCGAGGCGAGGATCGAGGTCGCGACCGGGGCGGCGCTCCGGCGGAAGCTCGGGAAGAGCACGGTCGCGTCGGCGAGGTCGATGCCGTCGCCCGGCCCCTCGAGGGTCGCGCCGCCGAAGTACCAGGCGAACGCCTGATTCTGGGGGTTGGCCGCGTTGACCGGCGTCGGGCTCGGGAGCTCGAGGATCGCCCGGTCCTCGAGCTGCGTCGTGAGACGACTGATCGCGAGCTCGATCCCGCCGCGCGCGAGCAGGTCGGCGCGACTCTGCTCGACGACGTTGGCCGCCGCGGTCCGCTCGAGTCGCGTGACCGACATGAAGGTCAGGGCGACGCTGAAGACCAGGAAGAGAACCGCGAGCGTCATGATCAACGCGTTGCCGCGGTCGGTTCGGAGCGCGCGCATCCGATGTCCCTCCTGAGGTGTGTCGTGTCGTTTGGCCCCGCCTCGGCTGAGGCGAGGGCGATCCCCGCTGCATCCAATGACGTCCGCGGGGCCCGAAATCATGCACTTCATTGGACTTCGCCGACGCCGATCACCCACCGAACGAGGTGCGGGGCAAAAAAAAAGGGAGCGCGGCGTAAACCGCGGCTCCCTTTGAGTATTCGTCTTGTGTGCAGCCGGCCGACTAGCCGTTGAAGTCAATCGTCGTCGGAACGGGCGGCAGCGGCGGCTCGGGGTTGTCGATCGGCGGCGGCGGGTTGTCGATCGGCGTGTGGCAGCAGGCCTGCGCGGCCAGCGGCGCGAGGCCGAAACCGACCACCACGGCGAGCGTCAGAATCGCGGTGCGCATGGTGTTTGTCTCCTCTTGGTCTTACCCAACCCAGGGTATTTTAACGAGTCGATTATACAGAACTGATCTCACACGTCAACGGAAAAACCGATGCTTTTATCGAGCCGCGATGAGCCGCGTCGAGCTCACCGAACCGGTCGCGAACCTCGGGAGCTGCGCCTGGATCGAAAACTCGTAGGCCGGCGGCTCGCCGAAGCCGATCAGATTGACGTTAGCGTTGAAACCGCTTGGGGCTCCGAAGATCCGGAAGTCGTCGTCATTGGGCGGAGCGAGCCGCTCGACGACGACCGGGCGGCTGCCGCCCTGGATCGCGATCACGGCCAGGCCGGCGTCGTCGAGGAACGGCGGCGGAGCCCCGACCCCGGCGAGCACGTCATTGGCCATCACGAGCGTCGGCGGCGTGACCATGTTCGCCTCGGTGCCCGCGTTCTCCCGGAGGACCGAGTGGTCGGGGGTGGGGGCGTCCTGCGGATCGAGCACGCGGATGTCGAAGCCGCTCGCGCGGGTGACGAGGGGCTGAACATCCTCGGCGCCCTGGAGGGCGAAGCCGGCGGCCCCGAGATCGACGACGATCGTCGTGACGCCGCGGACGAGGCGGAGGAAGTCGCCGCTCGGCTCGAGGCGGTAGTGCACCTGCACGAGCTGGTCGTCGAGGCCGGTCCGGGTGGGGAACGAGATCTCGTCGGCGACGAAGTTGGTCCCCCCGACGCTCGCGACGCCCTCGACGACCTGGAGCGGGAAGCCGGGGTCGGCGATCCGCTCGTACCGGGCCAGATCGGCCTCGAGCTGAGTCAGGGCCGCGTTGACCTCGCGGGCGGCGTCGATCTGCGCGAGCGACGTCCGGGAGATGTTGCTGGTGAGGCGGAAGATCTGCGCGACCAGACCGACGATCACGATCGTCAGGGCGAGCGCGACCATCACCTCGATGAGGGTGAGGCCTCGGTCACGCCTCGCGCGGCTCCTCACGACCACCGGCTCGCTGCGACTGCTCATCGATCGCTCCCCTTGGCTCGGGCCGTCAGGGCCGCCCGGCACCGCTCGAGCGCCATGACGGCGAAAGGCGTCGCGACCACGCCCCGGTCTTCCTGCATCCCACCGAACTCGTTGCGCCACGCGCCGTCCGGGAGCTGCCTTGCCTCGAGGTGGTTGGCGATCTGCCAGGCCCAGTCGACGTCGACGACCTGCTTCCCGTCGACGACATCCGGGCGGTGTCCCCCGAGCCATCCTGCATCAGTAGACTGCGAAAATGCCTCGGATGCTGCATACAGCAGGTAGAACCTGAGGGCGTGAGCGTACTGGAAATGATCGGCTCCCGACCGTAACCCCGGATTCTGCCTGACGGTAAAGCGGGTCGTCAGCCAGTCGAGGGCGGCCACGATCCGGGGATCATCGGGCGCCACGCCGAGCGACAGAAGCGCCCGGATCCCGTCGGCGGTCGGCGTCCCGTACGACCGGAAGACGAAGTCGCCGTTCGGCAGCATCGTCGCGCCGCCCTTGCTCCCGTCGGGCTGCGGCGCGAAGCCACCGTCGAGGGCGGCCAGCATCGCGGCGCGGGTCGCGGCGTCATCGCCCCCATCTCCGTCGTCGCCCTCGTCCTCGTCTTCGCCCTCGCCGTCACCCCCTTCGCCCTCGTCGCCCGCGACCCGGGCATCCGCCAGGTTCTGGCAGCGACGGACGAAGACGCCGGCCCGCTCGAGCACCGGCCCGAGCTCCTCGGGCGGCAGCCCGCTCGCGGCGAGCCCCTCGAGGACGTGGCACATGAGCGAGAGGTCGGACCGGAAGGCGTCGGGGATGAGCATGTCGAGGTAGCTCATCGCGCCGTAGCCGGGGTTGTAGCGGTTGAACCCGGTCTCCTCGTTCGCCTGGTGCTCGGCGAGGAAGCGCCCCATCCGGAGCACCGGCTCCCGATCCTCCTCGCGGCCGAGCTCGGCGAGCGCCCAGGCGGCGATCGAGGTCGCGTGCTGGCGGTAGGAGACGACCTCCTCGGGCTCGGCGAGCGAGCCGTCCTCGGCCTGATTGGCGAGGATCCACGCCCGCGCCTTCTCGATCGCCCCCTCGATCGGCTTCCGCCGCTCGGGCGCGACGACCGCCGCGCACCGCAGGAAGAGCGCCGTCGACGACGCGCCGGCCACCTCGCCCTCGGCGGCGAAGTGCGGGAACGAGCCGTCCTCGAGCTGGTGCTTCGCGAGCCAGGTCAGGCCCTTCTCGATCGCCCGGTCGCAGGCGCCGATCATGTCCTGACGGACGGAGGTGAGGACGAGCTCGATCGGCTTCTCGTTCCCGGCGCGAATCACCTGGAAGACGTGCTTCGTCCCCGGCGGCGTCGAGCGGAAGACCGTCACGACGTCGCGCGGGTGGGCGGTCTTCGCGAGGTCGTGCCCGACGATCAGGTCGTTCGGCTGGAAGCCGGCCGTGTCGGCCGGCGACCCGGGCGCCGCCCGCTTCACGAGCGAAGCGTTCTCGACGTCGTGCGCCGCCAGCGTCGCCTGGGCGACCAGGCCGAGGGTGAGCCCGACCCAGCCCGGCTTCTCGGGGCGACGCGGGTCGTCCTTCTTCGCGGGCGCGTCGTCGGCCCGGGCCGTCGTGGCCGGGCGCGCACCGCTCGGCGCGAGGAGGGCGACCGCGACGATCGAGGCGACGATCGCGGATAGGACGAGGATCCTCACGCGGGAGTCCAGGCGGCGAAAAGACATCGGGCGTGCCTCCGGGGAATCGGAGCTCGGGTGAGCCAACGAGACGAGCCTATGGTCTGGGCGCGCCGCTGGCAACCGCGCCTCACCGCACGCCGTGGCGCTCCCTCTGACGATGCAACGCCTCTTCCACTTCAGGCGCACGCTCGACCTCGCCGAGCGCGATGATCCCACGAACCACGTTCGGCGGCACGCCGCCGTCAATCGCGCGGACGAGATGGTCGACGGCCCTCTCGAACGGCTCGCCCCGCTCCACCGGCGTCGGGAAGCCCGCCGCCAGGAGCTGCGCCGCTACGAGATTCGCGAGCGGGTCGCCCGGCGAGAGCGCGAGAGCCGCGTCGACGTCCGCCTGGACGCGGGCCGCGCCGCCCTCGAGATCGATACCCGGGCCGCCCCCGCTCTCGAGGGCGGCGTGGAGAAGCGCCGCCCGGTGGGCCAGGACGATGACCGAGCGCGGATGACGTTCGAGGACCGAGTCGAGCTCCGCGGCGTACCCGACGGGGACGACCCCGGGCGTACGATACGCGAGCAGAACGCGCATCAGCGCACGCACGACCCGCGCGTCGTCGACGCGTGGCGCCCCGGCAGCGGCAAAGGGCTCGAGCCCAGCGATGAAGGCGGTCGGTGTCCGTGCCTTCCATCCGTCCCAGAGGGCGTTCTGGATCGGCTCGCGCCAGATTCCCGCATCGAGGAGCGTCGCCCGACCGAGGTCGAGAAGGAAGGTGGCGATCGCCCCGTCGAGGTCGAGGCGGCATCGGGCGCGGGCGAGCCAGACCTGGCCGCTCCCGGGGTCGAGGTCGAATGCCTCTTCTGCGAGCTCGAACGCCTCCCACCCCCGCCCGGAGCGTCGCGCCGAGGTCGCGCGCGCGACGAGAAGACTCGCTCGCCAGCTCCTCACCGACTGGGCGGTCTCGAGGGCGACGCGCAGGCGCAGACGCGCGCTCGCGTCGCCGCGCTTGATCGCGGCGTCGAGGAGGCTCGCGAGCGCCTCGACCGACGTCCCGTCGACCGCGACGACCCTCCGATAGTCCTCGAGCGCGCCGGCTCGGTCACCTCGCGCCATCCGGATGCGGGCGCGGACGCGATGGCGGGTCGCGAGCTCGACCAGACTGTCGGGACGGTCGCTCATCGCCGCGATCGCGCAGTCCGCGTCCTTCTCGGCCCCCGCGAGCATGTCCTCGTCTTCGCCGCCCCGCCGGAGGCGCCACTCCGCCCGCGCCGCGAGCAGGCGGCCCTGACCAGGCGCGAGGGCGCATCCCTGGTCGAGCGCGGCGCCGGCCTCGTCGGCTCGCTCGAGCCGATCGAGCGCCCGCGCGCGGAGGATCCACCCGTCCGGGTCGGCGGGCGCGAATGCTCGGACCTCGTCGAGGATGGCGAGCGCGAGCTCGAGCGCCCGGCCAGCGACCGCCCCGGCGGCCCGGTCGAGCCGCTGCCGCACCCGGCTGCTCGAAGGCGACGCGCCGCCGGCATCGCCGGCGAGGACGACCAGGACGGCCTCGATGCGCGAGGCGTCGGAGAGGAGCGGAATCGGCAGGCGGACGCCGTCGACGCTCCCGCCCGCGTCACTGACCGCGTTCCCGAGGGCCGCGAAGGCGTCGAGCGACGCGCTCGCCTCGTCCGCGCGTCCGGCGATCGCGGCGGCCGACGCGAGCTCCAGACGGGCGAAGCCGAGCCGGGGATCGAGGACGATCGCGCGACGGAGCAAGCCGAGACGCCTCTCGGAGCCGACGACCCGTGCAGCGAACGCCACGGCGGCAGCCGGGACCGACCTCGCCGTCGGCAGCGCCTGCCACGCTTCGGGGTGGTCGATGCCCTTCGCGACGACGTCGAGATCCCAGCCGGCGACCTCGCGGTCCGCGGCTGTAGGGCCGACGTTCACCGGGTAGCCCGGCCACTCCGGGCGGTCGCGGGCCAGGTGCAGGATGGCGGAGATCGCGGCCGCATCGGGGCGCTCTGGATCGACGTCCCGCGCGCGCGCGTCATCGAGGAACGCCACGGCGCGAGCGACATCGCCGAGTCGGGCGGCGGCGAGAGCGCGCACGGTCGAGGTCTCGTAGGTATCGCGCTCGTCGACCCGGTGGTGCACGGCGAGAGCCGTGAGAGTCTCGATCGCGCGCTCCGGTCGCCCCGACGCCTCGAACGCGACCGCTCGGATCAGCTCCGCCGCGGGCACCTGCTCCGGAGTGAGCCTCGACCGGTCCTCGAGGAGCGCGAGGGCACGCTCGGGCTCGGTCGGAGCGAGCGCCTCGGCCGCGATCAGCGCAGCCTCGCGCTCGACCTCGGCGATGCGCCCCGCCAGGGCCGCGTGCGCGTCGTCTGGCTCCCCCGGGAACAGCGCGACGACGGACCCCGGCGTCGCCGCATCGACCGACCCGCCGCAGTCCGCGAGCCCCTCCGAAGCGCGCGCGATCATCCCGAGCGCCTGGCGCATCGTCGCCCCGGCTTCGGAGACGCCGGCTCGGAGGAGCTGGCCGCGGGCGAGCGGGACGAGCTTCGTCGCGTGGACGAGTCGTGGCGCGACCGTCGCCCCGCAGTCGTGGACGCGCGCCTCGACCGTCGCGCGGGGACCCACGACCGGAGGCGGCGGAGGCGGCGACGCGAGCCGCCGCTCGAGGAGCTTCGGGCCCGCGACCCGAGCGATGAGGAAGAGGGCGACCAGGATCAGGAGCGCGAGGAGGATGCGGTCGCGGATGGCGGCGCGGCCAGCTCGCCCCTCGCTCACGTCGCGACCGGGTGCGGCGCGGCGATCAGCCGCCGCCGCCAGCGGCTCCGCCGCCGAGGACGACGTAGGTGGCGAGCGCGCCGGCCACCGCCCAGCCGAACAGCGCCGCGACGATGAGCAGCATGAACGCGCTCTTCGCGACGACGATGTGCCCCGGCCCGGCGATCGTCCCCATGATCTTCACTTCGGGGGCCGGCGGCGGCGGGTAGCTCGGCGCCGCCATGACGGGCGCGCCCATCCCGGCCGCCGGGGTCATCGCCTGAGCCGATGGCACCGCCGGCGGCTCGCCCACCGTGCGCGCCGAGCCGGACGACTTCGCCGCGGGCATCGGATCCGCCGGGCTCGGCCGGGTGGCGACGGGCACCGACGGGCTCGTCCCGACCGGCTTGCGCGCCGCGATCTCGCCGCTGCTCACCCGCGGGACCGGCGGGGGCGCCGAGGAGCCAGGGGTGGGCGCCGGCGGCGGGGTCGGCGCCTTCGGGATCAGCGCCTCGAGCCCCTGCATCACGTCGTGGGCGCTCTGCGGCCGATCCGACTGCTTCTTCTTGAGCATCTTGAGGACGAGCTTCTCGAGCGCCGGCGGCGATCGGTCGGCCCGGAACTTCGAGGGCTTCGGCACGTCCTCCTTGAGGAGCTTGATGATCGTCTCCATCGGCGTCCGGCCCTTGAAGGGCGGCTCGCCGGTCATCATCCAGAACATCGTCGCCCCGAGGGCGTAGATGTCGGCGGCCGGGCCGACCGGCCCGAACGACCCATCGGGGCGCGCCTGCTCGGGCGGCATGTAGTTGACCGTGCCGAGGATCGTTCCCTGCTGGGTGAGCTGCTGACTCGCGCCCTCGACCTTGACCAGGCTGAAGTCCGCGAGGATCGGCTTCCCGTCGCCGGTGATGTGGATGTTCGTCGGCTTCACGTCGCGATGAACGAGGCCCATGTTGTGGATGTAGGCGAGCGCGTTCGCGATCGCGCGCGCGACCTCGACGACCTGCGGGATCGTCAGGCGGCACTGGTCGCCGACCAGCTTCAAGGGCCGGGCGCCCTTGAGGAAGTTCATCACGATGAAGAAGTAGCCCGCCTGCTCCCCGATGTCGTAGACCTTCACGATGTTGGGGTGATCGAGCGACGCCAGCGACCGACCCTCGCGGACGAACCGCTCGGGCGTCATGCCGCCGCCGCGGGACCACGCGGGACTGAACACCTTGACGGCGACCTCGAGACCGCTGTTCTCGAGTCGGCCGAGATAGACGGCAGAGAGCTTGCTCTTGTTGAGACACCGCTCCAGGCGTGCTCCGCCGAGCACGTTGCCGAGAAGCGGGTCCGCTCCAGCCGCCGTTGCGCCGCCAGCCGCGGCAGCGCGTGGTTCGGGTGACATCGCCTCTGTCCTCCAGGCAGTCCGTTCCATCATCGTCACGCGTCCGGATTTTTTTTCAACCGGCAGGCGTGCAGGCCCCGAAAACCGGGACATCACCCCGTGTTGCGCATCCCGGCCGCGATCCCGTTGACCGTGACCCCCAGGAGCGGGTCGAGGGTCGCGCCTCCCTCCTCGGAGGCCGCCCGCTGCTCCCGGAGGGCTCGGATCTCGAGATGGTGCAGCGGATCGACGTATGGGTTCCGCCGGTCGATCGAGTGCCGTAGCACGGGGTTGTGTTCGAGGAGGCTCTCCGCGCCGATGATCTCGACGACCGCCGCGGTCGCCCGGGCGTGCTCGTTCCAGACCCGGTCGAACATGCGCCGGGCCAGCTCGGTGTCCTCGACGAGCTCGGAGTAGGCGAGCGCCACCGTCCGATCCGCCTTGGCGAGCGACATCTGCGCGTTGTCGAGCGTCGAGGAGAAGAACGGCCAGAGGCGATAGCCCTCGCGGAGGATCGCCACCCGAGCGGCGCGTGGATCCGCCCCGGGGTCGGCGACGCCGCCCGCCAGCTCGGCGACGACCGCCGGGTCGAGCCCGCCGCCGGCGTCGATGAAGCCGCCGAGCGCCGCGCCGAGGCCATACCATCCGGGGAGAAGCGCCCGGCTCTGCACCCACGCCATGTGCCAGGGGATCGCCCGGAGCTTGTCGATGCTCGGGCCGCCCTTCCGGCGCGCCGGCCGGCTCCCGATGTTGAGGAGGTCGACCTCGCTGATCGGGGTGGCGTCCCGGAAGTAGTCGATGAACTCCGGCGTCTCGTAGACGAGGGCGCGGAAGGCGGTCCGCGAGGTCTCCGAGAGGGCATCGAGCAACGTCCCCCACGCGCTGTCGAGCTCGGGGTAGAGCTCGCCGCGGAGCGGCGGGAGCGAGGCCTCCATCGTCGCGGAGACGACCGTCTCGAGGTTGCGCCGGGCCATCCCCGGGACGCCGTACTTCCAGCCGATCACCTCGCCCTGCTCGGTCAGCCGCATCTGGCCGCCGACGCTCCCGCGCGGCTGCGCGATGACCGAGCTGTAGGCCGGGCCGCCGCCGCGTCCGATCGCCCCGCCGCGACCGTGGAAGAGGCGAAGGCGCACCTCGCGCCGGTCGGCCATGGCCGCGAGCCGGACCTGCGCCTTGTAGACCTCCCAGACGCTGGTGAGGTAGCCGCCGTCCTTGTTGCTGTCGGAGTAGCCGAGCATCACCTCCTGGAGGCGGCCGCGCGCGTCGAGCTGACGGCGATAGACGGGGTTCGTGACGAGTCGGTCGCAGATCTCGGCGCCGGCGCGCAGGTCGCCGATCGTCTCGAAGAGCGGAACGACGTCGAGCGCGCTCGTCCCGGCCGAACCGCCCGCGGGGAGCTCGAGGAGATCGGCCTCCTTCATCAGGAGCGACACGGCCAGGATGTCGCTCACCCCCTCGGTGTGGCTGATCACGTAGTTGGTGATGATCCGGGGATCGACCTCCGCCTGGAGCCGCCTCACGAGGCGGAGCAGCTCGAGCAGCTCGCGGGCCGGCTCCGAGAGGCGGCCGAGATCCACGCCGGTGAGGCGGCGCGGGTCGGCGATCTCGCGGGTCAGGAGCGCCACCCGCTCGTCGTCGTCGAGGTCCTCGTAGCGGCGCCCCTCCGGGAGGAGGCCGGCCCGGCCGAGGAGCTCGCCGACGACGGCCGCGTGGACCGAGCTGTCCTGACGGATGTCGATGCTCGCGAGGGCGAAGCCGAACGTCGCCACCCGGCGCCGGAACCGATCGATGTTGCCGGCGACGAGAATCTCTCCGCCGGGCGCGGCGCCGAGCGCGTCTGCGAGGCGATCGAGGTCCCCGAGGAGCTCGGCCGCGTCGGCGTAGGGGACGACGCCCTCGATCATCCGGCGGGCCGGCGCGCCCTCCGGATCGTAGACGCTCGCGCCGCCGCCCGCCGGCTCGGCGGGCCTGAGGAACGAGAACCGGGCGCGGTGCGCCGAGACGGTCGCGTCGAGGCGCGTCGCCATCGCCCAGATCGCCCGACGCCACGTCTCGCCCGCGTGACGCCCGCGGAGCGCGGCGACCGCCCCCGGGCCCGCGCGCTCGAGCACGTCCGCCACGAGGGCGTGCGCGGCGTCCGGCATCGGCGCGACGACCGACGAGACCGACAGCCTCCGGTAGAGCCGCCACGCGTCCTCGCGGTGGAGCCGGAGGGCGAGGTCCTTGTGGAGCGCGGCCGTCCGCTCGGTCACCTCGGTCGTGATCAGCGGATGACCGTCGCGGTCGCCGCCCATCCACGAGCCGACCCGCAGGATCGGGCCGACGCGCAGGTCGGCGTCCGGGTAGGCGCGGCGCAGCTCGGCCTCGAGGCGCGCGGTCACCTCGGGGATCGCGTCGGCGAGGACCGTCTCGATGTAGAAGAGGCCGCGCCGCACCTCGTCGAGGACGCCGGGCTTCTCGGGCCGGACATCGTTGGTGCACCAGAGGAGCATCACCTCGCGGAGCAGCTCGTCGTCGAGCGCCGCCTTCTCGCGCGGCGTGAGGACGCGCTCCTCGCCCTCGGCGAGCAGATCGGAGATGCGCCGGTGCTTGTGGAGGATCGTCTTGCGAAGGCTCTCGGTCGGGTGGGCCGTCAGGACGAGCGAGACGTTGAGGCCCTCGAGGAGCCGGCTCACCTCCTCGGCCGAGACGCCACCCGCCGCGACGACGTCGGCCAGCTCGGCGAACGAGCTCCGCTGCGGCCTCGCGTCGGGGCGGCTCTCGTACTGCCGCATCCGCCGGATCCGGTGGCTCTGCTCGGCGATGTTCACGAGCTGGAGATAGACCGAGAAGCAGCGCGCGATGGCGACGGCCGCCTCGGAGTCGAGCCCGGCGAGGGTGGCGCGGAGCTGCGCGACGACGGCGGCGTCGCCCGTCTGACGCGCGTCCTTCGCGAGCTGCCGCACCTTCTCCTCGGTCTCGAAGAAGGCCTCGCCCTCCATCGTCCGGAGGGCCTGACCGAGGAGGTCGCCGAGGGCGCGGATGTCCCGCTTGAGCGGAATGATCCGCTCCTCGGTGTCGGGGGCGAGGTCGTAGGGAGCGCTCGCGGCGGGGTGCTGGTCCACGCGGCGTTCCTCGGCGGCCCGCCGGCGGGCGGGGCGGGTCTCTGGTTGGACTCAAATCCCTTACAGGCGGTATCCTAGCGACTCCGCCCGACCGCCTCAACGCGCGCCCCGGGGGCATCCCACCGACACCTCGTGAGAGGATCGGGCGTTCCTTCGTATGAACCGATCAGAAGGAGACGACGATGACTCGAACCCTGACCATCCTGGCGAAGAGCCTGTTCCTGATCGCCTTCATCACGGCGCTCATCGCCCTCCCGGCCTGCGGCCGCCGGAGCAAGACGACGGTCGTCCACAAGAGCGGCGGCGGCGGCCATCACGGCGGCACCGTCGTCGTGATCAAGAAGGGCCACAGCCACTCGGCCGGCTGCGGGCACTACAAGCGCCACGGCAAGTGGTACCACTGGAAGGGCCACCACCACAAGAACGGCTGCGGCCACGCGTTCGTCGGCGGCATGTGGGTCGTTCGCGACTGATCGGGCGCGCGCGGCGCGCGTCACCCGAGGTCGAGGCGGTGGGCCGAGAAACGAGAGCAGGGGCCCTCATCGCGTGATCGCGAGGGGACCCCTGGTCGCTCGAACGGGCGCCTCCGACCGCGGAAGGGCGGTCGGCGAGGTGAGGCCTAGGCGTGCGGCTTCAGCTCTTTCTTGGTCTTGAAACCCTTGCGCCGGCCCCAGCCGGGCTTCCGTCCCTTGTTCGCGCGCTTGTTGCGCCACTTGAGCTTACGTCGATACGTACTGGCCATGATCGCCTCATTCTTCGGTCACTCGCGGATCCCGTGCGCGGGAGCGAGCTCGCGGCTCTTCGAGTTACGAGCCGCGAGCATCGCAGACGAGGCCGTCGTTTTCAAGCCCCAGCGGGGCGCTCCCTCGTCTACCCGCCGCTCTTTCGGCCGCCGCTCTTTCGGGCCTCGAGCTCGGCGATCTTCGCCTCGAGCTCACCTCTCCGATTCTCCTTCGTGGTGAACCGGAGGATGTGGCGGTAGTCGGCGATCGCGTCTTCGAAGCGGCCGAGCTCGACGCGGACCGCGGCGCGGTCGCCCAGGATGCCTCGGGTGTCGGGCCAGACGCGGAGGTAGGCGCTGTAGTCCTCCTCGGCTCCGGCCCAGTCACCGCGATCGCGCCGGTGGTCGGCCCGGCGGCGCCGGGCGCTCGCGTAGAGCGGGTTGCAGCGGATCGAGGCGCTGAGATCGACGACGCAGCCGTCCTCGTCGCCGAGCTTGTGGCGCGAGATCGCGCGGACGAAGTAGCCGAGGGCGAGGGTCGGGTCGGCCTCGATCGCCGCGGCCGCATCGCGGCGGGCGTCCTCGTGCCGCTCGCTCCAGTGAGCCACCAGGGCGGCGTCGACGAGGAGCTGGGCCCGGGCGGCCGGCGTCGGAACGAGATGCTTCCTCGCCTCGGCGAGCGCCGCGAGGGCCTCCTCCTCGCGCCGCGCCTTGGCGAGCGCGAACGCCTTGGTGTGGAGCGCGAACGCGTCCTGGGGGTGGATCGAGAGCGCCCGCTCGACGAGGGTGAGCGCCCGCTCGATCCTCCCCCTGTTCGTCCACACGCGGGCCATCCAGACGGTCGCCGCGAGGCCCCACTCGCCGTGCGCGTCGGCGTTCACCACCTTCTCGAGGATCCCGTTCGCGTCGTCGGTCCGCCCCATGCGCGCCAGGACGATGCCCATCTCGAGCGCGACCGGGACGAAGCCCGGGTCCATCCGGAGCGCGTCCTCGAACATCTCGAGCGCGCGGTCGGGCTGCCCGTTCAGGGCGGCCATCCGACCGCCGAGGAAGAGCCGGTGGGTCGGGTGGACCGTCGCCGGCGTCAGGCGCTCCAGGTCGCGCTCGGCGGCGACGAGGTCGCGACGCTCGAGCGCGATCTCGACGCGCGCGCAGAGGGCGCCCGGGTGATCCGGCGCCACCCGGAGCACCTCGTCGACCGCGGCGTTCGCCTCGAGGAGATCCCCTCGTCGCCGGAGGATGTCGATCCGGGCGAGCAGGACCGACAGCCTCGGTCGCCCGGTCAGCAGCTCGGCGAGCTCCGAGAGGCTCGCCAGGGCGGCGCCCGTGTCGTGCCGCTCGAAGTGGACATCGGCGAGGAGCATCCGGGTTCCTCGCCCGAGGCCGGCCTCGTCCGCCCCGCCGCGCTCGATCGCGTCGGTGAGGTCCGCGGCGGCGCCGTCGAGGTCGCCCACGCGACGGCGGATCAGCGCGCGCAAGATGCGCGGCCCCGCGAACCCGGGGCCGTCCTCGATGATCGTCGCGAGCGCCGCGAGCGCCTCGTCCACCCGGCCACTCTCGGAGAGCTCGAACGTCGCCTCGATCGATCCGGGGAAGGTCAGCCTGGCGGCGCCGAACGAGGTCCGGACGATGAGGATGAAGTCGCCGTCGGGGAGCGCGCCGCCGCCCGACGCCTCGGTCGGCGGCGAGATCCCGTCCGGGGTGCCCGAGGACCAGGGGCGATAGCTCCCCGCCTCGGGCGATCCGGACGACGGGCCGCCGCCCTCGTCTCCGGTCGCGCCGCCGCCGGCCGCGCCGCTCGCCGTGGACTCCGAGCCGGTCGCCGTCGGCTCGTCGATCGTCGCGCCGCCGTCCGCTCCCTCGCCCGCCTCGCCGGCCTCGGAGGCCGCCTCGCCTCCGCCCTCGATCGTCGGGGTCGAGCCCGCCACCTCGGTCGGTCGCTCGGTCGCCGGAGCGACCGGCTCGACCGGATCGCCGGAGCCGCGCAGGAGCAGCCACCCGCCGACCGGCAGCCCGATCACGATCGCGATGCTCGCGACGATGACGAACGGGTTCGGCCCGCGTCCCCTCGCCGCGCCGCCGATCCCCGAGCGAGCGAGCTTGCCGCTCTTGCGCGGGCCCTCGGCGAACCGCTCGAGCGCGGTCGCGAGCGCCTCGGCCGTCCGGTAGCGCCGCGCCGGCTCCTTCTCGAGGCAGCGCATCGTGATCTTCTCGAGCGCCTCGGGGACGTCCGAGCGGAGCTCGGTCGGCCACGTCGGACGGTCGAAGAGGATCTGCTTGATCAGCCCGGCGATCCGGGGCGCCTCGAACGGCGCCCGCCCGGTCAGGCACCAGTAGAGCAGCCCGCCGGCGCCGTAGACGTCGCTGTGCGGGCCGATGTCCTCGGGCTCCCCGTCGGCCTGCTCGGGCGCGAGGTAGGCCGGCGTGCCGAGGACGCGACCGTGCGAGGTGAGCTGCGTGTTCGCGGCGACGTCGCTCGCCAGGCCGAAGTCGGTGAGGTAGACGACGCCGCCGTCGCCGATCATCACGTTGGCCGGCTTCACATCCCGGTGCCCGATCCCCTGGTCGTGGGCGTGGGCGAGGGCGCGCGCGACCGATGCGACGATCTCGGCGATCCGGCGGTACGACGGTCGCTTCGCCTCGAAGATGGCCGGGAGGGCGCCGCCGGCGATGAAGTCCATCACGAGGTAGGGGCGTCCGTCGGGCGTCTCGCCGCACTCGTGGATGTTCGCGATGTTCCCGTGGCGCATCTTCGCGACGACGCGCGCCTCGCGCCGGAAGCGCTCGCGGAGCTCGTCGTCGATGACCTCGTCGCGGACGAGCTTGATCGCCACGTCGCGGTCGAGCTTCGGGTCGTGGGCGCGGTAGACGACGCCCATCCCGCCCTTGCCGACCTCCTCGATGATCCGGTAGCGCCCGATCGTCTCGGGCCGCGACCCCCCGGCCCCGCTCCCCGACGCGCCCGGCGGCCCCGCGAGCGGCGGGGGGACGGCGACGGCGGGCCCGGCCCCCGGGGCCGGGTAGCGCCCCGTCGTCGGCCGAGGATGCGTGAACGCGACGCTCGCGCCCATCACCGACGGTCCGGCGCTCTCGCTCGATCCGTGGAGCGCGCCTCCATTGGCGCCGGTCGGCGCGAGGAAGCCCTGCTCGACGAGGACGTCGTAGAGGCTGACCGGTCGACCCGCGTTCCCGCGCGCGTGCTGGATCGCCTTGCACGCGAGGAGCTGGTGGGGCTTGATCTGCCCCGCCGCGACGAGACGATCGCCGAGCGCGCCCTCGTCCTCTCGAGTCACCGGTCCCCTCGGCTCTCCCTCACCGGCCGGGTCTCGGCTTCGTGCTCGGGTCGGGGAGCTCGCGGTCGATGTGATCGCGCTCCCACTCGTCGCTCGGGGCGAGCTCGACCGTGAGCGCCTTCATCCGGAAGCGCCCCTGGTGGACCTGCACGACGACGTGCCAGGGAGAGGGGACCGGACGGTCGAGACGAACGGAGTCCTTCTCGTCGCCTACCTTCACGACGAGCTCGCCCCGGGTGATGAGCAGCTCGATCCGACGAACCGGCGCGGGGTCCAGCTCCAGCCCGCCGAGGTCGTCCGGCTCGCCGCCGCCCTCGACGGAGCGGACGGCCACGGCGTGGAAGGCGCGCTCCTCGTCGTCGTCCCAGCCGTCCGAGAGCTCGATGCCGACGGCGTGCTCGGGGTCATCCAGGTCGCTCACCCCGACGCCGACGAGGAACGGCTCGTCGCGCTCCTCGATCTCGATCTCGAACGCGATCCGGACGCCCGCGTCCCCGTTCGCGGGAACGGGGAGCTCGAGGACGCAGCCGCCCTCCAGCCGGAGGGTCGCGCCGTCGAGCTCGTGGCGCTCGTCGCCCTCGTCGTCGCTCCAGACCGCCCAGTCCTCGAGCAGGGCGGCGCCGTCGGTCCAGGTGATCTCGGTCCGACCGCCCTTCCTTTGGCCCTTCCCGCGGGTCAGGTGCGCGAGGGTGTCGCCCACCCGCGCGTCGAGGGGCTCCTCGAGCCAGGCCCGACGAAGCTCGAGGTGCAGGCGCACGGCGTAGACGGCGTCGGTGGCGAGGAGGCGCGGCTCGGCGAGCTCGTCCAGCACCGCGAGCTCCGCGTCGCGGTCCCGCGCCCGGCCGAGCTTCTTCAGGACGTCGGTGGCGTCCTCCTCGTCGTCCTTGCGGCCCTCGACGACCGACTTGAAGATGCCGAGGAGCGGCTGCCTGTTGAGCGTCCGTTTCGAGGGCTGAAGCTCGACGGCGCGCCCCCCGCGGTGGGTCAGGAGGGCGAAGTAGAACGCCGGGCCACCCTTCGCCTTGTCCTCGTAAGCGAGCCGATCGAGGCACGCGTCGGAGAGCTGCCAGAGCTCGAGCATCTCGACGCGACCGTAGATGTCGCGCATCTCGATCCGCGCGGTCTCGACGTCGCCGCCACCCCGGTCGACCCGGAGCACCTCGCCGCGCACCCAGTGGTGGCTCTGGCGAAGCCACAGATCGATGCGATCGTGGTCGTGCTCGTGTCCCTGGAGGCGCCTGAGCGCCCTGTCGAGGACCTCGTCGAACGCGGTGAGCTTCTCGGCGAACGCCTGGGCCTCGGGATCCTTCGGAGGACCCCCGCCTCCACCACGGCCACCGCCTCCCTGGCCGGGCGGCTCAACGGGACCGGGACGTCGCTCACCGGGACCGGGACGTCGCTCACCGGGACCGGGGCGCCGCTCGCGGGGACCGGGGCGTGACTCACCCGGACCGGGGCGTGACTCACCCGGGCCGGGGCGTGACTCACCCGGGCCGCCCTCGGGGGACGCCTCGCCTCGCGTGAACCCGAGGAAGTGCTCCTGGATCCGGCGAGCGAGCGGGTAGTCCGCGCCGCCCACGGCCCTCGAGAGCGCGTCGAAGAAGTAGGCGCTGTCCGGAGGCCCTCTCGGCCTGTCAGGCTCGGGCTGCGGCGTGAACCTCGGCCAGCCGGCGTCGTCGACCGGGAAGCCACCCGGCCCCGTCGCGTGCTCCTCGCGCTCGCCCGGGCCGTCGAGACGCTCGCGCCCGCGGTCGCGCGGAAGCGGAGCGCCGGCGACCTCGTACGCGTCCTCGAGCGCCGCGCGCAGCCGCTCGACGCTCGGGCCGTCGAGCAGATCCCGGGCCCACCAGTAGACCTCGGGAGGCGGCGGCGCGATGCGGCTCTCGCGCTCGGTGTGGCCGTGGTAGCTCGCGATCGTCCGCTCGAGCTCCGGGTCGCCCACGGGGTGCTCGGCCAGCGCCGTCGAGAGCGCCTCGAGGAGCCGCTCGCGCAGATCCGCGTCCGGCGCCGGGCCGGGCCCGCCGGCGACGGGCTGCTCCTCGCTCGGCGGCGAGAGACCGGCGTCCCGGAACCAGTCGTCGACCGCCCGCCTCAGGCCCTCGAGGATGTCCCGAGCCGAGGTCGCGAGGCTCCGATCGCCGAGCCGCGTCAGCTCCTCGGGGGGACCGGAGAGCTCCCAGCGCTCGATCCGCTCGCGATATCGCCGGATGATCGCCCTCGCGGCCGAGCGCCGCACCGTGTCCTCGATCTGGGTCAGCTTCTCGACCACGAGGGCATGCGCCGCGACGAGCGGCGGAGGGGGCGGCCAGGCGAGCTCGGGCGGCAACCCCTGCGGACGAGGCGGCAGCCCTGGAAGCCCTGGCGGAAGCGGCGGGAAACCCGGACGAGGGTCGGATGTCGTTCCCCCGCCCCCCGCTGGCGAGGAGGTGTCGCCGCCCGCCGACGCGCCGCCACCGGCGTCGCTCGAATCGTCGTCGTCGTCGTCCGCGGCGGCGGCCCCGCCGCCCGGGTCTCCACCGGCCTCGTCGACCGGGCGACGGCCGGTGATCGGCACGCGCGGCCGCGAGTCGCCGTCGTCGTCATCGTCGGCGTCGACGCCCGCCGCGACCGTCGTCCCCGGATCGGGGTCGGGGTCGGTGTTCCCGCCGCGGAACGCGAACATGGCGAACGCGAGCGTCGCCGGAATCGCGATCCCCGCGACGATGAGCGCGACGGCGACCGGCGAGGCCTGCTGCGGCTCCTCGTCGACGGGCGCAGCCGCGGCGCGTCGCCGACCGGAGGTCGCCTTGATCCGTCGTCCGGACTTCCGCTTCGCGCCGCCGCCCATCACGGCCGTCCCGCCCGGCGGCGCCGTTCCCGGGTCGCCGGCCAGCCGGAGCGTGCCCGTGGGCGCCGTCTTCGCGGCGGGCGCCTTCCGGGGCGCGGTCTTGACCGTCTGCGGCGATGCCGCGCCGCCGTCCGCCAGGGCGAGGTTGGCGAGGCGCCCCGACGGGATCCGCATCGCCTCGTCGAGCGCCTTGATGAGCTCGGCGGCCGACTGATGGCGACGGCCGGCATCCCCCTCGAGGAGACGGTCGACGACGGCGGCGACCGGCTCGGGGATCTCGGGGGCGAGCGAGCGCAGCGGCGGCGCCGGCTGGCTCATCTGCTTGACGATCGTCTGGAGAGACGACGCCTCGCGAAACGGCGGGCGACCGGTGAGCATCGCGAAGAGGGTCGCCCCGAGCGCGTAGAGATCGCTCCGCGCGTCGACGCCGCCGCCGCCGGAGTCGTCGCACTGCTCGGGGGCCATGTAGCCCGGCGTCCCGAGGACGACGCCCTGCGCGGTCAGCCCGTCGCCATCGGCCGTCTCGACGGCGCGGGCGAGGCCGAAGTCGGTCAGCTTCGGGCGGCCGCCGCCCTTGGGGATCAGGATGTTCTCGGGCTTGACGTCGCGGTGGATCAGCCCCTTGTCGTGAGCCGCGCCGAGGGCGAGGGCCATCGCCTTGGTGACGGCGACGGCATTCGGGAGCGCGAGCGGCCCCTGATCGCGGAGGAGCCCGCCGACGCTCACTCCGTCGACCAGCTCCATAGCCATGTAGTACGCGGTGCCCGCCCGCCCCACGTCGTAGACCTCGACGACGTGCGGATGCTTGAGCGACGCGGCCGTGTTCGCCTCGCGGATGAAGCGCTCGGCGGCCTGCGGGTTCGTCGCCCACTGCGGCGCGAGCACCTTGATCGCCGCCTCGCGCTCGAGGAGCGTGTGGCGCGCGCGGTAGACGCTGCCCATCCCGCCGCGCCCGAGGAACTCGGTGATCTGGTAGTTCTGGAGGACGGCGCCGATGAACGGGTCGACGCCCGAGCCCGGCAGCGCCGGCGCGGGACCCCCGGCGACGACGGGCTGCGGCACGGGCATCCCGGCGATCGGCGCGGTGCCCGAGTGACCGACGGCCGAGCCATGGGGCGCGGCGCCCAGGACGGTCGGCGCGGTGGCCGGGCCGACCGTCCCCGGGCCGGGGGTGCCGCCCCAGGCGACCGTGGCGATGTGATCCGAGGCGGACGGACCGCCCGGCGGTGGCGGCGGAGCCGCCGGATGCGCCTGCGGGGCGGCCGGCGCGGGAGCCGGCGGCGGGGGAGGGTCGAGCGGGGGTGCCGGCACCGGCGCGGGCGGCGGCCCGGGCGGCTGCGGGGTCGGTGTCATGGAGGCCTCCGACCGATGCTAGCCGCTCGCCGCGAGCGCGCGCAATGAAGCGACGTTGTACATCGATGCGACGAGCGGCTCATCGGTCGGCGGCGCCCGGGATTGGGCGATCGACGCCTCCGGGGAGCCGACCCGCTCGAGCGCCGGGAGCGACCGGAATCCCAGGCCCCGATGGCGCCGGCTCGGCAGGCACGACAGCGGCCGCAGCTCGAAGTGCACCTTGTCGGGCGTGAGGTCGCTGTCGCTTCCGAGGCTGTCATCGACGAAGAGGAACACGAAGCCGATCAGGACGAAGGCGAACGCCACGTCGACCACGACGATCCAGTCCTTCACCTGCCGGACGACGAGCTGATTCGGAGGACGCTCGTACCCCTCCTTCTCGACCCAGATCGTGTGGTTCTCGGCCCGGTCGAGCGGCACGACCGCCGGCGTGACCAGCGGCGTCTCCTGCCCGTCGACGAAGATCCGCGCCCCGCGCGGCAGGCTGTTCACGTGGACGTCCTGATCGAGGAACCGCATCGTCAGGACGCCGCAGCCCGGCCCGGCGACCAGGGTCGCGGCCAGGAGAACGAGAAGCGGGAGGCGGCGGGCGGCGTTCACGGAAGGAACATAGTAGCCCGTGGAATCAGCGGTTGCACGCGCCCGCTCGAGCCGTCGCGCGGAGGATTGACCTCGTGACGCACCGAGCCTATACTTCCTTCGCGTCGAAATGTTTCGACTACGAAACAATCGCACGCGAAGTATTCGTAACCCGAAGAAAACGAGTGTTCTGACGGAAACCGCCCGCGTGACGCCACCGCCCGAGAACACCCGCGCGAGCACCGAGCCGGCCACCCCGCGTGGCAGCGGCTCGCTCGCCAAGCCGCAGAGCACCGCCGACCGCGTCATCGACGCGTTGATCCGGCTCGACTTCGCCTCGCGCCGACACAGCCAGGTCCTGCGTGAGCAGTTCGGGGTGACCGCGCCGCAGATCGACGCGCTCCGCGTCCTCGCCACGGCCGAAAGACCGCTCGCCCTCTCGGCGCTCTCGAAGGAGATCTACCTCCGCGAGAGCACGACGAGCGGCGTCGTCGACCGGCTCGAGCGCGAGGGGCTCGTCCGGCGCACCCGCGCCCGCGACGACCGACGGGTCGTCCGGATCGCCCTGAGCAAGAAGGGTCGCGAGCTCGCCGAGCGCCTCCCGAGAACGACGAAGCTCGGCGAGGTGCGGCGCGTCGTCGCCGAGCTGCCCGCCGAGGAGGCGAACAGCTTCCTCGCGACGCTCGAGAAGGTGCTCGAGAAGATCGAACCGGTGAACGGCGACGAGCGGCGGAAGTCCGCCGCGAGCAAGCCTCGGACCGGAGGAGAGGCGACCGGCGACGAGCCGGCCGCGACGTAGGAGCGGAAGACCCATGATCAGCTTCGATGTGGGCGAGGACCTCGAGGCCATCGTCGAGATGGTCAAGAGCGTCGCGGACGACGTGATCCGTCCGCGCCTGCGCGAGTTCGAGGACGCGCGCGGGCTGCCCGAGGACGTCCTCCAGCAGATCCACGAGCTCGGCCTGACGACGCTCGCGGCGCCCGAGGACGCGGGCGGCCAGGGCCTCGACCTGCGGACGGCGTGCGTCGTCGCCGAGGAGCTCGCCGCGGGCGACGTCGGCGCGGCCGTCGCGATCTCCGGACCCGGCCCGGCCGGCTGGGCGTTGCTGGAGCACGGAACGGACGAGCAGCGCAAGCGCCTCCTCGAGCCCTTCGCCGCCGACGACGCGTGGGCGCGCCGCGGCGCGCTCGCCCTCCTCGAGGGCGCGGGCGGGTTCGGCCCCGACGCCGTCGGGACGACGGCCCGCCGCGACGGCGACGGGTGGGTCCTCGACGGCAAGAAGCGCTTCGTCCTCGACGGAGACACCGCCGAGCTGACCGTCGTCGTCGCCGTCGACGCCGACGCGCCGCTCGGGCAGTGGGACAGCCTGCGCGTCCTGGCGATCGAGGGGCGCCCCGAGGGGATGACCGCGAGCGAGCCGCATCTTCTCCTCGGCCTCCACACGGCGCACTACTGCGACGTCGAGCTCGCCGGCGTCCGGGTGCCGGGCGGCAATCTGCTCGAGGCCGACGACGCCCGGCGCGCCCTCGGCCGGACGCTCGCCCGCTGGAAGCTCGAGAACGCGGCCCGCCTCGTCGGGTGCATGCGCGCCACGAGCGAGTACGCGTTCAAGTACGCCACCGAGCGCGAGACCTTCGGCAAGAAGCTCTACGAGCACCAGGGCCTCGCCTTCATGATGGCCGACATGGCGACCGAGGTGAACGGCGCGCGCTGGGCGATCTGGCGGGCGGCGTGGGAGCTCGACCGCACGGCCGACGGCAGCCAGCCCTCGGGGGGCGAGGCTCGCCAGCGGGCGGCCATCGCCTTCCGCAACGCGATCGACACGTCGGTCCGGATCACGAGCGACGGCGTCCAGGTGCTCGGGGGCCACGGCTACATCACCGACCACCCGTCCGAGAAGTGGATGCGCGACGCGCGCACCCTCGGCGTGGTGAACGGACTGGGGCTGGACGACGACCGCGCGATCGCGGAGGAGGTGCTGCGGTGATCGACTTCGAGCTCTCTCCTCAGCAGAAGAAGATCCGGGACATGGTCCGGATGTTCACGACCAACTTCATCCGGCCCTACTCGCTCCGGGCCGACAAGGAGAAGAAGCCGCCCCAGGAGTTCCTGGACGCGTGCGCCCAGTTCGGCCTCGGCGCCGGCGCCGTCCCGAAAGACGTCGGCGGCGAGGGCGAGGGCGTCGGCGAGGACAAGGACCCCCAGGGCGAGAGCCAGAAGAACCGGATCTCGATCATCGGCTCCGAGGAGATGGCCTGGGGCGACCCGGGCGTCGTCCTGAGCCTCCCGGGTCCCGGCCTCGGCGGGCCGCCGGTCCAGTTCATGGGGACCGACGACCAGAAGAAGCGCTTCCTCGGCATCTTCGGCCCGAACGACATCAAGTGGGGCGCCTACGCCCTGACCGAGCCCGGCGCCGGCAGCGACGCGGCGGCCGTCCGGACGACCTGCCGCAAGGACGGCGACCACTGGGTGCTCAACGGGCACAAGTTCTTCATCACGAACGGGGCGAAGGCGGAGTGGAACGTCGTCTTCGCGACGGTCGACCCCAAGCTCGGCCGGGCGGGCCAGCGCGCGTTCGTCGTCGAGAAGGGCACGCCCGGCTTCAGCGTCCTCAAGATCGAGGAGAAGATGGGCCTCCGCGCGAGCGAGACGGCCGACCTCGTCTTCGAGGACTGCCGCGTCCCCGCCGAGAACCTCCTCGGAGGGGACGCGCTCTACGACGGGAGCAAGCAGGGCTTCCGCGGCGCGATGAAGACGTTCGACGCGACCCGTCCGCTCGTCGCCTCGATGGCCGTCGGGATCGCCCGGGCCGCGTTCGAGACGTGCCGCGACTGGGTCAAGGAGAACTACGCCCTCAGCCAGCACACCCACCGATTCCACCGGATCGCGGACGCCCTCGGCGTGATGAAGCGCGAGATCGAGATCGGCCGCGGGCTCTGCTGGCACGCCGCGTGGCTGCTCGACCTCAAGCGCGCCAACAGCAAGGAGAGCTCCATGGCGAAGGCCTACACCGGCGGGATGGTGCAGCGGGTGACGGCCAAGGCGATCGAGATCATGGGCCCCGACGGCACCCTCCATGAGAACCTCGTCGAGAAGCTGTACCGCGACCAGAAGGTGTACGACATCTTCGAGGGGACCGGGCAGATCCAGCGGGTGGTGATCTCGCGGCGGATCTTCAGCCAGATCACGTAACGCCGATCGTGGAGTCGTCGGTTCCCGCGACGATGGCTCACGCAAAGGCGCAAAGACGCAAAGGAGCCCTGCCGGATCCGCACCTCGGCTCGGACCGGCGCCCCTTTGCGCCTTTGCGCCTTTGCGTGAGATCACGTCGTTTCTGAGAGCAGGCGCCTGGCCCGACGCCGCGCGTTCCGGTACCCTCCCATCGTGAGGCTCGGTCGCTACGAGATCGAGACGCTCATCGGACGGGGCGGCATGGGCTCCGTCTACCGGGCGCGCGATTCGGTGACGGGGCTGCCCGTCGCCGTGAAGGTCGTCACCCGCGCCCGGCGCGGGACGGTCCTTCGTTTCGATCGCGAGCGTCGCCTCCTGGCGTCGCTGGGCGCGCAGGCCGGCTTCGTCCCCCTCATCGATGAGGGCGAGAGCGAGGAGGGCCCGTGGCTCGTCATGCCGCTGCTCGCCGGCGGAACCCTCCGTGACAAGATCGAGCGCGGGCCTCTGCCCCTCGACGAGGCGATCGCGATCGCCGGCGCGGTGGCCTACGCGATCGGACAGGCGCACGAGGCCGGGATCGTCCACCGCGACCTGAAGCCCGAGAACATCCTCTTCACGCCGGACGGCCGTCCCCTCGTCGGCGACCTCGGCCTGGCGAAGCACTTCGAGGCCGACCTCGCCTCGAGCCAGAGCGCCGGCCTGAGCCACACCGGCCAGTGGAGCGGCTCGCTCGGCTACGTCGCTCCCGAGCAGATCCGCGACGCGAAGAACGCCGGACCGGAGGCGGACGTCTGGAGCCTCGGCGCGATCATCTTCGAGATGCTCGCCGGTCACCCGCCGTTTCAGACCGACAACCCGGTCGAGATGCTCGTCGCGACCAGCCGCTCCGCGATCCCGGCGGTCCGCGAGCGACGCCCGGACGCACCGGCGTGGCTCGAGGCGATCATCCGTCGCGCCATCGCGGCGCAGCCCGAGGATCGATTCCCCGACGGCGCCTCCCTCGCCCGCTCCCTCGCCGAGGGGGGCGAGGCGGGCGGATCGCGCCGCGCCCCGCTCGGCGCCGCGCTCCTCGCGGTCGCCGGCGTGCTCGCCACGACCGGGCTCGTCGCCTGGACCGCGCGACGCGACGACGACGCCGGCCTCGCGACCGCCGCGACCTCGGGCCCCGTGACGCCGTCGGCCGCGGTCGCGTCGACCTCGGCGGAGCGGCCCGAATCGACCGCGGCGGGCGGCGACGCCGCGGAGCCGCCCGCGCGCTCGATCCCGGCCGAGCTCCGACCGATCGCGCGCTCCGGCCCGCTCACCCTCGAGGCGGCCCTCGGCGACGGCCGCACCTGGAAGCATGACGCGATGGTCAACATGGCGTCGATCGCGGCCGACGGATCGCGCGCCGCCACGTCCTCGGTCGACGGGCGCATCGTCGTCCGCGACCTGCGCGAGCATCGGAACATCTACGACGCCCGGGCCGGCAACAGCGTCGACCTGGCCGACGACGGCCGCCGGATCGTCGTCGGATCGGCGTTCGGCACGGTCGAGGTGATCGAGGTCGACTCGGGAAAATCGACGTTCCGGGCCCGCGTTCTCGACGGAGCGGTCACGACGGTCAACTGGCTCCCCGACGGACGCGTCGCCGTCGGCTCGAAGAGGGGCCACCTCGTCGTCATCGACCCCGCCCGGCCGCTCGCCTCGCCGATCGCCCTCGACGCCGATCCGCTCTCCTCGATCTACTGGGTGACGGTCTCCGCCGACGGCCGGCGCATCTTCGCGGGCGGCCGCGAGGGGCGCTGCCGCCTCTGGGACGTGCCCGCGCGGACGCTCGTCGCGGACATCCAGGTCGGCAAGCGGATGAGCTGGGCGATCGTCTCCCCCGATGGGACCCGCGGGCTGCTCGCGGGCGAGCTCTCGCCGGAGTTGATCCTCATCGACGTCACGAGCCGACGCGAGCTCGCCCGGACGACCCTGCCCGGCGGCGCCCGAGGATCGGTCTGGCTTCCCGACGGCCGCCGGATCCTCCTCGCCGGCTCCGACGGGGTCGGCTGGCTCTGGGACACCGAGACCGGCGCGATGAAGCGACATCTCGAGGGCCACCGGAGCGGCTGGATCAGCGCGATCGACGTCTCGAAGGATGGGACCGTCGCCGTCTCGGGCGGCAACGACACGACCGGACGGGTCTGGGATGTCGCGACGGGGGCGGAGCTGAGCGCCGGCCCCGAGATGATCGGCTCCGTCGGCGACCTAGCCCTCTCGGCCGACGGCGCGACCCTCGCGACGGTGACCGGCGACGGCGCCCTCCGCATCCTCGACGCCGCGACGCTCGAGCAGCGCCACCGGCTCGAGGCGTTCCAGGGTCAGCCTCAGCTCGTGACCCTCTCCGCCGACGGGTCGCGGGTCGCTGCCTCCACCCGGCGCGGCCCGATCATCCGATGGCAAGTCGACGGCGCGGTCGGCCGCATCCACCCCCCGTCGGGGGCGTTCGTCACGGCGGTCCGATTCATCGCGGGACGCGGCGATCCCCTCCTCTTCGCGGCCGGCCCGAGCAGCGGGCCGGGGTCGCTCTACATCCATCGCCGCGAAGACCGAGGCGCGATCAAGGGCGCCCACGAGCACCCGGCGCCGATCCTCCGCATCCTCGCGGTCGACCCGACCGGCGCGCGGGCGGTCACCGCGGCGGAGCGCGGCGGCATGGTCGTCTGGGACCTGACCGCGCGCGCGCCGGCGCCGCAGACCTTCGGCAACGCCGGCACCGTGATCACCGACGCGGCCGCGTCGGTCGCCACCCAGCGGACGATCTTCGCCCGGGCCGAGGACGTCATCGGGTTCACCGGCATCGACTCGCCCGCGCGTCCCCACGCGCTCGGCGAGGGGATCCGCGCGCGGCGGGTCGCGATCTCGCCGGACGGCGAGCTCGTCGCCGCCGCCGACGTGCCGCCCGGCGGCGCCGTGCGGGTCCTGCGCTGGACGACGGGAGAGCCGCTCGCGACCCTCGACCTCGAGCCGCTTCGCGAGCTGGTGAGCGCCCTCGCCCTGAGCGACGACGCCCTGTTCATCGGAACCTCGCGCGGCCGGATCCTCCGCTACGCGATCGACCGGTGATCCCTTAGAATGGCGAGCCTCGCGCCGGGCACCGCCGCCCGGCCGACCTCGACCCCCAGGACGGGACGCGCTGTCCCACGGAGGCGATCCGATGGAGCTGTTGGTGCCCGGTCACATGAGCAGCGAGCGCTTCGACCAGGCGTTCTTCCGACGCGAGTTCAAGGACGGCCAGACGCCGCGCTGCGACCTGATCGTCTGCGAGGGCGAGGTGGCCGTCATCGAGCTCGTCCTGATGAACGGGAAGGTGCTCGACATCAACTGCTTCGAGGAGTTCCGCCGGGGTTACCTCGTCGCGACCATCTTCGTCGACCCGCCCAAGTGCGACCAGCTCTACCGGAGCTACGTGCGCTACGACGCGATCTTCGGCGTCAACGTCCGACGCTATCAGCCCGAGGGCCGCCGGCTCGGCTTCAAGCGCCACAAGCCGATGGTCGAGGTGCTCGAGCCGATCGCCCGCGACGAGTAGCGTCGCCGGGATGGATGTTCACCACGGAGACACGGAGGACACCGAGGAGCTTCGGATGTGCCAGATCTCCGCCGAGGACGGACGGAAGGAAGGGCCAGCCAATCCGGGAAGAGCCGCTCGCGTCTTCTCCGCGATCCTCCGTGTCCTCCGTGTCTCCGTGGTGACATCCATCCCGCTCGCCGGAGGCGAGCTCGCTGCCATCACCATCACTCATCAGTTCATCAGTCGCGGCCGAAGTCGACGAGCTCCTGCTTGACGTTCCCGTCCGTCATCACCTTCACGAGGCCGAACGGGACGTCGGCGCTGGACCAGATCTGGGTCACGTGCGCGACGCCGTCCGCCTCGGTCGAGAGCTCGTAGACGGTGCAGGCCAGCTTTCGTCCGTCCTTCAGCTCGACGACGGCCTCGCTCCGCTTGGCGCTCGCGGCGTCGGTCTCGGGGACGAGCTTCGGCGGCGCGATGGCCCCCTCGCCCGAGAGCGCGACCGTCTCGGGGTCGGACTTCGTCGGCTTCCCGAGCTGCCGCCCCTTGTCGAACGTCACCGACTCGACGACGTACTCCACCCGCTGCGCGTCGGCCTTGGTCACCCGCCACGTCTGCTCGACGACCACGTCGTTCGCCTGACGGCTCCGGAACTTGACCCAGTCGCCCGCCTTCAGCGCCCGCCACGGGTCGAGACCCTCGTCCCCGCTCGCCGCCGGCGGGGCGACCGCGAGCCCGAGACCCAGGAGCAGAGCGACGAGGACGACGACCGCGCGCATCAGTCCCATCGGTACGGGTCCCCCGGCGCGCCGCCCGGCGCGTCGCTCTCCTCACGCGCGCGGCGACCGAGGGCTCGCTCGAAGGCGCCCTGCGCCGTCCGGATGGCCCCGCCCTCCTCGAACAGGCGGCCGGTCACGTCGATGATCGCCCAGGCCTCGTCGCCGTCGACGCCATGCGCCGAGAGCGCCCGGACGAGGCGCTCGAGCGCGCTCGGGGCCTCGACCGGGATCAACGCGGCGACCGACGCGATCAGCCGGCTCCGGAGGGTGAGCTCTCCCGGGCCGTCGAGCGCGCGGCCGTAGTCCGCCTTCAGCCAGGCGGCGACCTCGGGCCCGAGGCCGTCGAGGCGCTTGCCGACCTTCGGCGCGTCCTGACCGTGCACGACGGTGAACAGCCTATTCCCCGCCTTCGCCCAGGCGGCCGGATCGGCCGTCGCGGCCGGCCCGTCGTCGCCGCGGCGCGACCCGGCGCCGCCGGCCGAGCTCGGCGCGCTCATGATCGCGGAGAGCGGATCGCTCGGCCGCTCGATCTCCGAGGTCGCCGCGGCGAGGGCCGACAGGGCCGTCTCCACCCGGATCGACCCGGCGAACGCCCCCGCGATGAAGATCGCGGCGCGGACGCGGTCCCGGTCGATCACGCCAGCCTCGAGCACCCACTGAAGGGTCGTCTCGCACTGACGGCGATGCCCGTCGGCGGCCATCGCCGCGACGGTGGCCAGATGCGCATCCGCCTCGCCGAGCGGCGCGGTGCTCGAGAGGATGAAGCTCAACGTTCCCGGCTTGACGACCTTCGCGATCGACACCCAGACGGCCTCCGGACGGGTCCGCGGCTCATTCTACCGGCGTCGCGGCGGCGGAGCCAAGAGCCGGGCGTGACGAGGTCGAACGCGGTTGGTATCGTCGGGGCGCGATGAGCAACGAGCCGAGCCCCGCGGCCCACCCGCCCGCCGACGACCCCACCGCCGAGCAGCTCGCCGCCCTCGACGAGAAGGTGCGGAAGGTCGGCGTCGCCTCGACGCGGCGTCACATCTTCCTCTGCGTCGGTCCGGACTGCTGCAGCCAGGACCAGGGCCGCGAGAGCTGGGTCTACCTCAAGCGCCGGCTGAAGGAGCTCTTCCCCGACCTCTCCCACGCGCCGGTCTACCGGACCAAGGCCGGCTGTCTGAGGATGTGCCAGCTCGGACCGGTCGGCGTCGTCTACCCCGAGGGGACGTGGTACCGGAGCCTCACCCCGGGCAACCTCGAGCGGGTGATCACCGAGCACCTCGTCGGCGGGCGGCCGGTCGACGACCTCGCCTTCGAGGGATGCACTCTCTGCGAGGGGCCCTGCGAGGAGTAGTGGAGAGGGGCGGGCTCGCCTGCGGCGAGCAAGATGTCACCACGGAGACACGGAGGACGCGGAGAGTCTCCGATCGGGCCTCGTCTCCCGAGGATCGTCACTCGAGATGGAGCGAGGGGCGAGAGGAGCGGCTCATTCGCGCCCTTGGATGACTCCGTGGATTCTCCGTGTCCTCCGTGTCTCCGTGGTGACATCCTCTTCGCCGAAGGCGAAGCCGCAACCACTCCCTATCCGTCCTCCACCTCGAAGCTGCCGACCCGCTCGAAGAAGTCGTCGACCCAGCCCCAGACCTCCTGCTCGCCGACGACGACCTCGTCCTGGTCGAACTCGACCGGGCGGAGGAAGTGCCACTGACCACGGAGGTGGGCCCGGATCGGCGGGGCGAGCTCGTTCCGCATCGGCTCGACCTCCATGGCCATCCGCACCTGACGGACGTCGATCGGCGGGACGCCCTCGGGGCCCGTCCAGCTCGACGGGTCGCGCAGGAGCAGGCTCGGGACGACCTCGACCTTGCAGAGGCGGCGCGCCGGCCGCTCCTTCTCCGGGTCCGACTCGCGGGTCACGCCGATGATCTGCGGCACCTGATCGAAGGTCGGCCCGCGCGTGGACATCGTCTGGATGACGAGGTCCGGGGCGAGGTCATGGCGCCCCGGCAGCGGCGCCCGGAGCTGCCGGGACCGCGCCACGAGCGACGCGAGCGCCCGGGCGAGGGCGGCGCGCACATCGGGCGGAACGCGCGCGTTCTTGCCCGCCCGCGGCCACGCCTGCCCTGACTTCACGTCCGCCTCGAAGGCGAGCTCGGCGCCGGCGAGGGCGCGCTCGGCGCCATCGTCGCGGACCGTGTCGACGTTCTCCTTCCGGACGAGCTTCTCGCGGACAACCCGCCCCTCGGTCACCGCGAAGGCGATCCGGACCGGTTCATTGGCCCCCGCCTTCGGCGTCTCGATCGTGAGGACGCCCTCGACGCCGACGTCGAGGAAGCGCCACGGCCCGCCGGGGCGTCGCGGCCTCTTCTCGTAGTGCCAGGCCTGCGCCCGCAGCCGACAGCGGATCCCCGGCGCACCGATCTCGGGCCACGCGAGCTCGGGCGGCTTCTCGACGACCGCGGGCGCGGCGACCGGCGCATCCGCCTGCCCGGGGTATCGATCGTCGGCGATCTTCACGATCACGCGCGCCTCGGGTCCGGGCTCCGTCAGGTACGGCCCGAGGCGGACCTCGAAGGAGCGCTCCGACGAGAGCGCGACGCTGACGCGGTCGTTGATCGCCTCGGAGACCAGCAACACCGTCACGATCGAGCCCGGCTGCGCCTCCGAGCGACCGCTCACCACGATCGCCCCGGCGGCGCGGCGCACCTCCGCGAGCGTCATCCCGGCGACCTCGGCCGGCCTCGCCTCGCCGCCGCCCGTTCCATCCCCCGAGCCGCCCGTGCCGTCGCCCGTTCCGTCGCCCGTGCCGTTCGGGCTGCCTCCGTCGGCACCGCCGCCGCCGTCGGAGCCGCCGCCATCGGCGCCGATCACGTCGGGGATCGCGAGCGGCCGACTCCCGTCGGGTCGCCGAGGGCCGTCCGCCTCGCCCGGGCCCGCGTCCGGCTCGCCGGCGTCGGGCGGCGGGTCCGGCTCGCCGACGCGCTTCACGACCACCCTCGGGCGCTCCCGGCGCGAGGGGCCGCTCGAGAGGAGCCAGGGCGACGCGACGACGCCGGCGATGCAGAGGAGGATCACCGCGCCCGCCCCGACGTAGCGAAGAGCCACCACGACGCCGCGCTTGTCGGAGAGACCGAACCGGCCGGACCAGCCCGCGTCGAGGTCGTACTTCTCGTACTGCGCCCGACCGGCGATCCCGATCCCGATGCGATCGCTCTCGCGCCCGGCGGCGGCGACCTTGATGGCCGTCGCGATGTCGATGCTCTCCGGCCGCTCCTCGGCCTGGCGGCGCGCGCCGTAGACGACGGTGAGCGCCATCGGCTCGCTGCACTTCACACAGAAGAGTCGTCCCTGGCGCGAGATCACATCGCCCTTCTGGATGTCGGAGCGAGGGATGCCGGAGTCACACTTGTAGCAGGTGTAGCGTCGGTCGCTCGACGCGGAGCGCGCCTCGTTCTGGAGCCGCTCGGTCTCCTCGACGACGCTCTCGACCAGCCCGCCGCTGCACTTCCGGCAGAAGGTCCACGTCCGCAGCTTCCGCGCGGCGACCATCTCCTCGGTCGAGCACGTGTGGCAACGATTCGCGCTCTCGTCGGAGGCCTGCCCGAACCGGTCGAAGGAGAGGACGCGGCACCGCGGGCAGTAGAGCCGCCCCCGGTGACTGACCGCGTTCTCGGCGCGGAGGGCGTCCGCGCCGACCCGCTCGCTGCACTCGAAGCAGCGCAGCCCGTTCGCGTAGGGGACGCGGCTGGCGATGTGGGTCTCGTGCCGGAGCGCCTTGATCTCCGGGGCGCAGCCCTCGCAGAAGACGAACGACTGGAACGCGACCGTTCGGTCGCCGGGCTTTCGCTCGACCGACGTGCTGCACGCGGCGCAGCTCCGCCCGGTGCGGACGCCCTCGAGGCTGATCGTCTCGCCGCGGCGATAGGCGCCGATCAGCTCGTAGGCCTGATCGCGGCAGTTCCGGCAGTAGATCGCGCCCCGGTAGGCGACGGCGATCGTGGCCTCGAGCTCGCGACCGAGGACGGGGCTCCCGCAGCCGCCACACGGCGTCCGCTGCTGGCCGAGGCGCCGGGCGATCCGCTCGGTCGACTCGCGCAGCTCGGCGACCTCCGGCCCGCAGTCGGGGCAGAAGAGACGCCCGCGGAACGTGATGACCTTCCCGTCGCGGCGCGCCTCGGCCGGGATCTTGCCGCCGCAGCCCGTGCAGGAGGCCAGCGCGGCCTTCTTCTCGTCCCGGACCCGCTTCAGGACCGCGGCGAGGTCGGTCGCGCACGTCCGGCAGAAGACGTGCCCCTCGGCCTTGGCGATCCGGCGCTCCCGGACGTCCTCGAACGGGATCTCGGCCTTGCACCCGGCGCAGTCGGGGATCGCGGTCTGCACCGCCTGGTGCGAGATCTCGAGGAGCCGCTCGGCCTCGCCCCGGCACTGCTCGCAGAAGTGATCGCCGCCGAGCATCAGCCAGTTGCCCTGCTCCTCGGCGGTGACCGGGCAGGCCTCGCCGCACAGCGAGCAGAAGGTGTCGTGGCTGGCGACGATCGGCGCGTCTTCCTGGACGATCTCCTTCTTGACGATCCGGAGCATGCCGCTCTCGGTCAGCTCGCGGCGCCGCTGCTCGATGACCTTCCCGCGGCAGCGCGGGCAGAACGGGTCGCCGTCGCGGAAGAGCCAGCCGAGCTCCTCCGCCTGCTCGAGCGGGCTGACCGCGTCGCACTTGCTGCACGAGACGCTCGCGCTCTGGACGTGGCGCGCGAACGATTCGGTCTCGGCCCGGAGCGATCGGGCGGCGTCGAGGCAGCGGTGACAGAACATCGACCCGGCGACCCGCTCGATGTTCCCCATCGCGATCTCGGCGGGGAGGATCTTGGCGCCGCAGTTGGCGCAGGGCGGCGCGTCGAGGCTGATCCGCTGGCTCTCGGTGATGCGACGCGGCCTCGGCGCCACCTCGGGCTCGGGCTCGGGCTCGGACTCGAACCCGGGCTCGGACTCGCTCCCGACCAGCCCGAGGTCGATCGGCGCAGGCGCCGCCTGCGCCGTGAACGCGCTCGCCGGGCCCGTCAGCTCCTCCAGCTTGCTGCGGCAGTCGCGGCAGGCGAGCATGTCGCCGTGGCGGAGGAACTCCTCGGCCTCGATCATCGCCTTGTCGATCGGGTCGAGGCAGACCGAGCAGGGGCTCCCCGGCGCCGGCGGGAGCTGCTTCTTCTTCCGCTTCTTCGTGCCGGGCGAGGGCGGTGACGGCGCGCGCGCCTCCGGCCGGGCCGCGGCGGCCCCGCGCACGAGGGCGCCCTCGTCCGACTCGGCCACGAGCTGACCGCGGCCGCCGCGACAGAAGGCGCAGAAGATCGCCCCGCCCGAGTGGGTCGCCTCGCCCATCGCGATCTCCTTGAGCGAGACCGAGCGGCGGCACTCGCCGCACGGGTAGGAGATCACGTTCGGGAGCTGCGAGAGCGTCGCCTCGGTCTCGGCCGCCATCGCGTCGACCACGCCGGTGCAGCGAGGACACAGGAGGTGGCCGTCGCGCCCGCGGGCGTGGCCGCGGGTGATCTGACTCTCCGAGATCCCGTCGCCGCACGCACCGCAGAACGCGTGCGCGGACGCCACGTCGGGCGGCGACGGGCCGCCCCCCTCCGAGAAGAGGAGGGTCGCGAGATCGGAGCGACACCGCGGGCAGTAGAGGCTGCCCTGATGGTAGGCGACCGGCGTCGAGAACAGGCTCTCGATCGGAACGTGGCTGCCGCACGCCGCGCACTCGAGCGGCGGCGCCTTCGGCAGGTCCTTCACCACGTCGGTCACCGCGCTCCGCAGCAGCGCGGTGTCCTCGACGGCCGCGTGGAAGATCCGGCTCGGGCGCGGCTTCCTCCGGCCCGGCTTCGCGGCCGTGAACCCGGCGGGGAGAGGCTTCTCGGCCGGCTTCGTCTCGATCGCGGCCGCCGCCCCCGCGTCGGCGGGAACGGTCGCGACGGGCCCGACGGGCGGCGCGCTCGGCATCGTCGCCGGGCCGATCGGCTCGAGGCGCGGAACCGAGTCCGAGCTCGGCCGATCCGACCGCGTCCCCCCGGAGCCTTCGCGGCCTCCGTCGCTGCCTCCGTCCTCGCCCCCGATGAGGTCGACCTCGAGACCGGCCGCCGGCCCGAAGCCGGGCGGCGCGGACGCCGGGTCGACCTCCTGACTGCCGAGCTCCGCCGGGCCGGTCTTCTCGAGGCACGCCGGACACAGGACGAGCCCGTCCTTGTTCCAGGCGGCGCCGGTGACGATCGCCCGGAGGCTGACGGGGTCCTGACATTCGCCGCATCCGTAGGTGAGGCGCGAGGGGAGATCCGCGAGCGTCTGCGCCGTCTCCTCACCCATCGCCTCGAGGGCATCCGAGCAGCTCTTGCAGAAGAGCTGACCCGAGAGGCTCCGCGCCTCGCCGCTCGCGATCGATCGCTGGGCGATCCCCGCCAGGCAGCCGGCGCAGGTCGCCCAGGCGGTTCCCTCGTCGCCTCCGGGCGGCGCCGAGATCCCGGCGGCCTGGAGGAGGGCGCCGAGGTTCGCGCGGCACCCCGCACAGTAGAGGCGCCCGTTGAGGTAGGCGATCGCCTCGGTGTAGAGGCTCTGGATCGAGATCGCCGCGCTGCACCGATCGCAGCCGAGCGGGGCGAGCTCGGGGATGTCGGCGACGCTGAACGCGTCGGCGGTCGGCCGGCGCGGCCGGCAGCGCCCGCAGAGGAGCTCGGCGCCGACCCATCCGGCATCACCCCGCGCGAGCGCCCGGCTCTCGATGGGCGTCTGGCAGCGGCGACACCGGAGGGTGGCCGAGGTGACGTCGGTCGGGTTCAAGGGAGGGCTCGCTCGTCCTCGTGCGCGCCCTGAGTATACGGCCGGACGGGTCGTCCGGTCCACCGCGACACCCGTCCATCGACGGGCCGAGCCCTCGCCCCGCGTAGGGGTTAGCCCGGATATGGGCTATCAACTTCGCTCAGGCCCGATGGGCTCGCCTTCGGCGAGCAGATGTCACCACGGAGGCACGGAGACACGGAGGAGCGACTGAGGGCGCCGTATCCCGGCTCGCACGAGCCGACCGGCTCCAGGGATGGCTCCCTCTCGGTCTCGGTCACGCGAGGCGACGGAGGCCAAGAGAAGGAGCGCCGGGATCGGTCCGCGACGGGGCATCACTCGAAGCTGCTCCGTGCCTCCGTGCCTCCGTGGTTCCATCTCCAGCCGATTCCGCGCCCGCCGAGGACGCCCGCCCGAGGGGCGGGGGCATACAGCCCCCGCCCCTCGAACGAAACATCCACTCCCAAGGATCTTTACGACCCGCCGTACTGCTCGTTGACCGCGAAGATGTTGAGTCGGCCGAGCTCGGCCGTCACGTCCGTGTCGATCGCGCCGATGAGGCCCTCCTCGACGTCCCGCGGGAGGAAGTCGACCGAGCCATCGAACCGGAGCAGGTTCCGACCGTTGGGGTGGTTCACGACCGAGTCGTTCGCCGCACCGGTGTTCGCGTTCGTCTGCTGGTCGATGTTGGTGATGCTGCGATCGGCGGCGATGAGCGTGCTCGACTTCGAGTTGCCGTCGGTCCGCTGATCCTGCGTCCAGCCGTAGGAGAACTCGGTCGTCGACTGCACGTTCGGATCCGCGAACGCGTAGGTCGCCGGCGAGGCCCCCTGCTGGAGCCGGAGCGGGATGTCGGTGGACGAGGGACAGACGAAGATCTCGGGGTCGTCGATCTCGCCCGTCTTCACGAGCAGCTCCCACACCAGACCGACCTCGGCGTCGCCGTCGGGCGTGCCGATCGCATTGATGTGCGGCATGAACCCCTTGCGATGAGCCGGCCCGAACGCGCTCGTCATGTAGGCGATCGAGCTGATGCCGACCTGCTTCAGGTTGCTGGCGCACTTGATCCGGTTCGCCCTCTCCCGGACCTTCGTCAGCGCCGGAAGAAGAAGACTGGCCAGGATCCCGATGATCGCGATCACGACCAGCAGCTCGATGAGGGTGAACCCTCGGTGATGACGCTTCCGCATCGTCGATTGCTCCTCTCGTGGCCGTCGTCACCTCGAGCGACGACGGCGTCTTCGGAAAGGCGTTCACCCGAAGAGGCGTGAGGGCGTCCGTGAGGACGTACGCCGAGCGGTCCGCGCGCGCGCTCGCGGGAGCGGTAGGGGAATGTAGGTATTTGTGCGTTGGGCCCG
>JAJDCQ010000233.1 GCA_029260755.1 Planctomycetota bacterium | reverse complement strand
CCCACGCGGCCCGTTTCACCCTTTGGCGAGACCGCCGCGCCGAACGGCGCGAGTTGCCTTGGGCTTGCCGATGCAGGCTTCCGGTCGCGCCGTTCGTCACGGCGCTCTCGCCTTGTCGGGGTGAAAACGGGCCGCGTGGGGCGGCCTTCCGAAAGGAGTGGCGATGTTCGAAGCACGAGGCGTGACACGAGAGCTGGCTCGGGCTTGCCGGGTCGTGGCGGAGCGGATGCGGGAACGGAAGCTGGCGGACGAGCTGCGCCGGGCGGCGATGTCGGTCCACCTCAACCTCGCCGAAGGCGCCGGCCGGCGGGGCCGGGACCAGGCCCATCTCTACTCCGTCGCCTACGCGAGCTGCCAGGAGGTGAAGGCCGTCCTCGAGCTCGTCCTCGACTTCGCCGATGCTCCCGCCTCGAAGGTCGATCCCGCCCTCGCCCTCGCCGACCGCTGCGGGGCGCTCCTCTGGCGCCTCCAGTTCCCCGCCCGGGCCCCGTAGCCCGGGCCGCCCTTCGGGGCGGCCCGTCGGCCCTCCGGCCGTGCCCGTGCCCGTGGACCGTGCCCGTGGACCGTGCCCGTGCCCGTGCCCGCCGACCGTCACCGCGGCCCGCTCCCGTTGACCGCCCCCGCTGACCGCCCCCGCTGACCGCCACCGCGGTCCGCCACCGCGGTCCGCTCCCGCGGTCCGCTCCCGCGGTCCGCTCCCGCGGTCCGCTCCCGCGGTCCGCTCCCGCGGTCCGCTCCCGCGGTCCGCCACCGCGGTCCGCTCCCGCGGTCCGCTCCCGCGGTCCGCTTCCGTCGTGCGCCACCGCTGACGCGTCGTCTCCGTCTCCGCGTCTGACCGGGCGAACGCCAGGCGCTCCTCTGGCGCCTCCAGCTCCCCGTCCGGGCCCCGTAGCCCGGGCCGCCCTTCGGGGCGGCCCGTCGGCTCTCCGGCCGTGCCCGCTCCCTTCGGCGATGGCATACTCACGGCATGACCAAGCTGCGAGCCCGCGTCGGCCGACGACTCTCGAAGATCCTCATCCGGTGGTCTCCCCGGGCGACCGATCGCCCGAAGTCGTGCGACCCGCTCGGCGACCTGCTCGGTGCGCTCAAGCTCGCCGTCTGGACCCTCGTCGTGGCGACCCTCGTGGGGGCGGCCTCCGCGCGCTTCTGGGCGGGCCTCACCATGACCTGCGGCGACCCTCCACCGGTGAGGTTCGTCTTCTCGCCCGCGCTGTCGTTCACCGCCCTGATCCTCGGCGTGATCGGCCTGGTCGCCAGCGCCCGATTCGCGCGCC
Organism: Planctomycetota bacterium; assembly: GCA_029260755.1. Classification (GTDB taxonomy): domain Bacteria; phylum Planctomycetota; class J058; order J058; family JAJDCQ01; genus JAJDCQ01. The sequence continues at coordinate 50,718 of JAJDCQ010000233.1, read as the reverse complement.
GACGTCCGGCCTTCGGATTCGCGATGCTCGCGTTCCATCTCGCGCTCCTCCTCGTGTTGAACTTCGCCACGATGAACGCTCTGACGAAGTTCGGATGATCCACCCCGGCCGGCGGAGGCCGTCGGCGGTCAACTGAGTCGGACAGCGGACAGCGGACACGGACAGCGGACAGCGGACACGGACAGCGGACACGGACAGCGGACACGGACAGCGGACACGGACAGCGGACACGGACAGCGGACACGGACAGCGGACACGGACAGCGGACACGGACAGCGGTAGCGGTAGCGGTCAGCGGTCAGCGGTAGCGGTTAGCGGTAGCGGTAGCGGTCAGCGGTCAGCGGTCAGCGGTAGCGGTCAGCGGTAGCGGTCAGCGGTAACGGTCAGCGGAATCGGATCACGGTCACGGGCACGGACACGGGCACGGGCGCGGACCGCGGAAGCGGAGAGCGGAGTCACCGATGGACGCGCAAGACGATTCGTCTCCGGCTGACGACTTCCCGACCGCGCCCCCCTCGGATCCTCCGACGGCGCCCGCCGGCGAGACGCCCGGCCCCGAGGAGGGCGTGGCTTCGCGTCCATCCGTCTCCGGACGGAACCTCCGCCGCTCGCTCGCCGACCGCCACCGGGCGAAGCCTCAGAGTCGGTGGCCGATCCTCCTGGCCGTCGCATCCGGGCTGGTCGGTCTGGTCTTCGTCGTCCTGATCGTCCTCGAGGGGAGCCCTCGGGTCGTCACTCTGTGGGTCTGCAACGGGCTCGATGTTCCCTATGACGCTCGGGTCGGCGCGGTTTCGGTGACGATCGCTCCGGGCGACTTCGAGCAGGTGCGCCTCGCGATGGAGGGCGAGAGCCTCGATGTGTCGATCGCGCCGATCGGCAGCGCGGTCCTCTTCACGCCCTCGACCCTCACGATCGATGCGAGGCAGCTCCGCGGGCACACGCTGGTCGTCAACCCCGACAGGGTCGCCGTCCTGGCCCGTGAGGAGGCGATCTACGGCAGCCCACCGCTCGGGACGCCTCCGCCGGCTCCGACGAGCTTCCACTACGGCGCGCTTCTCCACGAGGTCGACCGCGTGGGCTTCATCGGCTGGTTCCCCGAGAAGATGCGGGCTCAGCCGGGGATCTCGCATAGCCTCGAGTCGAGGATCATCGTCGTCGATGGGCTCCCGCTGCACCGGCTGGCCGCCGTGATGGTCTCGTCGGCTCCCGACGACGCGGAGCGGCTCGCGCGTCTCTTTCGAGATCGTTCGGCGTGGCGCCCGGCCGACCCCGAGCCGCTGGAGATCCTCACCCAGCTCGTCGCGCCCGAGGGCGTGCGCGAGCTCCTCGAGCCCGGCCTCGAGGCTCGGCCCGTGCGCGTCGGCTGGCACGAGCGTTGGCAGGACGCGGTGACCCTTCTCGAGCCCGAGCGCGATCTCGGCGCCGAGTACCGGGCGCTCCTCGAGCAGTCGCCGGACGACGGCGACCTGGCCTACCTCACGGCGCGCGTGAGCCGCGACCCGGGCGAGATCGAGCGCCTCGTCGGGAGGGCGGTGAGCGGGGCGACGCCGAGCCCGCACGCGGAGAACGCGCGCGGGCGGCGGCTGCTCCGCGTCGGTCGCTTCGAGGAGGCGCTCGAGCGGCTCGAGCGGGCCGCCGCCGCCGTGCCCGAGAACGCCGACTTCCGCGACGACGCGAACGAAGCCCTCGCGGCCCTCGGCCGGACGGCCGAGGTGATCGAGCGCGAGAAGGAGCACGTCGCCGCGATGCCGATCGACGACGAGCGCACCGGAGCGCAGGTTCGGAGGCTCGTGGCCCTCGGGATGGACGAGGAGGCCGAGAGCGTCTGGGGCGACCTCTACGCCGGCTTGCGCGGGCTCTGGCTCACCGAGCCGCCCGCATCCGAGTTCGTCTACTTTCGACGGCTGCACGCGCTTCACCTCGCCGAGGCGAAGCGCGACCGGGACGCCTTCGTCGAGGCGGCCCGCGCCCTCGCAGAGGTCGGCGACGACGACGCGGCGTGGAAGCTCGCGGTCATCCAGGGCGACGGGGCGACCGTGGAAGAGCTCCTCGGCCCGTACGCGATGGCCGAGTGGCTCCTCCTCGGCCACGCGGTGGCCGCCCGGGCCGGCGACGGACCACGCGCCCGCCGGCTCCTGGAACAGGCCATCGCGGCGTTCGCGGAACGTGACCGCGGAGAGCGGGAGCTCGCGCGGCTGCTCCGAGGCGAGGCGCGGCCGAGCGTCGAGAGCATCGTCGCCCTCCCGCTCGAGCTCGACACCCTCCGGATCGCGCTCGTGACGATCGGGCTGGCCGACCCCGAGGTCCGAGAGGCGGCGTTCGCGCACGCCCGGCTTCTGAACGCCGCGGCGCTCGCGTTTCCGCATCTCGTGATCGACGAGCTCACCCACTGACGGAGGCGACTCACCCTCCGCGCCCGTGCCCCTGCCCGTGACCGTGGACCGTGGACCGTGCCCGTGCCCGTGGACCGTGGACCGTCTCCGCCGACCGCCACCGCGGACCGCTACCGCTGACCGCCACCGCGGACCGCCACCGCGGACCGCCTCCGCGGACCGCTCCCGCCGACCGCTCCCGCCGACCGCTCCCGCGGATCGCTACCGTGGACCGATTCTGCCTGCGGCCAGCGGTCCGCGGACACGGCGAGAGGCCCCGTCGGCGGAAGCGGACAGCGGACAGCGGACGGCGGAAAGCGGACAGCGGACAGCGGACGGCGGACAGCGGACGGCGGACAGCGGACAGCGGAACGGCGGACAGCGGACGGCGGACAGCGGACGGCGGAAGCGGACAGCGGACGGCGGACAGCGGGAACGGTCCGCGGAGGCGGATCACGGTCGACGGCTACGGTCGACGGCTACGGCCGACGGGCACGGCACGGCACGGCCACGGCCCCCGGCACGGCGCGCTACGACGCGAACGCCAGCACGGTCAGCACTCCGACCATGGCGAGGAACATCATCCCGCCGACGAAGAGAACCAGGTCCCCGTCGATCACCAGCTCGCTCTCCGTTCCTCCGGCCCCTCGCTTCTCGACCTCCGCGCGAAGCATGTCGAGCGCCAGCACCGCCGACGCGGCGGTGCCTCGATCGCTCGGGGCCGTCGACAGCAGGCGCTCGAGGAGCGACCGCCAGGATCTGGGGGCGACGCCGAGGGCGATCTGGCGCTTGGAGACGGCGACGGCGGTCGCGAACGGGTTTCCTCGGGCGAAGGGGCTCTTCCCCGAGAGGAGCTCGAACGCGATCACGCCGAGCGCCCAAAGATCCGCCGCCCGACGGGCCTTCTGCCCTTCGATCTGCTCGGGGGATGCGTAGGCGACGGTGCCGACGAACGCTCCGGCGACGGTGAGCGACTGCATGTCGATCCTCTGCTCGCTCCCGATGAGGCCGAGGTCGGTCAGGCGGGCGCCGCCTTCGTCCAGGAGGATGTTCTCGGGCTTGAGGTCGCGGTGGATCAGCCCGTGGTCGTGGAGCGCCTCGAGCCCTTCCGCGATGTTGCGGACGATCGCGTGGGCGAGCTCGGGCTCCACCCGTCCGTGGCTGCGGAGGAGGTCGCGGAGCGTCCCTCCCGAGACGAGCTCGTAGGCGAGCCAGTGGACGTCGCGCCAGCCGCCGAGCCGTTCGGTCCCGTAGTCGAGGAGCCCGACGACCCGGTCGTGGACGCCGAGCTTCTGGTGGGCGGCGATCTCTCGCTCGAAGCGCTCACGGTGCTCGCCCTCGAGGATCTTGAGGGCGACGCGCTGGCCGGTCTTGGTGTGGGTCGCCTCGTAGACGACCGCCGTGGCGCCGGCGCCCAGGAACGAGCCGATCCGCCAGGAGGCGATCGTCTCGGCGGGCGCCCCCTTGCTCCTCTCGACGCGCCGCCGGCGCAGCTCGAGCTCGCGGGTCGACGCGGTCAGGAGCGTGTTCCAGGCGTGCGAGCCGGACTCGTCGCGCTCGGGCGTCGCGATGCGGGCCGCGGCCTTCGGGCGCTCGGTCTGGTGGAGGGAGTTGTGGAGGCTCTCGATCGTCTTGGTCATGCCGCTCGGAGAATGCAACCGGCGTACCGCGCGGGTCGGGCGGCAGCCAGGAAACGGCGTGCCCGGCCGGTCAGAGGTTGGCGATCAGGAGGGCGAACATCACCACCGAGCCGGCAATCAGCGCGGCGAGCGCGAGGTTCGTCGCCTCGTCTTGGTCGAACGCCTCGCCGGCGTCGTTCAGTCCTCCGTGGGTCGAGCCGTCGAGCGATTCACGGAGCGAGGGGGCGCTTCCGCGTTCGGCCGGGTCGAGGGCGAGGAGCGGACGCAGCACGGTCCGCCAGCGCCGCGTCGTGGCCTCGAGGGGGAGCTCGCCACGCGCGACGGCGACGGCGGTCGCGAACGGGTTGGCCCGGGCGAAGGGGCTCTTGCCCGTGAGCAGCTCGAACGCGATCACGCCGAGCGACCAGAGATCGGAGGCCTCGCTCGCCCGGCGTCCCTCGACCTGCTCCGGGGACGCGTAGGCGACCGTTCCGACGAACGCTCCGGCGACGGTGAGCGACTGACCTTCGATCCGCCGATCGCAGCCGATCAGGCCGAGGTCGGTCAGACGCGCCCCCGTCTCGTCCAGGAGCACGTTCTCGGGCTTGAGATCGCGGTGGACCAGGCCCTCGGCGTGAAGGGCAGCGAGGCCGTCGGCGAGGTCGCGGACGATCGGGAGGACCCGCCTCGGCGGCAGTCGGCCCTCGCGGCGGAGCAGGTCGCGGAGCGTCCCATCCGAGGCGAGCTCGAAGGCGAGCCAGTGGACGGGGCGGCCGCCGACGCGTTCGATTCCGCTGTCGAGGAGGGCGACGACGCGGTCGTGGCGGCCGAGCCGGGCGTGGGCGGCGATCTCTCGCTCGAAGCGCGCGTCGTGCTCCTCTCCGAGCACCTTGACCGCGGCGCGCTGGCCCGTCCGCGGGTGGGTCGCCTCGAAGACGGACGCGGTCGAGCCGGCTCCGAGGAAGCGCCCGAGCGTCCAGCCCCCGAGCCGCGCCGCCGGAGGGTCCGTCCTGGCGCGCGGGCGGCGGGGGGTGAGGGACTCCGTGGCGATCAACGTGTTCTCGGCCCCGTCCGGCGGGTCGGGGCGGGCCGGTTCCGACGACGGCGGTCGTCCGGTCGTGGTCGAGGGGTGAAGCGAGTTCTCCAGGTCGATCTCGGTCATGGTCATGTCGGGCGACGCCATGGCAATCACCATGCCCGGGCGTAAGTCCCGCATCCGTTTAGACGAGGGCGGATCCCTGGGGAGAGCACGCCACCGAACGGGTGCCTGCGCCACCTCGATGAGACCGTCGTGGGATCCGTCGGGGCGGCGCGCCCCGAGACGATTCGGGTGCCGGAGTGGCGGCTCAAAGAGTTACGTCGTCGTGTGTCATCGGCCGGGCGTTTGCGACGTCAGGACGGCCGTGACACGATGAATGCCTTCGTAGAACCCGCTCCGGGGGGAGAGGCCACCATGAATCGTACGATCGCCGCGCTCGCCGTCTGTCTGCTCGCCGCGCTCATTGGAGTGAGCGCCGCCAACGCCGACGGCCCCGATCTCTCGGGCACCTACCACCTCGTCGGGCCCGCACCCGATGGATCGGGCCAGGTGCCGATCGTGCTCGAGCTCGTCGCTCGCGATGACGGCTCCTACGCGGTCACCCACACCCACGTCCTGGGCGCCGGCCGCGCCGATGTGGTTCTGCGCGGGAACGGCCGCGCCCAGGGCGGCGTGATCGTCGCCGAGCTCGCCGGCGTGGTCGGCGCGAGCTCGCGCGTTCGAAGGCTCCTCGAGGAGGACGCCGCCCCGACCTCGGGCACCGCGCGCTTCGTCGTGAACCCCGACAGCGGCCTCGCCCGTGGTCAGCTTCGGATCGGGGGCCGGACCCTCGCCGAGCGCGGCCGTCCGAACGCGGCGCACGCCGGCTTCGGCGCGCCGGCGCCGCGCGTCGATCCGGGCGCCACGCCGCGCGGCTTCGCTCCACGCGGCCGCTCGCTCCGCGACGTCCTCCCGCCGCGGATCGCGCGTCGTCCGGCCGTGACGACGCCCGACCCGATCGTCGTCGCGAAGGACGAGGAGCCCGACGTCCCGATCCGCGACCACGCCGACGCGATCTCCACGATCGAGGTGACCGACGAGGGGACGATCGAGTCGCTCGCCACGAACGTCGACATCCAGCACACCTGGCGGGGCGACCTGACCGTCACCCTGACCGCGCCCGACGGCACGAGCGTCCGCCTGCACGACCGGGCCGGTCGGAGCGCCGACGACATCGTCGGCGCGTTCCCGGCCGACCTCACGCCCGTCGACGACCTCGCCGCGTTCGCCGGCAAGGAGGCGAAGGGCACCTGGACGCTCGCCGTCCACGACCACGCGTTCCAGGACCAGGGCGTCATCCGCGGCTGGGGCCTCACGATCACGCCCGAGGCCGGCGAGGAGCCGCCGCCTCCGCCGCCGCCGGCCGAGATCCCCGAGTTCGCGACGGAGATCCCGAGCCGCGAGGTGTTCGAGGGGATGAGTCGGCGCGACAACGTCCCGGGCGCCATGGGCGTGCGCGAGGTGAAGTTCCTCGTCACCGGCGTCGGGAGCGACTCGCCGCAGCTCTACTTCATCAACACGAACGAGTTCGAGTTCCACTACGACTTCGCCTCGCGCGGGCTCGGCCTGACCCTGTCGCTGCGGCGCTTCAACCAGCTCACCTACTTCACGGACAACCGGCAGTTCATCGCGGGCTCCATCATCGCCCACGACGCGTTCGAGCACCCCGACACGGGGAAGGGCATCTACACGGTCGAGTTCTGGCCGACCGATCCCGTGAAGGTGCATCACGTCGACATCCCCTACCACCAGGTCGTCGCGGGGATGCCGTTCGCGAGCGAGAAGATCTACTACCATCCGGCCAGCGAGACGCAGAAGGCGCTCCATGCGCAGACCCGCGAGGAGTTCGACCGCCGCCGGATCAAGGTGATCGGCACCGAGGAGCTCTTCGGGAACGTCACCTACAGCCCGCTCAACCTGGGCGAGGGCTACGGCCTGCTCCGGGTCGTCGACGAGGCCGACCCGCGGCCGCCGTCGGTGCGCGACATCGTCATCTTCAAGAACCTGCCGAACGACCTGTCGCACGTGGCCGGCGTCATGACCGAGGTGCCCCAGACGCCGCTCAGTCACATCAACCTCAAGGCGAAGCAGAACGACACGCCGAACGCCTACATCAAGAACGCCTCGACCCACGAGCGGATCGCGCCGCTCGTCGGCAAGTGGGTCCACTACGTCGTCGCGCCCGACGACTTCACCGTCGAGGAGGCGACCCAGGCCGAGGTCGAGGAGTTCCTCGAGGCGCTCCGGCCGACCGAGGAGCAGATCCCGACTCGCGACCTCGACGTGAACGAGGTCGCCAACCTCGGCGACATCGGCAACGGCGACACGAGGAGCGTCGGCGCGAAGGCCGCGAACCTCGGCGAGCTGCGCGACATCCTCCCCGAGGGCGTCGTTCCCGATGGGTTCGCGGTTCCGTTCGCCTTCTACGACGCGTTCATGAGGTTCAACGAGCGCCCGGTCGGCGAGGGTGACGCGGCCTTCGACGGGGACGGCGACGGTCAGATCGATCTCTACGAAGAGACGAACAAGATGGCCGCGGCGCCCGACTTCCGCGCCGATCCCGCGATCCGGGAGGACCGCCTCAAGGAGTTCCGGAAGGTCATCAAGAAGGAGAGCAAGTCGACGATGCCGCCCGACGTGCTCGCCAAGCTCGAGCGGATGCACCAGGACTTCATCGCCAGGTTCGGCCCGGACCAGCCGATCCGGCTGCGGTCGAGCACGAACAACGAGGACCTCGAGGGGTTCAACGGCGCCGGTCTCTACGACAGCAAGACCCACCGGGCCGACGAGGGTCACATCCAGAAGACCGTCCGTCAGGTGTGGGCGAGCCTCTGGAACTACCGCGCGTTCGAGGAGCGGGACTTCTACCGGATCCCGCACGACCAGGCGGCGATGGGCATCGCGGCCCACCCGAACTTCGACGACGAGATCGCCAACGGCGTGGCCGTCACGAAGAACATCTACGATCCGAACTGGCCAGGCTTCTACGTCAACGTCCAGGCGGGCGAGAGCCTCGTCACCAACCCCGACGCCGGCGTCACCCCCGACGAGTTCCTCGTCGCGCGCCTCGGCCCGCGGGGCGAGTACGAGATCCAGTTCATCCGGCACAGCACGCTGCTGCCGGAGGGGCAGGCGACGATCATGACCGAGGCTCAGACCAACGAGCTCGTCCAGTACATGGAGCGGATCCAGAGCCACTTCGCCCGCGTCTACGACCGCGAGAACGACCCGACCTTCGCGATGGACATCGAGTTCAAGGTCACGGTCGACAACCGCCTGGTCATCAAGCAGGCGCGGCCCTGGATCGACTAGCGTTCCGGCTTGTCGCGGACCGACTTACGAACGAGCGCCCGGGGTCTCCCGGGCGCTCGCCGTTTTCGAGGTAAGGCCTTGGCTCCCAACGAGGAATGCCAGACCCCCCCTCCGTCGCCTGACGGAGAGCCCCTCAGTACCGTATAAGGATGTAGCTGGGAGGGAGCGCCTCCTGACCGCACCCTAACGAGTCGGGGGCGGTTCTTTTTCGCACCATCGCGGGCCGGCCGGATCCGTGGGGACGTCCATCGCGTCTCATACATCGGTCGGTAGTCGAGATCGTGCGTGGCACGCGGCGCTCTCGACGGAGGGGATATGTTGCTCTCGTCGCGTCAGGACAGGTCGAGGGGAGTCGGCGTCCGCGTCGGACTCGCCTTCGTGGTCGCAGGCGGGGTCGGCCTCGCGGCGGTCTCGGTCGGCGCGCGCGCCGACGGCCGGGCGAAGAACCGGATCTCCTATCCGGTCGACGCGATCCTCGAGGTGCGCCTCGCGGAGGCGAAGCGCCACGAGGCCCGCGCCGAGTGGGAGCAGGCGCTCGCCGTCTACAAGGACATCCTCGAGGCGAACGCGACGGCCGATCCCAACGAGGGCAACCGGGTGACCCCGGTCGCCCCCGGTCGCCACGTCGGCGTCAGCGGCTGGGTCCGCGGTCGTCTTCGCGTCCTGCCGAAGGAGGCCCGCGTCGTCTATCGCAAGACGAGCGACGCCTGGGTCACCGATCGAATCCAGAAGGCGCTCCTCACCGACGACCCCGCCCCCCAGCTCGATGCGATCTACGAGGACTGCTTCCTCGCCACCGACGCGCCGCGGGCGCTCGAGCGGGCGGGCGACCTCGACTTCGCCGAGGGCGAGATCGCCGCGGCGCTCGACCGCTACTGGCGTCTCCTCCGGCAGCACCGCGACCCGACGGGGCGCGAGAACATCGTCCGGGCGAAGGCGGCCGTCTGCTGCGCCCTGATCGGACGGGTCGACCGGCTCCGCAAGCTGCTCGACGAGATCCGCCTCTTCGACCCCGAGGCGCGCCTCGACCTCGACGGACGGATCGTCCGCGGCGAGGATCTGTTGCTCCAGGCGATCGCGGTCGAGGCCGAGCGCGCGCGGACCGGCGAGACGGCCGAGCGCGGCGCGCTCGGCACCGCCGGCGGCGCCGTCGGTCGCGCGATCGAGCTCGGGATCCACCTCTGGGATCAGGCGGCCGCCGGCCGCGTCGTCCCGGGCCGGACCCCGCGCAACCCGCAGGCGTTCGGCCTCGGGCCGATCGGCGGCGCGCGCGCGTCGAACATCTCGCCGCACTACCCGGTCGTCGCAGAGGGTCGCCTCGCCCTGGCCGCGGCCGACAAGCTCGCGATCTACGACCTCGCGAGCGGCAAGCCGCTCTTCCGCAACGGTCTCGATGTCCGCCCGACGGTCCACTACGAGGAGACCAACGACCGGGTCATCTACGGCGGGACGAGTCACCGCGGCGTCTTCTCGGCGCCGTTCGTGCAGCGGGTCGCGAACGAGGAGTACTGGCGGGGCATCCCGATCAAGGTGAAGATCCCCGTCCGCAAGCTCGTCGGCTTCGACGGCCGCACCTGGAAGCGCCTCTGGGACCACAGCGAGACGCTCGAGGAGACCCCGCTCCAGGTCGCGTCGTTCCCGACGCCGCCGGCCGCCCGGCGCGGCACCCTCTACGCCTCGGCGTTCCTCGTCCGCGGATTCGTCCAGTCGTGGGTGGCCGCGTTCGACGCGCGCACCGGCGAGCCGAAGTGGATGACCTGGCTCTGCTCGGGGCAGGTCGAGCAGACGATGTTCGGCGAGCACGCGATCGAGCCGCTCTGCTCGCCGGTCGTTGCCGGCAACGACACCGTCTTCCACGTGACCTCGTTCGGCGCGGTCGTCGCCCTCGAGGCGCGGACCGGCCGGATCAAGTGGATGACCGAGTACGAGCAGATCGAGGTCCAGGCGGCGCAGGGCTACTACCCCCGCGAGCGGGACATCGGCTGGCGGAACTGCCCGCCGGTCCTCGTCGAGAGCGACGACGGCACCGGCTCGGTCCTGGTGATCACGCCGCTCGACAGCAACTTCTACTACGGCCTCGACGCCGAGCGCGGCGCGGTGATCTGGAAGGAGCATCGCGACGATCTCCAGTACCTCGTCGGCGCCGCCGACGGGAAGGTCGTCCTCGCGGGCAACCGGATGGTCGTCGCCCGCGACGCGCGGACGGGCAAGAGGGTCTGGGAGAGCGACCTCAAGGATCTGCCCTACGCGCGGACCGAGGTCGTCAGCGGCCGGGGCGTCATCGCCGGGCGCGACGCGGTGATCCCGCTGCGCCACCGCCTCCTCTCGGTCGAGGTCGAGACGGGCAGCGTGAGCGCGCTCTCGAACACGTTCAACGGCCACAGCAACGGCGGCAACGTCTTCGCCTGGGGTGACCAGGTGCTGATCGCCGCGCCGTCCCGGATCCACGTCTACGAGAACCGCGCCGCCACGAAGGGCAAGTCCGGCAAGGATGGCGACGAGCGCGACCAAGAGAAGCGCAAGCCGAGCCGCCGGAAGTTCTAGTCGACCCGATGAGAGCGAAGAGCCGAACCATGAGGTCTCCGACCGAAGTCACGCCGAGACGCCCCGCCCGTCGGGGGACCGGCCTGCTCGCCGCGACGCTCGCGTTGATCGTCGGGACGGCCGTGTTCCTGCCCGCCTCGGCGGGCGGCGACGGCGGCCGGCCGACCGCGCCCGAGATCACGCCGCGCACCGAGCGGGCGATCATCCGCGGCCTCGACTACCTCGCGAGCACGCAGGAGCCCGACGGCAGCTTCAAGGACGGGATCGGTCGCAAGGTCAACCAGACCTACCTCCACCACTACGGCCAGCACGTCGGCGTGACCTCGCTCGCGGGGATGGCGTTCCTCAGCAACGGGAGCGTCCCCGGCCGCGGCCGCTACGGGAGGCACGTGGGGAAGGCGGTCGACTTCGTCCTCAAGTGCGTCCAGAACGACGGCTTCGTCACCAACGACAGCTCCCGGATGTACAGCCACGCCTTCGCGACGCTCTTCCTCGCCGAGGTCTACGGGATGGCGCCGAGCCCGCGGGTGCGCGAGAAGCTCCGCCAGGCGGCGAAGCTCGTCGTCGACGCCCAGAACGAGCAGGGCGGCTGGCGGTATCTGCCCGGCGCGAAGGACTCCGACATCTCGATCACCGTCTGTCAGGTCCAGGCGCTCCGCGCCGCGCGTAACGTCGGGATCAAGGTGCCGCGCGAGTCGATCGACAAGGCGGTGAAGTACGTCAAGGGCTCCTACATCCGCGACTACCCCTACCCCAACTTCAAGGGCGGGTTCTGGTATCAGGTGTTCGAGAACCAGCCGTTCCGTCCGTCGCGGACCTCGTTCGCGCTCACGAGCGCGGGCGTGACGGCCCTCTACGGCGCGGGCGAGTACGACGCCCCCGAGGTCCAGGGCGGGCTCGAGTACCTCTTCAGCCAGCGGAACTGGCCGCCCGCGGCGGACATGAACCGCACCTTCGACTACTTCTACGGCCACTACTACGCGATCCAGGCGTTCTTCCAGGCGGGCGGCCGTTACTGGGAGCGCTGGTACCCCCGGGTCCGGGACGAGATCCTCAAGGGGCAGCACCCCGACGGGAAGTGGCAGGACCTGGTCGGACCGAACTACGCGACGGCGATGGCCTGCGTGATCCTCCAGATCCCGTATCGCTACCTCCCGATCTTCGAACGATAGCAACGAACAGAACCGGCCCCCTCGAGAACCGAACGACGAAACAAGACATGGCGACAGCGACCGACACGAAGTCTCGAATCGACCCGATCCTGCTGGACTCGGTCCCGCGGAGCGTGCGGCAGCGGATCGGCTCGATCCGCGCGCGGATCTCGCGCCAGGCGCTCCTCCTCGGGCTGATCCGATTCATCCTGACCCTGGCGACCGCCGTCGTCCTGAGCTTCGCCCTCGACAACGTCCTCGACCTTCCGAGGGCCGCCCGGGTGATCGTCTCGGGCGCCGCGGCGGCGCTCCTCGCGGTCGCGTTCTTCAAGTTCGTCGTGTGGGGCTGGACGCATCCGGCCGACGACGACTCCATCGCGCTGTCGATCGAGAGCGCCTATCCCGAGCTGCAGGACCGCCTCATCAGCGCGATCCAGCTCGAGCGCGAGCTCCGCGACGGCGACGCCGGCTGGAACTCGCGCGACATGATCCGGGCCGTGATCGGCGAGGTCGAGTCGAAGCTCGCCAACCTCGACCTCGGTCGGGTCGCGCGGCGCGAGCGGTTGCCGCGCCTCAGCCTCCTGACCCTGATGGTCGTCGCGGCGCTCGTCGTCTTCTTCGGGACCAACCCGGTCCTCGCCGACATCTGGTTCAAGCGGAACGTGCTCTTCCTCGAGAAGCCGTGGCCGCGCGACGTCGAGATCCAGGTGATCCACGAGGCGCGGACCGTCGTCCTCGGCGACAGCTTCACGGTGAACGTCGAGGTGCTCCGCGGCGAGCCCTCGCGCGTCACGATCGACACGTTCTTCGCGGATCGCAACGACCGCGATCACGACATGATCCAGCAGGGCAACACCTACCGCTGGACCTACCAGAACGTGACCGAGTCGTTCGAGTACCAGGTGCACGCCAAGGGCGCGGCGCCGAGCCAGCGCTTCTCGGTCGAGGTGGTCGTCCCGCCGCGGATCGAGGACGTCGAGTTCTACCTCGAGTTCCCCGGCTACACCCAGCGCCCGCCGACGCCCGAGGACGACCCGGTCAAGCACACCGCCCTGCGGGTGCCCGCCGGCACGCGGATCCGCTACCGGGCGGTGGCGAACCGGCCGATCGAGGATGCGCGCCTCGTCGAGGTGAGCCCGACTGGCGGTCGCCGCGAGCGCGGCGAGACCGAGGCGGACCTCGTCGCGAAGGCGTTCGCCTCCGAGGTCGGCACCCCCTTCGACGCCGCCCACCCGGCGATCGCGGCCGACGACCCGCGCGTGCTCGTCGGCGAGCTCCTCGCGGCGATCCCGGCCCTCCCGGCCGAGGACGACGGGAAGGCGCGGGCGCGCCCGAACAGGACGCGGCGGATCGCGTTCGGCCTCGTCGCCGACGGGATCATGACGCGCCGGCCGACGGTGTTCGAGGTGCGGGTCGACCCCGACCGGCAGCCATCGATCGACGTCATCGAGCCGGGGCGGGCGAAGGACGTGACGCCCGCGGCGCGCGTGCGGATCACGGCCCGGGCGACGGACGACTACGGCATCGTCGCGGCCGAGATCGGCTACGTGATCCGGTCCGGCGAGACCGGCGAGGAGACCGAGGAGACGACGATCGTCCTCCAGGAGCTCGCCGGCGAAGGCGAGCGCGAGACGGTCCGCGACCTCGTCGCGGGCGGGCGTGACATCCGCCTGCGGACGTCGATCGACGTCGGCGGGATCGGCGCCAAGCCGGGCGATCGGGTGATCTACACCGCGAGGGCCCGCGATCAGTATCCGGACGCGCGCGAGGCGCCGCAGGCGCGCACCTACGAGCTGCGCGTGGTGAGCCCCGAGGAGCTCCTCCGGATCCTCCAGGAGCGCCTCCTGCGCCTCCGGAGCGAGCTCCGGGCGATCGAGAAGCTTCAGGAGCGGGCGCGCGACCTCGGCCTCGGCGTCGCCCGGAGCTCGGCGGCGAAGTCGGCCCTCGAGCGCGACGAGCGGAAGAAGCTCTACGAGAGCGAGATCATCGAGCGGAAGGTCTCGACCCGGCTCGGCCTCGTCGCGAACGAGCTGGACCTCATCGCCGAGGAGCGCCGTCAAAACAAGGTGGGCGACGAGGAGGAGGCGCGCTGGCACGACGAGCTTCGTGACATCGCGCGGGGCCTCTCGGAGAACGACGTCCCGGAGGCGGCCCGGTCGCTCGAGGGGCTGCGGAAGGCCGAGGCGCTCGACACGCTCGTCATGCGACAGACGGTGGAGAGGCAGGACGAGATCCTCACGGCGATCCAGAACCTGGCGTCCCGGATCAACCGCTGGGGCGACTACACCGAGATGATTCAACGGATCCGAACCCTGATCGGCGATCAGGAGGAGATCCACGAGCGGACCAAGAAGAAGGTCCGCGATGGACACAAGTAAGTAGGTCACCGGTAGCCAAGCGTGCCGCGCCGCTTTTGCGGGGCAGCCGAGTGGACGGGAGAAAACCATGAGTCGCGAGACCCGCCATCCGAGCCAGTGGAGCCAGCTCCTTCGAGCGGCCATCACGGTCCTGCTGGGAGCCTCCGTGCTGGCAGCGGCATTGCCGTCGGCCGTGAGGGCTGACGACGAGGAGGGGCTCGAGGAGCTCGCCCGCGAGCAGACCTCGGCGCTGCAGCAGCTCGAGCAGCTCGAGCGCTCGATGAAGGGGCTCCTCGACAAGATCCGGGACAAGCGCCCGGAGGAGGCCGCGAAGCTCGAGCGCACCCTCGAGGAGATCAAGAAGCGCGTCATCAAGGACGACATGGATGGCGTGATCAAGTTCCTCAAGGAGGGGAAGGGCTTCGAGGCGATCGAGCTCTCCGCCGAGGTCATCAAGGACCTCGAGTCGCTCCTCGAGGTCCTCCACGAGCGCCGTCGGAGCGACCCGAAGGACATCAAGGATCGCGAGCGCATCAACAAGGAGCTCGAGAAGGTCCGCGACATCATCGGTGACCAGGAGCGGGCCAAGCACGAGACCGAGAAGGCCGAGGGCGACAAGCAGGACGTCGAGTCGATCGACGACGCGAAGAAGGCGCTCGACGACCTCCGGAAGACGCAGCAGGACCTGATGCGCCCGCAGGACGCGAGCGCGCCCGATCAGGCCGAGCGCGACGTCGAGCGGGCGATGCAGAACCTCGAGGACATCGCCGGCAAGGAGAACGAGTGGGTCGAGAACGCCGAGAAGGCGGCCGGCGGCGAGGCCGCCGAGAAGATCGACGAGGCGCTCCGTGAGGCGCGGAAGCTCCTCGGCGAGCAGCGCGACAGCCACGCCGCCCTCGAGAAGGCGGTCGAGGACAGCGAGAAGACCGACGGCGAGCCACGCGAAGGCGAGGCCGGGGAGCCCCGCGAGGGCGAGACCGGCGAGCGGAAGCCGCTCGAGGGCGAGCAGGCGAAGGTCACGACCAAGGACGGCCGGCAGATCGAGGGCAAGGTCACCGAGAAGGGCGACCAGGTCGAGGTCGAGACGCCGGACGGCTCGAAGGTCACCGTCCCCAAGGAGGACGTCGCCAAGGTCGAGCGGGCAGGCGAGCCGCGCGAGGGCGAGACCGGGGAGCCCCGCGAAGGCGACCAGGGTGAGAAGGGCGAGATGAGCCCCGAGCAGCGCGAGGCGCTCGCCGAGGCGCTCGAGAAGACGGCCGGCGACGAGCAGAAGCTCGCCGAGGGCGCCGAGAAGGTGCGCGAGAAGATCGAGCCCATCGAGAAGGGCGACGCCGAGGGCGCCGACCCGGCGACGCGCAAGCGCGTCGCCGACGCCGGCAAGAAGCTCGACGACGCGAAGCAGGCGATGGAGGAGGCCAAGAAGGCCGCCGACGAGGCCCGCGAGGCGCTCGGCGAGGACGCCGGAGAGCAGAAGAGCCCCGAGGCCGACGCCGAGGCGCGCGAGAAGGCCGAGAACGCCCTCGGGAAGCAGCAGGAGGCGATGGCGCGCCTGCGCGAGAGCGTCCGCTCGCTCGAGAACGCGAAGCAGCGGCTCGCCGAGAAGACCGCGCCCGAGAACCACAGGGCCGGCCAGGAGCAGGCCGACCTCGCCCGGGACGCCCGCGAGCTCGCGGCCGAGCTCGAGCGGCAGGCGCAGGAGGACGCGAGCAAGCCGCAGAACGCCGGCGAGAACGCCGACGCCCAGGCGCAGCAGAACGAGGCGAGCGAGAAGGCCGCCCAGGCGATGAAGGACGCGCAGGAGGCGATGCAGGAGTCGGCGCGGCGGATGCGCAGCGGCGACCAGAAGGGCGGCACCGAGCAGGCGCGCGAGGCTCAGAAGAAGCTCGACGAGGCCCGCGAGGCGCTCGAGAAGAAGAAGGACCTCCTCCGCAAGCGCAAGCCCGAGGAGAAGAAGGCGGCCCGTCAGGAGGACCTCGCCAAGAAGACGAAGGAGCTCGAGCGCAAGCTGAAGGAGCTGGCTCGCAAGCGCTCCGAGCGCGAGCGCGACGGCGGCGAGGGCAAGAACATCGAGCGGGCGGCCCGCGAGGCGGAGAAGGCGTCCGATCGGATGAAGGACGCCAGCGCCCAGATGCGGAGCAAGGACGAGGACCAGGCTCGCGCCGACCAGCGCCGGGCGCTCGAGCGCCTCGAGGAGGCGGAGGACGAGCTCGAGAAGGAGCAGCGCCGGCTCCTGGCGAAGCTCGAGAAGCGCGACTTCGACAAGATGAAGAAGGAGCAGGAGGAGCTCGAGCGGCGCACCGAGGAGATGGCCGAGGAGCTCGCCGGTCGTGACGGCGAGGAGCGGACCGACGCCGAGAAGAAGGCGTCCGACAAGGCCCGCGACGCGGCCCGCAAGCAGCAGCAGGCCGGAAAGTCCCTCGAGCAGGAGGACAGCCAGAGCGCCGAGGAGGAGCAGGAGGAGGCGCTCGAGGACCTCCGCCAGGCTCAGCAGGAGCTCGAGCAGAAGGAGGCCGAGTACGAGAACCTCGAGCAGGAGGAGACGCTGATCTCGATGCGTCAGCTCCTCGACGATGCGATCGAGGGTCAGAAGGCCGTCAACGAGCAGACCCTCGAGCTCGAGGCGAAGAAGCGCGAGGAGGGCCGCTACGCCCGGCGCGAGAAGTCGGCGCTCCGCAAGCTCGCCAAGGCGCAGGGCGACCTCAAGGGTCACGCGGACGTGATCCGCGAGAAGCTCGAGGAGGAGAAGGTCGAGGTCTACGCCTACGTCGTCCGCAACGCGCAGGTCGACATGCAGGAGATCGCGCGTCGCCTGAAGGACTACGACACCGGCCGCCTCACCCAGCAGCTCGAGGACGAGGTGCTCGACGACCTCAAGAAGCTCCGCGAGGCGCTCAACTCCGAGCTCAACAAGCGCCAGGAGGAGCAGCAGCAACAGCAGCAGCAGCAGCAACAGCAGCAGCAGCAGGCGGTGCGCCGCCTCGTCCCGCCGCTCGCCGAGCTGAAGATGCTGCGCGAGATGCAGCTCGACGTGAACGCGAAGACGAAGCAGCTCGACAGCGCGATCAAGATCCAGAACAACAAGGTCAACGAGGTGCAGAAGCACCTGATCAAGCGTCTGGGCAGCAAGCAGGGCAACATCCGCGACGTCCTCGAGAAGATGAACGACGCGCTCAAGCAGCAGGCTCAGGGCCAGGGCGGCCCCGGCGCCGAGGGCGGCGAGGGCGAAGGGTTCGACGATGGTCCGGGCGGTGGTGAAGGTGACGGCGGCGGGAACGACCTGCTTCCGCAGGCTCCGATGGGAGAGCAGTCCATGGGCGAGTCCCGAGGGAAGGGAGACGAGATGCGCACCAGCTCATTCGTGGTCGCCGCGGCGATCACTCTCCTCGCCGCGCCGACCGGCGTCGTCGCCGACGACGACGGCAAGCGCAAGGAGGAGAAGTTCAAGGAGCTCGAGGAGGCGCAGAAGGAGAAGCTCGCCGAGGAGGAGAACCCGCTCGACAAGATCATGGAGCTGATGGACCAGGTCCAGAAGCAGATGCTCGGGCTCGACACCGGCGAGTGGACCCAGACCGAGCAGAAGAAGATCGTCGAGCTGATGGAGCAGGAGAACCACGCGAAGAACGCGCTCGACGAGCTGATCAAGCAGATCGAGGAGCAGCAGCAGCAGCAGCAGCAACAGCAACAGCAGCAGCAGCAGCAGCAGCAACAGCAGCAGCAGCAGCAGAACCAGAGCGAGAGCGAGAAGGAGAAGCAGCGGCGCGAGGAGGAGGAGCGCAAGCGCCGCGAGAAGGAGGAGCAGCGCCGCCAGCAGATGCAGAATCCGCAGAACGAGAAGAAGCCGATGACCGATGAGGAGAAGCGGAAGGCGGAGCAGGAGCGGCGCAAGGAGACCCTTCCCCCCGAGGAGGGCGGCCCGATGGGCGCCGGCGGCGGCGGGGCCGGCCGCTGGGGCAACCTCCCCGGCAAGCTCTTCGAGGAGGTCGAGGGCGGCCTGAACCAGAAGATGCCGCAGCGTTACCGCGACGCGATCGAGCGCTACATGAAGGCGCTCAACAAGTCGCGTCGCTAGCTAGCTAGCCCGCGGGATCGGAGTCGAGACGCCGCGAACTCGGGAGGAGACTCGCGGGTGAGCAGCGTCTAGACTGACGGGAGACGACCGGTCGCCGGTCGTCTCCTCGGCACGTACCAGGAGGACGGGGACGTTGGGCGAGCGACTCCGGAGAGAGACGCCTCACCGAGGCCGGCGAACGCTGGCCGCGCTCGTCGCGGCGTGCGCCGTCGCGCTCCTCGCGGCGCCCGCGCCCGCCCAGGACGGCGACGACGGCGAGCCGAGCGCGTCCGAGGACCGGGCGCCCGACGCCGACGTCCTCACGTCCGAGGATCACCACCGGATCAACGCGGCCGTGCGGGGCGGCCTCGACTACCTCGCCAGCCGTCAGGGGAGCAACGGCGCGATCGGCACTCAGTATCCGGTCGCCTCGACCTCGCTCGCCGGTCTGGCGTTCCTCGGCGGCGGCAGCACCTACAACTCCGGCCCGCACGCGCGGAACGTCCAGGCGGTGACGCGCTACCTCACCGATCGCGTCGCCTTCAAGACCCGCCTCGTCTCGGTCCGGTCGGGCAACCGGACCCTCAAGGGCGAGGGCTACTTCTTCACCGACGGCACCGACTCCGGCCGGATGCATGGCCACGGCTTCGCGACCCTGTTCCTGGCCGAGGTCTACGGGACTCTCCCCCGGGAGCATCCGCAGACGGAGGTCGTTCGAGAGAAGCTCCGCGGCGCGATTCTGCTCAGCCTCGCCAGCCAGACCCGGCACGGCGGCTGGGGTTACCGCTACGAGGGCGAGCCCACCCACGGCGCCGACGAGGCGAGCGTCACCGTCACCCAGATCCAGGCGCTCCGCGCGGCCCGGAACGCCGGCCTCGAGATCCCGGTCGGCGCGATCGACCAGGCCGTCGAGTACGTCCGCAAGTGCATGAGCGACGACGGCACCTGCCGCTACTCGCTCCACAACGGGCAGCAGGGCGGCACCTACGAGCTCACCGCCGCGGCCGTCAGCTCGCTCAACGCCTCGGGCGTCTACGACAGCGAGCAGCTGAAGAACGGGATGGCGTTCCTGAAGCGCTGCCAGGTCGCCGAGAAGAACCCGGCGAAGGCGGCCGACCGCTACTACTACTACGGCAACTTCTACGCGTCGCAGGCGATGTGGCAGGCCGGGCCGGAGCTCTTCGACCCCTGGTTCGACCAGGTCCACCAGCACATCCTCGAGAGCGTGGGGCACAAGCGGCGCGACCTGAAGACCGGCCTCGAGCACTGGGTGTGGCGGAGCTCGCAGTACGGGGATGAGTATGCGACGTCGATGGCGTTGCTGATCCTCGAGATCCCGTTGCAGTATCTGCCGATCTATCAGCGGTGATGCGGGTGATGCGCGAGGCTTTCTTGCTCGCGGTTTACGATCCACAGATTACACAGATTACACAGATTGCCGCGGGCCTCGCGCGAGCCCTCCTCGCAGCCGGCTCCTCGATCCGTGGTCCTCGCTATCGGACGGACGTGCGCCTTCGGCAGCTCGAATCTGTGTAATCTGTGTAATCTGTGGATCGTGACCCGTTTCGACATTTGACTCCGTCTCCGCCGACCCCGTCTTGCACGCCCATCCCTGACGGCTATAATCCCTCTGTCGCGCTGATCTAACGCGGGCTCAGCGCTTCCCAGACGGCCGGTCGCCCCCGCGCGCGACCAGGACTCGCCCTCGGTTGGAGCCCTCCACTTACTGGCTCGTCGCCACGGCGGCCTTCCTCTCGAGCGTCTTCTTCTCGATCGCCGAGGGCGCGCTCCTCGGCTACTCCCGGACCAAGCTCGAGGCGAGCCTCCGCGGGAAGGCCTCGAAGGAGCGCTACCACGTCTACCTCGACGCCGAGGACCGGCTCCTCTTCACCAGCCACGCCCTCCAGATCGTCTCGCGCGTCCTGCTGATCGTCGCCATCACCATGATCGCGCTCGAGCGGAACGTCCTCGAGGCGAGCGCCGCCGAGGGGGCGTCCGGCGTCATCGAGGCGCGGGTCGATGGCGCGACCCTCGCCTGGACGTGGCTCGAGGCGGTCGGCGCGTCGCTCGTCCTCGCCGGCGCCCTCGGCGCCACCGGCCCGCGCGCCTGGGGGCACTGGAAGGCCGAGGCCGTGATGCTCTGGGGGCTGCCGACCCTCGCGCTGGTCGACTGGCTCGTCCGTCCGCTCACGGCCATCCTCCGGTTCCTCAACGCGGTCGTCGCGCGCCTCTCGGGCGTCGAGCAGACCGTCGACGAGGCCGAGGAGATCGTCGACGACATCCGCAGCGCCGCCCTCGAGGGTCAGGCCGAAGGCCTCATCGAGGAGCAGCACAAGGACATGATCGAGCGGGTCATCCAGTTCAAGGACGTCGAGGTCCAGGAGGTGATGACGCCGCGCACCGACATGGACGCCGTCGACGTCGAGGTCGGGATCGACGGGGCCGTCGCCTTCGCGATGGAGCACGGCCACAGCCGGATCCCCGTCTACGAGGGCACCGTCGACAAGGTCATCGGGATCTGCTACGCGAAGGATCTGATGCAGGCCCTCTCGAACCTGCGGCCGCGGCTCCCCGAGAGCGACGCCGCAGACGACGCCGCAGACGACGCCGCGAGCGCGAGCGAGCCCGCCCCCGAGCCTCCGACCATCCGCGACCTCCTCCGGAAGCCTCTGTTCATCCCCGAGACCAAGAGCGTCAGCGCGCTCCTCCAGGAGTTCCGCGCCGGCCGCGCCCACATGGCGATCGTCCTGGACGAGTACGGCGGCACGGCCGGCCTCGTCACGATCGAGGACATCCTCGAGGAGCTCGTCGGCGAGATCGAGGACGAGTACGACGAGGCCGAGGAGAGCGCCGCGATGAAGCGCATCTCGGACAACCTCGCCCACGTCGACGCCCGGCTCCGGATCGACGAGATCAACGAGGCGCTCGACATCAGCCTGCCCGAGGACGGCGACTACGAGACGCTCGGCGGGTTCCTGTTCAGCTCGTTCGGAAAGGTGCCGACGATCGGCGAGGCGATCAGCCACGAGAACATCGAGTTCACCGTCCTCGACGCCGACGAGCGGAAGATCAACCGGGTCAAGATCCACGTCGACGTGAACGGCGCGTAGCGAGCGCGATCCGAGGCCGCATGCCGAGTCGCCCCCGGTCGCAGCGCGTCACCGACCTCGCCCTCGTCCTCCGGGCTCGCGACTGGAGCGAGACGAGCCAGGTCGCGACGTTCCTCACCCGCGAGCACGGCAAGGTGCAGGTGGTCGCGAAGGGCAGTCGGCGCGCGGCGCCCCGCTTCGGCGCGCCGATCGAGCCGCTCGTCCGGGCGCGGATCGCCTACGTCGAGCGGAAGAAGGACGCGCTCCGCGATCTGCGGGAGCTCGAGCCGGTCGACCTCTACTGGCGCGTCCGGCGCGGCCTCGACCGGACCATCGCCGCCAGCTACGTCCTCGAGGTGGCCGACGGGCTCGCCCCGAACGACGAGCCGGTGCCCGAGCTCTTCGAGGCGGCGGCCCACGCCCTCGCCGACCTCGAGCGAGGCGCCCACATCGACGGCCGGACGATGGCGTTCGAGCTCGCCGCCCTCGCCTCGAGCGGCTTCGCCTTCGACCTCGGCCGGTGCGCCGGCTGCGACGCTGCGCTGACCGAGGGCGCTCGGAGTCGGCTCGCCCTCGCGCCCTGGGCCGGCGGCGTCTTCTGCGGTCGCTGCGCCGGCGGCGTCCGCCAGGCCGGGCGCGTCTCGGGCGCGACGGTCGCAGCGCTGCGCGACCTCGCCCACCGCTACGACCCGCCCGGGGACGCGCGGCCGCGCGACGACCGTCTCCCCTGGCCGGAGCCGCGGGTCGCGGGCAAGCCTCGCCGGAGCGCGCTCGCCCTCACCCCGGCGCGGACGGCGGACATGCGGGCCGCCCTCGACCTCGTGATCAGCTCGACGCTCGAGCACGCGCCGCGCCTCGCCCCGTGGCTCGCGGGTCGGCGCCCCGCCGTCGGGCGGCCACGCCGGCCCGCTTCGCCGCCCGCTCCGTCGGCGGACGTCGCTCCGGCTCCGGCGTCCGGGCCGGCGTCCGAGTCGGATGCTAGCGGCGACACAACGGACGACACCGACGCCGGTTGAGTCGATCGGTCGGCGCCCGGGCCGAGGCAACGGGCCATCCCAACCGTCCTCTTTCCTGGTATGCTCGTCTCTCCATCAGAGGACAGGATGATGAACACCCGGATCGCCATGACGCTCGGCGTCGCCCTCGTCGCCACCCTCCCGCTCGCCGTGGGCTGCACCACGACCGACGTCGAGGAGGAGGAGGTCGAGGAGACCCGCGGCGGCGGCCGGCGCCGCTTCGCCGACGAGGTCGAGGAGAAGCCGCGCATCGGCGGACCCGACGACCCCGAGAACGAGGACATCACCCGGGAGCCGATCCCGGGTCCCCCGGTCCAGCCCGAGTCCGCGCCCGAGGTCGACGACCGGCCGCTCGCGTCCGAGCGCACCGGCGACGATCCTCCGAAGCTGAAGATCGACGAGACGCCCGAGCAGGAGGCGCTCTTCTCTCGCGCGAAGCACGCCTACGACGAGGAGCGCTGGGACAAGGCGATCGAGCGGTTCCGCCGCTACGTCAAGGACTCCCGCTTCGGCGGCCGCTCCGAGGAGGCGATGTACCTCGACGCCGAGGCGAACTTCCGCGCCGAGAAGTACGAGGCCGCCTACAAGGCCTACGTCGACTTCCTAGAGGCGTTCCCGCTGACGACGCGGCGCCTCGAGGTCGGCGATCGACTCCACCAGATCGGCGTCGCCTACATCACCGGACGCGTCGAGAAGCAGTACCTCGCGGTGAGCGTCGGGGACCGCGCCCTCGGCCGCGACATCCTCGAGATGGTCGTCCGCGACTACGAGTTCGAGGCGTTCGCCGACGACGCCCTCTTCCACCTGGCCGAGGACAGCCTCCGCAAGGGCCTCCCCGACGAGGCGGCCGAGGAGCTCCGCGACCTGATCTTCCGCTATCCGCAGAGCGAGTGGGTGCCGATCGCCGAGTTCAAGCTCGTCGAGTCGTTCCTCGCCATGTCGAAGGGCTACGTCTACGACGTCTCCGCGATCCGCGCGGCCGAGCGGCAGCTCGCGAAGTACCTCGTCCGCTACCCGGAGGGCGACCGGGCGAAGGAGGCCGAGGAGCTCCTCGCCGACATCCGCGAGAAGCTCGCCCAGCGGGAGCTCGGCACGGCAGAGTTCTACTCGGGCGAACCCGAGAGCGCGCGCGTCTATCTCGTCGCGCTGCTGCGCGAGTTCCCCGACACCGACGCGGCCGCGACCGCGCGCGAGATGCTCCGCGACATGGGCTTCGAGGCGCCCGAGCCGGCCGCCCTGATCGTCCGCGATGACGAGAAGAAGGACCGCAGCACGGGCATCCCCGAGATGTCGGGTCCGGATGTCGGCCCGGGTTACGTGCCGCCGACCCGCCCCGACGACAGCCCCACGGGGAGCGGCTACTAGGTTGGAGGGTGCCGGCGCCCGCGCTCGTGCTGGTCGCTCCTCGTCCATCCGGGCGTCGCTGCTCGTCGGGCTGGCGGTCGCCTCGCTCGTCGGCGGCGGCGGCTGCGGCTACACCCTCGGGTTTCGCCCGGCGAAGGGGATCGAGACGGTCGCCGTGCCGGTCGCCGCGAACGCGTCCCTCCGCCGGGGGATCGAGCTCGAGCTGACCGAGCTGATCCGGAACGAGGTGCTCCTCAAGACGCCGATCGCGATCGCGTCCGAGGGCGAGGCCGACGCGGTCCTCCACGTCTCGATCGTGAACGTGTCCGAGCGCGTCCTCGTCGAGGACGCGAACGACGACGTCGTCTCGAGCAGCGTCACCGTCGGCGTGCTCGTCACCCTCGAGGACCGCCGCGACGGGAGCAAACCGCTCGACGCCGTCGGCGTCTCGCCCGAGACGGCCGAGTTCGTCCTCGACGACGGCGAGAACCGCGACACGGCGACGACCGAGGCGCTCCAGGACCTCGCCGAGCGGATCGTCTTCCTCCTCGAGGAGCCCTGGGGCGGCTGACCGCCCTGCGCCGCCGGCCACCGGACGGCGACGCCCGGGGCGCGTCCAAAGAGGGGGCGGGCTCTGCGTGAGGCCGCTCGACACGGATGGGCCGGGACGCAAACCCCAGAGCGACCATGAACAAGGGCCAGAAGGTCGGCGAGTACATCCTCGAGGAGCGCATCGGCAGCGGTGGCTTCGGCGAGGTCTGGCGTGCCCGCCACGCCGAGCTCCCCGGCCGCGTCGTCGCCGTCAAGTTCCCGACCGACGAGCGGGCGATCGGGCCGCTCCGGCGCGAGGGGATCCTCCAGCACGACCTCGACCACCCCGGCGTCGTCGCGACGGTCGACCTCTGCCTCACCCACGAGCCGCCCTACTTCATGATGGAGTACGTCGACGGCGAGAGCCTCCGCGCGCGGCTCCAGCGGGCCGGCGCCGGCGGCCTGCCGATCGACGAGGCCGCCTCGATCTTCGACGCCCTCGCCGACGTCCTCGACCACGCCCATGGGCGCGGGATCATCCACTACGACCTCAAGCCGGAGAACGTGCTCCTCGGCCGCCACGGCGAGGTGAAGGTGGCCGACTTCGGCCTCGGGCGCGTCCGCCGCGGCGCGGAGGGGACCAAGGTCCACCTCTCCGGCGGTCTCGCCAGCCTCCTCACCGCGCGCGATGCGCTCGGCGGGACGTTCGGCTACGTCGCGCCCGAGGTCCGGATCGCGATCGAGGAGCAGTCGGCGAAGCGCGCCGGCAACGGCTCGGGCGACGATGACGAGGAGGGCGACGCCGCCACCCTGACGCCCGACCCGCGGGCCGACGTCTACAGCCTCGGCGTCGTCTTCTTCGAGATGCTCACCGGCGCCCGCCCCGAGGGGCTCGATCGACCGAGCGATCTCCGCGAGGAGCTGCCGCGCGCCCTCGACGGAATCCTCGCCCGCGCCCTCACCGCGGATCCGGGGCGGCGCTACTCCGACGTCGCCGACCTCCGCGCCGCGGTGCGGGCGACCTTCGCGGCTCAGAGCGGCGACGTGGTCGCGACGCCGGCCGCGGGACCTGGCGCGCCGCCCCCGCCGCCGTTCGCCGGGAAGCCGAACGACGAGCACGGCGACGCCGACGCCCTCGCCGAGGAGCGGCCGGGCGCGCTCCTGCCGCAGGATCAGGAGATCAAGGAGCGGCGCGAGCGGCTCGCCCGCCGCGGTCGGACCCACGCCTCGGCGCATCGACGCCGCAACGCGATCGCCGCGATCATCGCGGGCGCGATGCTCGCGTCCTTCCTCGCCGCGCCGCGCACCATCGAGCGGCCGCCGCCCGGTCCCTTCGACCCGGGCGCGCCGCTCTCACCGGCGATCCAGGGCGGGCTCGACGGCGCGTTCGACGCGCTCACCGCGACGATGGAGGGCGACCGCGTTCTGCTCCTGCCCGTGGCCGACCTCGGCCTCGACGCGGCCGGCGCGCCGGGTCGGGCGAGCGCGTTCACCGCCGAGGTCAAGGCGCGCCTGCTCGCGACCGATCCGGTCCGATTCGTTCTGACCGCGACCGACGACTTCGACCTCCTCGACGCCGGCGTCCGCGCGACGATGGCCGAGCGGTCCGAGACGACGGTGGCGATCCGCGTGGCGATCGACCCGGCGACCGCGATCGTCCACATCCGTCGCGTCGACCTCGGGACGGGCGACCTGCTCGGCGCGGCCGAGGTGCCGAAGGTGACCGGCACGGGCGATCGCGGGCTGGCCGCCGAGCTGATCGATCGCCTCGAGACGCTCGACCGTCCGATCACCCTGCTCCTCCTCGAGGCCGAGGACGCCGAGCGCCGCGTTCAGAACGTCCACGGCGCGAGCCTGCTCCGCCGACTCGAGACGGCGCTCCTCACCGAGCTGCACCGCCGCGCGGTCGGCCGGATGGCCCGCGGCGGAGCCCGGATCCGGATCCGCGCGACGCGTCCCGGCATCGCGGAGCGCCTCCGTCGCGCCGGCTACCGCCGGGGCGACCTCACCGGCGACGACGCCGAGCGCCGGAGCGCGCTGGCGAAGGCTCTGGAGGCCGACGAGCACACGGCCGCGGTCGTCCTGACCTATCGCGCCGAGGGCTCGGTCGTCTCGGTCGACGTGATCGCCCTGCACGACGGCGCCTCGATCGCCGCGGCCCGCGGCCCGATGGCGGTCGAGGGCTACCAGGCCCTCCTCGGAGCCCGCCAGCTCACCTACGACGAGCAGGTGCTGACCGAGATCGACGAGGTCGTCGCCGAGGAGGTCGCGATCGTGGTGCGCGAGGCGGAAAACGCGCTCGAGGTCGACGACCCCGCCCGCGCCCGCGAGCTCCTCGACGCCGCGATCGCGCGCGGCGGAAAGCTCGCCGAGGCGCCGCGCCTCCACGTCGTCCTCGGCGCGGCGCGCGGAGCCCTCGCCGATCACGTCGGCGCGCTCGACGCCTACGCCACCGCGGCGGCGCTGCGGCCGGAGTCGCCCGAGCTCGGGCAGATCTACGGCCGCGCGATCGTCGCCGAGGCGGCGCGCCTCTACCGCCTCGGCAAGGGCCGGGCCTGGTACGAGAACGACGACGAGGCCCGATTCCGCGAGGCGGTCGACGTGCTCGAGCGCGCGGCCGGCGCTCCGTCGATCCCCGCGACGGTGCGGCGGGAGATCCGGGATTGGCGGAAGATCCTCGACCGCGAGCTCTGATCGCCCTCTCGTGGATCGCCGATCGACTGGGATGCCAGCGACGGCAACGACTGGGCGTCGGCAGGGACAATCCGCGAAATCCGCGCAATCCGCGGTTCCTTCGTTGTTGGGTTGGCACCCGAAGGGAACCGCGGATTGCGCGGATGACGCGGATTGCGAGCTGCCGGATCGGCGGTCCATTGCCGAGGTCGGCGAGTGATCCTGGACGATTCCGGGACCCTACCCCGACCGGCCGTGGTGGCGACCCAGTCTCAGGCCGCCCCTCCCGCTCCTCACCCTCCCCACTGGCCCACCCTCCGACCCCCGTTCCCGTTTCCCGCGCTCCCCTGAGCCGCAAATGGGGCTAAACGTTCCGCCGAAAACGACCGATACCTAATAGTGCAAAGGGGAAAAGGGAGTCGGGCCTGAGCCGAGGCGCGACTCGATCGAAGAGACGAACCGAGAGCGAGCGAGCCATGGCAGGGTCGGGGTCGGGACCGAGCGTCTTGAAGAAGATCTACTTCATCAAGCGCGCGCGAAAGGGAGAGGAGCTCACGACGCTCCTCAAGAACAAGTTCAAGAGCATCGACGCGATCCGTGATCTGCTCCAGTGGTTCGAGGAGGGGCGCGACTTCGTCGTCAGCCTCCATGGCGGGCACGACGCCGCCACGAGCCACCAGGACGGGTCCGACGGGCCCGACGGGCTCGAGGAGTCGTTCTTCGGCGAGGGGAGCGAGGCGACGCCGGCCTGGGCGAAGAAGAACGCGACCAAGGGCGACGCGGACGGCGAGCCCGGCAAGCGCAGCGTCGTGATCAGTCCCTGGCTCCCGACGGCCCAGAACTACCGAAACCTGATCGACGTGGTCGGCACGATCATCTCCTGGATGGACAAGGGTCGAGACTTCGACATCGCCCTCGTCCCCCAGCGGAGCTTCGACGCACGGACCAGCCTCAACTGATCAGGCGGAACGATCCACCAACCAGAGTCGTGAGGCGTGAGGAACAAGGCCCCGAGGACAAGCCGGCGAACCGCGGACACACCAGCCCCAATCCCGTCCGAAGATGTGAGCCCAACCGCGCTCGCCGCGCCCCGAGGACGCCCCTCACGCCTCACGCCTCTCCCTCCTGGGCGTGAGACGTCCCACTCCTACTGGCAGGGGCTATCAAGCTGATTCAGGTGACCGCGGACCCACCGGCTTCGCCTTCGGCGAAGAGGATGAAACCACGGAGACACGGAGGACACGGAGGATTCCCGGAGAGAGATGCGAGGAGCTCGACGCGGGCTGAACGCGCTCGTTCGTCCGTTCGTCCGTTCTCTTCGACGGAGATCTCGCGCACCCGAAGCTCCTCCGTGCCTCCGTGCCTCTGTGGTTCCATCCTCGTCGCGAAGCGACACCAACCAACCCGGTCGGCGCCGCCCGCGCGACTCCGTGAATCCTCCGTGTCCTCCGTGTCTCCGTGGTGACATCCTGCTCGCCGGAGGCGAGCCCATCGGCACCTGAACGAGCTTGATAGCCCCTATCCGTCCTAGCGACCGCCGGTCACCAGCCGGAGTCGATTCGTGACCAGGACCGCGTCGAGCCCCTGAACCCGGTGGCGCGTCTCGATCGCGAGGCGCTCGACGAGCTCGTCGGGGCGGCTCCGGAGGAGCAGGCCCGCGTCCCAGACGAAGATCCCCTCGGTGCTGTCGCTTCCGCTCACGAGCCAGCGCCCGTCGGCGCTCCAGGCGAGCCCGTTGATCGCCTGCTGGTGTCCTTCGAGGACGAGGGCGATCTCGTAGCGCTCCGCGCTCCACACCCGGATCGAGGTGTCGTCGCTCCCGCTCGCCACGAACCGCCCGTCGGGGCTCCACGCGAGCTGCCTCACGTCGTTCTCGTGCCCGCGGAGCGTCGCGAGCGCCCGCCAGGTCGCGGTCTCGTAGATGCGCACGTCGTGCTGGTTCGAGCCGACGGCCAGCCGCGTTCCATCGGAGCTCCAGTCGGCCGCCCACGAGTGGCCGGCGTCGTCGAGGACGGCGACCTTCTCGCCGGAGGCGACGTCGAAGACGTGGGTGCCCTCGTAGCTCGCCGCCGACGCGAGCGACGTCGCGTCGGGGCTCCACGCGAGCGCGCTCGGCGCGAACGGGATGCCCTCGAGCGGCTTCAGCCGCTTCAGCGTCTCCGCGTCGAAGAGCTCGACGCGGCGCGATCCCGCGGCAACCGCGATGGCCTTCCCGTCCGGTCCCGCCCACACCTGCTCGATCTGCTTCTTCGCGTCGACGACCACCTTCGCGATCTCGTCGCCGTTCGCCACGCGGCGGAGGAACAGCGTCCCGTCGTGCGAGGCCGCGTAGCGCTCGCCGTCGGGCATCCAGGTCACGCACCGCATCCAGCCCGGCCCCGACACCCGCGAGGCGATCACCTCCGGCTCGTCGTCGAGGCGGAGGAACCGGACGGTCCCGTCGAGGCACGCGGCGGCGATCCGGCCGGTCGGCCCGCGGTCGAGCCGTCCGACGCCGCAGCCGGTCGGGAAGGCGCGCCGTCCTTCGTCGAGCGGGAGCATCCGTCGGACGGTGAGGGCGGCGGTCCGGTCGACGACGGCGAGCCGCGTCCCGTCCGGGCTCCAGGCGAGGTCGTTGACGGTCGCGCCGTGCTCGAGGAGGAGCACGGTCGTCCGCGCCGCGACGTTCCAGATCCGGACGTCGCGTCCGCCGCCGGTCGCGAGCAGGGCGGAGTCGGGGTGCCAGGCGACGGCGCCGACGCCGCTGGCGTGGCCCTCGAGCCAGGCGACGCTCTTGTGCTCGAGCGCGTCGATGATCGCGACGCGGCCCGTGTTGAGCCCGACGGCGATCCACTTCCCGTCGGGGCTCCAGGCGAGGTCCCAGCTCGACCCCTGCGGCTCGATCGTGGCGAGCGGCTCGATCTTCCCCGGCTCGCCGCCCTTTCGCCCCTCTGGCCTCGGGGGCTCGGACGGGATCGGCCAGAGCCGCAGCTTCTGGTCGTGCCCGCAGGTCGCGATCGTTCGCCCGTCGGGCGACCAGGCGAACGCGTCGACGATCCCGACCGGGCCGAGCTCGACGATCCGCGCGCCGGTGGCGGCGTCCCAGACGTCGAAGACGCGCCGGCGACCGCCGGTCGCCAGGCGGCTGCCGTCGGGGCTGAACTCGACCTCGTAGACGGCGCGGTTGTGGTCCTTCGCCGCCTCGTGCGGGAGGACGTGGATCTGCTCGCCCGTCTCGGCGTCCCAGATCCGGCAGGTCGTGTCGTCGGCGACGCTCGCGATCCACCGTCCGTCGGGGCTCCAGTCGACCTCGTCGATCCATGCATCGTGACCGTCCAGGACGAGGAGCTGGTCGCCGTCCGCGGCGTCCCAGATCCGGAGCGTCTCGTCGGCGCCGACGGTGACGAGGCGCGACCCGTCCGGGCTCCACGCGACGGCGGCGGCGCCGTTGCTCGCGCCCCAGACCGCCCGTCGCGACCAGTCGCCTCCGCCGTGGCCGACGAGCTCCGCCCGCAGCTCGCCCGACGGCACGTCGGTGATCCGGAGCGAGCCATCGCCCGCGGCGGCCGCGAGGCGGCGCCCGTCCACGTGCCAGGCGACGCCGCGGACCGGCTGCGCGTCGAAGCGGTCGACGGCCCGGGCCTCTCCGCGCGCGTCGGCGAGCGAGCGGGCGTAGACCGCCCCGTCGATGTCTCCGGAGGCGAGCCGCTTCCCGTCGCTCGAGAACGCGAGCGAGGTGACCGCGCCGCGATGCTCCTCGAAGCTCCCGATCTCCCGCGCCGTCGCCGGATCGAGGAGGACGAGCTCGACCCGCGGGTAACGCTCCTCGGCGGCGAGCGCGGCGCCGAAAGCGTCCTCTCCTTCCCCCGGCTCGGGGGAGGCCTCGCCGCCGGCGCCCGACGTCCCGCCGTGGTGCCCGCCGCGCCGACCATCCGCGGCGCTCTCCCGGTCGGTCACGATCGAGGCGGGGTCGCCGAGGCCGATGGCCAGGCTGCCGCTCGCGCTCCACGCGAGCGCGGTCACCGGATGCTCGGCGCCGCGGCGGACGATCGTCTCGATCGCGCCCGTCGCGAGCTCGAGGAGATGGACGGCGCCGTCGGCGCCGCCGGTCGCGACCCGGCCTCCCGCGGGATCCCACGCGACGGCGCTCGCACCGCCCGCGTGGGTCGCGATCTCGACGGCGGCGGCCCCCTCGCCGCCGTCGCCCGCGATCGTCGGGGCGACGCTCCACGCCAGGACGCGTCCGCCGCGCGAGGCGGCGGCGACCCGCGCGCCGTCGTGCGCCCAGGCGACCGACTCGACGTCCCCCTCGAGACCGCGGAGCACGGCGACGGGCGCGCGCGCCTCGACGTCCCAGAGCCGGACGGTCGCGTCGTCGGCGCCGCTCGCGAGGAACCTCCCGTCGGGCGAGAACGCGAGCGCACGAGCCTTCCGCTCGTGGCCGTGGAGCGCGGCGATCGCGCGCCCGGTCTCCGCGTTCCACACGTCGATCATGCCGAGCGGGTGACCGGTCGCGATCAGGTTGCCGTCGGCGCTCCAGGCGATCGAGATCGCCGCGCGCCGCGAGGAGACCCACTCGGTCGGCTGGAGCCGATCGAGGACGGCCGCGAGGGCCGTCCGGGCGGTCCCGTTCTCGACGAGGTCGAGGCTCCGCGCCGCGAGGGCGCCGGCCTCGTCCCACCGCTCGTCGTCGACGTGCCGGGCGGCCTTCTCGGCGAGGGCGCGGCCCAGCAGCTCGTCCTTCGCCCGGCTGCCAGCGACGACGCGCGCCCGCTCGATCGCCGAGGCGTCGGCGGCCGACTGCGCCCGCGCCTCGGCCTCCCGGGCGCGCCCGCTCTCGGCCTCGGCGCGGTCGCGCTGCTCCTGGATCTGGCGGTAGCTCAGGACGACGCCGGCCGCGCCGGCGACGATCCCGCCGACGACGGCGGCCGTCGCGATCACCGACGCGCCGGCGAGGGCGCGGTGCCGCCGCGCCCAGCGCGCGATCCGCTGGCGCCGGCCGAGCGGTCGCGCGGCGATCGCCTCGCCGTCGAGGAAGCGCTCGAGGTCGCGGGCGACGTCGATGGCCTGCTCGTAGCGACGCGCCGGCTCCTTCTCCATGCACTTGAGGGTGATCGTCTCGAGGTCGGCGTGGATCGTCGCCTTCAGCTCCCGGAGCGGCAGCGGGTCGACCTCGTGGACCTGTCGGAGCACCTCGAGGAGCGTGCCGCCGATGAAGGGCGGTCGGCCGGTGAACGCGTGGTAGAGGACGGCGCCGATCGAGTAGACGTCGCTCCTCGGGCCGATCGCCTTCCGGTCGCCGCGCGCCTGCTCGGGCGCGGCGTAGCTCGGCGTCCCGATGAGCTGGCCGGTCTTGGTGAGCCGGTCCTCGCCGGCGACGTCGAAGGCGAGGCCGAAGTCGCCGAGGTGCGGCTCGCTCTCGCGGTTCACCAGGACGTTGCCGGGCTTGACGTCGCGGTGGACGATCCCGAGGCCGTGGGCGTGGTCGAGCGCCCGGGCGACCTTGGCGATCAGCTCGGCCAGCCGCCGGGCGGGCCAGCGCTCGTCGTCGATGACCGCCTCGAGGGTGCGCCCCTCGATCAGGTCCATCACGATGAACGGGCGACCCTCGTGCTCGGCGACCTCGTGGACCGCGACGATGTTGGGGTGGCGGATCCGGGCCGCCGCCCGCGCCTCGACCTGGAAGCGGCGGATCGCGGTCTCGTCGACGCGCGCCTCGCCGGTGCCGATCATCTTGATCGCGACGGAGCGACGCAGGCCCGGGTCGTACGCGCGGAGGACGACGCCCATCCCGCCGCGGCCGAGCTCGTCGAGCGTGACGTAGCGGCCCAGGCGGCGCATCGGGTCCTCGAGCGCGCGCCGGACCTCGGGCGGGAGGTCGTCGCCGGCGGGGAACGGGCCGCTCGCGCCGGCTCCCGGCGCCGGCGACAGGAAGGCGGGTCGCGCCGGCATCGGCGGGGTCACCGCGCCGGAGGGCGGGATGCCGGGTCGGCCCGCGACGGACGGGGGTGGCCGGGTCGGTCGCGGCGGTGGCCGCGGCGGCTTGGGGGCGAAGCGGCGCGACCCGGACGCATCGTCCGGCGGGACGGTCATGCCGCGATGGTGACAGGGCGGCGCGGGCGACGCAAAGGGTCGCGCTCCTCGGGCGCGCGCCGCGACGGCTCCCCGCGGGGCTGCTACAATGCCACGCACTCATGCAGCGGTCCTCGCCACTCCATCGCGCCGCGCTCGCCCTCTCCGGCGCGGTCGCCCTCGTCGCCGCCGCGCTCGCCGCGCCGGACGCGCGCGCGGACCGGCGCGTCGTCGAGGAGCGGTGTCCGATCTGCGCGACGGTGTCGGGCACGTCCATCCACGAGAGCCAGAACACCGCCGGCGGGGTCGACACCGACTTCTGCGCCTACACCCTCGAGCGCCGCGCCGACGGCGACCGCCTCGAGGCGACCGCGCTCGGCCGCGACGACGTCATCACCTGCCCCCGCTGCCTCTACTCGGCGCTCCACGATCACTTCGGCCAGGCGTTGACCGACGCCGACGCGCGCAAGATCCGCGAGACCCTCCGGACCGGCTCGCCGGTCGCCTCGCGGGTGCGCGCGGCCCAGGCCGAGGACGGCGGGATCGCGGCCGCCCGTCGCTTCGAGCTCGCTGCGACGTGCTACGAGCAGGCCGGGCTCGCTCGGCTCGGCGCGACCTCGATCGATGTGCGCCTCTTCGTCGGGCATCTCTGGCACCGAGCCGCGTGGTGCCTCCGCGAGCGGATCAGCTCCGAGTCGCCCTCGCTGGCCGAGATCGGCTTCCGACCGACGACGATCGACGACGCGCTCGCCGGCCTCGCCGCGATCGACGCCGCGATCGCCCGCCGCCGGGCGCCGGGGGCGGGGCGCGAGGACCCGCTCGCCGCCGCGATCGCGGAGGTGAGCGAGTCGCGTCGAGCTCTCGCCGTCGCCGAGCGCCACGGCCCCGCGGCCGCCCGCTACGTCGCCTCGCTCGCGCGGGATCGGCTGGCAGAGATCGCCGACCGGCTGCGGAAGGCGCAGGCGGTCATGCGCGAGCGCGAGGCGCTCCGTCCCGAGCCGGGCGCGGGCGAGGGCGGCCCCGACCTCGCCCGCTTCGACGAGCGCACCCTCGTCGTCGCGGCCGTGCGCGCCTGCCACCGGGCCGGCCTCGTCCAGGAGCGACAGGTTCGCCTCCTCGACGCCCAGCGGGTGGCGAGCGGGAGCGAGCGATCGCGGAGCGCCCCCGATTCGCTCCTCCAGGATCAGCTCACCCGGCTCGAGGGGTTGATCCAGGAGGAGGACCGGCTCCTCGGCGCCGCCCGCGACCGCTACGCCAAGATCCTCGCCGAGGGACGACCGGGCGAGCCGACCGAGCGCCGCCGCTATCGCTTCCTCGAGGCCGACCTCTCACGCCGGATCGGCGAGGTCGACCGGGCGCGGGGCGGCTTCGCGTCGGTGGTCGCGGAGGGGCGCGAGGACGCCCTCGGCGCGATCGCCGAGCGGCTCCTCCGGCTCGTCGAGACCGGTCGCTAGGCGGGCACATGCGCGGCGCGCTGATCGCGACGATCTTCCTCCTCCTGATCGGGCTCGTCGCGTTCACGATCTGGCGGCTCAACGAGTCGACGACCCGCGACCTCCTCGCCGAGGAGAAGGAGAAGCTCCACCGGTTCGTCGAGACCGAGCTCGCCGGCGACGTGAAGCAGGAGATCGACCGGGCCCGGCCGTGGCTCGCGTTCCTCGCCGACAACGAGGATCTCAAGCGTCTCCTCGCGCCGCAGACGAGCCGGGTCGATCGCGACGAGAGCCTCGTCCGGATCGACGGCCTGATCGCCGACGTCGTCGGGCCCGGGAACGAGCGGCGCGCGAGCGACGCGGGCGCCCCCGACGGGGTCGGCAGCAAGCTGGCCGACTTCCCCGTCCTCGGCGTCACCGTCGTCGACGCCGAGGGGACCATCGTCGCGCGCGGTCGTCCGGACGGCGGCGGCGTCTACGACCTGGCCCGTCCGGGGAGCTGGTCGCTCGGCGGGAGCGAGGAGCTCGAGGCGGTGAGGCGGACGGCGGCCGGCGAGATCGTCGTCACCGGGCCGCGGCCGCGGGGGTCGCTCTTCCCGTCGCCGGTCTTCCCGCAGGCGGCGGCCCGGGCGCCCGAGTCGCCCCGCTCCGCGTTCCGGTTCGGGACGCTCGTCTTCAGCCAGACGAGCGACCAGGCCGTCGGCGCGGTGTTCATCGACGTCGACGTCGAGGTGATCACGGCGCCGCTCGCGGCCCGGATGGAGAGTCGGACCGTCGCGGCGCCCGAGCCCGATGCGCTCGCGCCGCTCGATCCACCCGGCGGCGCCGGGCCCCCCTCGCCGCCCTCGCCGACGGCCGAGCGCGAGGCGACCGTCGTTCGTCGCGTCTACCTCGTCGACCGCGCCGGCCGGATGATCTTCCACCCCGACGCGGATCGCCGGCTGGCGCTCCTGGCCGACCCGGACGAGGCGCGCCGCGCCGTCGACGAGGAGCTCCCGGTCGGGACGCGCGCGCTCATCGAGCAGGGCCGCGTCGAGGCGGTCGACATCGACCGCGAGATCGTCGCCCTCGCGCCGGTCGCCTCCGACGGTCCCGGCAGCCGATGGGTCGTCGTGGCGACGGTCCCGCACGTCGTCCTCACCCGGGTCATCCGGGGGCACCAGGACTGGGTGTTCCGGATCGGCATCGCGATGGTGATCCTCGTCGCCAGCGCCGCCTTCTTCATGACGCGGCTGCTGGTGGCCCAGGTGAAGTCGCGGACCGAGGCGACGTATCTCCGCCGGCTCCTGTCCGAGCGCGAGGCGAGCGAGCGGTTCCTCACCTCGCTCTTCAACGCGATCAACGATCCGATCGTCGTTCAGGCGCGCGACTACCGGATCCTCCGGGCGAACCGGGGCGCGACCGAGCGCTACGGCGAGGACCTGCTCGGGAAGACCTGCTACTCCCTCTACCGGACGCTCGACGCCCGCTCGCCCGCCTGCGAGCGCGACTGCCCCGTCGACCGCGTCTTCGAGACGGGCAAGCCCTACTCGACCGAGCTCCGCGATCCGAACACCGGCGAGGTCAGCGTCGTCTCGTGCTATCCCCTCCAGGGGACCCACGGCGAGGTCTGGGCCGTCATCGAGCACTGCCGCGACGTCACCGAGAGTAAGCGCCTCGAGGATCAGCTCGTCCACAACGAGCGCCTCTCGACGATCGGCGAGATGGCGGCCGGCGTCGCCCACGAGATCAACAACCCGATCGGCGCGATCTCGATGTTCGCCCAGCTCCTCGCGGAGGAGCTCGTCGAGGCGGACGACCGCGACGAGGAGATGCTCGAGCGGGTGCGGACGATCGAGGCGAACGCCGAGCAGGTCGGTCGAATCGCGAAGAGCCTGCTCGACTTCTCGCGCAAGAGCAGCGGGGGGCACAGCCCGGTCCACATGGGCGCGGTGATGGAGCGGGCGCTCGGGGTCGTCAGCCACCAGAACCTGTTCGACCAGGTGACGGTGCATCGCGACGTCGAGCCGGGGACGCCGCCGGTCCTCGGGGACGAGGGGCAGCTCGTCCAGGTCGTCGTGAACCTCGCGATCAACGCGGCCCACGCGATGCCCGACGGCGGGGCGCTGTCGCTCCGGGCGCGGGTCGGCGCGGCGTCGGGCGACCCGATCGGGCTCGATCAGAGCGGCGTCCAGATGATGGCCGAGAGCGGCGTGCGCGACGACGCGTTCTCGGAGTCGGGCGTGCGAGGCGGTGAGGGGAAGAAGAGCGTCGTGCGGGTCGGGAAGCTCGACCCCGCCCGCTGCACCGCCGGCACGGTCGAGCTCTCGGTCCGGGACAGCGGCTCGGGGATCCCCCGCCCGGTCCTGAAGAAGATCTTCGACCCGTTCTACACGACCAAGGCCCAGGGCAAGGGCACCGGCCTCGGCCTCGCCGTGACCTTCGGCATCATCGGCCAGCACGGCGGCCGGATCGAGGTCGAGAGCGAGGAGGGGGCCGGGACGTGCTTCACGATCACCCTGCCCGCCCACTCGCCCGAGGCGACCCGCACGCCGTCGAACGGGGGCGGAGGCGGCAGCGGCGCGATCGCCGTCTAGCTCCTTCGGCAGCGCGACGCTGATCGGCGACACGCTCGAATGCTCGAAGCTTCTCTCCCGCCGGGCCTCGAGGAGGCGCCGCCGTCGGGGGTCCGCCCCGGAGACGACGGCCGGGCCCACCCCGACTCTTGACACGGGGATGGCCCGGCGTTAGAAAACCCGGCTCTTGAAGTGAGCGGTCGGGGCCGTCGAGGGGCGGCGGCTCTCGCCCTCTCCGAGTCCAGGAGGCCGAAGATGGCTACCGAGACGCTCAATCCCTTCGAGATCAGTCAGCGTCAGTTCGACGAGGCCGCCGAGATCCTCGACCTCGAGCCGGGCATCCGCGCGATGCTTCGGGAGCCGATGCGTGAGCTCCACTTCAGCATCCCCGTCAAGATGGACAGCGGCGAGACCAAGGTCTTCCGCGGGTTCCGGGTTCAGTACAACGACTTCCGCGGCCCCTGCAAGGGCGGCATCCGCTTCCACCCCGACGAGACCGTCGACACCGTCCGCGCCCTCGCCGCGTGGATGACCTGGAAGACGGCCGTCGTCGACATCCCGCTCGGCGGCGGCAAGGGCGGCGTGATCTGCAACCCGAAGGAGATGAGCCCGCGCGAGCTCGAGGCGGTCTCTCGCGGCTTCATGCGCACGGCCGGGCACTTCATCAGCCCTTGGAAGGACGTGCCGGCGCCCGACGTCTACACCACGCCGCAGGTCATGGCGTGGATGATGGATGAGTACAACACCATCCACAACGGCTACTTCCCCGGGATCATCACCGGGAAGCCGCTCGAGATCGGCGGCAGCCAGGGTCGCGGCGACGCGACCGCCCGCGGCTGCGCCTACTGCACCCGCGAGGCCTCGAAGGTGCTCGGCCTCGGCGAGCTCGAGGGCAAGACGGTCGCCGTCCAGGGCTTCGGCAACGCCGGCTTCTTCTACGCCAAGATCCTCTCCGAGGAGTTCGGCGCGAAGGTCGTCGCCGTCTCCGACAGTCGCGGCGGGATCCACAACGCCGGCGGCCTGAACGCCGACGAGGTGGCGGGCTTCAAGCGTGACACCGGCACGGTCGTCGGCTTCCCGGGCAGCGAGAAGATCAGCAACGAGGCGATCCTCGAGCTCGAGGTCGACATCCTCGCGCCGAGCGCGCTCGAGAACGTGATCACGAGCAAGAACGCCGGCAAGATCAAGGCGAAGATCAGCGCCGAGAACGCGAACGGCCCGACCACGCCCGAGGCGGACGCGATCCTCCACGAGAAGGGGATCCACGTGATCCCCGACTTCCTCGCGAACGCGGGCGGCGTGACGGTCTCCTACTTCGAGCAGGTCCAGAACGCGACCAACTTCTACTGGGAGCCCGAGGAGGTCCGCGAGCGCCTCGACAAGAAGATGACGAAGGCCTTCCACGCGGTGTGGGACATGTCGCAGAAGAAGAAGGTCCACCCGCGCCTCGGCGCCTACCTCGTCTCGGTCGACCGCGTCGCCGAGGCGGTGCGCCTGCGCAACGGCTCGTTCGCCTGACCGCTCGCCTCGTTCGCGACGGATCAGAACGACGGCTCGGGAGTCTCTCTCCGCGGAGGGGGACTCCCGACGTCTTTTTTCGCGCCGCCGCGCCTTCGTGATAGAGTGAACGCGTCATGGCCCACGACGCCTCATCACGCCGGCGGGCGAAGAAGGAGCCGGTCGGCGATCACTTCACGATCCGCGAGCTCGAAGGGGCTCTCGCGCGGCTCGGCGAGGCCTCGGGCGAGGTCAAGTCGCGGCTGATCGCGCATCTCTTCGTCCGCGGCGAGGTCGACGTCGACGGGATCACCGCGGCCGCGCGCGATCGGCTCGCCGCCCAGGGCGAGCTCTTCCTCGAGCCGCCCGCCGACCCGATCGCGCACCGCACCTACCTCCAGTACCTCGCCGACGAGGTCGAGAAGGGCCTCCTCGGCGCCGCCCTCGCGACCCTTCACCGGAGCTACGTCCAGGACGCGATCGAGTTCGGCGCCCGCCGGATGCACGCGGCGCGTCTCGGGACGGTCCTGCGGCGGCACGGGAGCTTCCAGGCGACGAAGGAGGCGCTCGCCGAGTTCCTCGACAGCCCTCAGGAGACCCCGATCAAGCTCCACCCGTCGGAGGCGGTCGAGATCCGGGTGGCGCTGATCCGCACCTTCCTCTCCGAGCAGCTCCCGTTCATCGAGGTCGCCCGGCATCACCTCCGGGTGAGCACGTTCAGCAAGATCTTCGCGCGGATGATCGGCAACGCTTCGACCGTCGGCCGGATCGGCGGGAAGGCGGCCGGCATGCTCCTCGCGAACGGGATCGGCGCCGACCTCGTCCGCGGGATCAGCGCGGGGATGCGGCGCTCGTCGGGGCGGATCTCGGTCGTCTCGCGGACCGACTCCGAGATCTACGACGGCGCGATCGCCCGGGAGCCGTCGCCGCCGCCGACCCCGGCGTCCGCCCGGCCCGGGGCGGCTCGCAGCCGGGACGAGCTCCGGTTCGCCTACCCCGAGTCGTGGTTCCTTCGCTCCGACGTCTTCGACGAGTTCCTCGAGTTCAACGGCCTCCAGGACCTCCACAACCAGAAGTACAAGACGCCCGACGAGATCCACGACGAGTACCCCGACGTCCAGGAGCGCTTCCTCTCCGGCCAGTTCCCCCACCACATCTTCACCCAGCTCCGCGACCTCCTCGAGGACATCGGCGAGGGGCCGCTCATCCTCCGGAGCAGCTCGCTCCTCGAGGACAACCTCCGGATGGCGTTCTCGGGGAAGTACGACAGCGAGTTCATCGCCAACCGCGGGCCGACCTCGCAGCGGCTGATGTCGTTCCTCCACGCCCTCAAGCTCGTCTACGCCTCGACCCTCGGGCCCGACCCGCTCCTCTATCGCCGCTACCGCGGCGTGCTCGACTACCACGAGTCGATGGCGGTGCTGATCCAGCGGGTCGTCGGGCGCACCTACGGGCGCTGGTTCTGCCCGCTGATCGCCGGCGTCGGCTTCTCGCGCAACGCCTACTGCTGGAGCAAGGAGCTCCGCCCCGAGGACGGGCTGCTCCGCGTCGTGATGGGGCTCGGCACCCACGCGGTCGATCGGGTCGGCGACGACTACCCCCGGATCGTCGGGCTGACGAAGCCGACCCTGAGGCCGCAGATCGGAGCGGCCGAGATCCGCCGCTACTCGCAGCGGAGCGTCGACGCGATCGACCTCGAGACCGACGAGGTCGTCTCCGTCCCGTTCCGCGAGCTCGTCCGGGCGGCGGAGGAGGCCGGCGACGACACGACCGGGCTCGATCTCGTCCTGAGCGTCGAGCGCGGCGGGATGCTCCGGCCGCTCCGCGGCCAGGTCGACGTGGACGTCCTCGACGACGCCGTGATCACCCTCGAGCGCCTGCTCGCGAAGACGCGCTTCCCCGAGCTGCTCCGCGAGCTCCTCGGCAACCTCGAGGAGGCCTACAGCAGCCCGGTCGACATCGAGTTCGCGATCGATCCGCCGATCGTCTACATCCTGCAGTGCCGGCCGCTGTTCCACCGCGAGAGCGGCGAGGCGGTCGAGGTGCCGGAGGTCGACCACGGCGACGTCCTGTTCGAGGCGGCTCAGACGGTCCCGAACCGGGTGATCGACGGGATCGACCGGGTCGTCTTCGTCGATCCGGTCGCCTACGAGCGCCTCGCGCCCGACGACAAGCGCGCGACGGGCCGGCTGGTCAGCCAGGTGAACGCTGCCCTCGGCGCCGCGAAGGAGACGTTCATCCTGATGGGCCCCGGGCGCTGGGGGAGCCGCAACCTCGACCTGGGCGTCCCGGTCCGCTACGCGGACATTCATCACACGCGCATGCTCGTCGAGGTCGCCTACGAGAAGGGCGGCGTGCGGCCGGAGGCCTCGTTCGGGACGCACTTCTTCCAGGACCTGGTCGAGGCGGACATCGTCCCGCTGGCGATCCTCCCGGGCGAGGCGGGGCATCGCCTCGCCGACGAGCGCCTGCGGAGCGCGCCGAACGGGATCCGCCAGCTCGTGCCCGACTGCTCCGACGCGCTCGCCGCGGCGGTGCGCGTCTGCCGGGCCGCCGATCTCGACGACGCGGAGCTGCCGCGGACGCTGCGGGTCGTCCTCGACGGCGAGAGCGGGCGGGCGATGGGCTACTTCGGGTAGCTAGACCACGCGTCGGTCTCGATCGTCCGATCTCCCTGCCTGAGGATGCGCTTCTGGGGCAGGATCGAGTCGGTGATCGCCCAGGCGACCAGATCGAGGAACGCGAGGCCGACCGCCAGGAACCAGATCATCGCGCCGACCAGCCCCGCGACGATCAACGACGTGAAGACGGCGCCGACGAGCGACTCGGGTCCGAGGACGATGAGGAGGCTCGGCGCGAGGAAGGCGAGCACCCACTTCGCGGCCGTGAACGCGCTGTCCCAGATCCCGTACTCGCCGTCGGGGCGGCCGAACGGGTCGCGCCCGCGGGCGAGGGCGGCGAGGGCGAGGACGATCACCGCGGCGGTCAGCCCCGAGGGGATGGACCGGGTGATGTCCTCGAGCCAGTCGTTGATGATGTCCACGGCGACGTCGGGTGGGATCGGGAACCGCCCGACCCGGACGAACGCCGCGGCGAGCCCGCCGAGGGCCGGGCCGAGCGCGCCCGCGGCCAGGCAGAGGAGGAAGCGCGGGCCGGGCCGTCGCCAGCCGACGTGGGCGGCTCCCTCGAGCATGAAGTGGACGAACGTCCAGGCGCCGAAGAAGGCCGTCCCGATGCCGAGGCCCCGGAGGAAGGGCGCCCACGAGAAGCGCGCGCCTTCGATGTAGGAGTCGGCGGCGATCTTGAAGACGAACGCCGCCCAGAGGAGCCAGTAGAACGCGATCCCGCACAGGGCGCTCGCGACCGACCGGACCGCGACGCGCCCGAGCGGCTCGGGCTGGCGTTCGGTGAGGAGCGGGCGCGCGTCGATCGTCGGGCGAGGAGGCGGAGCAGGCGCGCCATCGGGGCCGATCGGTGTCTCGTCCGGCACGACCTCGGGATCGACCTCGACCTCGAGCTCGGGGTCGAGCTCGGGGCCGGGCGCCGTCT
Source organism: Planctomycetota bacterium (assembly GCA_029260755.1). GTDB lineage: Bacteria > Planctomycetota > J058 > J058 > JAJDCQ01 > JAJDCQ01. The sequence goes on along the minus strand of JAJDCQ010000233.1, from coordinate 8,499 downwards.
CGGCCGCCGGCTCGGTCACGCGTTCGCCTCGCCCGCGGGGACCGGGACGGTGAACGTGCACGGCGCGTTCACCGCCTGGTAGCCGAAGTCGCAGGTGCTCGCGTTGATGAAGGTGGTGTGGTCGTTCCGGGTGATCCCGTAGGCCTCGTGGATGTGGCCGAAGATGTGGTAGCGCGGCCGGAGGCGCTCGACGACGGCGAGGAGCTCCTCGCAGCCGACCGCCACGCCCCGGAAGGTCATGTCGCCGTGACCGAGCGGCGGGCCGTGAGTGATGAGGACGTCGATGCCCTCGGGGATGAGGTCCCACTTCGCCCGGAGCTCGGCGCCGCGCGTCAGGTTGAACGCCCAGTCGTGGAACTCGGGCTGCCAGGGGCTGCCCCAGAACCTCACGCCCTCGATCGTCACCCCGTCATCCTCGAGGTAGGTGCAGATCCCCGCGAGGCGCGCGCGCGCCACCTCGGGCTGGCGCTGGAAGCACCAGTCGTGGTTGCCCGCGACGACGATCTTGTGGGGGTGAGGCTGGGCGCGGATGAACGCGGCGAACTCGTCGAGCTCGGGGAGGCGTCCGGATCCGGAGAAGTCGCCCGCGTGGATCAGGACGTCGGCCGCGGGCACCTCGAAGCCCGCGTCGATCCGGTTGTGGGTGTCGCTGATCGCGACGATGCTCAGCTCCCGTGGCGGCACGTCACCTCCTCGTCGGCCCCGTGATGAGAGACGTCCCGGGCGGGTCCGGGGCACGCGCCGAGCCCGGTCCGGGCGGCACCCCGGTTGGCGGCGGGGCGTCGGGCCCGGTACAATGCCCGGACGCCATCCTCGCGCGGCGAACGCCCGCGCCCGGACGCCCCGGCGCGGCGGGAGACGGAACGATCCGAACGGGCATGAAGGTGGGCGCTCGGTCTCGACCGGGTAGATCCAATCGGCTCGCGGTCATCTGCGGCCACGTCGAGTACTCCGGGGTGCGCCTCGGGCGGATCTACGTCGGTCTGTTCGCCGACCTGAGAGACGTCTGCGCCGTCGCGACGGTGTCGCTCGAGGGGGCCGGCGACTTCCGGATCGAGCGGGTCTGCCCCGGCGCCTACTACGTCCTCGCGGGCCTCGACGCGGACCCCTACGTCAAGGCACAGCCTGACTCCATCGTAGCTTACGGCTCCTGGTGCGGCGAGAAGCCGCTCGTGGTGAAGCCGGGCGACGTGATCACGGACATCGGGATCGAGCTCGTCGAGGAAGAGGAGCTCGATCCCTGACGCATCGCGCAGGCGCGGCCGCACGAGTGTCCCAAGGGGGGGCCTCGCGGCCGGTTGCGCCGATCAGGGCATCGACATAGAATCCTGGCCGCAGGCCGATTGTCTACCTGGAAGGCGCCCACGCGACGGGTTGGTCTCATCGCGGCGCGCTCCGGTCGCCCCTCGCGGCGACGACAACCAGGCCTCGCGCACCATCGGGGGTTTTGGGCCATGTCACGTCGTGTGATGTCGCTGACCGCGCTTGCGGTCTCGTTCTGCATCGCGGTCGGTTCGGCCGGCTGCTCCTCCACGCCGGAAGGCGGAGACGACGGCGGCGGCGGTGAGGTCGACGGAGGCGGCACCGACGGGGGCGGAGCCTCCGACGGCGGTGGCGGCTCCGGCGAGATCCCCGAGGGGCCGCCCCTCGCGGGAACCTGGACTCGCGACGACGGGCTCGTCCTCGAGGTCGTCGACGACGGCCGCAAGATCGAGGGCCAGTTCCAGCCCGGAGCCGACGGCGCGCCCGCCTACGACAGCTACGAGATCAGCCTCGAGCGGACGAGCGACGGGATCGCGGGCGTCGCGTTCTGGCAGAACGGCGAGGTCAACGGCCAGACGAAGTGGGAGATCAGCCTCGACGGCGACGAGACGATCCTCGCGCGCTGCGAGTACGTCGACGTCGATCCCGGCGACGCCAACCGCGTCGTTCATCGCGGCTGGCGTGAGCGGAAGATCGACCTCGTGCGTCCGCCCGAGCCCGAGCCGCCGGTCGACACCGGCGACGGCGGGACCGACGCGGGCGACGGCGGGACCGACGCCGGTGACGGCGGGACCGACGCGGGCGACGGCGGGACCGACGCGGGTGACGGTGGGACCGACGCGGGTGACGGTGGGACCGACGCCGGTGACGGCGGAACCGACATGGCCGGCGGCGGGGGAACCGACACGGGTGACGGCGGGACCGACGCCGGCGACGGTGGGACCGACACGGGCGGCGGCGCGGCGACCGACGGTGGCGGCGGCGGCGTCGACGTGACCGACGGCGGCGAGGCGTCGGCCGACGACATGTCCGCGATGATCGACGTCGACGACTGGGGCCGGGCGTTCTTCGACGCGCTCAAGAGTGGCCAGAAGGGTCGGATGAAGGGCTTCATGCTCGCGCAGCCCGACTGCGTCGTCCTCCTCGGAGACGGCGACGGTCCGGCGATGGCCGAGAACATCAGCCTCACGTTCGACGAGACGATCGACGAGATCCTCGGGAACCACGGCGGGATCGCGAGCGGCAGCTTCAAGGAGTTCCGCCACGGCGACCCCGAGAAGCTCGACGCCGGCGAGGAAGGCCTCGTGACCGACGCCCGGGCCGTCTGGGATGCCGAGCTCGTCTACGAGGCCGACGGCGAGGAGAAGATCTTCCCGGTCTTCAACCTCCTCGAGGTCGACGGCCGCTGGAAGGCCGTGCAGTTGCTTCCGCCCGAGTAGACCCCAGGAGCGGTCCCTCGAGACGAAGCACGACGACCCCGGACGCGAGTCCGGGGTCGTTCTGCATTGAGGGGGACGTGAGGCGACGCGGTGGAGCACGCGCTTGGGCATTGACTTGGGCGGGGGCCCGCAGCACGCAATCCGCGTCATCCGCGTCATCCGCGCTTCCACTCGTTTCGCACCGGAAGAACGGAACCGCGGATTGCGCGGATTGCGCGGATTGACCCGACCGGACGCCAGCGCTTGCGAGGGACCGGAGCTCGCTATCCGCCGGGCGGCTTCATCTTCTCGATGATCCAGCTCGTCGAGTGGTCCTTCGGATCGCCGACGATCGCGACCTCGATCCCGAGGCGCCGCGCCGTCTCGAGCTCGGGCACCGGCTTGCTCTTGTGGCCTCGCCGGTCGAGCTCCGTCCCCTCTTCGGTCTGCTCGCCGTCGGCCGCGTTGTAGTCGCGGCCCTTGGCGTGCACGTCGGGTGCGAGCGCCTCGAGGATCGCGTCGGCCGTCGTCTCGTCGAAGATCGTGACGTAGTCGACGCCCCGCACCGCCGCGATGACCTCGGCCCGCTCGAGCTCGGGGTGAATCGGTCGCCCCTCGCCCTTGTAGGCGCGGACCGATGCGTCGGAGTTGAGCGCCACGACGAGAACGTCGCCGTGGCTCTTCGCGTCGAGCAGGCATCGCACGTGCCCGACGTGGACGATGTCGAACGCGCCGTTCGTCAGGACGATCCGCTCGCCGCGCTCGCGGTGCTCATCGAGTCGGCGCCGCAGCTCGGCTCGATCGCGGATCAGGAGGGCGCCTCCTCCGAGCGGGGCGGCGCCATCGGTCGCTTCTCCGGCCATCTAGATGTCTTCGCGATCGAGGACGTCGAGGAGCTCGCGCCGGCTCACCGTCGCCGGGCCGTACTTCATGACGACGACGCTCGCGGCCGCGTTCGCCAGGCGCGCCGCCTCGGTGAACGATGCACCCGCGGCGAGGGAGAGGGCGAGGACGGTCGCGACCGTGTCGCCCGCGCCGGTGACGTCGACGATCTGCTCGCTCCCGCAGATCGGGATCACGACCGGCTGCTGCCCCCGCTCGAACAGGGCCATGCCCTGATCGCCGCGGGTGAGGAGGAGCGCGTCGAGGTCGAGCTTGCTCCGCGCCTCCTCGCCGGTCGCCAGGGCGTCGTCGACGGTGTCGAACCGTCGCCGCATCGCCGCCTCGAGCTCGCCTTCGTTGGGCGTCGCGATCGTGAGCCCGCCGAACCCCATCAGGTCGTAGCGGCTGTCCACGATCACCGGCGTGCCGCGCCGGCCCCACTCGGCGAGCTTCTCGCGGACCGCGTCGCCGACCAGCCGGTAGCCGTAGTCGCAGACGACGACGGCGTCGACCTCGGCGCCGATCCGGTCGAGGTAGGCGATGATCCGCTCCTCCTCGCGCCGGCCGGGCGCGGCGTCGCGCCGGCCACGGTCGATCCGGAGGACCTGCTGCTTCCTCGTGTGGGAGTCGCCCGCCATGATGCGGGTCTTCGTGACGGTGACGCGCCCCTCGCTCCGGAGGACGCCTTCGGTCCGCGAGGTGAGCTGCGCGATGCGGCCCATGAGGCGCTCGCCGGTCGCGTCGGAGCCGACGAGGCAGACCGGGACGACGGTCGCGCCGAGGGCGGCGACGTTCGCGAGGGCGTTGCCGGAGCCGCCCGGCATCAGCTCCTCGCGCTCGAACTCGACGATCAGGACGGGCGCCTCGCGCGAGAGGCGCTCGGGCAAGCCGTGAATGTAGATGTCGGCGACGAGGTCGCCGATGATCACGATGCGCCGCCCGTCGAACCCCTCGACGATCGTGCGGAGGCGGTCCTTCTGGGCATCGGAAGAAGTCAAGTCGTTCTCCAGGCTTGCGGCGCCCCGGCCGCAGCGCGTTGCGCGGGGACTGCCCCCCGAGCGCGGATTCTATCGGCGCCGGCCACCGGGGGTCAACGCTGCCCCGATGACACCGAGGGCGGTCGCGGCCCGTCCCAGGGCCCGGAGGCCGCTCTGCTATAATGCGCGCGCTTCTCGCGGGATCGGACCTTCGCCCGGTCCCGCGACGCCGTCATCTTCGAGAGAGCCCGGACCGCTGGCAGACCCGATCGCCTACCTCGACCACGCCGCGACCGCGGCCCCCGACGCCGAGGCCCTCCTCGAGGCGCGGCCGTTCCTCGATGGCGCGTGGGGCAACCCCTCGAGCGCGCACCGGCTCGGCGTCGACGCGGAGCGCGGGCTGCGCGAGGCGCGGCGCCGGCTCGCGGCGGCGCTCGGTGCGGGGCGCGATGCCGAGGTCGTCCTGACCGGGGGCGGCACCGAGGCGAACAACCTGGCGATCCGTGGTCTGCTGCGGACGCGCCGGCGCGAGGGGCGCCACGTCGTCGCGAGCGCGGTCGAGCATCCGAGCGTCCTCGAGACGTGCCGCGACCTCGAGCGGACGGGCGACGCGACCGTCTCGTGGATCGCGCCCGACGCAGACGGGATGGTCGACCCCGAACGCGTCGTCGCCGCGATCACCGACGAGACCGTCCTCGTCTCGATCATGCACGTCCAGAACGAGACGGGCATGCTCCACCCGGTCGAGACGATCGCCCGCGCGGTGAAGAGGGCGCGGCCGGACATCGCCGTCCATGCCGACGGCGTCCAGGCGTTCGGGAAGGTCCGCCTCGCGCTCGCGGAGGGCGGGCTCGATCTCTACACGATCTCCGGGCACAAGATCGGCGCCCCGAAGGGCATCGGCGCCCTCTGGATCCGGCCGGGCACGCGGCTGGCGCCGCTCGTGACGGGCGGCGGGCAGGAGAGCGGTCTCCGGAGCGGCACCGAGAACGTCTTCGGCGCGGTCGCCTTCGGCGCCGCCGCGGCGCGGGCGACGGCCGACCTCGCGGCGTTCGAGGAGCGGATCGACGCCCTGGGGGCTCGCCTCCGGGCGGGGCTCGTCGAGCTCGGCGGGGTCGGCAACGGCGCCGGCGTCCCGTGGATCGTGAACGTCTCGTTCCCGGGCGTGAAGCCCGAGGTCGCGCTCCACGCCCTCGAGGAGCGGGGCGTCTTCGTCTCGACGACGTCGGCCTGCGCGAGCCGCAAGGGGAAGACGAGTCACGTCCTCGCCGCGATGGGCCTCCCCGACGAGCGCATTGGATCGGCCCTGCGCTTCTCGCTCGGCGCCACCTCGACCGGCGCCTGCGTCGACGCGGCCCTGACCGCCCTCGCCGAGGTCCTTCCGCGGGTCCGGCGGGCCGGACGCGCGGGCCGCGGGCGTGCTGCTCGCCCCGCCCGCGCCTGATCCCCCGAGACCGTGACCGAACAGAACGAGAAGAGCGCGCCGCAGCGCGCCGAGACCATCGACGCGATCGTCCGCTACGACGAGATCGGGCTGAAGGGGAAGAACCGCCCCCTCTTCGAGCGCCGCCTCGTCCAGAACCTCCGTCGCGTCCTCGGTCTCCGGGATCACGGCGTGCAGTCGACCCGCGGCCGGATCAAGATCACCGCCCCCGTGGGCGCCGATCTCTCGCCGGTCTCGCGAACCTTCGGCGTGAAGAGCTGGAGCCCGGCGACGTCGGTGCGCGCCGAGCCCGACCTCGAGGCGATCTCGGCGATCGCCCTCACCGCCGCCCGTCGCGCGGTCGAGGAGGGCGTCCGCACGTTCAAGATCGACGCGCGGCGCGCCGACAAGGAGTTCCCGAAGACCTCCTACGAGATCGCCCACATCGTCGGCGGCGTCGTCGACCGCGCCCTCCCCGAGCTCACCGTCGACGTGAAGCGGCCCGAGCTCACGATCGGCGTCGAGGTCGGCACGCGCGGGCGCGCCGTCGTCTACTGCGAGAGGATGCCGGGCCCCGGCGGCCTGCCCGTCGGCTCGACCGGGCGGGCGCTCGTCCTCCTCTCGGGAGGGATCGACAGCCCCGTCGCCGCCTGGTTCGCGATGAAGCGCGGCCTCGAGATCGAGTGCGTCTACTTCCACGCCGCGCCCTACACCGGCGAGAAGACGAAGGAGAAGGTCATCGAGCTCGCCCGGATCCTCACCGCCTGGCACGGAGGGCGGCCGATCCGCGTCTACATCCCCGCGTTCGGAAAGGTGCAGGACGCGATCGCCGAGGCCTGCCCCGAGCCGTTCTGGACCCTGGCCCTGCGTCGGGTCATGTACGCCGTCTCGGATCGGCTCGCCCGCGCGAAGCAGCACGGGGCGCTCATCACCGGCGAGTGTCTCGGCCAGGTCGCCAGCCAGACCCTCGAGAACCTCTACGCCATCGACCGGAAGGTCGACTCGCTCGTCCTGAGGCCGCTCGTCGGCCAGGACAAGCACGAGGTGATCGCCATCGCCGAGCGGATCGGAACGTTCGAGACCTCGACCCTGCCCTACGACGACTGCTGCACCCTCTTCGCGCCGGCGAGGCCCAAGACGAAGGTGCGCGCCGCCGACCTCGACGACGCCTGCGCCGACCTCGACATCGCGGCGCTCGCCGAGCTGTCCCTCGCGACCGGAGAGCGCGTCCGCATCGCCGGAGACGGCAAGCGAGACGTCGGCCCGATCTGGTCGAAGACCGAGCCGGACGTCGGAGCCGAGGAGACCGAAGCGCGCGCCGAGCCCTCTTGAGGCGGCGATGGACCTCTCCCTCTTCGACTACGACCTCCCCCCCGAGCGCATTGCGCAGGAGCCCGCCGCGCGGCGCGACGCGGCGCGACTGCTGGTGATCGATCGCGCCGCCGAGGGCGTCTCGCATCGCCGCGTCGCGGAGCTTCCCGAGCTGCTCGCGCCGGGCGACCTCGTCGTCGTCAACGACACGCGGGTCGTGCCGGCGAGGCTCTTCGGGGTGCGGAAGGCGACCGGCGGCAAGGTCGAGGTGCTCGTCCTCGGGCCGTTCGACCGCCCCGACGCGGCCGAGCGGATGCCCGCGCTCGTGAAGACGCGAGGTCGCCTCGAGCCGGGGGAGCGTCTGCAGCTCGACGGAGGGCTCGTCGCCGACGTCGTCGACCGACCCGAAGGGCGAGACGACGGGGCGTTCGTGCTGGCGTTCACCGTCTCGTCGACCGAGGAGCTCATCGAAACGCTCGCGACGGCCGGGACGATGCCGCTGCCGCCCTACATCGAGCGGTCCCGAGGTGACCCGCGCGGCGCCGACCTCGACCGCGAGCGCTACCAGACGATCTTCGCCGAGCGGCCGGGCGCCATCGCCGCGCCGACGGCCGCGCTCCACTTCTCCGAGGCGATCATCGGCGGCCTCGACGCGCGCGGGATCGGCATCGCCCGCCTCACCCTCCACGTCGGGATCGGGACGTTCCTCCCGATCCGGACCGACCGGGTCGAGGACCACCCGATGCAAGGCGAGCGGTTCGAGATCCCGCCCGAGACGAGCGAGCGAATCGAGGAGACGCGAGCCGTCGGCCATCGCATCGTCGCCGTCGGGACCACCGCCGTGCGAAGCCTCGAGTGGTGGGCCCGCACCGGCGAGACGGAGGGGACGACCAACCTCTACGTCCATCCCCCGTTCGAGTTCCAGGTCGTCGACGCGCTCCTGACGAACTTCCACCAGCCGCGCTCCACCCCGCTCCTCCTCGCGAGCGCGTTCGCCGGCCGAGAGCGGATCCTCGCCGCCTACGGCGAAGCGATCGCCAAGGGCTACCGCCTCTTCTCCTACGGAGACGCGACCCTGCTCCTCTAGCCCGCGTCCACCCACGACGCGTCGGCCCGACTCACGAGCGCGAAGGGGTCAGGTCTCGGATCTTCGCAATAAGCGCGTAGGGGTCAGGTCTCGGATATTCGCAATAAGGCCCCAATTTGGGAGATACGAGACCAGAAC
>JAJDCQ010000232.1 GCA_029260755.1 Planctomycetota bacterium | reverse complement strand
GGTCTCGGATGTTCGCATTAGCGCCGCTAATGCGAACTTCCGAGACCTGACCCCTTCGGCTCCCTTCGACAGGACCGAGCGCCGACGGATCCACGACCCGAGGGCGGTTCGCCGGCCCGAGACCGTGTTCCTGCCGAGGAGATCCTCCCGGCGAAGCGCCCTCCGAGAAAACCAGAGAGCGAGTCCCGGAGGAGGTGCTCCCCGAGGAACGAGGGGAAGCACCTCCGCAGGAAGCGAGCGAAGAAAGCGAGCGAAGCGAGCGTGGGGCTAAGGGTCCGCGAGGCGCGCCGTCCGCGGCTCGGCGGTCCAAGAGGAGCGCGCACCGGCGCGCCTCGCGGCCCTTCGCCCCCATCATCGCTGCCATCACACGGACAACGGAGAGGAGAACGGTACAAAACCAGGGAGGGGCCGCTCTCGACCCCTCCCCGGGTTACTCCCTCACCGTGCTACTTACCTCGACCTCACCAAGTCAATCTGCCGCGCTGGCTGTTTCGTCGTTCGCCTCTCCCCGGCGACCCTCTCCCAATCCCAAGTGCAAGCGTTGCGAGCTTTCGAGTCCTAGACCTCTCCCTCTGCTACGAGTGCGCCGTCTCCTTACCCTCGGTGACGTCGGTGACGTCGACATCGGTGACGGCGCGGCGCCGGGGCCTCGGGGCGTCGAGGAACGCTTCGAGGCGGCCGGTCCTTCTTCCATTCCCATTCCCGTCGACGGTCCCGCCGAGGCGGTCGACCGTGGTGGTCTTCATCTCGGGCGTCGCGCTCGCCGGGATCCTCGCGGCCACGGCGCGGGCGAGGCGGAGCGCCGCGAGGGCGGCGTCTCTCTGCTCGAGCCGGAAGTGGCAGCGGGCGGTCTCGAGCAGCGGCGCGAGGCGCTCCCGCGGGGCGTCCGCGAGGAGATAGGCCTTCTGGAACTCCTCGAGCGCCTGGCTCGGGAGGCCTTGCTGGAAGAGCCGCGTCCCCTTCGCGAGGTGCCGCGCCTGGGTGCGCGCGCAGGTCGTGCCGGCGAGCCGACGGATCCGGCGGGCGTAGCGGACGAGGCGTCTCGGCGGCGTGGCGTTGGGCTCGCGGAGCGGCGCCGGGGGCGGCTCGACGAGCGCGCCGATGGCGTGGAGGAGTCGGTTCGCGACCGCCGGCACCACGAGACTTCCGTCGGCGAGGAGCGCGAGGGCGCTCGCCGCGGCGACCAGCGCGGTCTCCCGGTCTCCGGCGGCGAGGGCGCGGGCGATCACCTGGTCGAGGGCGGTCGCGAAGCGCTCGCGGGTCGTCCGACCGAGGTGGGGCTCGAGCATCGCCGCGGCCGCGGCGTCGATCGTCGCCGCCTCGGAGGTGAGCGCGCGCTCTCCCCGGACCACGCGGAAGCGATCTCGGAGGCGGTTCATGTCCTTCGCCGCCGGCTGCACGCGCCGCAGCTCGGGCTCTCCCGCGATCCGCTCCGACGCGAGGATCAGCGATTCGAACTGACCGTGGAGGTCGTCGCGGAACGCGTCGTCGCCGAGGGCCAGACCGAGGGCCGGACGACGTTTGGTGGTGAAACGCACCAAATCTCCGTTCGGCAGCTCGAAAGCCAGGCGGGACTTATGGTTGGATCGAACTGACATGAACATACCCTCCGCGCTCCGCAAGGTCCTCCGGGTCCCAGCGGGCGGTGCCTCGTAAACCTACATGTTGTAGGATTGTGGCGGTGAAACCGCTACTATTTGTAGCAGGCGCGGTCATCGGCTGCAACCTCTAACCGATGATGCGGGGTGCTCGATGGTCGGGGGCGGGCCCTAACATCGCGGGAGAGCCTGTAAAGATGGGCCAGTCGGAAGAAATAGACCGGAATCTCGTCTTCCATCCGGACGATCACGGCGGAACCGCTTCGGAGGATTCCCGCGTCTCGGCAAAAAGTACACGGTCGACCGCGCCGATAGAAATCGTCGGAAGTTACTGTCAACGAGCTTGTTAGATGGAGTCGGGGGGTGGTTGTCGCGCATCTGCCACCCCTGGTGGGTGCGTCGTAACTAGCTATTGCAAAGAGAGTAACGCCCCTCGATTTCGAACGCCCGCGCCTCCGGGGCGTCGAGCCCGGCGGCGCGGAGGATCGCGGCCGTGCGGAGCACATCGAGCCCGACGACGGTCGTGACGTGCCCTTCGCAGCCGGCGATCGGCGTTCCCGCGTCCTGGATGCCGTAGGCGCCCGCCTTTCCGGCCCACGTGCCCCGGTCGAGGTACCCGGCGAGCTCGGCGGGCCCGAGCGCGGGGATCGCGACCGCGCTCCGGTCGCTCGCCGTCCGGAGCGTTCCGCCGGGGCCGATCGTCGCGATGCCGGTGACGACGTGGTGCTCGCGTCCTTCGAGGAGCGTCATCATCGCCGCTGCCTCGGCTCGGTCGCCCGGCTTTCCCAGGAGCGTGCCGGGATCCGGGAGGACGACGACGGTGTCGGCCGCGAGGACAATGGTGCCGCTCGGGGCTCGCCGCGCGACCTCCTTCGCCTTCGCGACGGCGAGCGAGACGACGAGCTCGTGGGCGGCGGGCTCATCCGGGACGCGGGCCGGCAAGGGCTCGGGCGCGTTCGAGGGCACGACGTCGAAGCGCACGCCGAGCGCCTCGAGGAGCTCACTTCGACGAGGCGAGCCCGAGGCGAGGATGAGCGCGGCGGTCACGCCGGCGCGTCGCCGGCCGGCCCGTCGCTCCCCGCCTCGGTCTCTTTGGCCTCGGGGCGCGGAGCGGCGCTCGCGGCCGCGGCGTCGGTCGTCGCGGGCTGGTGGACCGACAGGCGCTGACTCAACCGAAGGCGTCGCTCCTTCAGCTTCGAGCGGGTCCGGCGGACCATGCCGAGGGTGATCGGGTAGGAGGGGAGGGCGCAGATCGTCCCGACGACCAGGCCGCCGAGGAACAGCGGCCCGGCGACGTCGGTGCCGACCTCGACGAGGCGCCCCATGAACTCGCGCGTCGCGCCTCCGAGGCCCTCGGTCTCGCCCAGGTCGAAGATGCTCGAGAAGTGCTCGTAGCCGTGCCACTCGAGCTCGACGAACGGCCTCAGGACGAGCCAGCCGACGGCGTAGTCGACCCAGTAGATCGGGATCATCGTCAGCGGGTTCGAGATGTACACCATGATGAGCCCGGCGATCCGGTTCGCCTTGCACAGGGTGTGGACGACAGCCACGAGGATCATCTGGATCCCGACGGTCGGCGTCATGGCGATGAAGATGCCGAGCGCCGTCCCCCGCGCGATCGACTCCGGCGTGTCGTCGAGCTGGAGAATCCGTCGGAAGTGGATTCTGAGGCGGAGAAAGAAGCGTCTCATGGGGCGCCGGAGGGTCGGGATGGGCGGAGGCCGGGCGTTCTGATCGGGCTTCAGCCTACCCGGAAACGGTTCGAACGTCTCGCAGGCTCGCGGCGCGGGAGGCGCCAGTCGTTCAGGAGAACGCCTCGGCGGGCAGCCCGGCCACTCGCTCCGCGCCGAGCCCGGCCTCGTCGTGGGCGGTGAGCTTCAGCACCCGGACGCCCTCCGCCGTCTCGCGGTCCTCGCCGGCGAGGATCTCGATCAGCTCCCGGGGCCGCACCGCCTGGCCCCGCTCGCCGATCCGCGTGGCGACGTGGAGCACCGGCGGATAGCCGAGGACGCCCTGCTCGCGGTCGCCCGCGGGCTCCTCGAGCACCGCCTCGACGACGAGCGGTCGCACGTCGACGGTCTGCCGCTTGCCGCGCTTGGCCTTCCGCTCCATCGGGAGGCTCTCGGTTGCGAGGAACGCGCCGAGGGCGGCGCGCAGCCGCGCGCGTCCGTCCTCGCTATCCCGCCCTCCGAGTGACTCGAAGCGCAGCGCGTAGCGCTGGATCCCGAGGGATGCCTGCACGCTCGTCTCGCCGGGCTCGAGGCGCCGGATGCCGGTCGGCGCGAGCCCCTGCTCGCTCGGGAGCTCCTCGTGGAGTCGCTCGAGCACCGCCTCGGGCGCGAGGTCCTCGACGAGGAAGATGTCGGCCTCCTCGCACACGCTCTCGACGCTGACGGGGAGCCCGGGTCCGAACGCCATCTTCGGCTTCGGGTGGTAGCCGCTCGTGAACTCGACCGGCAGCCGGGCGCGATGGAGCGCTCGATAGAAGATGTTGATGATCTCGCGATGGGCGAGGTGGCGCAGCGTCCCGGTCTTGGTCCAGGTGACCCGGTAGCCGAACCGGGGCGTCACCTCGACGACCGCGGCCTTCGCCTCGTCGTCGCCGGCGATCTCCGGATGGTCGTCGTCCGGGCCGGCGTCGTCTGGGCCTGCGTCGTTCGGGCCGGCGTCGTTCGCGACGGCGAGGAGGGCGCGCATCTCATCGGGCGTCGCCTGCGCCGGCCACTCGATCGCCTCGGCCGCCGCCTTCTCGGCCGCCTCGACGCGGCGGCCCTCGGCGATGGAGGCGACGCGGGGGCGCGTCGTCTCCTCGCCGCGGCGGAGCGCCTCGACGAAGCCCGTCGCGGGTCCCGACCCGCCCGGCGCGCCGGGCTTGGTCTGCCACTTCCGGTTCTCGGGGATCGCGACCGGCTCGGCGGGCTCGGCCTCCACCTGGCTCGCGATCATCGGCAGCCGGCGGCCGCCGAACCGGCCGATCGCGAGGCTCGGGGCGCCGCCGAGCACGGCGACGGCGGACGCGGGCGCCTCGGCGAACGGATGCTCGCCGTACTTGGCGAGGCGGTTGCGGATGTCGCCCTCGAAGCAGACGGCGCACCCCGCGCACTGATCGTCGCGGCAGTCGGCGGTCGTCCGGAGGTCGCTCCGGCTCGGATCGCGGAGCTCGCGGGTGACCTTCTTCGCGTCCTTGGCGAGGAACTTCTTGGTGACGCGGCTGTCGATGTGGTCCCACGGGAGGACCTCGTCCCAGTCGCGGCGCCGGTGGTACCACATCGGGTCGATCCCGAGGTCGCGGAAGACGCCCCGCCACAGGCCGACATCGAAGTGATCCTGCCACGCCTCGAACCCGCCGCCGCGGCGGGTCGCCTCGAGGACCGCGTCGAAGAGGCGGCGGTCTCCGCGGCTGAAGACGCCCTCGAGCCAGCTGATCTCGGGGTCCCAGCCCTTGAAGTCGATGCCCTTGGGCCGGCAGCGTGAGCGAACGAAGTCCATCCGCCGGCGCGCCTCCTCGGGGCCCATCTGGTCCTCCCACTGAAACGGCGTGTGGGGCTTGGGGACGTGCGCCCCGAGGCTGACGGTCACCTTGAACCGACCGATGTGGCGCTGCGCGATCTCGCGCGCCTGGATCGCCATCTCGACGATCCCCTCGAGGTCCTCGTCGGTCTCGGTCGGCAGGCCGCACATGAAGTAGAACTTGATCGCGCGCCAGCCCTGCCGGGCCACCCGCTCGACCGTCTCCCACACCTCGTCCTGGCTGATGTTCTTGTTGATGACGTCGCGGAGGCGCTGGGTGCCCGCCTCGGGAGCGATCGTGAACGAGGTCTGCCGGACCTTCTTGATCTCGGCGATCGTCCGATCGGTCAGGCTCCCCGCCCGCAGCGAGGGGAGCGAGGTCGAGATCCGGCGCTGCTCGGTCATCCCGATCATGCTCTGGGCGAGGCCATCGATCATCGTGTAGTCGCCGGTGTCGAGTGACAGCAGGCTGACGTCCTCGAAGCCGGTGGCGCAGAGCCCGCGGTCGGCGAGCTGGAGGATCTTCCCGGGGCTCCGCTCGCGGAGCGGACGGTAGATCATCCCGGCCTGACAGAAGCGGCACCCGACGGTGCACCCGCGCATGATCTCGACGCCGAGCCGGTTGTGGATCGTGTCGGCGTAGGGAACGATCGCCGTCTCGGGGTAGAACGCGGTCTCGAGGTCGTCGATCAGCGCCTTGCGCACGGTCGTGCGCGCCGGGCGGAGGCTGCGGATCTGCGCGACCCGGCCATCCTCGTGGTAGTCGACCTCGAAGTGGCTCGGGACGTAGACGCCTTCGATCTCCGCGAGGCGGTCGAGCAGCTCGGTCCGGTCGACGCCGTCCGCCTTCGCGAGGCGGATGCAGTCGCTGATCTCGACGACGGCATCCTCGCCGTCGCCGACGAGGATCGCATCGAAGAGCTCGGCCACCGGCTCGGGAGCGAACGCCCCGGGACCGCCCCCGAGAACGATCGGGTCCTCCTCGCGCCGGTCGCGGCTGCGCACCGCGATCCCGGAGAGCTGACAGAGCAGCACGAGGTTCGTGTAGCACATCTCGTGCGGGAGCTGGATCCCGAACACATCGAACGCGCGGATCGGGCGCCGCGTCTCGAGCGAGAGGAGCGCCCGCTCGCGCTCGAGGAGCAGCTTCTGCATGTCGCGGGCGGGGAGGAACACCCGCTCGCAGGCGACGTCATCGATCGAGTTCAGGAGGAAGTAGAGGATCGGAAGGCCGGTGTTCGAAGAGCCGACCTCGTAGAGGTCGGGATACGAGATCACCCAATGGACATCGGCCGCCGCCGGATCGACGCGAACGGCGCCGATCTCGTTGCCGAGGTAGCGACTCGGCTTCTCGACCAGGGGAAGGAGGTCTTCGTACATCGGTCTCCACGTCTCTCGGCAGGCCCGGGAATTCCCACTCGACCGGTGCTGATTCGTAAGCCGTTATCTATACCAGACCGACGGCCTCGCGTCACCGAGGATGTCAGGAGATGCCCTCAGACTCACGGCGAACGGCGAACGGGCGGGGTTCGATGGCGCCCGCGTCGGCAATGAACTCCGGAGGTGGCAGCTCGCAATCCGCGGAAGTCCGCGAAATCCGCGGTTCCCACCGTCTCGTCAGGGCCGGGAGAGAGACCGGAACCGCGGATTGCGCGGATGACGCGGATTGGCGTTCCGGGCGTCGCGAAGCCGTTGCCGACCGTCAAGTTCCTGTTTCTGGTGAGCAGGGAGCAGGGAGCAGGGACGGCCCCGGCGAGAGTCGAGCTACTTCCCCTCGCCCGTGTCGTCTTCCTCGTCATCGTCCGTCGGGATCGGAATCCTCAGCCTCGCCGCCGCCTTGGTCTTCGAGGTGAGGATCCGGACCTTCAGGAGGAAGATGATCTCGGTCGTCTCCTCCGCGTCCTCCCGCGAGCCCAGGAACGGGCCGATCAGGGGGAGCTCGTGGAGGATCGGGAGGCCGCGCTCGTTCTTGAGGTGCTTCTTCTCGAAGAGGCCGCCGACGACGAGCATCTCGCCGTCCTTGACCTCGACGGTCGTCTTCGCGTCGCGCTTCGCGATGACCGGGATCGCGATCCCGGCCGCCTGACCCTGGGGCTGCTCGAAGGCGACGACGCTGCTGACCTCGGGGTTGAACTCGAGGAGCAGGCTATCGCGGCCGATCGAGCGGGGCTTGACGATCAGCTTGACTCCGACGCTCTTGAACTGCGTCGTGATCACGACGTTGTTGTTGTTGATGTTCGTGATCTGGATCGGGAAATCGGTCACCGCGTTGAGCGAGGCTTGCTCGTTGTTGCGGACGACGACCCGCGGGCTGCTCAACACCTCGGCGTAGCCCTCGGTCTCGAGGGCGTGGATCAGATACTCGAAGTCGCCGAGCTCCTCGACGACGCGGCCGACCGACGCCCACCGGAACTGGCTCCCCTGGAAGGGGACGCCTCCACGCAGGCTCTCGATGAACGAGCTGCTCTGGAAGTTGCCCGAGAAGTCGCGCAGGGCGGAGTTGCTGGCCGGGGCGCGGTCGACCCGGAGCTCGAAGCCGAACTCGAAGCCCTTGGACTTGCGGACCTCGATGACCTTCGCCTCGATCTCGACCTGCGGGGCGACGACGTCGATCTCGTCGAGGATCGCCTTGTAGATCCGCAGCATCTCGGGCTTGTCGGTGATGATGAGCTGGTTCAGCTCCGGGTAGTGGATGATCCGCCCCTCGGGCGAGGTCCAGTTCTTGAGGAGGAGGGAGAGCTTGTCGCCGGGGATGTGCCGGATTCGATAGAACCAGGTCTTCATTCCGGCCCACTTGGTCCCCTCGCGCTCGACGAAGAGGCTGCCCGATTCGGGCGCGAAGACCGGCTCGCCGTTCTCGACGAGGTCGTGGCCGTTCTCGACCAGGGCGGGCGGGCCGTTCCCGCCGAGGGCGAAGCGGAGGGCGCTCCCCGAGGAGGCCGCGGGCTGCTCGATCCGGATGATCGGCTGGTCGTCGTCTGGCGCATCGGGCCCCGAGGCGCACCCCAGCGGGGCGGCGAGGAGCGCGGCGGCGACGGCGGCGCGGAGGGCGAGAGCGGTCGGGCGGTGAGACATACGGCGGCGCGCTGAACGCTCCCTGGCGGGCGAGCTCGTCCGTCGGGGAGTCGGGCGCTAGAAGCCGCCCTTCTTGAGCTCCTCGAGGACGAGATCGGTGATCACGGGAATCTTGACGCCGGCAGGGACCTTGATGGCTCCCACCTCGGCGATCAGGTCGTGCGGCTCCTGCTCGAGGACCTTCGTGAGCACCTTCTCGAAGATCGCGTTGGTCTTGTTGAGGAGGATCCAGTAGTCGCCGTCGGCCTGTCCGAGGCCGCGCGACTTGAGCTCCTGGTACGGGGCGATCTGCTTGAAGATCGTCCCCAAGCTCACGGCTGCTGGACTCTTGTACTTCTTCGGGTTGCCGAAGTAAACAAGATTCGTGTCGGGGATGCGGTAGCCCGGCGGGGTCGCATCCTCCTGGGTGGCGAGCTCCGACGGCTCGTCCGGCGATCGCTGGACGCTCGGCGCGGTCGGGTGCGCCGGGATCGGCTGGGCGGAGGTTGCGGCGGCGAGGAGCGCGGTGGTGGCGGCGACGATGAGCGGGTTCACCAAGGGGGATCTTTCCTCTCTCGACCCGATCAGACGCTCGGGTGGACCGGTTGAACTCCTCGGTTTTTTCGCTTCGGAGGTCGCCTGCCTGACGATCTCGATCGTCCGACCTCGCTGGGGGGATTCTAGCCCTGCCCAATGAAGCGGACAAGACGGGGCCCCCTAATACGACCTTAATGTGTGGTGGAGTGGGTTTGTCACGAGTGTGTTACGTCTCTCGAGACGCGCCAGCGGCGCGGGCATTTTTCTGGACGTATCTCGTTAGGGAGGCTCAGAGAAGACCCGCCGCTCCGATGACGGATCAGAGCCGGTCCCCCTTGCGCTCGATCGCGTCCTCGAGCGGACGGAGGCGCGCGACGAGCTCGAGGTAGGTCGAGAACCCCTCGGTGCCGTCGGCGTGGTCGAAGAACGGCTGGTGGAAGAGGTCCCGGATCTCCGCCTTGCCGACGAGGCCGACGAGCATCGCCTGGTAGAGCCGCTCGCCGAGCATGTAGCCGAGCGCGTGGGTGATCCCGAGGTGCATGTCGGTCTTCTGATGGTAGATCGCCTTGAGGCGCCGCGGCTTCTTCCCGCGGAGGATGTTCCGCTCGAATCGCCGGTGCTGGATCACCCACCGCGCGAGGCTGCGGAACATCCGGGCCGACGGGCCGAGCTTGCCCTCGGGGCGCTCCTCGAGGATCTCGGCGAAGTCCTCGTCGTGGAACGTGTCGCGGGTGTGGCTGATGATCTTGCTGCCGAAGAAGCCCAGCGCCTCGCGCAGCGCCCGGTAGTAGAAGTCGACGAACGGCGGCAGCGGCTCGTCGGCGAAGCCGGCGCAGCGCGCGTGGACGAAGTGGGCGGCCTCCTCCGCGGCGTGGTTCACCGAGAGATCGGCGAGGTAGATGATGTTGCCGCGCGGGATGAAGTAGCTCTCGCTCGAGAGGATCTGCCGCTTGATCTCCGCTATGTCGACGGCGCTGAAGAGCCGGTTGCGCTGCAGGACGCGGAGGAAGTCGAGGTCGGCCGTCGTGTAGACCGAGAGGTCGTCGAGGTCGTCGCGCTCGATCGCGAGGAACTTGCAGATCGTGTGGACGAGGCCGTGGACCTGCTCGGCGTAGTCGGCGGCCGGGCCGTCGTCGTCCCACCCCGGCAGGACCGGGTCGAGCTCGTCGCTCTCCTGCTGCCAGTTGAGGTAGCTCTGAAGGCGCTCGATCGGCGTGGCGTTGATGATGCAGAACGCGTCGTCGGCGACCTCGACCACGTTCGCCTGGTGCTCGAGCCCGGCCGCGGCGACCTGCCAGTAGATCGGCTCGCCGTTCTGGTAGATGATGAGCCGCTTCCGCTCGATCCCGCGGCGCTGCAGGAGCGTGTCGACGATCAGGGGGAGGTGGTCGCGGGCGACGTGGAGGTCGCCGTCGAAGACGTAGACGAGCGCGTCGGGCTCGCACTCGGTCGCGTCGACCACCACCTCGGCCGTGCTGAAGTCGCGCTCGATGATCCGGTCGGCTCCGCCGGGCTCACTGTTGATCCCGACGACCGCGATCTTCTTCTGCTTGCAGAGATCGAGGATCTCGCGGTAGTTCGCCCACTCGAAGCCCCAGCGGTTCTCGTAGTCGATCGCCTCGAGGAACGCCTCGTCGTCGATCTCGCCCTGCATGTAGCGGTCGAGGTGGGACTGGTCCTCGATGTGGACCATCTCCATCCCGAGGATGATCCTCGGACGGCGCGCGACGACCTTCTCGAGGATCCGGCAGAGCGCGCGCTGGCTCTGGTGGAGGGTGTGGTAGTCGCCGTGGTAGACGATGTCGGCGCCCACGACGCGGTCGAGCAGCTCCGCCTTGGTGGCGAGGCGCTCGAAGCCACGGAGCTCCCGGTCGTACTCGTCGTAGTAGATCTCGACGGCCGGGCTGACCTCGCCGAGGCTCGCCTTGATCTCGGCCTTGAGGCGCTTGCTGACCCGCTTCTGGATCGCGATCAGCTCCCGGCGCGCCTCGACGGCGTCGCCGGGGAGCGAGCTGCGGGCCGCGTTCAGGCCCTTCGCCCGGCTCGAGCGCCGCTTCTTCGGGTCGCCCTCCCGGCGGTTCGGCGCGGCCTTCGCGCGGCCCTTCCCGGGGCGGTTCGTCGTCGCGGTCTTCGTCGCGCGTCCAGCCACGCTTCCTCGGGCGCCGAGGTGGGTTTGGGTCGGAGACGCGGACCCGGCGCCAACCTTCAGGTATACACCTTTCCCGTGGGCGCGGGAACGCGACCCCCGCGCCCGCGGCGACGGAACCTACACGCTTGCTTGACGAAAGGGGCCGAAGCGGCCGATCTCGGGCGGGACGCGGAGATGTTCAGGTCGACCCGATCGACGGCCGAACACGCGCCGGTCGATCAGGCCTCGTCGTCGGGGCGGGCACGCGCCAGGACCTCGTCGAGGTCCTTCGACTCGAGCCGATGGAGGCCGAGGCGACGGACCACCTCGAGCTGCTCTCGCTCGCGCACGAGCGCCCGGAACGGCTCCTCGAGATCGGTCGCGCACTTCGGGCAGGTGAGCCCGTGGATCGGGATCGTCCCGCGCAGCAGCGTCCGGAGGCTCTCCTCGTCGGCGACCGCGCCCGTCGGCGCTCCCGCGCCGTTGCCGTCGGGCGAGGGACCGTCGCCTCGCTCGGCGAGCTCGGCCTGCGCCCGCGCGAGCTCCGCGCGGGTCTCGTCGATTTCGGAGCCGGCCTCGGCGAGCTCGGCGCGGAGCTGAGCGAGCTCCTCGGCGCTCGCCGCGTCGCCGCCCCCGCCGTCGTTCGCGGCCGGCGGCTCGCCGGCGTAGAACTTCACGACGGTTCGACCGACGAACAGGATCTCGCCTTCGCCGAGCGCGACCGCCTCGCCCGCCTTCTTGCGGACGAAGTTCACGAACGTGCCGTTCGCGCTCCCGACGTCCTCGATGTGCCAGCTGCCGTCACGCTCGAAGAACTTGGCGTGCTTGCGCGACACGCCCGCGTCGGGGATCACGAGGTCGCAGACGTCGGCCTTGCCGACGACCGGCTCCCCGCTCTCGAACGACACGCGCGCGCCCTCGAGGCTTCCGTTCAGGATCTGCAGCACCGGCATGCCCTGCTCCTAGCTCGCCGCCTTCCTGAGGATCTCGGCGAGCGCATCACCGTCGAGATCACACAGGCCGGATCGACGAATCGCGGCGAGCCCCGGCTCGCCGGACGGGTCGGAGGCCTCGCCGGTCGCGAGACTTCCGAGGAGAGCTGCGTGAAGTCCGATCGCGTGCCGAGCGGCATCGCGAAGGAGCGCGTCGAAGCCGCCGATCTCGCCCGACGGCGCCTCGTCGAAGGGAGAGGGCGCGTCGGCGAGGTCGGCTCCGGCCTCCCCGTCGTGGGCGGACGCCGGGGGCGCGCCGCTCTCCGACGGGAACTCGCCGAGCTCGATGTCGAGGCGGAAGGGGTCTGCCTCCGCGCCGTCGGGCGGCGGGAGGGATGCCACGGCGCCATCGTCGGGCGGCGGCGGCGCTCCGGGCATCGGCTCGAACGGGCTGGCCGACATCGGAGCGAAGGGTGATGGCGTCGCGTCGGCGGCGGGTGGCAGCCCATTCGCGTCGGCGTCGTCGGGCGAAGGCGAGCCCTCGCCGACGGCGTCGTCCTCGCCGGGCGGCGGCGGAGCGTCCCCGCCCGGCTTCCCGATCCGGGAGTCGCCGTAGTCGATGACGAAGTCGAAGCCTTCTTCCGCGCCCATGGATCCCGTCCGAGAGTCAGCGTCGGGCCGGTTCGGCCGGTTCGGCCGGAGGTTCGAGACTCTAACTCGAATGTCGATCTTAGATAGCATCGACGGCGTCGGCGTGCAAAGTGCCGCCCGCCGGCCCGGCTCGTCGCCGGCCGCGAGGCCGCCATCCGTCCGGCTCGGCCGGACTACCGGGCTTCGACCGGAACGATCGGCGAGATTCCGCCGAAGACGCTGATCAGCTTGCCGGTCCGGCTGAACTCCTTCTGCTCGAGGATCCCATCCTCGGTCAGCGACAGGACGAGATCCTGCCGGTTGCCGATGCTGACGCCGAGGACGGTGATGCCCCACCAGCCGCGATAGACCCACATCTTACGTCCGGGCTGCTCGAGGACGACGTTCGGGCCGCCGAAGTACTTGACCAGGTCGGTCTCGTTGGTGCTGCCCTCCTTGAGGAGCTTCACCGTCTGCTCGTCGACCGGGCCGTACGAGACCATCGAGAACAGCGCGCAGCCCGAGCTGAGCAGCGTCGCCGACAGGATCAGAACGAGAGCCAGAAGCCGGGCGTACCTGAGCACCACATTCCCCCTTTTCGGTGTGTTTCGCTCGAGTGTCGACGGCCGTCGAGCGGCCGATCCGGCGCGCACGGCGGGATCCGATCCACTTGCGGCGCGCGGTCTTGCGAAGGAACCCGACCAGATACCACAAAGCGTGGCGGAGCGCAACGACCCTCACGCCGGCTCACGCCGCTCCGGGTGACGACCCGGCGAGCCTCCGATTGACCCCGCCCCGGTCGGTCCCTAGAATCTCCGCCTCGCTTTCCGCACTCGCAATCGAAAGGGGTACTGTCCGATGCGACGACTCTTCACGATGGTGGTCGGCCTCTCGCTCGCGCTCGCGATCCTGCCCGGCTGCCCCAACGGCGACGGCACCAACGGCGACGGCACCAACGGCGGCGCCACGACCGGCGACACGATCCGGATCGCGTTCGTCGGTCCCCTCTCGGGGTCCGCTGCGGCGAACGGCGAGCTCATGAAGCATGGCGCCCAGTTGCTCATCGACCAGGTCAATGAGAAGGGCGGCATCGACGGCAAGAAGATCGTCGGCGTCTTCGAAGACGACCGCGGCGACCCGACCGAGGCGGCGAACGTCTCACGCAAGATCGCGAGCGACGACTCCATCGTCGCCGTCGTTGGCCACTTCAACTCGACCTGTAGCATCACGGGCAAGGACGAGTACAACCGCAAGAAGGTGCTTCAGATCACGCCCGCCTCGACGAACGTTCTCGTCTGCGCGGGCTCGCCCTGGACGTTCCGCAACCTCTACCGCGATGACTACCAGGGAACGTTCCTCGCGACCTACGCGAAGGACGTCCTCGGCGCGACGAAGGCGGCCGTCCTCTATGACAACGACGACTACGGCAAGGGCCTGATGGAGTCGTTCACGAAGAAGGCGAAGGGCATCGGACTCGAAGTGCTCGAGCCGATCCCCTATGTCCGAGAGCGGACGCAGGACTTCAAGCCGCTCGTCGAGAAGATCAAGGGCAAGGGCTGCGACGTCCTCTTCATCAGCGGGATCTACCAGGACGGCGCGACGATCACCAAGGCGGCCCGTGACGACCTCGGCCTCACGATGCCGATCCTCGGCGGCGACGGCCTCGACAGCCCCGAGTTCCTCAAGCTGGCCGGGAAGGCGTCCGAGGGCGTCATGATCACGACACCGTTCCTCTTCGAGGCCGCAAAGGACAACCCGAAGGCGATGGACTTCCTCGAGAAGTTCAAGGCGAAGTACGGCACCGAGCCGGCCGCGTGGGCCGTGCTCACCTACGACGCCCTCGGGATGGTGATCGAGGCGATCGAGGAGGTCGGCCCCGACCGCCAGAAGATCCGCGATCACCTCGCCGCGCGCACGACCAAGGAGAAGGCGTTCGAAGGCGTGACCGGGCCGACCTGGTTCGACGCCGAGGGCGACTGCTTCAGCAAGGGCGCCCACGTCGCGGTGGTGAAGGACGGCAAGTTCGTCGCTGCCGAGGAGCAGCTCGAGCTCGACCTCCAGTAGATCCAGAGACCGGGGGAAGGTCGGTTCCCGGCCTCCCCCGGGCCTCGAGACTCGCCTCGAACTCGTATCGGCGGCGCGCGCACCCACGCGCCGAGCTCCCCCTCCATGAGTGACTTCTTCGACCTCGGCGTTCTCTACAACGCGATCACCCTCGGCGCGATCTACGCCCTGATCGCCGTCGGCTACACGATGGTCTACGGGATCATCAAGCTGATCAACTTCGCCCACGGTGAGGTGATCATGCTCGGCGTCTTCTTCTGCTGGCTCGTCGCGTGGGGCGCGGTCGGCCTTTCGGGCGGCGAGGTGGCCGAGCCGGGCTTCCTCCTTCAGTTCGCGCTGCCGATCGGGCTCATCGTCGCGATGCTCGCGTGCGTCCTCGTCGGCGTCGTCCTCGACTTCGCCGCCTATCTCCCGCTGCGGCGGATGCATCGGATCCCTGATGCCATCTCGGTTGGCGGGCTCGTCACGTTCAGCGTCCTGACGATCGTCTACTTCGTCCTCGCCAAGGATCTGCGTCCGACCGACGCCGTCCCAGCCCATCTCTGGGTGCTCCGAGTGCTCCTCACGATCACACCGATCGTGATGTTCGCGACGGCCATCCTCGGCCTGGCCGGGAAGACCGGCCGCCCGGAGGCGACGGTCGCATCCGACCGGCTGAGCGCGCTGATCACGGCGATCGGCATGTCGCTGGCGCTCCAGACGATCGCGCAGCTGATCTGGGGCAGCGACGACGTCTACTTCCCGCCCGAGGCCGTGCCAGGCTTCCTGAGCGACCCGGTCCCCGGCCTCAGCCACGGCGACGACAGGCTCCTCTGGAAGGAGTTCGTCATCTGGATCGCGGCGGTCGTCCTGATGCTCGGCCTGAACTTCCTCGTCGCCTACACCAAGATCGGGAAGGCGATGCGGGCGTGCGCCCTCGACAAGGACACGGCCGCGCTGATGGGCGTCAACGTCAATCAGGTGATCGCCGTCACCTTCATGATCGGGTCGGCCATGGCCGCGATCGCCGGGATCCTGTTCGCGATCAAGCGGGGCGGGACGTTCAACTTCCGATTCGGCTACTCACCCGGGATCATCGCGTTCGCGGCGGCCGTCCTCGGTGGGATCGGCAACATCCGGGGCGCCCTCGTCGGGGGGCTCGTCATCGGCGCGTCTCAGGCGATCGCACAGGTCTGGGCGCCGGCCTACGACCTCGCGTTCGGCTTCGCCCTCATGATCGCGGTCATCCTGTTCCGGCCGTGGGGTCTCCTCGGCAAGCCCGAGGCGAAGCGAGCCTGATCCCGTGAACCTGCTCCGATACCTGCCGCTCGGCGACCAGATCGAGAAGAAGGAGTGGGGCGGCGTTGCCGCCGCGCTCGCGATCGGCGCGCTCCTCGTGCTGCTCCCACCGACGACTTTCGGCTTCGAGCATCGAATCACGAACCTAGTATTGTTCGTCGCGATCTACGCGATCATGGCCCTCGGACTCAACGTCACGATGGGGTTCCTCGGGCTTCTCGAGCTCGGCTACGTGATGTTCTTCGCGACGGGCGCATTCCTGACCGTCGACCTGTTGTTGTTGACCGAGACGTCGACCGGTCTCGCGCTTCAAACGACGGGACCGCCCCTCGAGGGGGGTAATCCCTTCGGGTTTCTGGGGCCGTTTCTATACCCATCGATCATCATCGTGGCGGGAACAGTCTGCGCGCTCCTCGGCATCGTCCGGGGGATTCCGACACTACGGCTGACCGGCGACTACTTCGCGATCGTCACCCTCGGCATGGCCGAGATCCTGTTCCTGATCTACCTCAACACCCAGTGGCTCACCGGCGGCGCGTTCGCGCTCAAGCTGACCGCGAAGTCGCGCCCGAGCTTCTGGGGCGACGAGCCGCTGTACTGGGACACGCCCCACGGTCACTTCTACTACTTCGTCCTGGCGGTCCTCGCGATCACCATCATTGTGATGGAGCGCCTCGACCGGAGCCGGATCGGGCGCGCCTGGGCGGCGATTCGCCTCGACGAGACGGCCGCCCGGAGCTGCGGGATCGACGTCAGCAAGTCCAAGATGATCGCGTTCGCGGTCAGCGGCTTCTTCGGCGGCGTCGGCGGCGCCCTCTACGGCGTGTGGACGAACGTCGTATCGCCCAAGGGCCTCGACATCTGGCAGTCGATTCTGATCCTCTCGGCCGTCGTCCTCGGCGGGATGGGATCGATCCGGGGCGTCCTCCTCGGCTCGGCGATCCTCTTCAGCCTCCGTGAGGTACTCCGCGAGGACCTCCCGGTCTTCGGCGTGATCCTCCTGCTCGCGGCGAGCATCTGGTCCATCGTCGGGGCGGTCCTCCGGGTGAAGAAGCTCGCCGGGAAGGCCGGCATCGGGCTGATCGTGTTCGGGGCAGTGCAGGCAGCGGCGCTCCTGATCTTCGAGTTCAACCTCGGATCGGCCGAGCTGGCGGCGCGATGGTTCGGGCGCGAGGCCTGGATCGCCGACACGATGAAGGTGCCGCCCGAGGCGGCGAACCTGGTCTTCGGTCTGCTCCTGATCTTCGTGATGCGTTTCCGGCCGGCCGGGCTGCTCCCGCGGCGCAAGCAGGAGAGCGCGCCGCCGGTCGACGACGCGGCGACGAGCGACGTGCCGGCGATCGCGCACCAGGAGTCGGTGCTCCTCGAGACGCGAGGGCTCTGCCGCTACTTCGGTGGGGTGAAGGCGGTCGAGGAGGTCAACGTCAAGATCCGCCCGGGCAAGATCACCAGCCTGATCGGCCCGAACGGCGCGGGCAAGACGACCGTCTTCAACGCCCTGACCGGGATCTTCCCGCCGACCAAGGGCGACGTCGTCTTCCACCACCCGCGCTGGGGCCCGCGCGAGGTCACGGGGATGCGCCCCGACATCATCTGCGACATGGGGCTCGCCCGGACGTTCCAGAACATCCGGCTGTTCCCGGACCTGCCGGTCGTCGACAACGTCAAGGTCGGCCTGCACCTGCACCCGCAGACTCACAGCGGCGTGCTCGGCAGTGTGGTCCGGCACCCGACGATGGTGGCCGAGGAGGACGAGGTCCACGCGGTCGCGCTCAAGCAGCTCGAGTTCGTCGGGCTGCTCGAGCACGCCCACGACCTCGCGACGAACCTCCCCTACGGCGACCAGCGCCTCCTCGAGATCGCGCGGGCGCTCGCGACCTATCCGCACCTGCTCCTGCTCGACGAGCCGGCGGCGGGCATGAACCCGACCGAGACCGAGGATCTCCGCAGGCTGATCAATCGGATCAAGGACGAGGGCGGGACGGTGCTCCTGATCGAGCACGACATGAAGTTCGTGATGGACATCTCGGACTACATCTACGTCATGGACCACGGCGAGCTGATCAGCGAAGGCACGCCGGAGGTGGTCCAGGCCGACCCGAAGGTGATCGAGGCCTACCTCGGCGTGCAGGAGGACGACGACCTCCTCGCCCGCGAGTCGGCCCGGATCGCGCGCGAGTCGGGTCGCGCCGACACGACGAAGACGGCCGACACCGAGAAGGCCGACGCCGAGGCGACGACCAGAGCCGAGGTGAAGGACGAGCCCGACGGAGCGGCCAAGGACGACGCCGAGAAGCCGACCGACGACGCCGAGACCGCCGCGGAGGATGAGAAGGCCGACGGCGAAGAGAAGAAGGCCGACGCCGCCGAGGAAGAGAAGGCCGAGAACGAGAAGGCCGAGAACGAGAGGGCCGCCGGCGACGAGAAGAAGGCCGACGCCGACGACGAGAAGAAGGCCGACGGCGGCGAGGCGACCTCGTGAGCGAGACCCTCCTCAAGCTCTCCGGCGTCCGGGCCGGCTACGGCGTCCTCGAGGTGCTCCGCGGGATCGACCTCGAGATCAAGGAGGGTGAGATCGTCACCCTCATCGGCGCGAACGGCGCCGGCAAGACGACCACCCTCAACACGATCAGCGGCCTGGTCGCGACCCGTGGCGGATCGATCCACATGGGCGACGCCGAGATCAGCGGCCTGCAGCCCTCGGAGATCGTCGCGCTGGGGCTGTCTCAATCGCCCGAGGGGCGGAAGCTCTTCAGCGACATGAGCGTCCTCGAGAACCTCGAGATGGGCGCCTTCCTCCGCAACGACAAGGAAGGCATCGCGAAGGACATAGCCCACGTCTACGAGCTGTTTCCGATCCTCGGCGAGCGGTACAAGCAGATGGCGGGCAGCCTGTCCGGCGGCGAGCAGCAGATGTGCGCGATCGCCCGCGCGATCATGGCCCGCCCGAAGCTGCTCCTCCTCGACGAGCCGTCGCTCGGCCTGGCGCCCCTGATCGTCAAGCAGATCTTCGAGATCGTGAAGCGCCTGAACGGCGAGGGCACGACGATCTTCCTCGTCGAGCAGAACGCCCAGGCGGCGCTGCGCCTCGCCGACCGCGGCTACATCATGGAGACCGGCGAGATCACCCTCTCGGGTCCCGCCTCCGAGCTCCTCGCCGACGAGCGCGTCCGGGCGGCCTACCTCGGCCACTGACCCCGGCCCGGCGGCTCGCCTGCGGCGAGCAGAATGTCACCACGGAGACACGGAGAACACGGAGGATTCACGGAGAAGCGCGGGCAGCGCCTACTGGGTCGGTGTGTCGCTTCGCGACGAGGATGGAACCACGGAGGCACGGAGACACCGAGAATCTTCTGCTCGGCGCGATCTCCCCGGGCTCGAGGCGGCCACGATCCGACGCTGGGGAGACGTGGTCGGACCGAAGCCTCTTCGTGGTGCGATCCCCTCCGCCGAAGGCGAAGCCCCCCCCGACCGGGATGAGCTGCTCGCGTATCTCTCCGTGAATTCTCCGTGTCCTCCGTGTCTCCGTGGTGACATCCTCTTCGCCGTAGGCGAAGCCCCCGCGGCTACGCACCCGTCCAGCGCAGGAGCTGCACGCAGAAGTAGTCCGCCTCGTCACCCCACCGCCGCACCGGCTCGAAGCCGCGCTTCGTGAACCAGGCGGCCAGCTCGTCGGGGTCGTACTTCCGGGAGAGCTCGGTCAGCACCCGCTCGCCCTCGGCGAACTCGAACGACCGGTCGAGCGACCCGATCGCGACCGACTGGCGCTCTGCGCTCTCGAGGTACATCTCGACGCGGTGGAGCGACTCGTCGTAGAAGGCGCGGTAGGTCCAGCGGTCGGGATCGAAGTCGGCGTCGAGCTCCCGGTTGAGGCGGCGGAGGAGGTTCTCGTTGAACTGGGCCGTCACGCCGGCGGCGTCGTCGTAGGCGACCCGGATCACCTCGGCGGGCTTGCGGGGGTGGGCGCATCGGTCGAACCCGATGAGGAGGTTCGCGCCGGGCGCCATCCTCGCGCCGAGGCCGCGGAAGAAGGCGTCCTGTTCGGCGTCGTCGAAGTTGCCGATCGTCCCGCCGAGGAACACGACCGTCCGGGCGGGGTCCGCCGGGAGGAGCGCGAGCGCCTCGTGGTAGCGACCGGCGAGGCCGAGGACGCGCAGCTCGGCGTAGTCCTCGCGGAGCGTGCGGGCGCTCGCCTCGAGCATCGTGTGGCTCACGTCGATCGGGACGTAGGTGACCGGGCGGCTCCGGGCCCCCCACGCGTCGAGGAGGAGCCGCGTCTTCGTCGAGGAGCCGCTCCCGAGCTCGACGATCTCGCTCGGTCCGGCGAACTCGCGGATCGCCCGCGCCTCGCGCTTCAGGATCGAGGTCTCCACCCGGGTCGGGTAGTACTCGGGCAGGCGGGTGATCTCCTCGTAGATCTCGGACCCGCGCCGGTCGTAGAGGTAGGTCGGCGGGATGAACCGCTCGCCGGGCGGGGCGCCGAGGCCGGAGGCGACGTCGCCCTCCATCGCGGTCGCGAGGTCGCCGTTGACCACGTCGACCACCTCGAGCCCGGGCTCGTCCGCGCTCAGGAACTCGACGACCGCGGTCGAGCCCTGGGCGTTGCTGGAATCCATCGTCGTTCCCTTTCGGCGTGAACGAGGGGGCGAGCGGGGAAGAGAAAAAACATAGCAGGCGGCGCGAGCCCGTTCAATCGGGGCTCTCCCCGGCTCGCGCTGGTCCGAACGCGCGTGCTATCGTGACGGGGACGCGCCATGAGATCGCCCGGACTGGCCATCGACGAGCAGTTCTTCCTGCGGATCGCCCTCAAGAACGGCCTCCTCGACGAGGGGCAATGCCGCGAGGTGCTCGCCGAGAAGGCCCGGATCCGGCAGCGCGGCGACGACACCCCGATCGGCCAGGTCTGTCTCGACCTCGGGCTGCTCGACCGCGGCGCCGTCCGCAAGCTCCGCGGCGCGCAGGCCGCCAGCCAGGTCATCCGTCTCGACACGATCTACGCCGACATCGCCGTCGAGCGCGGCCTCGTCGACCGGAAGATGGTCCTCTGGGCGCTCGACCGTCAGCGCGCGCGCAAGTACCGCGTCCGGATCGGCGAGCTGCTCGTCGACGCGGGCATCCTCGAGCCGGCCGAGCATCGCGAGCTCCTCGACGAGCTCCTGCGCCGGATCGCCGAGCAGGAGCGCGACGCGCGGCGGGCCGAGCGGGCGAGCACCGGCGGTCGCCGGGCGGGCGCGCCGAGCACCGGCGCGCGACCCGTCCGCGGGCCGAGCACGGGCGATCGTCCGGTCTCGTCCGCCTCGATCGCCGACGACCCGCTGCCGCCCTCCAGCATCGGCGACGACTTTCCGTCGCCCGGCGTCTCGCCGATCGTGCGGTTCGCCTCCTCGGACGAGCAGCCGCCGCCGGCGCCGCTGGGCGTGGTCCGGTTCGCGTCTTCGGACGAGCTCCCGCCGCCGCGCGGGATGCCCGGCGCGGCCGCGTCGACCGACGGGTTCCGGCCCGCCTCGGACGCGAGCCTCGACCCCGCCGAGGGGACCGGCGACTTCGTCCCGCCGCCGGCGCGCTTCGGACCGAGCGGCGACGACGGCGACGCCTCGTTCGAGACCGGCGACTGGGTCCCGCCGCTCGCGGCCGGGTCCGAGGACCTCGACGCGCCCGAGCCCGACGAGATCGGTCGGAGCCGGGCGGACCCGCACGGGTTCCTCCGCAGCAACATGCGCGAGATCCGGCGCGAGAGCGAGGGAGAGCGCGAGGCGGCGAGCATCGACGACGCGAGCGACGCGGGGCTGCTCGAGAGCGCCCTCGAGATGCGGCTCAGCGAGGCGGCGCGCGTCGCCGCTCCCGAGTCGATCGACGACGGTGCATCGGTCGACGGCGACCTCCTCAATGACTCCTCGGTCTTCCGGAAGGGTCTCCTCGACAGCGACAGGGTGAGCGTCGGGAGCGACATTCGCCAGGTCGAGGACCTTATCGGCAGCGGCGAGCGGACGTTCGCCGCCCTCGACGGGCTGGCGACGAGCAGCTCGGGGCAGACGTTCGATCCCGATGCCTACGTCGCGAGGCGGCGCGGACGGAACGTGCGCGTCGCCGCCGCGGCGAGCGTCGGCGTCTGCGTCGCGGTCGCGGTGGGCTCGACGCTCGTCGCGTCGATCTCCGCGGAGCAGTCGGCGATCACGTCGGCGGGCGCGGCGATGGAGGCGTGGCGCAAGGAGACCGACCCGGCGACCCGGGCTCGGATCGTCGACGACGCGCACGCCGCCCTCGCCGCCGGATCGCTCGTGCCGTGGCTCCGCGACGAGCCCGGACGCCTCGCTCTCGACGAGGAGCTCGAGGCGATGACGCTCGTGAGCGGCGTCGGCCTCGCCGTCGCCGCCGAGCGCATCGACGAGGCGCGGGCCGGCCTCAAGGAGGTCGCCTCGCGCCGCGACGCCGGCGCGATCGGCAACCCGCCGTGGCTCGAGGAGGCTCTGACGGGGCTTCGCTACCGCGTCCGGGTGATCGGGGCCGACCGCGCGCTCGCCGAGGGGCGGCTCGGCGTGGCGGCGCGCCTCTACCGGCAGGCGGACTACGAGCCGCCGATGGGCGCGACCCTGGCGCGCGAGCGCCTCGTCGCCCTCGAGGCGGACGCGGCGGCGCGGGTCGAGGCCGCCCGGGCGCGCCTCGACCCCGACCGCGAGCGGACGTTCGAGGACCTCGTCAACGCCTATCGCGAGCTGGCCGAGCTGTTCCCCCACCTCGAGGAGCAGGTCGATCACCAGATCCGCGACCTCGACTACGAGCGCCTCGCGCGACGGACGAAGGTCGCCGTCGACGAGCGCCAGCCCGGCCCGGCCCTCGATGGGGTGCGGCTCGCCCGGCGTTACGCCCGGACGCCGAGCCAGCAGGCCGAGCTCGACGGCCTCGAGGACGCCGCCCGGAAGCTCCGCGACTACCTCCACCAGCGCGAGCTCGGCGAGCAGCATCACGCCGCGTTCCGGCTGAAGGAGGCGGTCGAGGCCTATCAGGTGGCCGCCGACCTCGAGCGCGAGCTGGCCGAGTTCGGCCTGTCGTTCCCCGGGCGCAAGGACGGCGGCTCCGAGCCGAACGCCGCCGAGGCGACGCTCGAGGTGCGCGCGACGATCGCCGAGCAGGAGGCGGACCGGCGCGCGTCCGACCACTACGAGAAGGCGCTCGCCGCCCTCCGCAAGTCCGACGCGCGCCTGGCCGAGACCGAGTTCGGCGAGCTCGTGAAGGTGCTCCGCAAGAAGAAGGAGCGGAGCGACATCGTGAACCGGTGGGTCGCGGTCGAGAAGTACTGCCGGACGATCCGCGGGATGCGCTTCGTCCCCGCCGGCGAGTTCGTGATGGGCAGCAACGTCGGCGAGGGCAACCCCAACGAGCGGCCGCGGCACAAGACGAGCGTCGGTCGGAGCTTCTTCATGGACGAGCGCGAGGTGACGAACGCCGAGTTCATGAAGTTCCTCAACCGGGCGAACTTCAAGCCGCCCCCCGGGCCCGGGCCGGTCGAGTTCAAGTGGCCCCCGGCTCCGCTCCTCCAGAAGCCGAACGCGCGCCGCCCCAAGCTCAAGCCGGCGTTCGAGGAGCACCCGGTCACCCACATCCGCAAGACCGACGTGGACGCGTTCTGCGACTGGGCGGGCAAGCGCCTGCCGACCGAGGCGGAGTGGGAGAAGGCGATGCGAGGCGAGGACGGGAGGCTCTTTCCGTGGGGCGACGAGCCGAGCCGGACCAACGCCAACCTCGACGTCCCGAACCGCAACCCGTTCCAGAAGAAGACGACGACCGCGAAGGTCGGGACGCACCCGGGCGACGTGAGCCCGTACGGTCTCCTCGACGGAGGGGGCAACGTCGCCGAGTGGACGCAGGAGCAGTACAACGTCTACCCCGGCGGCCCGCCGCTCGACGAGTACAACCGCGGCTACTTCGTGATCCGCGGCGGGTCGTGGAAGACCGACGAGCGGAAGGCGCGCTGCGCCCGACGCCAGTTCGGCAGCCCGACGGCGTGGTTCAGCGACGTGGGGTTCCGGTGCGTCGTCGACATCCCGAACGATCTCGCCGAGCTGCACCGTCTGCCCTGACCCCCGGCCCCCGGGCTCGTTCCAGGAACACGAGAGTCCCCGCTCCGAACGGCTGACGATCCACAGATTACACAGATTACACAGATTACGAGCTGCCGAAGGCGGTCATCCCTCGCCGAAGGGCGCAGGCCCGTTTCGGCATCGGCAACGACTCGAACCCGCCCGCGGCAATCTGTGAAATCTGTGAAATCTGTGGATCGTTTCTCGCGACGGCAATTGCGCGCGCGTGTTCCAGGAACGACGGAATCTCACGCAAAGGCGCAAGGGCGCCAAGGAGCTCCACCCGATCCAGATCTCGGCTCGGAGCAACGACCCTTTGCGTCTTTGCGTCTTTGCGTGAGCTCTCTTCCGATCGTTCCAGGAACACCTCGGAGCGTGCCCCGCCCTCGAATCCCCCGGAACTCCACCCCACCCCACCGGGTTCCAGGACCGGGGAATCCAGATCGCCATGGGGACCATCCTCGCCTGCGCGGGCGCGCGGGTCGGAGGCCTCGCGATCCCGGCGTTCGCGCTCGGGGCCGAGGAGATCGTCTGCCTCCATCTCCCGCGCCACGTTCGAACCAGCCGCCTCGTCGCGACCCTCACCGGCGCACGGCGTCGTCGCGGCATCCGGGTCTCGGGGCTCGTCGTCGCGGCGACCTCGCCCGGCGATCCGGTCGCGGGTCGGCGCGGTCTCCTTCGCCTCGTCACCCGCCGAGCCCGGGTCGTCGACTGGCTCGCCGAGACGGCGGGGGTCGATCGCGCCGTCTCCCTCGCGCTCGCCGCGTCCCTCGCGGCCGAGCTCGGCCCTCGCCTCGATCCGGACGCCCCGGCGGACGCCCTGCCGGCGGGGCTCGCCCTGCGCCTCGGTCTCGAGGCCGTCTGGGCGCGTCCGGACCGCCCGGACGCGGTCGTGTTCGAGGCGCGTGGGCTCGATCGGGGCAGCGTCGATGCGATTCACGCGGCCGTCGCGGGCCGGCTCTCCGAGTGCTCCGCGCTCCACGTCTCGCCTCCGGGGGTCGACGGGCAGCGCCGGGCGTGCCCGCCCGGCGCCCGCTGCGTCCTCCTCGACCGCGCCGCCGCACCGAGACCGCCCTCGGGACGGCTCGGGCGCGCCGGCGCGACCGCCTCGAGCCGTCTTCCGCGGGCCCCGGGCGATCGCTAAGATGGCGCCCCGCGGCATCGCGGGCGCGTCCGGGCGACCGGGCCGGCGAGCGCGGCGAGAGGGATTCGCCTTGCGAGCGTCCAATCCTCGCCTGGATCCCCGAGTCAAGGACGAGACGGCGCGTGTCCCGACCCCCAACTACGTCGCGTGCCGTCCGCCGAGGCCGGATCGTCCTCGTCGCGGGCCTCCTCACGGCCCTCGGGCTCGGCCTCGCTTCGGGCGCCACGCTGCGCGCGCAGGAGGCGGCGCCCCCGGCCGACAAGCCCGAGATCTTCGCCGACCCCGCTTTCCCTCGCGGCTTCGGGATCGCGCGCGGTCCGGTCCCGATCCGCGTCTCGATCCGGGCCGGCTCGGAGCCGATCAAGGGGTTGCTCCGCGCCCGCGAGCGCGAGATCCCGGTCGGACCGATCATCGAGCGAGAGATCCTCGTGCCGGCCGGCTCGACCCAGCAGGTGTGGCTCTACCTGAGGCCGCCGATGGACGCCGAGCGCCCGGTCTGGCTCGAGCTCTGGTCCGACGAGGACCGCGCGATCGAGACCCGGACGGGCGAGGACGCCGCCGACGCCGACCCGAGCCTCGTCACCGACGATGATGATGACGACGATGAGGAGGACGGCGACACCCGGCCCGATCGCGCGCAGCCGACCCTGAAGCGGATCGCCGCCACGGCGCTCCACTTCAAGTTCCGCGAGCCGCGCCGCCAGCACGTCCTCGTGATCTCGACGCCCGGGGTGAGCGTGCCGCGTGATCGTCCGAAGTCGGAGACCGGAGGCGAGGGCGAGGGCGAGACGACGGCCGACCTCGGCGGCTTTCAGGGGGGCGTCGCCGCGAGCATGAAGGAGGACCCGCCCAGGCACGTCGTCCGGCTCCTGCCCGAGATGACGCCGCCGCGCTTCCGCGCGCTCCTGCCGTGGAACGTGATCGTGCTCCCGAGCGACGAGATCTCGAAGCTCCCGCCGGGCGCCCTCGACGCGATCATCGAGCGGGCGCGGGCGGGCGCGACGCTGATCGTCTCGGGCGGGCGCGCGCCCGCGACCGTGCTCGGCGCGCCGCCGCTCGCCGACGTCCTGCCCCTCGAGGTCGGCGGCAGCCGCGAGGGCGACCCGGGCGGCGCGTTCTCGACCCTGTTCGACCTGCCCGAGGCCGCGCCCGTCGGCGCGTTCCGGGCGGACCTCGTCACCGGCACGATCCGCGACGACGCGCGCGTCCTCCTCGCGTCGCCGGCCGGGCAGCCAATGATCGTCGCCCGTCCCTTCGGCGCGGGCGAGGTGATCCTGGTCGTCGCCCCGATCGATCAGCAGCCGCTCGTCGGCAAGGCGATGGCGGCCGCCCTCTGGGAGCGCCTCCTGCCCCTGCCGTCGCCGGTCCCGGTCGACGTCGAGTCGCTCTACGGCTCGGGCAACGTCCTCGACGCCGAGGAGCAGGTCTACAAGCGCCTCGTCGAGCGCTCGCCGGCCGGCTCCGTCGGTGGCCTCTGGCTCACCCTCGCCCTGGTGCTCTACGTCGCCGCCGTCGGTCCGCTCGACTACTACGTCGTCGTGCGCAAGCTGAAGCGTCCCATCCTGACGTGGGTGAGCTTTCCCCTGATCGTCGGGGTCTTCGCCGGCTTCGGATTCATCTCGGCGCAGGCGCGCATGTCCGCGGGCGTCGACGGGATCGTCGCGGCCTACGTCGAGGCCGGCGTCGACGGGCGACCGACCCTCGGGATGGCCTGGGTCAACATCGCCAGCCCGGCGAACCGCCACTACCGTGTGGCCGTCGATGCCCCCGGCTCGAGCGTGTCGCCCTGCCTCGCCGAGACGCTCGCGAGCCTCGACGCGACCCTGCGCGACCGGGTCGAGATCGGGCCCGACGAGCGCGAGAGCTGCGTCGCCGCGATCAGGATCGGCACCTCGCGGACGTTCCGGGCCGACTGGACGATGCCTCCGACGGCCGACCCGCTGTGCCGGCTCGAGGTCGAGCGCGACGACGGCGGCGAGCCGCTCGCCGTGATCGTGCACCGCGCGGTCGGCGGGCCGAACATCCTCGCGGTCCGCGTCCGGCAGTCGGACGAGCTGTGGGAGGCGGTCGTCCCCGGCCTCGACAAGCGCGGCGCGGAGGTGGCCCAGCCCGACCGGCTTCGGGTCGCCCTCGACGTCGTCCACCGGTTGCGGACCGACGAGGCCGATCAGCTCATCTGGAACTTCTCGTTCTCCGACGAGTGGACCCAGGACGGGCGCCTCGCGCGCTGGTTGATGGCGACCTCGGTCGGCTCCACCCAGAACGGCAACACGATCAGCTGGACGCCGTCGCCGGGGCTGGCCGACCACGGTCCGATGCCGGGCGATCAGGACGAGCTCCACGTGGCGGTCGTCGTCGACGGGGTCTCCGTCCCGGTCACCGTCGATGGCCGGGCTCTCGAGGGGCGCGGCTGGACGTGCGTCCGGATGACGGTTCGCTAGGAGCGCGTGACGGCATGACCGACGACCCGCTGGCCCCCGACGTCGAGCCTCGGCCCGACGACGAGTCGCCCCCCGAGGACCGGCCCGATGACGCCGTCGACGCGGCGCGACCGGGCGATGACGTCGTCCTGACCGCGCCGGCGCCGGTCGATCAGGCGGCCGCGACGATGGTCGCCGACGCGGACGAGGTCGCCGAGGCCGACGCGGACACGGACGCGGACGCGGCCGACGCGGCGCCGCTGGTCTCCGCCGAGCCGGTCGAGCCCGCCCCCGGCGAGGCGCCGCCGGCGATCGAGCTCCGCAACGTCTCGAAGGTCTACGCCGGGCACACCGCGTTGAAGAAGGTCTCGCTCCGGATCCCCGAGGGGATCCTCTTCGGGCTGCTCGGGCCGAACGGCGCGGGGAAGACGACGACCCTTCGCATCCTGGCGACCCTCCTCGATCCCACCCGCGGGAGCGCCTACGTCTGCGGACGCCACACCGTGCGGAGCGCGAACCGCGCTCGGCGCATGGTCGGCTACATGCCCGACCTCGCCGGCGTCTACCGGATGATGGAGACGCGCGAGTACCTCGAGTTCTTCGCCGCCGCCTACGCCCTGCCGAAGGACACGCGCCGGCGGACGGTCGACGAGGTGCTCCAGCTCCTCGACCTCGGCGGGAAGGCCGACGCGCTGGTCGGCACGCTCAGCCGCGGCATGCAGCAGCGCCTCGGCCTCGCCCGCGTCCTGATCCACGACCCGAAGGTGCTCCTCCTCGATGAGCCGGCCAGCGGCCTCGACCCGCGCGCCCGGATCGAGATCCGCGAGGTGCTGAAAGAGCTCCGGCGCCTCGGCAAGACGATCATCCTGAGCAGCCACATCCTGAGCGACATCGAGGAGGTGTGCGACGCGATCGGGATCATCGAGCAGGGCCAGCTCCTGTTCGCCGGCCCCGTCCAGGAGGCGCTCGCGCGGGCGAGCGAGGAGCGCATCGTCGAGGTGCGGACCGTCCCCGGGATGGCCGACACCGCCGAGGGCGTCCTCGCCGCGCTCCCCCAGGTCCGCCACGTCGAGGTCCGCGGCGACGACTGGATCGAGGTGCGGCTCCAGAAGGGTGAGACCGACCACAGCTTCATCGCGAGCGCGCTCGTCTCCGCCGGCATCCGGATCGTGATGCTCGCCGAGCACGCGGTCGAGCTCGAGGACGCGTTCCTGAGCCTGACCAAGGGGACCGTCGCGTGAGCGAGTCCCAGGCGGGGGCGCTCGGACGCTACGGCACTGCGGCAGGGATCCCGGTCGTCCTCCGTGAGCTGACGGTCGCGGGGCGGCAGAAGCGGACCTACGTCGTCCGGACGCTCCTCGCCCTGATCGTGGGCGGGAGCATCCTGAGCGCGATCCTCATCAGCCGCCTCGGGACGCCGAGCCCGTTCCTCGGACTGACCGTCTTCAGCGTCTACAGCTGGATCGCGGTGACGTTCGTGATGCTGCTCGGCCCGGTCACGGCGGCGACGTCGATCGCCGACGAGCGGCGCGAGGACACCCTCGGCCTGCTGTTCCTGACCGACCTCCGCTCGGGGGGCATCGTCCTCGGGAAGTTCACGTCCGCCTCGACGTTCATGCTCCAGCTCATCCTGGTCGGCACGCCGTTTCTGTTCTCGGGCGTGGTCCTCGGCGGCGTCGCGCTCTCGCAGACGCTCCACGTCCTCGCCATCATCACCGCGACCGGCCTCGCCGCCACCGCGATCGGCCTCTTCGTCGGGACGATCACCGAGAACCCGGTCCCCGCGATCCTCGGCTCGCTCTTCCTGTCGGGGTTCCTCCTCGGCCTCCCCCTGATCGTCGGCGCCTTCCTCGACCTCGCCGGCGGGCCGTTCGCCACCGTCGCCGAGGTGCTGTTCACGGCGAACGCGTTCAGCGCGCTGTCGCGCGAGCTCACCGTGGAGGGGTCGGGCGACGGGTGGCTGTGGGCGTCGCTCGCCGCGTCGGGCGCCGCCCTCCTCGCCCTCCTCGCGGCGGCCGTCCGGGTCTGGCGTCTCCGGATCAGCGGGGACGTCCGCCCGTCGACGCGCGACGGGTTCATGACGCGGCCGTTGTCCCGGTTCGGCGCCGCGCGCCCCGACTACATCGACGTCAAGAACCCGGTCTACGAGCTCGAGGTGCGTCAGTCGGGCGGGGCGCTCGAGCGGGTGCTCCGCCTGTTCATCTACCTCGGCGGGCCGCTCATGTGCATCACCTCGCCGATCTTCGTCCACTTCGTGCCGTGGGTGGCCGGGATCTTCTTCGCGATCTACCTCCTCGCCGGGCTCTTCGTCGGCCTGGCGATGGCGGTCGTGGCCGCGACGGTGCTGGGTCAGGAGCGCGAGGACGGGACGCTCGAGCTGCTCCTCACGACCAACATGACGCCGACCCAGATCGTGAACGGCAAGCTGATGGCGCTCATGCGCCGCTTCGGCCTGCCGTTCCTCGTCCTCCAGATCCTCGTGTTCATCGCGTTCGCGGTGAACATCGGGATCGCGTGGATGCCGTCGGGCTCATCGGACGGAGAGTTCACCCTGGCCCTCATGGCGTTCGGGGCCGCCATCTTCAGCACCCTCGTCTCGGCGACCGCCCAGGTGATCCACGCGGTCGCCCTCGTCTTCATGGCGATGACGCTGGGCGTGCGGGTGAACGTCCGGAGCGCGCTCGCCGCCGTGATCGCGATCTTCATCGGAGGCATGTGCCTCTCGACCTGCGGGTGCCCGTTCTCCTACGGGATGTGCGTGGCGATCCTGGCCGTGATCGAGATCGTCGTCGCCGCCGTCTGCTACCACGACCTGACGGTCAACCTGCGGCGCTACGCGATCCGGAACTAGGGTGGATGCCCGGTGCGCCGGCTTCGCCTGCGGCGAAGAGGATGTCACCACGGAGACACGGAGGACACGGAGGATTCACGGAGAGAGACGCGAGTAGCTCTTCGCGGGCCGGCGCGCCCTTTCGTTCGTCCGGTCTCTTCGACCGAGATCAGGCGCACCCGAAGCTCCTCCGTGTCTCGGTGCCTCCGTGGTTCCATCTGCTCGCCGAAGGCGAGCACGGAGCCTAATGCCTGGAGGTTAAGCTCCAACTCCCTGCCGCGAAGCAGCTTTCCCTCCCTCCTGAGCTCGTCTGCTCGAGTTGAGCCCCTCTCCAAGAGTGTCGATCAGATTCACCGCTCGCGCTGGGCAGGCTCGCCCTGGCAGACCTGGGCTTCCATCGCGAGGAGGGTCCCTTCGCCAGGAAGCACGCTCCCGTGCCGAGACCCTCCGGAGTCACTCGGTTCGTTCCCTCCAGTCGGACATCGGTTCG
>JAJDCQ010000231.1 GCA_029260755.1 Planctomycetota bacterium | reverse complement strand
GGCGAATTCGGCATTCACTTCCAGCGGATCGGAGCCGGGAGAAGAGACGGAAGGACGAACGGGGAGCCGCCACGTCGGCCCCCCTGAGATTCCCCTTGACGGAGGGGCCTTCCCATGGAAGACACGGAGGACACGGAGGATTCCCGGAGAACGACGCGAGGAGCTCGACCCGGGCTGAACGCGCTCTTCGTCCGTTCTTCCGTTCTCTTCGACGGAGATCTTGCGCACCCGAAGCTCCTCCGTGCCTCCGTGCCTCGGTGGTTCCATCCTCGTCGCGAAGCGACACCAACCGACCCGGTAGGCGCCGCCCGCGCGTCTCCGTGAATCCTCCGTGTCCTCCGTGTCTCCGTGGTGACATCTGCTCGCCGAAGGCGAGCCCATCGGACCTGAGCGAAGTTGATAGCCCATATCCGGGCTAGCCGGGCCCTTGCGCCTTGGCGCGCAAGGGGTTTTTCGTCTACCTTGAGGGCTGACGGGCCCGGATTCCTAGCAGACCGACCGCCCCTGCAACGCCGAGGAGCCCCTTGGCCGAGATCGAGCAAAAAGAGGGTCAGCCCGAGGACACCGCGAAGCTCGCCCAGGACGCGAAGGTGGATCCTGGCAAGCTCTTCGGCCAGATCGCCGTCGAGCGCGAGCTCGCGAGCGAGCGCCAGGTCCACGCGGCCATGGAGCTCCAGACGCGCCTCAAGGCCGAGAACGCGGAGCTCCCCCTCGGGGAGATCCTCGCCGGTCTCGGATCGATCGATGTCTACCGGATCTCCGAGGTGCTGTCTCTGCAGGCGTTCGCGATCGTGCGCGCCGAGGACAAGCTCTTCGGGCGTCTCGCGATCCGGAACACCCTGGCGACCCAGGCTCAGGTCGACGAGGCGCTCGCCGAGCAGGACCGGCGCGCCCGGAAGGGGCCGCCCTACCGCCGCCTCGGCGAGCTGCTGATCGAGAAGAAGGCGCTGAAGGTCGGCGACGTCAAGACGATCCTCGCCGCCCAGAGCCGCCTCGACCCGGACACCGGGCGACGCTCGATCGACTTCATCCCGACGCCGGTCCGGCCGACCGACTTCGACCTCGAGGCGGTCGAGCAGCGCCTCCGGGCGCGCGCGACCGCGATCCCGCGGACGTTGCGACGCCTCGCCATGGACCTCGCGGCGCTCCAGCGCAAGCTCGAGGTGCGGGCGAGCGCGATCGCCGAGCGGATCGCCGAGGCCGAGCGCGCCGCCGCCGCCGAGGTTGCCGCCGCGGCCGCCGCCGAGGCTGCGAAGGCGGACGCCGAGGCGCGGGCGCGCGCGGTGGCGAGGGCGGCCGAGGAGGCGGAGGCGCGACCCAACGCCGACGCGAACGCCCGGGCGGCCGCCGAGGCCATGCGGGCCGAGGAGGCGGCGAGGGCTGCGGAGGCCGCGGAGGCGGCCGCCGCCGCCGAGCCCGAGCCGGCCGCGGCCGCCGAGCCATCGCCCGAGTCCGCGTCCGCGTCCGCGACGCCCGAGGCGGCGACGATCGACCCGGAGACGGCGACCGAGGTCGACGCGGCCGCTCAGGCGGCGGCGCCGCCGGCGACGACCCCGGACGAGATCCCGGTCGACGCGGGCCCCGACGCCGACGACTTCCACGACCGGCAGACCGACGACCTCGACCCGGCCGCCCGGAGCGACCACGCGATCGCCCAGGCGGCGGCCGCGGCCGCTCGCGAGCGCCGGCGCCGCGAGAAGGAGCGGCGCAAGCGCAAGCGCGAGGTCGTCGACCTGAGTCAGGACGTCGACCTCCCGCCGCCGAGCGACGCCGACGCGCCGATCCCGCCGTCGCCGACGCCGGCGCGCGAGCCGGTCGCCGCCGAGGCCGACGCGCCGGTCGAGGGCGAGCTCGAGCTCGACCTCGGGACGGGCGCGACGGCGGGCGAGGTTCCGGACGCGCCGATGACGATCCTCACCGAGGCCAACTTCGATCCTCCCGCCGGCGCGAAGGCGCCGGCGTCCGACCCGATTCCGGCGGCGGTTCAGCAGGAGATGCTCGACCTCGCCCTCGAGAGCGAGACGCCCGAGGCGATCTTCCTCCCCGGAGAGGGGCCGAACGCGGTCGCGCCCGTCGTCGAGCCCGAGCCCGCCCCGCCGCCGCCGCCGGCCCGCGCGCCGGCTCCCGAGCCCGCGCCCGCGCCAGCCGCTCCACCGACGCCGAGCTCGGGCGGGATGATGGACTTCGAGGAGGTGCTCGCGTTTCTGGCGATCGATGAGGATCAGCTCACGATGCTCGTCGCCATGGCGAAGCTCCGCGGCGTCAAGGATGGCCCCTCGATGAAGTTCGACCCGGGCGAGGTCGCCGCGCTCAAGGAAGCGGGGGTCGAGTAGTGGGCATCAACGACCCCCAGAGCGACCGTCTCCGGACCGAGGCGCTCCGCGTCGGCGAGTGCCGCCTGGACACGATCATCCATCAGGGCGAGTCGACGATGCTCTATCGCGGCCGCCACCTGAACCTCGGCGTCGACGTCGTCGCGCGGCTGCTCGCCGCCGACCTCGCGGCCGACGACGACGTCGTCCGCCTCTTCGAGGCCGAAGCGCTCGCCGCCTCGAAGGTCGAGTATCCGCACATCGTCGCGCCGATCGACCACGGCGACGACGGCGGCGGGGCCTACGTGATCTACCCGTGGATCGACGGCCTCGATCTCCACGCCCAGGTCGCTCGCGAGGGGCCGCTCGCCTGGCCCGAGGCGTGCCGGATCCTGTCGGCGATCGCCCGCGCCCTCGACCACATCCACGCGCTCGGCCTCGTCCACCGGAAGGTGAAGAGCAGCAACGTGGTCGTCGGCGTCAACAGCCAGCCGTGGCTCGCCGACCTCGGCCCCGTCGTGAACCCGAGCCGGATCGGACGCGGCGGCCCGCCATCGACCTCGCCCTACGTCGCCCCCGAGGTGAAGGCCGGCGGCGCGCCCGACCCGCGGAGCGACCTCTTCGGCCTCGGCGTGATCCTCTACGAGTCGCTCGTCGGCGCGATCCCCGCGGGCCCCGACGACACCCTGCCCGAGATCGACGGGCACCTCACCGATTCGGCGCTCCCTCCGCTCGGCGAGGCCGTCCCCGGGATCCCGCGCGCGCTCGAGTCGCTCGCGACGAGCCTGTGCGCGAGCGAGCCGGCGCGGCGCCCGGTGTCGGGCGCGGCCGTCGCCGCGATCATGGACGTTCTGAGCCGCTCGCCCGACGCGAAGAACGCCAAGGCGGCGCCGCGCCCGACCCCGCCGCCGGAGGCGGTCACGGCCGAGCCCGATCCCGACGACGACCCCGAGGCGACCACGGTCACGCGCCGCTACGGTCCGCCGCCGTCGGTCGCCGGCGTCGTTCTGCCCGACCCGCCGCCGCCCCGCCCGGCCGC
This sequence comes from Planctomycetota bacterium, assembly GCA_029260755.1. GTDB lineage: Bacteria > Planctomycetota > J058 > J058 > JAJDCQ01 > JAJDCQ01. The sequence goes on along the minus strand of JAJDCQ010000231.1, from coordinate 71,148 downwards.
GGCCCGCCCCTCCGAGGCGCGGCGCGCGCCGACCCCGCCGAGCGCGGCGCCGACGGCGCCCGCCGCGATCGGTCCCGGCCCGGCGGTCCGCGAGCGCGGGACGCCGACCGACACCCTCGGCCCGGCCAAGGTCCGCGCCCAGGTCGCCGAGCTCCTCGCCGAGGCGGGCGTCCAGCGCGGCCTCGGCAACAACGACGGCGCGATCGAGCTGATCGAGCGCGCCCTGAAGCTCGACCCCGATCACGAGGAGGCGCAGTCGGCCCTCGGCCGGACGCGCGAGGGGATCGACGCCGAGGCGCGCTACCAGGACGAGCGCGAGCGCGCGACGCGCTTCGCGGGCGAGGGCGACCATCTCTCCGCCCTCGCCGCCCTCGACGCGGCCGCCGATGCGCTCCGGAGCTGCGTCGACACCAAGCGCCGCAACGCCGAGATCAAGGCGGAGCGCGAGCGCATCACGGCGCTCGCCGAGGTGATCGCGACGGTCGAGATGAAGCTCGGCGAGGACGACGTCGAGGCGATCCTCGAGGCCGCCTCGGCCGCCGATGCGCTCGCCGCGGAGCACGGCGGCGACGCGGCCGTCCAGGCGGCGGTCGACGTCGCGCGGCGGACGGTCGCCGCCCGACGCGTCCAGGTCGCGACCGACGCGCTCGACAGCGCGAGCGTCGAGGCCTTCTTCGAGCACGTCGAGCGCGCCCTCGAGCTCGCCCCCGACCACCTCGGCCTCAAGAGCCTCCTCGAGCGCGCCGCCGAGCGGGCGGCCGACATCCGGGGCGCGGTGGCCGAGGCGCGGACGGCGTTCCAGACCGGCAAGACGAAGGAGGCGCTCGCGGCGCTGCGGCGGGCGAGCGACCACGCCCCCGAGGATCAGCGCCTGCGCGGCGTGGCCGACGAGGTGGCCGCGTTCGCGAAGGAGCTCCGCGAGCTCGAGGAGCAGGCGGCGAGCCTCAAGAGCAGCGGCAACCGCGCCGCCGCCGCGCGCGCCTTCGAGGTGCTCTTCATGCTCGGGCCCGGCGGCGACGAGGAGCGCGAGCGCGCTCTCGCCGGCATGGGAGACATCTAGATGGGCGAGATGGAGGCGGCCCTCGCCGAGCGCGAGCGCGAACGGATGCTCCAGCTCGTCCTCCCGACGCTCGAGCGCGGCGACGTCGACTACGCCCTCGGCGTCCTCGACCGCGCCCTGCGCGAGCATCCGGGTGACGCGGTGATCGAGCTGCTTCGCGAGGAGGCGCTCGCGGAGCGCGAGGTCCGCGCCGACGCGCGCGCCCGCGCCGTCAACCTGATCCACGGGGGCGACCCGCGCGGCGCCGTCCTCGAGTGCGAGCGGGCGCGCGTCTGGCTGGGCACCGACGAGGAGCTCGACCGCCTCGAGGAGCAGGCGCGCGAGGAGGCCCTCTTCGTCAAGGGCCTCCTCAAGGCGGCCCGCACCCTGTCGGCGGCCGGCGAGTTCGGCGAGGCGATCGTTCGCCTCGACGCCGCCGACGAGCGGGCGCGGTCGGACCCGAGCGTCGCCGCCTGCCGCAAGACGGTCACGGGGCACGCGCGCACGTTCGCTGACATCGTCGAGGCCGCCCGCGCCGCGGAGCGCGACAAGCGGTGGGACGACGCGAAGACCGAGGCGAGCCGGGCGCTCCAGATCGCGCCGCGGAGCAAGGAGCTCCGGCAGCTCGTCGCGAAGGCGGAGACCGTCTCGAAGACCCTCCGCGCGGCCGACAAGAAGGTCGCCGAGCTGCTCGAGCAGGCGAAGTTCGAGGAGAGCCACGACATCGTCAACGCGGCCCTCAAGGTGACCGGGGCGCACCCGAAGCTCGACGAGCTCGCCGAGTCGATCGCGGCCGGCGAGCGGCGCGTCGCCGCCGCGCTCGAGCGGGCGGCCGAGGCCGAGGAGAAGGGCGACCTCGAGGAGAAGCAGAAGGCGGTCGAGGAGGCCGCCGAGCTCGCGCCCAGGGCGCCGAAGGTCGCCGCCGCGAAGAAGAAGACCGAGGCCGCCCGGAAGGAGAGCAGCCATCACCTCAAGCAGGCGCAGCGCGCGCTCGACGCGGGCGACCTCGACGGAGCCGAGAAGGCGTTCCAGTCGGCCCTCGATGTCGATCGAGGGGAGAAGCTCGCCAGGCAGGGTCTCGAGGTCGTCGAGGCGCAGCGCGCATCGCGCGACGCGAGCGGCAAGCGGCGCCGCCGCTTCCGGCGGGTCGTCCTCTTCCTCGTGATCCTGATCGCCGCGACCGCCGGCGGCATGCTCTTCGTCCGGAAGCGGGAGGGCGATGACCTGGCCGTCGCGACGGGGCACCTCGCGCGCGCTCGCACCGCCGCCGCGACGGGGAACCGCGAGGTCGCCGCGGCCGAGGCGGCCGCCGCGCTCGCGCGGCTCGATGCGCGGCTGACCCTGAAGGCGCCGTGGATCCACGACGTGCCCTACGTGAAGGACGTGATCGACGAGGGCGGCAAGAAGGCTCGGGCGGCCTGGCTCGCGGAGCGCGCGCGCGGCGTCGCCGGATGGGCCGAGCTGGCAGCGGCGGTGCAGGGAGCGAAGGGCGCCGCGGACGACGCGGAGAAGGCGCTGAAGCTCGCCCCCGCGCGCGCCGCGCTCGAGGCCGCCCGCGCGGGACTCGACGACGGCGACCCCGACAGCCGCCGCGCCGCCGCCCGCGTCGAGAAGCTCGCCCTCGAGCTCGACGGGCTCGAGGCGGGACTCGGCGGCGGGGGAGACGACGGCGAGGGAAGCGACGAGGGCGACGAAGGCGATGACCCGCCCCCGCCGGACCACAACGGCTGACCTCTCGCCCCGCTCGATCGCCCCATCCGACTGCTCCACCTGAGTTTGAGCGCCAGCCCCGGCGCGTCCGGGCCCGAGACGTCGCAACCTCCGATGGGCGGCACAACCGCTTTGACACCGGGTAAGGCCTTTGGTAGAATTCCGCGCCACTACGGGGGAAACAGCAAGTCACCGATCGAGTTAGGTAACTCGGGGCGCGCCGGAAACGCGGCGAACCCCGGTGACTCGCGCACCGAGGCGCGGGTTCGCCCCGCGCCAGGTTCGGCGCGGGCTGGAACGCGCCGACAGCCCGATCCGCTCGTCCTCAGGGATCGCAAAAGGGGGATGCTGGTATGAGGCGGTATCGGCTCATTCTGCCGGCGATCATCGCGCTCGCGTTCGTCCTCGGTCTCACGGACCAGGCCCACGCGGACCCGATCAAGCTCGGGTTCGAGAACCAGCAGTTCGCGTCCGACGACGTGAGCTCGTCGGTCCTCATGGCCAAGGCGCTCGGCACCAGCACCACCACCACCTCGATCGAGTTCCTCGACGATGGCGACGCGGGCGCCGAGAGCGACATCGTCCAGCCCGAGGAGCCGCCGATCGAGCCGTTCGGCGAGTACCAGGACCGGATCAAGCTCGGCCTCTACGCCACCTTCGCGGCGTGGAGCGAGGACACCCTGATCGACGACCGCGCCTTCGTCGGCGTGAGCCTCGTCTACGAGGTGCCCGGTCTCGTCCAGATCCGCTTCGTCGACATCGGCTACGGCCGGTTCGAGAACGACGCGCGGATCGTCGGCGGCGAGGGCAGCGACCTCGAGGGAAACATCTGGCACTTCTCGCTGTGGGTCGGCCTGACCAACAACGAGCTGTCGGGTGAGGACTGGGCGTTCTGGGGCGGGTTCGGCGGAGGCGCGTTCCTCCTCCAGGACTTCACCCGGACGATCGGCGGGGTCCAGGTCGAGCCGAGCGACATCTGGCTCGTCCACTGGGGCCTCTTCCTCGAGTTCACCAAGGACATCAACGAGGTCGTCGAGTTCAACATCTTCACGCGCGCCAACTTCATCTTCGGCGCCTTCATCGACGAGGACGACGTCCAGCAGACGTTCGGCGAGTTCATCGACGACGACAGCTTCACCCAGAAGAGCGCGCTCGTCTACGAGATCGGCGCGTCGATCCACTTCCGGTTCTAGGCCGCTCGCGCTCGGCACCGGATCGCACGGGCGCCCTCGACGGGGGCGCCCGTTGCATGTACCGTCGGAGACGACCATGCAGATCCGCTCGATCGTGGCTCTCGCCGGCGTCCTCGCCCTGACGGGAGCGCTCCTCATCGGCTGCCCGTCCGGAGACGGCGGGGAGCCGGCGCGGTCGGTCACCATCTACTGCTCCGCCGACCAGGTCTACTCGAGCAAGATCCTCGCCGACTTCGAGGAGCGGACCGGGATCCGGGTCGACGCGAAGTACGACGCGGAGTCGACCAAGACGACCGGCCTGGTCAACGCGCTCCTCGCCGAGCGTGAGCGACCGAGGTGCGACGTCTTCTGGAGCAACGAGGTCGCCCAGACGGCCTTCCTCGCCGAGGAGGGCGTGCTCCAGCCCTACCTCGCCGAGGCGGCGACCGCGATCCCCGCCGCGTTCCGCGACCCCGACGGGCGATGGCACGGGTTCGCCCCGCGCCTGCGCGTCCTCCTGGTCAACACCGACCTCGTCGCCGAGGCCGACATGCCGAGCAGCGTCGAGGCGCTCCGCGACGAGCGGTGGAAGGACCGGATCGCGATCGCGCGGCCGCTCTACGGGACGACGGCGACCTGGGCGGCCGCGATGTTCGTCACCCGCGGCGACGACGAGGCGCGCAAGCTGTTCGCCGACATCCTCGCCAACGGCGCGCTCGTCGCGGCCGGAAACGCGCACGTGAAGGAGCGCGTCGTCGCCGGCGACGTCGCGATCGGGTTCACCGACAGCGACGACGCCGAGGTCGCCGTCCGCGACGGCAAGCCGGTGAAGGTGATCATCCCCGACCAGGGCGCGGACGGCGCGGGGACGCTCCTGATCCCGAACTCGGTCGCCCTCGTCGACGGCGCGCCGCACGCCGAGGAGGGCCAGGCGCTGGTCGAGTTCCTCCTGAGCGAGGAGGTCGAGGCCAAGCTCGCCTCGGGCCGCTCGGCGCAGATCCCCGTCCGCAAGGGAATCGCCGGACCGGAGTCCTACCCCGCGATCGACGAGATCCGTGTCCTCGAGGTCGACTGGTCGGAGGTCGGGCGGCGTCTCCGCGAGGTGAGCGCGGAGCTGAAGGAGAGCTTCGTCGGTGGCTAGCCCGGATCGTTCACGAGAATCACGACCGCCGCCGAGGCTCGTGAATCATGCGGGCTAGGCAGTCTCCGATCGGGCCGGCGCTCCTGGCCGCGCCGCTCCTCGCCGTGGTGCTCGCGCCGCTCGTCGCCGCGCTGGCGCAGACCTCGCCGGGGGCCGTCGGCGCGACCCTGCTCGACGGGCGCTACCTCGGCCTGCTCGCCTCGAGCGCGCTCGTCGCGGGCGTCGCGGCGGCGACCGCGACGGCGCTGGGCCTCCCCCTCGGGATCCTGACGACCCGGATCGCCTTCCCGGGCCGGCGGATCGTCGCCGCGCTGATGATCGGCCCGATCCTCGTCCCGCCGGTCCTCACCACGGTCGCCTGGACGTTCGCCCTCGGGGCCGACGCGAGCAAGGCGATCCTCTACAACCGCATCGCCGGCGGCGCCCTCCTCGGCGCGGGGCTGCTCTCGCTCGTGGCCGTGCCGGTCGCGATGACGCTCGACCGGATCGACCCGCGGCTCCTCGAGGTGGCGCGGGTCGGCGCCGGCACCCGCCGGACCGAGCGGCGGATCATCGCCGGGGTGATCGCGGGGCCGACGCTCGTCGGCGCGCTCCTCGCGTTCGCCCTCGCGTGCACCGAGCACGCCTCGCTGTCGTTCGTGTTCGTCGATCAGGTCGCCGCGGCCGAGGTCGCCGTCCGGATGGGCGGCGAGTTCGACCGGGCCGGCGCGGCGGCCGCCGCCGCGCCGATCGTCGCCCTCGCGGCCCTCGCGATCCTGGCGAGCCGCTTCGCGAGCGCGCGGGGCGCCGCCGCCGCGCAGGACCCCGGTGGCCACGCGCGGGCGCCGCAGCCGGAGCGGCGCGGCGCGCTCGTCGCGATCGGGGCCCTGATCCTCTCGTTCGCGCTCCTCGCGCCGGGCCTGCTCCTCCCCGTCGGGTATCTCCTCAAGCTCGCGCTCTCGGCGGACGGCGCCCTCGGTCGCGCGATCGAGCTCGGCGGCGACCAGCTCCGCTCGAGCGTCGTCGTCGCCGCCTGCGCCGCGACCGGGGCGACGCTGCTCGCCGGGCTCGCGGCGGCCGGCCTCCTCCGCGCGCCGCGCTGGCTGGCGGCGCCCGTCGAGACGATCGCGATCCTCCCGCTCGGCGTCGCGGGCGCCGTCACCGCGACCGGCATGATCGCCCTCTGGAACCGCTCGGGGCCGGCCTGGCTGCCGGACGCGGTCCGGCCACACGTCGTCTACGACTCGCTCGCGATCCTCGTCCACGCGGGGATCGCCCGGTTCGCCCCGATCGCGCTCATCGTGATCGTCGCGGGCCTCCGTCGGACCGACCCGCAGCTCTACGAGGCGGCGAGCACGTGCGGGATGGGCGCCCTCGGCCGGGCGCGGCACATAGGCCTCCGGACGGCCTGGCCGGCGCTGCTGGCCGCGTGGCTCCTCGTGTTCGCGCTCGCGGCCGGTGAGGTCTCGGCGAACGACGTCCTGCGACCGCCGGGGCGAGATACGCTCCCGCTCCTCCTCTTCAACCTGCTCCACTTCGGAAGGGATGCCGACGTGGCCGCGATGGCGCTCCTGCTCCTCGGCGTCGTCCTCGCCCCCCTCGTCGTGCTGATGCCGCTCGCGACGATGCTACGCCGGGTCGGTCAGCCGCGGAGGGTCGTCGGATGAGCGGCGGAGCGGTGCAGCTCGAGGCGGTGGAGAAGCGCTTCGGCGACGTCGTCGCCCTCGCGGGCCTCGACCTGATCGCCCGGACGGGCGAGACGCTCGCGATCCTCGGGACGAGCGCGAGCGGCAAGACGACCGCGCTCCGGATCATCGCCGGGCTCGAGCGAGCCGACGCGGGGCAGGTCCACATCGACGGCCGCCCGACGACGGCGCCGCCCGAGCGCCGCCCGGTCGGATTCGTCTTCCAGGGGCTCGCGCTGTGGCCGCATCTGTCGGTCGAGCGGCACCTCACCCTCGCCCTCGGTCGCGACCCCGGCAGCACGCGCGCCGGACGCGCCCAGGTCATCGCCGAGGCGGCCGAGCAGGCGGGCCTCCAGGACCGGCTCCGCGCCCGCCCCCACGAGCTCTCCGGCGGGCAGCGCCAGCGCCTGGCGATCGCCCGGGCGCTCGTCCGCCGGCCGAAGGTGCTGCTCCTCGACGAGCCGTGCGCGCATCTCGACGAGGGGCTGCGCGAGCAGACCGCGATCTGGCTCGGCGGCCTCGCCCGGGAGCGCAACATCGCCGTCATCTACGTCACGCACCGGCGCGACGAGGCGCTCGCGGTGAGCGACCGGCTCCTCGTGATGCGCGCCGGCGCGGCGGTGCAGCTCGACGAGACCCGGACGGTGTTCGAGAAGCCCCGGACGCGCTTCGTCGCCGAGCTCGTCTCGGGAGCGTCGATCGTGCAGGGCCGGGCGTTCGGCCTCGCGGCGCGGCAGGCGCTGATCGCCGTGCGGCCCGATCAGGTGGCGATCGCGGCGGGCGACTCGGCGAACCTGGCCGACAGCAGCGACTCGGAGCCGGCCGCGCAGGTGAAGAACCTCGAGTACCGCGGCGACCACGCCCTCGTCACCGTCGGGATCGGTCGGGCCCACGAGCTGAGGGTGCGCGTGCCGATCTCGGACTGGAAGATCCGGAAGGGCGACTGGGTCACCGTCCGCCTCATCGGCCGGCCCGCGCCGGTGAAGGAGGACGACCCGAAGGCGGAGGAGCGGTCGAGCGCGAGGCAGCCCGCGGTCGGCGAGAAGAAGAAGAGCGGCCGAACCGAGAAGCCCGCCGCCGGCAACGAGTCGGGCTAGGCGGGGTCGATGGACGAGGCCAGCATCCGCCGTCTCTGGAAGACCGTCGTCCCGGGCGACCTCGAGGACGGCGATGCGGGTACGACCTACAAGCCGGCGTTCGCCAGCAGCATCCTCGAGGGCGAGGCGGCGTTCGCCCCGACCGTGTTCACCCCGAGCCCCGACGACGAGACGGGCACGACGGTGCTCCAGGTCGGGCCCGAGCTGCCGAGCTCCGAGCAGCCGACGGTCGCCGGCGAGCAGGGGTTCCACGAGCAGCGCACCCTGTCGGGCGAGCCGGACGAGGCCGCCGGAGCGTCGCCGAGTCCGACGGCGAGCCAGCTCGTCCGCGCGGCCGACCCGAACGCCTACCACCTGATGGAGGAGCTCGGGCGCGGCGGGATGGGCGTCGTCTTCCGGGCAAGGCAGCGGACGCTCGACCGCGACGTCGCCGTCAAGCAGATGCACGAGACGGACGGGAAGAAGAGCAAGGGCGGAGGCGGCGACCGAGCGCTCGCCGCGCGGCGCCGCACGTTCATCTCCGAGGCGCTCATCACCGGCCGCCTCGCCCATCCGAACATCGTCACCGTCCACGATCTCGGCGAGGGCGACGACGGCGCGGTCCGGCTGGCGATGGAGCTCGTCGGCGGTCTCCCGTGGGACGCCCTCCTCCATCCGAAGAGCGACGCCGCCCGCGAGCGCGCCGGGAAGCTCGACCTCGAGGACCACATCCGGATCCTCGTCGCCGTCTGCAACGCCGTCGCCTTCGCCCACGGCCACGGCTACACCCACAACGACCTCAAGCCCGAGAACGTGATGGTCGGCGAGCTCGGCGAGGTGCTCGTGATGGACTGGGGCCTCGCCCTCGACGTGCGCGATCTCGGGCCCGAGGAGCTCCGGGCGCTCCGGACGCTCCACAAGACGAACATCAAGAGCCCGTGCGGCACGCCGCTCTACATGCCGCCCGAGCTGGCGGCCGGCCGCGGCGCATCGATCGGGCCGTGGACCGACGTCTACCTCCTCGGCGCGACCCTCCACGAGCTGATCACCGGGCAGCCGCCCCACTACGGCACCCGCGGCGGCGTCCTCGAGGCGCTCGCGTCGGCGATCAAGAGCGAGCCGCCCGAGCTCCCCGCGTCGGTCCCGCGCGAGCTCGGCGACATCTGCCGCCGCGCCCTCGCCCGGGATCCCGACGACCGGTTCGCGAGCGTCGTGGAGCTGCGCGACGCGCTCGACGCGTTCCTCGAGCACCGCGAGTCGATCGTGATCGCGCAGCGCGCGATGGAGACGCTCACGCGATGCGCGGCGCTGGTGGTCGAGACGCAGGGAGCGGGCTCGGAGGGAGACGGACGCGAGTCGGCCCACGCGCGCCTCTACGCGGAGTTCGCCGAGGCGGTCGCCGGCTTCCACCAGGCGCTCGTGCTCTGGCCGGGCAACGTGGACGCCCGAAACGCGGAGCAGCAGGCGAGGCTCGCGTTCGCCGAGACGGCCCTCGGCCACGGTGACCTGGGCCTGGCCGAGGCGCAGGCGCAGAGCCTCGACGACGAGCTCCCGTGGAAGACCGAGCTCCTCGCCCGGATCGGGGCGGCGAAGGAGGCGCGCGACCGGGTCGAGCGCGAGGTCGCCGAGGCGCGCGCGGCCGAGGAGCGCCTCCGCCGTGAGACCGAGGAGGCGCTCGCCGCGGCGAACCGGAACCTCGCCCACGTCTTCATCGAGAAGGCGGATCGGCTCTGGGAGCAGCAGGAGGTGCTCGCGGCGCAGGTGCTGCTCGCCAAGGCCGTCAGCCTCGACGACGACGCGACCGTGCGCGAGCGCCTGCTCCACGCGCAGCGGCGCGGCGCGCGCCTCGCCTGGGTCAGCCCGAGTCGGCCGGCGACGACCGTCGTCGCGACGAGCCCGACCGACCGCCGCGCCGCGACCGGCGGCGCGGACGGCGTCGTCCGGATCTGGGACCTCGACACCGGCGTCCAGGTCGCGGCGCTCCGCGGCCACGAGGAGGAGATCACCGCCCTCGAGGTCTCGCCGGACGGCGGCTACCTGGCGTCGGCGGCGGCGGACCGCACCGTGAGGCTGTGGAGTCTCGCCCACGGGAGCGAGGAGCGGGCGGTCCTCTACGGGCACGACGACCGCGTGACCGCCGTCGCCTTCGGCCTCCGCGACGCGCCGAGCTTCGCCGGCCCGGACGCGGGCGACGAGTCCGAGCGCCGCCTCGCGGCCGGGCCGTGGCTCGCGTCGGGCTCGGCCGACGGCGCGGTCGCGCTGTGGCAGCTCGGGAGCACGCGCCCGAGCATCCTCGTCCGGGAGCACGACGCGTCGGTGACCGGGCTCGCCGCCCTCCCCGACGGGTCGCTCGCGAGCGCCGGCGAGGACGGGACGATCCGCCTCTGGGACGTCGGTCGGGGAATCGTGGCGCGAACGCTGCCGGGCCACGGCGGGGGCCGCGTCTTCGGCCTCTCCGCGAGCGCGGACGGGAGGTGGCTCGGCAGCTGCGGAGCGGACGGCACGGCGCGGGTCTGGGACCTCGGCAGCGACCTCGAGGTGACGCGGTTCGACGGGCACGAGGACGGAGCCGTCCACGCGATCGCGTTCTCCCCCGACGGAACGCTCGTGGCGAGCGGCGGCGAGGATCGCGTCACGAGGACGTGGCGAGCCGAGTCGGGCGAGGAGGTCGCGGTGCTCCGCGGCCACCGCGGCCCGGTGATCGGGATCGCCTGGCGCTCCGACGGGCGGCGGATCGTGACGGCCGACGAGGAGGCGCGCCTCCGGGTCTTCTCCGCGAAGGGAGGGCGGACTCGACGCACGCCGCGCGGGCACGCGGCGTCGGTCCGGCACGTCGCGTTCTCGCCCGACGGGGCGCTCCTCGCGTCGGCCGGCGACGACGAGGCCGTCCGCATCTGGGACACGGCGACCGGCGGCGTCGCCGGGACGCACTTCGGCCACGACGGCGCCGTGAGGCGGGTCGCGTTCGCCCCCGGCGGCGAGCTGATCGCGACGGCCGGCGAGGACGGGACCGTCCGGTTCTGGCACGCGAGCGCGAGCGCGGAGAGCAGCGGCGTCGCCGGGAGGATCCGTCACGGCGAGGGCGAGGCGTTCTCGGTCGTCTTCTCGGCGAACGGCGCCGAGGTTGCGACCTCGGGCGCCGACGGGCACGTCCGGGTCTGGGAACGGGCCAGCCGCCGCGTCCTGCGGGACGTCGCCCTCGCCCCCGGCGCCGGCCGCGCCCTCGCCTGGAGCCCCGACGGCCGGTCGATCGCCGCGTCCGACGGCGACGACGTGATCCTGGTCGACCTCACCGTCGACGAGCACAGCGACGACGACCCCGACGGAGGGCGGCGCGTCCTCCGCGGCCACGAAGGGCGGGTCCGCGAGCTCGCGTTCGATGCCATCGGGACGCGTCTGGCGTCGGCGAGCAGCGACGGGACGGCGCGGGTGTGGCGGGTCGCCGACGGGGAGGAGAGCCTCGTCCTGTCCGGGCACCCGCGCGGGGTGCGCGGCGTCGCGTGGACCGCCGACGGGCGGCGTCTCGTGACGGGCTCGACCGACCGGACGGTGAGGCTCTGGGACGCGCGCACCGGCGCGTGCCTTCAGCGCCTGCGCGGCCACGAGGAGGGCGTCACCGCGGTCGCCGTCAGCCCCGACGGCCGTCACGTGGCGAGCGCGAGCGCCGACCGCACGGTGAGGCTCTGGGACGTCGAGACGTGGTACGAGGTGCTCACCCTCCGCGCGCACGAGGCGACCGTCCGCGGCGTCGCGTTCGCCGGCGACGGCGAGCGGCTCGCGAGCGCGAGCGCCGACGGATCGATCCGCGTCTCGTCGGTCGACAACGGAAAGCAGCTCCTGGCCCTGCGCGGACACACCGGCGGCGTCTCCGCCGTCGCGTTCAGCCCGGACGACTCGCTCCTCGCGAGCGGGAGCATCGACGGGACGATCCGCCTCTGGAACCTGAGGCGACGGGCGGTCGCCGCCTTGCCAGGCAAGGGCGGCGCGATCCGGAGCGTCGCGTTCAGCCCGAAGGGACGGTACCTGGCCGCCGGGTGCGGCGACGGCACCGTCGCGCTGCGCGACGGAAAGTCGGGCGAGCCGCTTCGGACGTTCCGCGGCCACGAGGCGTCGGTCCAGATGGTCGCCTTCCGACCAAACGGCCGGATCCTCGTGAGCGCGAGCCGCGACGGCACGATCTGTTTCTGGCAGACCGACTCGGAGACGCCGATCCGGGTGCTGCGCGACCACCGGGATGCGGTGTGGGACGTCTCGTTCTCGCCGACCGGCGACCGGCTCGCGAGCGCGAGCGCCGACGGGACACTCAAGGTCTGGGACGTCGAGTTCGGAAAGCCGATCGCGACGATTCCGGTCGAGGGCGGGCTCGCGTGCGTCGCGTGGAGCCACGACGGAAGACGCCTCGCGGCCGGCAGCAACGACCGGGTGATCCGGCTGATCGACGTGGCATCCCGGACGACGGTCGCGACCCTGACCGGGCACGAGGGGAGCGTCCGCCGGCTGGCGTGGAGCGCGGACGGCGCCTTCCTCGCGAGCGCGAGCGCGGACGCGACCGTCCGGCTCTGGGACGTCGAGCGAGCGGGCGGCGCCGGCGAGGCGTCGCGAAGGACGGACACCGACCTCTACGAGCGGATGATCCTGGAGGGGCCGCCGGGCTCGCTCCTCCCCTCGGTGGAGCAGATGACCGGCTTCCGGGTCGTCGGACTCGACGCCGTGCCGATCCCGCAGAACCGGCTGCTCGAGCCCTGACCGACCGCGGGGCGGGCTACTCGCCCACCTTCGGGAGCTTGTCGAGCGGGTTCTCGACCTCGGCCGCGGCGAAGTGTCGCGCGATCGCATCGAGGACGACGTTGTAGGCGGCCGGGTCCGCGGAGGCGAGGTCGGAGACGGCGTCATGGAGGTGGGTGATCTCCATCCGGACCGTCTCGTTCATGTTGGCGACCATGTCCTTGAAGACCTTGCTCGAGGTGATCTCCTCGGCGGTCAGCTCGTGGACGCCGCTCTCGATCTTCATGTCGCGTTGCTCGAGCAGGCGCTGCAGGTTCCCGCGCTGCTTCACGAGCGAGTCGTGGTCGCGCTGGAGTCGAGTGAGCTTCTTCTCGAGCTCGCGGCTGGTCTTCTCGCGATACTTCCGCTCGGTCTCGAGATCGGCGACGAGCGCGTCGCGCTCGATCTGCGCCTTGCGGGCGGCGGTGGCCGCGTTCTTCACGAGCGAGCGGGCGGCCTCGGGGACGTCGGCGAGGGCATCGTCGGCGCCGGCGACCGTCGGGCTCCGTTCGATCTCCTCGAAGCGGCGGACCTTCTCGTCGTAGAGGCCGCGGAGGCTCTGGAGGTCGGACTCGAGCGCCTTGTTCTCGTTCTGGTAGCGGTCGAGCTCGCGCCGGAGCCGGTCGGCATCGCCGCCCGCCGCGGTCGAGTCACTCGACTCCTTCTTGCTTCCGCCCTTGAGCACGCGGCGGAGGGCGCCGGCGTCGGCCGCGACGCTCCGCTGCCGCGCCTTGAGCGCCTCGAGGGCGGCGCGGAGGTCCTCGTTCTCGCGGCGGAGGGCGAGGACGAGCTCGTCCTGCGGCTCGGCGGGCGACGCCGAGCCCGAGCGAGTGCGCCGAAGCTCCTCGTTCTCGCGGCCGAGGCGGCGCTGGGCCGCGCGGATCCGAAGGAGCTCGCGCTCCATCAGGAGGAGGCGGTCCTCGATGATGTCGACGCGTTCCTCCTCGTCAGCGGCGACGGAGGACTCGTCGACGGTGCCGTCATCGCTTCCGGGCGGAGCGGCGGGAGGGGTCGGCGTCGGGCGACCGTGCTTGCCGGTCTCCCGCTCCTTGTATTCCTTGACCTGCGATCGGAGGCGACGCACCGGTCCACCCTCCCCTGCCGCGCACCCTCGTCGGCGCGCGGGCTCGGTCTCGAAGTGGCGGGGCTAACTCCCGCCCGTGTAGGATTCTAGCCGTGGACGTCCCGCCCCCTCAACCGGCCGCGGCCCCCGAGCCCGCCGATCCCCCTCCGAGATCCCGCCTCGCGGCCTGGGCGCCGGCGATCGCGGTCGGGCTGGGCCTGATCGCGCTCCTCGCCGCAGGGGACCACCTGGCACGGGGATGGATGGAGCGAAGAGCCGAGAGGGAGGCGCTCCGCGAGGAGGTGCTGGCCGCGTGGCGAGGGCTCGGCGAGGCGAGCGAGCCCGGAGAGAGGCACGGGGCGCTGGCCCGGCTCGAGGGGCTGCTGCGCGAAACGGGCGCGGAGGAGCTGCCGAGGGTCGACGCCGATCACCCCGGAGTCGCGGAAGCGGCCCTGGAAGCGCTCGGGCGGGCGGTGGCGAGGGGAGCGATCGACCCGGCGCGCGTGAGCGAGGTGGCGGAACGGTGCCTCGCCGAGGAGCGCCAGGCGCGCTGGGAGGAGCGAGCGGCGGGCCTGCGCCCGATCCTCGAGAAGGCCTACACGGCGAGGACAGCGGGCGATCCTCGCATCCTCGAGCCGGTGCTGGACGCCCTCCGCGACCGCTTCGGCCTCATCGGCGCGATCATCGAGGTCGAGCCGGGAGCACCCGCCGCGGGGAGCGGAGGCGAGATCGAGGTCACGGCGACGACGGTGGAGCGCGAGTTCCGCCGCCCGGAAGAGACCGAAGGAGCCGGGAGCGAGAGGCGCCAGCTCCCCGAGAAGGCGACCATCACGCTCCGCATCGAGAGCGCAGGCGAGCCGACCACCTGGGAAGGAGACCACCGGTTCGAAGCCGAGGTGACCTTCCCACCTCGCATCACCGGCGAAGCGTTCATCAACGGAGCCTTCGAACGCCGCCTCGGCGAGAAAGTCGCCACCCAGATCCAGGCCAAAGAAGCCGCCCGCCGAGCCCCCTGAAGCTCGCGTCTCGTGTCGGACGCCGCGGCCGATCGATGATGGACGTCGCTGACGATGCGGCTCGCCAGCTGACTCGAGGTCGGTTGGTTGTTTCAGCCGCCCGGAGGTGGTGGAGGCGGGGCGCCGCCTCCCTCGCCGCCACCGGACTCTCCGCCACCGGATTCACCGCCAGACTCGCCCTCGCCCTCCTCCTCCTCGAACTCGATCGGGGTGGCGGGCTGGATGGGGATCGTGACGACGGTCGTGTAGGTCTTCGGCCCGGGCTCGGGGTCGTTCGGGTCGCCCGAGCCGCGCTCGTACTCCGGGGCGACGGTGAGGTAGATCCAGACGGCCGCCGGCGGGCCCGCGTCCGCCGGCCAGGCGTCCTGCCAGTCGGCGTTCTCGTCGTGCGAGAGATACTTCACGTCGAGCGCGGTCACGTTCGGATAGAGGGGCGTGAACGTCCCGCCGGTCAGCGGGTCGTCGTCCATCCCGGGGCTCTCGCGCCGGAACAGGGTGAAGAACCCCGCCTCCTCGCCCCGCTCCTGGAGGGCGTAGCCGACCTCGGTCACGAGCGTTCGGGTGCCGGTCTCCGCCTGCGGCGCGCTCGCGCGGGTGGTGACGAAGTGGAGCTCGTCCTGCTCCCCTTCGTCGACGCCGACGAAGCAGAGCTCGACGTCGTAGGCGTAGAGGCCCTGAATGTCTCGCGCCATCAGGGCGAGGATCGACGGTCCGATCTTGTTCGGCTTGATCTTCCGCTCGATCCGCTTGTGGGTGTCGATCACCGAGAGGAGGATCCCGCCGAGCATGCCCATCACCATCGCGAGGATCGCGAGGGTGATGATCATCTCGAGCAGGGTGAAGCCGGCCCGCCGTCGTCGCATCACGAGCCTCCGCCGCCTGGAGTCTCCTCCTTGGGCGGGTCCACCAGCAGGTGCATCGTCAGCGTCTCGCTATCGGGCGCGTCTCCCTCGAGCTGCTCCCCTTCGGCCGGTCGGGCGCGGGTGTCGAACAGGATCGGGTAGGTGATCGAGACGGTGAGCTGGATCACGGCCTCCTTCTCGGTGACGTCGACCTGCTCCTCGTCGCTCCGCCAGGTGAACGTCGGGAACCCCTCGTCGACGAAGTTGCCCTCGCTGCCGGTCTCGATCCCGGCGCGAATCTCCTCGATCTTCTGGCGGAGGAGCGTCTTCGCGACGCGCCGGTGGTTCGCGACGACCGTGCTCTGGACGTTGCCGCTCATCGCCATCTGGAGCGAGAGGAGGGCGACCGAGACGATCACCACGGCGGCGAGCACCTCGAGGAGCGTCAGGCCGGCGTCGGCGCGACGGCGGCGGGTCGGTCGCGCGTCACGCGTCATCGGGATCCCCGTCGTCGTCCTCGTCATCCTCGTCGTCGTCCTCGGCGGCTGACTCGCCCGCCTCCTTCGCCTCGGCGAGCGCGCGGTGCGCGTCCTCGACCGAGTCCCGCGCGACGTAGACATCGACCGCGACCGCCCCCAGCAGCTTCTGCGTCATCGCGAACTCGTCCTGGAGCTCCTGGCCCGGGACGTGGCAGGGGATGTCGGCGCCTTCGAGGACCGCCTTGATCATCTTCGCCTCGAACGGGCTGTTCGCGGTGAGCAGCTTCACCATGTCGGCCATCGCGGGCGCCTCCCTACTTCGGCTGGGAGAGGAACTGACTGAAGTCCCGCTCGGGTCGACTGAACTCCTCGAAGCTACGCTCGGCGTTCTCGTAGTGAATCGAGCCGGCCATCGCGTGGAACTCGATCGCGACGACGGAGTCCTCGATGTTGACGAGGTGGACGATGTGACTGCCGTCGGTTCCGTAGGGCGAGAAGCCGACGTAGATGCGTCCGGCGCTCGCCTGCTCCTGGTCGCCCGGAAGGACGACGCTCTTGAAGTCGACGTTCAGCGGCAGGTAGTGGGGCGCGAGCATCTCGCGGCTGCCGAAGTCGGTCTCCTGGTCGCCGGTCGGCGCGCCCTCCTCATCGTCGGCGTCGAACCCGCCGCCGTCCTCGCCCCAGCCCGGCGGGAGGACGATCGCCGCCCAGCGCTCGTCGAGGTCATAGGCGATCGCGAAGCTCCGGCGCAGCCCGATCGAGCGACCGTTCGCCTCCTCGATCATGCTGCCGATCTCGCGCGCGCCCGCCCGGAGCGAGTACTTCGGCGAGAGCTGCTCGAGGTTCGGCATCAGGATCGCGAACATCAGCCCGAGGATCAGGACGACGGCCACGATCTCCACGAACGAGAACCCCGCCTGGCGCCGCCGGGAGGCGGGCAGGCGTCGGCGTCTCGTCCGTGACTCGTTGCGCATGCTCATCCTGACGCTCGGGCGGGCGCCCGGTTCAGTTGTTTCCGCCGCGGCTGCGGTCGAGCTCGTCGATGTGGATGTCGGCCTCCTCCTCCTCACCGCCCTCGACACCGTCGGCGCCGTTGCTCATGAGCTCGAAGCGCCGCGCGCCGCTGCCGCCGCCCTTGCGGTAGATGTACTCGTAACCCCAGGGGTCCCGCGGCACGCCGCCGGTCTTGAGATACGGGCCGTCCCACTGGTTCGCGTTCGGCGGCGCCTGGAGGAGATCCTCGAGGCTGTCGGGGTAGCGCCCCGTGTCCGTGACGAACAGCTCGATGGCGGTGTCGATCGCCTTGAAGTCGGCGATGACGGAGGTCTTCCGCGCCTTCTTGATGCGGCTCGCGACGGCGACGACGACGACCGTGGAGAGGACGCCGATGATCGCGATCACGACCATCAGCTCGACGAGGGAGAATCCGCTCATCCCGGACTGGATTCGACTCTTGCGACGGGTGCTCACGAGACTACCTCCTTGGTGACGTTTCTCTTCTAGGTGTCTTGCTCGTTCTGGCCGTGACTCACGCCTGGAAGCCCTGGACGAGCGGCAGGATCACGGACAGAACGATGAAGCCGACGATCACCGCCATGATGACGATGATGATCGGCTCGATCATCGAGGTGACCTTCTGGACCGTCAGCTCGATCTCCTCGTCGTAGCTCTCGGAGATCCGCTCGAGCATGTCCTCGAGGCTTCCGGACTGCTCGCCGACGGCGATCATGTAGCCGACGACCGGCGGGAACACGTCGCTCTTCCGCAGCGGCGCCGAGATGTCGGCGCCCTGGAGGATGCGGTCGTGCACATCGGTGAGCGTGTTCGCCAGCAGCTTGTTGTCGACGACGTTCCGGAGGATCTTCAGGGCGTCGGTCGCCTGGATGCCGCTCTTGAGCAGCGTCGCGAACGTCGTCGCGAACCGGCTGACGCTCTGCTTCTTGAACAGGTCGCCGAAGATCGGGAGCTTCAGCTTCCACGTGTCGACGAGGAGCGCGCCCTTCTCGGTCGCCCGGAAGACCCGGAACATCCCCCACGAGAGCGCCATCACGATGAGCATCAGCCACCAGTAGCCGGTCACCCAGCCCTGGATCGTGATCAGGATCTCGGTCGGCAGGGGGAGCTGATTGCCCTGCTCCTTGATGACGTCGGTGATCTTCGGGACGACGTAGGTCAGGAGGAAGATCACGACGCCGAAGCCGGCGACACACATCACCATCGGGTAGGTGAGGGCGGCGGCGACCCGGTTCCGCGTCCGGTCCTGCGCCCTCAGAAACTTGCTCAGCCGCTCGAGGATGTCGTCGAGGTTTCCCGACGCCTCGCCCGCCTTCACCATGTTCACGTAGAGGTCGGTGAACAGGTCGGGATGACGGGCCATCGCGTCCGCGAGGCCGATGCCGCCCTGGATGTCCTCGCGGATCAGGCGCAGCGCCATCTCGACCCGGCGGTGGTTCACCTGCTGGATCAGGACGCCGATCGCGTCCGCCAGGGTGATCCCGGCGCCGAGGAGGGTCGCGAGCTGGCGGGTGAAGGCGGCGACCTCGCTCCGGATCCGCCCCTGACCGAGGCTCGGCGGCCGGAGCTCACGGACGGCCGCCGCGAGGGTGCCGCCGACGCCGCCTTCGATGTCGCCGAGCGACTCGGCCTTCGCCTTCCGCTTGGCGAGGGCGCGGTCACGTCCGGCCGAGCGGAGCGCCTTCATCTCCGTGACGTGGATCCGCTTCGCGCGCAGCTTGTCGCGCGCCTCGCGCGGCGTGTCGGCATCGATGACGCCCTGGGTCGGCTTGCCGTCCTCCTGGAGCGCCTTGTACTCGAAGACCGGCATCGTCTAGACGAAGTCCATCTGGGTGACGCGCATCACTTCCTCGATGGTCGAGAACCCCTCGAGGACCTTCTCCGCTCCGTCCATCCGGAGGGTTCGCATCCCGTTCTCGATCGCGGCCTGCTTGATCTTGGTCGCGTTCGCGTGCTTCATGACCTGATCGCGGACCTCGTCGGTGATCGGCAGGATCTCGTAGATCGCCGTCCGCCCCATGTAGCCGGTCTCGATGCAGCGCCCGCAGCCCATCCCGATGTAGAGCACCCCCTCGGCGATCTGGTCGCGGGTGAGGCCGATCGACTCGAGCTCCTGGTCGGTCGGCTCGTACTCCGCCTTGCACTCGGGACAGATGATCCGGACGAGCCGCTGCGCGATCACCGCGATGACCGAGCTCGCGACGAGGTAGGGCTCGACGCCGATGTCGAGGAGACGACTGACGCTGCTCGGCGCGTCGTTGGTGTGGATCGTCGAGAAGACGAGGTGGCCGGTGAGCGCGCTCTGGATCGCGATCCGGGCCGTCTCCGCATCGCGGATCTCGCCGACCATCATCACGTCGGGGTCCTGCCGCAGGAGCGCGCGGAGGCCGGCGGCGAACGTGAGGCCCTTCTTGTTGCTCACCTGGATCTGGCTGATGCCGCCCAGGTGATACTCGATCGGATCCTCGATCGTGATGACGTTCAGCTCCTTGCTGTTGAGCTTGGAGAGCGAGGCGTAGAGGGTCGTCGTCTTGCCGCTGCCCGTCGGACCGGTGACCAGGATGATCCCGTGCTGGTAGTGGATGAAGGTGTTGATGAGGTCGTAGTTGCCCGGGGTGAGGCCGATCTCCTCGAGCTCGTAGACCTTCTGCGTCTTGTCGAGCAGCCGGAGGACGACCCGCTCGCCGTGATTCGTCGGGACCGAGTTGAGGCGAACGTCGACCTCGCCGTCGCCCACCCGGATCGTCGTGCGGCCGTCCTGAGGGAGGCGACGCTCGGCGATGTCCATCTTCCCCATGACCTTGAGGCGGGTCGTGACGGCGTCCTGCACCTTCTTCGGGATGAGCTTCGTGTCGTAGAGGATCCCGTCGACGCGGTTGCGGACCTGGAGGCGATCCTCGAACGGCTGGAAGTGGATGTCGGAGGCGCGCATCTTGATCGCCTCGAACATGATCGAGTTGACCAGCCGGATGATCGGCGCCTTGTCGACGCTGTCGAGGACGTCGTTCGCGTCGAGGTCGTCATCCTCGCCGATCCGGATGATGTCGCCGTCGTCGTCGATCCCCTCGAGCATCTCGTCGACGCCGTCGACGCTGCGCCGGTAGACGCGGTCGATCATCGAGGTGATCTCGGTCCGCGGCGCGAGGACGGTGTCGATCTCCGCCTGGAGGATCTCGGCGAGCTCGTCGATCGGATGGAAGGCGAGCGGGTCGCACGTCGCGATCCGGAACGTGCCGTCGTCCTGACCGATCCCGATCAGGTTGTAGGTGCGCGCGAACTGAGCCGTGACCCGATCGGTGAAGTGCTCGGGCGTATCGTAGTGGGCGAGGTTGGTCTCGTAGGGGAGTCGGCTCACCCGGTGGTAGACGTCGAGGAGGCGGTCCTCGCTCACCCAGGCCCGCTCGCGCAGGATCTTGTCGAAGCTCAGCCCCTCCTCGTCCTCGATGCGCAGCAGCTCGTCGACCTGCTCCTGCTCGAGGTCGCCTTCGCGAACGAGGGTACGGAGAATGCGACGCTTCATCGGCGATCGGCCTCGGCGGGGTGGCCCGGCTCCGCGACCCGTCGACGCAAGGAATTGCACCAAAGGAGGATGCAGAAACAACGACGCGTCGGGCGGGACCTTCCGAGTATATAGGACGCTCGGGGCGGAGACAAGGATCATGGGGGACGGCGGGGTCTTCCCAAGATCCGACCTGGCGGTAACATGTGACCCTTCGCCTCGCCGCGCTCGGAAGTCTCGAACATCGGTGCACAGAAGGTCGCGTCATGAACGACTGGGCCCAGGGGCTCTCGCGGATCCTCGGCTGGTCCTATCACGCGTTCACGGTCCGGGGAATCCGGGTCCGCTTCCACTTCTTCCTGCTCGCGTGGACCGCCCTCGAGGTGATCCGCGCCGTCGGGAAGCTGGTGTGGCATCCCGCCGTCCTCGAGGGGCACCCGGCGGCGAACGCCCTCGCCTGGCGCTGGTTCGAGCTCGACCTCTGCATCGTCGCGTTCGTGTGGGGCAGCATTCTCCTCCACGAGTTCGGCCACTGCATCGCCGCGTTCCGGGTGGGCGGGTCGGCCGATCAGATTCTGATGTGGCCGCTCGGCGGGCTGGCGAGCTGCCAGGCCCCGAACACCCCCCTGAAGCAGTTCATCGTGGCCGCGGGCGGCCCGCTCGTGAACGTCCTGATCGCGGCGGCCGGTTTCGCCGCGCTCGGGATCATGAACACGGCGGGAGCCGAGTGGGTGACGACCGGGGCGGACCTCGGCATGGCCGGGGTCGGCGACGTCGTCTTCGAGCAGTACGCGTGGGGAATGGAGTGGAGCTGGACGTTCACCCCCGAGTTCTTCGAGTCGCGGATCGCCTGGCTCATCAAGGTGAACCTGCTTCTCACGTTCTTCAACATCATCCCGGCGTTTCCGATGGACGGCGGCCGGATGCTGCTGTGCATCCTGTGGCCACGTCTCGGCTACAAGCGAGCGACGCGGATCGCGGTGCGAACCGCGCAGGTGTGCGCCGTCGGGATGGTGATCGTCGGCTTCGTGATCGAGCAGTACCTCCTCGCGGGCATCGGGATCATGGTCTTCTTCGCGGCCATGCAGGAGCTCCAGATGGTCGAGATGGGCGCGCGCCAGGACGAGCGCCTCTTCGGCCACGACTTCAGCCAGGGCTACACGAGCCTCGGCGAGACCCAGTCGCAGTCGCAGGACGGCGGCGCGAAGCGGCCCGGGTTCATCGCGCGCTGGCGCGAGCGCCGGCGACGACGCCGGGAGCGACGCGAGCGCGAGGTGGCGATCGATCGCCGAAAGCGCGTCGATGATCTGCTCGACAAGATCAACGCCGAGGGGATCCACTCGCTGACGCCCGCCGAGCGGCGCTTCCTCGAGGACGCCAGCAAGGACTACGGGAAGGACTCGTGAGCCGCGCCCGTCCGCCCCGCCGCCGGCGCGGATGACCGAGCTCAAGGAGCGCACCGTCCGCGGCCTCGCGTGGAGCGCCGTCGGGCGGTTCGGAACCCAGGCGCTGCGCTTCTCGCTGTCGGTCGTCCTCGCGCGCCTCCTCGCGCCCGCCGACTTCGGCCTCGTCGGCATGGTGCTCGTC
The DNA here is from genome assembly GCA_029260755.1 of Planctomycetota bacterium. Taxonomy (GTDB): domain Bacteria; phylum Planctomycetota; class J058; order J058; family JAJDCQ01; genus JAJDCQ01. The sequence continues at coordinate 49,082 of JAJDCQ010000231.1, read as the reverse complement.
TTCACCGGCCTCGCGACGGTCGTCGCCGAGCTCGGCCTCGGGGCGTCGCTCGTCCATCGCTGGAGCGCCGCCGAGGACATCGACGGCGGGGAGCTCGCCGAGCCGGGTCCCCCGGGCGACGACGCCGCGCGGTCGTTCTCCCCCGAGCGGGCCCTCGGGACGGTCCTCGTCTTCACCGCGGCGATCGGCGTGTCGCTCGCGGGCGTCTTCTTCGTCGCCGCGCCGTTCCTCGCCCGCCTCTACGACGAGCCGCGGGTGACCGCCCTCGCCCGCGCCCTCGGCGCCGTCTTCCTGCTCGCGCCGCTCGGCGTCGTCCCGAGGGCCGTGCTCACCAGGCGCCTCGCCTTCGCCGCGCTCGCCCGCGCCGAGATCGCCGCGTCCCTCGTCGCGGGCGCCGCCGGCGTCGGCGCCGCCCTCGCCGGGCTCGGCGTCTGGAGCCTCGTCGCGCTGACCCTCGTCAACGCCGCCCTCGATGCCGTCCTCCCCTGGGTGGCCGCCCGGACCCGCCCCCGACCGTGCTGGGACGCCGCGCAGCTCCGGGCCCTCCTCGCGCACGGGGCGCACCTCGCCGGTTGGAATCTCCTGACCTACGCCTCGCGCACGGCCGACAACCTGATCATCGGCGCGCGGTTCGGCTCGGCGCCGCTCGGGATCTACGGGCGCGCCTACTCGCTGATGTTCATCCCCGTCCACCAGATCACCGGCGTCGCGGGGCGGGTGATGTTCCCCGTTCTGAGCTCGATCCAGGACGACCGGCCGCGGATCGCGCGAATCTGGCTGCGCAGCGTCGGCGCGATCGGTCTCGCCATCTTCCCCATGGTCGCGGGCCTCGCCGTCGTCGCCGACGACCTCGTCCCGGTCCTGTTCGGAGAGCGCTGGGCCGCCGTCGCGCCGGTGCTCCGGATCCTCTGCGGGGTCGGCGCGATCCACGCGCTCCTGAACCCGACGGTCTGGCTCTACCACGCGACGGGGAGAACGGGCCTTCTCTTCCTCTGGGGCGTCGTCTCGTCGATCGCCCTCGTCGGCGCGTTCGTGATCGGCGCGTCGCTCGGCTCGATCGAGTCGGTCGCGACCCTCTACCTCGCCGCGAGCGCAGCCCTGGCCGTCCCGGGGCTCCTCCTCCCGGCGCGCCTCGTCGACATTCGTGCGGGCGCGATCATCCGACGCCTCGCTCCCTCCGCCGCGCGCGCGGCCGTGATGGCGGCGCTCGTCTTCGCCCTCCGGAGCGCGCTCCCCGAGACGCTCGGACAGCTCGGCCGTCTGCTCATCACCATCCCGACCGGGGTCGCCGCCTACGTCGGGCCGGCGCTGCTCCTTCAGGACGCGGTCGTCCGCGACGTCCTCGACACGATCCGGAGCGGTCGACCGCGCGCTCCCTGACCGCCCGGCCTCTGCGCCGGCGCGAAAGGGGCCGGAGGCGTCCCGGAGGGCTTGACTTTCCCCCGCTCGGTGCGTTCTCATCGCGGCGCCGTCGAAGATCCTGTCCTCGATTCGAAAGCGCCGTCACCCGAGGCGTTAGGAACTCCGCCCCGCCCGCCGGAGGCGAACGGGAAGAGGCATGTCGATCACGTCCGTTCCGTCCGAGCTGATCCATCGCGACCCGGTCGCGCGTCCCGGTGCGCCGGGTCCCCTCCGCGGCCTCGCGTCGACGGCGACCGGGGAGGTCGATGCCGAGGACGTCGACGACGAGGACTACGACGATGACGACGACGATGACGACTACGACGACGATGACGACGATGACGACGAAGACGACGACGATGACGACGACGATGCCGACGACGATGCCGACGACGATGCCGACGACGAAGACGACGACGAAGACGACGAGGAAGATGAAGACGACGACGACGACGACGATCTAGACGACGACGATGACGACTACGACGACGATGACGACGACGACGAAGACGAAGACGAAGATTACGACGACGACGACGATGAGGACGAGGACGACGACTACGACGACGACGATGAGGATGAGGACGACGACGACGTTTGATGGGTGAGCCCCAGCCTGTGATCGACGGCGGGGCGCCCGATCCCGCGGCCGCCCGCCGCGCCGCCGGAGCCGCGGTCCTCGCGATCGGTAACGAGCTCCTCTCGGGCAAGGTCCGCGATCTCAACGTCGCCTTCTTCATCGAGCAGCTCCGCGAGCTCGGCATGCCGCTGCTGCTCGTCCAGATCATCCCCGACGTGCCGGCCGTGATCGCCGAGACCGTGGCGTGGGCGCGCGACCGCTACGAGGTCGTCTTCACGACCGGCGGCGTCGGACCGACCCACGACGACGTCACGGTCGAAGCGGTCGCCGCCGCCTTCGCCCAGCCGCTCGTCCGCTCGGAGGTCCTCCACGCCGGGATCGCCAAGTTCTACCGAGGTCAGCTCACCGACGGCGTCCTCCGCATGGCGCTGATCCCCGAGGGGGCGATCCTCGAGGACGCGAACGGCCTCGCGGTGCCGTGCGTCCGCGTCGACAACGTCTGGATCTTCCCGGGCGAACCGAACATCCTCCGGAGGAAGTTCCTCGCGATTCGCGAGCGCTTCCGCCGCGACCCGTTTCACCTCCGAAGAATCCGCTTGCGCTGTGAGGAGCCGGAGATAGCCTCGTTCCTCCTCGAGACGGAGCGACGGATCCCGGCGGTCTCGATCGGCTCGTATCCGCGTTACGACGCGGAGACGGGACACGAGGTGACGGTGACCCTGGAGACGAAGGACGGGGCGGCCCTGACCCGAGCGGTCGAGCATCTCCTGAACCTGCTCCCGGAGGAGAAGATCATCGAGGGCCCCGAGGCGGGCCCGGTGAACGAAGCGAGCGACCCTTGACCCCGAGCGAGACACTCCCCGAATGCGAGATCGCACCGCTCGCGTCTGCCCGCGAAGGACTGCGGACGGCGCTGCGGAAGCGCGACCTCGATCGGGTGGCGCAGCTCGTCGCCGAGCTCGTCTCCGAAGCTGACGCGGAGACCGGTGAGGTGATCGGGGCGGTGGACGAGGTCGTCACGCGGCTGGTCGGAATCTCCGAGCGGCGGCGGGCGGCCGAGGTCCTCGCGGTCGCGGCGGACGAGGCGGGCAGACGAGGTCTTGCTCGGCGGTCGCTCGCATGGCTCAAGGAGGCAGCCCGGTTGACCCCCGGCGAGGCGGACCTGCGCGAAGAGCTCGCGCAGGCCTACCGCGCGGCGTTCGACGGGCGTGCCGATATCGAGAGTTTCATCGACGCGTCGGGGCTGCTCACGGGCAGTCGCATCGGCGCGGCGATCGAACGGATGGAGGACGCCGTGTTCCTGGGCGAAGGTGACTTCGTGGTGCATTCCGGCGGATGGGGCGTCGGGAAGGTCACGGGCGTCGACGAGGAGCGCGAGCGCTTCCAGATCGACTTCGAGAAGAAGCCCGGGCATGAGATCGCCCAGACGATGGCGAAGAAGGCGCTCAAGAAGCTCGTACCCGATCACATCGACGTGCTCATATGGATCGACCTCGAGCGCCTGAAGAGCCTCGCCGCGGATGACCCGGTCGAGCTGCTCCGCATCGCGGTGCGCAGCCTCGGCGGCGAGGCGCAGCTCAAGGTCATCCGGACGCGCCTCTCCGGCACGGTCGTCCCCTCGGGCGACTGGACGAAGTGGTGGGGGAAGGCGCGCAAGCTCGCCGGCAAGGACCCGCTCTTCGAGATCGGCGGCGCGCCCCGAACGATCCTGACCCTGCTCGAGCAGCCGCGGGACGAGGACGCCGAGGTCGTCGAGAAGTTCGAGAAGGCGTACACGATCGAGCACAAGGTCGCGACGATCCGGACCTACCTCCGTGCCCGCCTGCCGAAGAAGGAGCGCGGCGTCCGGAAGCAGCAGCAGGAGGGCGCCGAGGGCCCGGCCTCGATCGATGCGACCGAGGCGCTCGTCGAGATGCTCGCGAAGCTCGCGACCGAGCTCGGGGAGCCGCCCGAGGATCTCGCCGATCCCGGCGGAACCGTCCGGAAGATCGAGAAGCGAGCGAACCGACTCGAGGCGGTCGCCCTCCTCTACGAGGCCCGCCGGACGCACCCCGACTCCGAGGGGCTGACCGAGGCTGCGCAGCTCTTCCCCGTCGCCCGCGAGATCCCGTGCGCGGCCGCCCTGGCCGAGCGGCTCCGCCTCATCGATGACACCGGCGCCCGGCTGACGGCCGTCCGCGCCCTGGAGGAGCGCGCCGGCGAGGAGGGATTCGCCGAGGAAGCGCTCGAGGTGCTCCACGCGCCCGCGCTCTGGGACATCTTCGAGCCGACGACCGAGCGGCTCCTCGAGCTCGGTCAGTCCGACGGGCTGAAGACGCTCATCAACGGGCTCGTCCTCGCGCCGGGTGACTACCCCGACCCGTTCGCCGCGCTCGCGCGGACGAGGATCCAGGGCAAGTTCGAGGATATCTCGCCCGAGGGAGCGGACTTCGTGTCGATCGTCCTCAAGGCGCTCGGCCTGCTCGACCAGCTCGGCGCCGAGTGGCAGATGGCGGTGGACCAGGACCGGAAGGTCGAGCTCCGCGCGTCGATGGACCACCTCCGCGGAACGCTCCTCGAGAAGCGCGGACGGCACCTCGAGACCCTGGCCGAGAAGGGCACGGCCGAGGACGTCGACCGCGCGTTCCGGGTGATCCGGCGAAACTGCGGCCTGACCGAGAACCAGAAGTACATCCTCGAGCGACCGCTGATCAAGCTGGACCCCGACGTCGTCAAGCGCAACGACCGAGCGGTCGCGGGGACGATGGACACCGAGCCCGACGTGATCCTCACGACGGAGCGAGGTCTCCAGAAGCGTCAGCGCGACCTCCAGCATCTCCTCGAGGTCGACATCCCCGAGAACAGCAGGGACATCGGCCGCGCCGCCAGGATGGGCGATCTCTCCGAGAACGCCGAGTGGTCGGCCGCGATCGAGCGCCAGCAGTTCCTCACCAAGAAGGCGGCGGAGCTCGAGACGGAGCTGAAGAAGATCGAGATCATCGACCCCACCGAGGCCGACACGAACGTCGTCGCCTTCGGGACGCGGGTCCGCCTCCGCAACATCCAGGCCGATCGCGAGGAGGAGTACGTGATCCTCGGCCCGTGGGACGTCGAGGACGGGACCAACATCATCAGCTACCTCGCGCCGCTCGCCCGTGCCCTCACCGGAAAGACCCCAGGGACGATCGCCGAGGCCGCGCTCCCCGACGGCAAGGCCCGCTACGAGGTCCTCGAGATCGACAAGGCGCCGATCGACGACGACGACTGAGCCCGGATCGGGGCAGACCGGCGACGGAGCGACGACCGTCTCATCGCCCGTGTCCAACCCCGCGCCGAGCACCCCGACGAGACGTCGCCGAACGACGGCGGTCGCGAGCCTCCTGGCCGCGGTCGCCGTCGTCGCCATTGGGGCGCTCGCAGCCGTCCGGGCGCCCGCCTTCCTCCGCACGCGCCGAGCCCGGACGCTCGCCGAGGAGGTCGGCGCGCGAGACGACCCCTTCATCTTCGTGCCGATGAGCGAGATCCTCGGCCCGTCGGAGAGCGACGCTCCGGAGGTCGACGAGCTCGTCGCGCTGCGGCTCGATGCCCTCGAGCCGATCGGCGACGTCCTCGCCGAGACCCGATCGACGGACGGCCGGACGAGCCTCCTCTCGACGGCGGCGATGGTGCTGGTCTTCGAGCTGGACGCGGTCTCGATCGAGCTGCCGCGGCGCCTCCGCGAGGAGGCCATTCGCTCGTCGGCGGCCGAGGACACGCTCGAATCGAGCACCGCGATCCTCGTCCTGGAGATGGTCGAGGACCCCGAGTCGCCGGGCTTCGAGAGCGACCCGAAGGTCGACGACGGGGATTGGTAGCCACCGCCCCTAGTAGGTCGAGCGCTCCGCGCCGCCCTCGAACGTCGCGATCGCAGTCCGCGTGATCCGCGCAATCCGCGGTTCCACTCGGGTCGCAGCGAAAGAACGAAACCGCGGATGACGCGGATTGCGCGGACTGTTCCGGTCGGCGCCGAGTCGACACCGCAAGCGGAGCTTCTGCGTCCTGGGACGACTCAGCCTCTCCACGAATCGAGAAGAGAACCGCCCCGGCCGGCATTCCCCTCTCAGGGCCCACGACCCGGGCCCGCAACCCGGGAAGAAGGAGAACGCCATGACTCGCCCGTCCCTCACCGTTTCCGGCGGCTTCGCCGCGCTCATCTCGCTCATCGCGCTCGCCGCCCTGATCCCCCTCGCGGCCGTCGCCGCCCGCGCGGGCGATGACGCCCCGCAGACGGCGCAGACCGACCGCTGGTTCGTCCACTACGAGCTCGACGGCGTCGCCGCGGCCCTGCCGGCCAACGGCGGCCCCGGCGGGGAGCCGACCGAGGCGGCGCCGCCCGCGGACCCCAAGCGCCTCTCGCCGGACGGCGCGCGTCGTCTCGTCGTCGACGTGAGCGATGGCGACGCCGAGATCGTCAGCGTCCCCGCGGTCGGCGAGGGTCCGCGGCGCAAGCTCACCGAGAACGAGGCCATCGACAACTTCCCCGCCTACCATCCGACCGACGACCGGGTCATCTTCGCCTCGACCCGGGTGGACCGGCGCTGGCAGGTCTTCACGATGGACTCCGATGGCGGCGACGTTCGCCGGATCAGCGACGCGCCCGGCGGCGCCTGGCATCCGCGCTGGTCGCCGACCGGCGACCTCGTGAGCTGGCTCCGCCGGCCGCCGATGCGCAAGGGCAAGCTCCCGCCATCGGACCTCGTCGTCGCGCAGCCCGACGGCACCGGCGCCCGGACCGTCCTGGCCGGCGCCCAGATCCTCGAGCACGCCTGGGCTCCGGACGGCAAGCGCATCGCGGTCAGCACGACCGGCGCGCTCGTGATCGTCGATGCCGCGACCGGGAAGGAGGTCCGCCGGATCGACCACGCCGCCGATGTCGACGCCGGTCTGCACGCGCACGCGGCGTTCGGGCTACGCTGGCGGCCCGACGGCGCCGCGATCGCCACCCGGATCAGCTTCCTCGGCGGGCGGATGGTCGATGCCGGCGGGCGCGCCCCCGCGATCCCGGGCGATCGCGAGCTGTTCATCCTCGACCTCGTCGGCGAGGCCCATCGCGGCGTCGACCTCGGCCTGCGGGTGCGCGTCGTCGGATGGAGTCGCTGACGGCGGGTCGCGCTCGATCCCGAGGTAGAGCATCGCCGCGGGGATGCCGAGCGCCCCGAGGAGCATCCAGGCGATCGCCGGATGGTCGGCCCACCCGTCGAGGGCGAGCCCGCCGAGGAGCGGTCCGGCCGACTCGCCCAGCGCCAGGATCATCGCGAAGAGGCCGAGGCCGAGCCCGCGCCGGTCCTCGGGGAGGAGCGAGGAGGCGAGCCACACCTGCGTCGGCGAGACGATCATCTCGGCGAGGGTGACGAGGGCGACGCAGCCCATCAGCCACGCGAAGCTCGGCAGGACGCCGGCGAAACCGTAGGAGACCGCGTAGAGGATCGACCCTGCGGCGAGGACGTGGACGGCGCGGCGCCGCCCGGTCACGGCGCTGATCGGGACCTGGAACAGGAAGACGAGCCCGCCGTTCACGACGAACAGCCACCCGACGACGGACTTGGTCTCCCCGAGCATCGTCACCGCGTAGAGGGGGAGGGTGACGACGAGCTGCCCCATCGCGATGCCGACGATCAGGCTCGCGACGCAGTGACGGCGATAGCGCGGCCGACGGAGCAGCTTCAGCCCGTCGCGCCACCGGGGGCTGACCGGGCGCGCCGAGCTCGGCTCGCGCACCGTCAGCGCGCTCACGAGGCCGGCCGCGACGAGGAGCGCCGCCGTGATGACGAAGAGGAGCGGATACGAGCGCTGCGCGACGAAGCCGCCCGCCACCGGCCCGGCCGCCCAGCCCAGGTTCGTCGCGGCCCGGAGCAGCCCGAGCGCCTCGGCGCGCCGCGGTCCGTCGGTGAGGTCGGCCACGATCGCCTGAGCCGCGGGACGCTGGAAGTGGCCGAGAAGCGCGCTCAGGGCGTGGAACGGCACGAACGCCCAGAAGCCGGCCTCGACGTGAGCGCACCAGGCGAGCCCGACGATGCCGGCGCCGCGACCGACCAGACCGATGGCGAGCACGGGACGCCGGCCGATGCGATCGCAGAGGTCGCCGCCCCAGACGAGGCCGAGGCAGCCCATGAGGTAGATCCCGGCGAAGTAGACGCCGACGGCGGTCGGCGAGAGCTCGAGCTCCTCGACGAAGAACACGCCGAGGAAGGGCACGGTCATCGAGAAGCCGCCGGTCGCGATCATCCGGACCGCGGCGGCCGCCCAGACCGTCGCCGGGTAGCGGGAGGTGATCGGCACGCGGCGAAGCTACGACGGAGGCGTGGCGGCGGCAAGGTCGGGGTTGTTCGCGGGCACGGGCACGGGCACGAACGACACGGGCGAGGCGGGACGACGGATGCACTTCGGGCCGGCCGACCTCGCGGTCGACCGGCCCGGTGCTCTCGGCTCTCCTCTCGAGCCTATTCGCGCGACGCGGCGTTCGCCTCCCGGACGCGGTCCTCGGCTCCGTCGGCCGGGGCGCGCGGCGCCTCGGCGGCGGCCGCCGCCGGCGCCGGCTCGGCAGCGACCGGCTCGGCGACGCGCTCGACGTCGATGAAGCGGGCGCTCACGAAGCCCTCGCGGCCGTCGGCCGTCTTGACCTGGAGCCAGTCACCCTGGGCGATCAGGATCTCGACCTGGCTACCGCCGGGGAGCGGGGTGCCGAGCGGCGGGTTGCCGACGCCTGGACCCGACCGGATGTTGAGGCTGCTCGCGTTGACCTTGCCGCGGCTCCCGGCCGTCACCGGGATCACCTCGGCCTCGGGCAGGGTGCGCGGCGCCGGCGCGCCCGAGTCGTCGGTGAGCGCCTCGATCGTCGGGACGAGCTCGAGGCCGTTGGCCCGCAGCCCCTCGATCATGGCCGGGACGCTCATGATCGACTCCTCGTGGATGTCGTGGAGCAGGATGATCCCGCCATCGCCGACCTCGCGAAGGACCTTCTCGGTGATCCTCCGCCGGTTCCTGAGCTGCCAGTCGAGCGAGTCGGTGTCCCAGAGGACGTTGATGTAGCCGTGCGCTCCGAGCACCTCGCGGACGGTCCGGTTGTGCGAGCCATACGGCGGGCGGAAGTGGTGCGGCTCGTATGCACCCGAGAGCGCGCTCGTGAGCGCCTCGTGCGCCCGCATCACCTCACGCTCGATCCCGGCGCGCCCGAGCCGCGTGAGCTGGGTGTGGGTCTCGCTGTGGTTCGCGATCGTGTGGCCCTCGAGGTAGGCGCGGCGAACGATCCGGGGATGGGCGCGGGCGTTGTTGCCGCACATGAAGAACGTCGCCTTGACGTCGTGGCGCTTCAGGATGTCGAGGAGGCGCGGCGTCCGGCTCGGGTGGGGGCCGTCGTCGAAGGTCAGGTGGACGCGACCGCGAAGCGCCCGCGACCCGTTGATCGTCGGCGCCTCCATCGCCATGGCCGGCGTCGTCGCCAGAACGCTCAGCAGAAGACTCGCTCCCAGAACGACCTTGCTCGTGATCCTCGTCATCGGGGTGCCCCTCTCGCTCGGTCTGTCTCGCGGCCGTCGCGAGTCGGTCCCATTCCGGGTTCGAAGCTCACGGTGCCTTCGCCCGTCCTAAAACAAGCGCCGTGCCCAAGTTGCACCAGAACACCCAACTCATTCCATTCCAGGGGCTTCCGGTTGGGTCACTCCGCCTCGCGACTACCTCGACCGGCGGGGCTCATCGCCCCGGTCGCCTCACGATTCCACGTACCTGAGCCCGAAACGCGCCCGATCGAGGGGCTCGATTCCCCAGGATTGCCCCGCACGTTCCCCGTCGCGTCGTGGATAGACCCAGTGAGTAGAGAGAAGCATTGCGTCATGGACGAGGATCGGGTACCACCGGGCCTCGCCGACCGCGCGACACAGGAGGCTGGGATGGTTCTTCACCGACGAGGCGGCGTCGCCCTCACGATCGCCCTCGCGATCGCGCTCCCGGGGATGCTCGCCGGCGCCGTTCGCGCGGACGGCGACGAGCCATCCACCGCCCCCGAGGTCTGCGAGAGCTCCTCGCGCTGCCACGACGACCACCCCGACGAGACGATCCCGTGCCCGTCGTGCGAGCGACGCAAGATCGCCGCGTCGGACGCCACCTGCACGGCGTGCGCGAGCCGGACGCAGAGCTGCCGCCATTGCGGGCTACCGCGCGCGAACGCTCGCGCCGGCAAGCCCTCGGACCGGTCCGCCCGGTCGGACCGCTGGGCTCGCATCCCGGCGCGAGTCGAGGCGATCGAGTCGTCGACCTACCTCAGCTTCCAGCCGGTGCGGACGGCCGTCCTCCGGGTCGACCGCGACGTCCGGACGGTGACCGCCTACGGCGCCGAGGGAAAGATCGCCGTCGCCTCGGTTGCGGGCGGCGTGATCACCCTCGCCGCGCCGGCCCGGGTCGCCGAGCTCACCCTCCACGACGTGGCCGCAGACGAGGTCGAGCTGACCGTTCCGCGCGACGCCGTCGCCGAGCCGACGCCGCCCGCGAAGGATCACCTCGAGGCGCTCGGCGAGTTCAAGCCGACGTTCTACTGGGTGCTCCTCGAGGATCGGTTCGACGGCGAGCCGGACACCGAGCTCCCCGGCCACGACGGCGAGCCGATCGGCCGCTTCCCGGCCGAGTTCGTCCGCAAGGCGAAGATCGAGGGGACGGCGAAGCTCCGCGACGGTCGCGTCGTCAACGTCTGGGGCAAGGGCACCTGGAAGGTCGTCCCGGCGCCGAACGGCCTCGGCACGAAGGGCTATCACCTGATCCCGTTCCGGAGCATCGCGGTCGACCGAACCGTCGTCCCGATCGGCACGCCGCTGTTCATCCCCGAGGCGGTCGGCATGCGCCTCCCCGACGGCACCGTCCACGACGGCCGCTTCTGGACGCACGACGTGGGCGGCGGAATCAAGGGCAAGCGGATCGACATCTTCACCGGCCTGGGCCGGCGCCAGGACGTCTTCTCCGCCGCGGGGATCCAGAACATGCGCGCGCTGACGATCTACCGGGTGAACGAGCCGGCCGGCCGATGAGGCGCGCCGCCATCGCGATCGCCGCGACGGCTCTCGCGACCGGCTGCGCATCCTCTCCGCCTCCCGACGACGGAGGCGAGACGGCCATCACGATCGACTTCGCCGGGGCGCCGATGGCGTCGGTGCCGACGGGGTCGTTCCCCCCCCTCGACGACGACCTCGACCGCGCCTCGATCCGCGCCGCCATCGAGGGCAGCCTCGGCTGGCTCCGCGAGAAGGACCCGGCCGAGGAGGTCGTCTTCGGCGACGAGCGCCGTCCCCGCGCCCGCGTGGTCGAGGCCGCCGAGACCCTCCTCGCCCTCCTCGACGAGCACGAGGATGACGCCGACCTCGACGCGGCCCTGCGCGAGCGATTCGTCGCCTGGCAGACCGCCGGCACCGACGGTGGCGGCGAGATCCTGATGACGGGCTACTTCGAGCCCGAGCTCGCCGGATCGCGCGAACGCACCGATCGGTTCCGCTACCCCCTCTACCGTCCGCCCGAGGACGACGGGCTCCGCGGCCAGACCCGCGACGCGATCGACGAGGAGGCGGCGCTCGCCGACCACGGCCTCGAGATCGTCTGGCTCGACGACCCGGTCGAGCGGTTCTTCCTCCACGTCCAGGGATCGGGCCGCGTGAAGCTGGCCGAGGGCGGCATCCTCCGGGTCGGCTTCGTCGCGAAGAACGGCCACCCGTACCGCAGCATCGGGAAGATGCTCATTGCCGAGGGCTCCATCCCCGCGGACGAGATGTCGCTTCAGGCGATCCGCGCCTGGCTCGCCGAGCGCCCCGACGAGATCCGCCGCGTCCTCTCCCACAACCCGAGCTACGTCTACTTCGAGGCGCGGGAGCTCGCCGACGAGCAGGGCCCGCTCGGCAACATCGGCGTGCCGCTCACGACCGGCCGCTCGATCGCGACCGACACCGCCCTCTTCCCCAAGGGCGCCGTGGCGATCCTCTCGGGCCGGCGTCCCGTCACCGACGAGACCGGCGCCGTCACCGGCTGGGAGACCTTCACCCGCCTCGTCGTGAACCAGGACACCGGCGGCGCGATCAAGGGGCCGGGCCGGGCCGACCTCTACTGCGGATCGGGCGAGACGGCCGAGCGGATCGCCGGCTACCTCCGCCACCCCGGCCGCCTCTACTTCCTGATGCCACGCTGATTGGCGGACGGTCGGGGAGACCGCTAGACTCCGAGCGACGGAGGAAGCGGTGCCGAAGGCCGGCGATCACGAACGCTCCGACGAGCGCCTCGACGCGTTCGGCGACCTGCTCCGCGGGACCGCCGGCGACGGCCTCGCCCCCACGGTCGGCGTCCCGAGCCCGCCCGGCGCCGACGCCCCGGCGGCCGGCGAGCGCGCCGGTCGCTACGACCTCACCGCCGAGCTCGGCCGCGGCGGGATGGGCGTCGTGTGGCGAGCGTGGGACCCCGAGCTCCGCCGCCAGGTCGCCGTGAAGATGATCCGCGGCGCCGCCGGCGAGCACGCCCGGGCGCGGTTCGAGCGCGAGGCGCGCGCGGCCGCGCGCCTCCGGCATCCCGGGATCGTGCGCATCTACGAGGTCGGCGCCGACGACGCGGGCCGCCCGTTCATCGTGATGGACCTGATCGATGGCGAGCCGCTCGACGCCCTCCTCGATCGCGCCGACGACCGCCCCTCGCCGCGACGGATCGCCGAGATCGTGCGCGACGTCTGTCGCGCGCTCGAGCACGCCCACGACGCCGGCGTAATCCACCGCGACGTGAAGCCCCAGAACATCCTCGTCGACCGTGACGGGCGCCCCCACCTGACGGACTTCGGCCTCGCCCAGAACGTCGACGCCACGACGCAGGGGCGACTCACCGTCACCGGCGCCGTCCTCGGCACGCCCGCCTACATGGCGCCCGAGCAGGCCCGAGGGATGCGCGAGGAGCAGGGACCGGCGACCGACGTCTGGGCGGTCGGCGCCGTCCTCTACCGCGCCATCGTGGGCCGCGCCCCGTTCCAGGGCGACGGCGTCCTCGCGGTCCTCCAGCAGGTCCTCTACGCCGAGCCGCCGGCGCCGCGCTCGGTCGACCCGACGATCCACGCCGACCTCGAGACGATCGTGGTGACGTGTCTCGCCAAGGAGCCGGCGCGCCGCTACGCGACCGCCGGGCTGCTCGCCGACGACCTCGACCACTTCCTGGCCGGGCGCGCGATCACCGCCCGCCCGATCGGCCGGCTCGAGCGGGCGAGGGCGTGGGCCGAGCGCCACCGGGCGCTGGTCCTCGCCGCGACGATCCTCCTGGTCGGCCTGGCGATCCTCGGCGCCATCGAGGCGTCCCGGATGAGCGCCATCGCCGCGCGCGAGCGGGACGTCGCGATGGCCGAGCGCCGCGCGAACGAGGAGCGGGAGCGCTCGCGAGCTCGCATCGCGGCGGCCCTCGACGACCTCGTCGATGCCGATGAGCTCGCCGTCGTCCGGGCGACCGCCGAGCTCGTCGACGAGCCGGCCGAGCTCGTCGTCCCCGCGCTCCTCGACGCCTTCGACCGGGCGCCGAAGAGCCAGCGGATCGTCCGGGTGATGACCGCGACCCTCGGCGACCTCCGCGCGACGAGCCAGGACGGCGCGCGTCAGGTCGCGGCCCTCGAGAAGGTCGCGCGCGGCCACGACGACGAACGCCAGGCGCTCGACGCCGTGCTCGCCCTGGCGCGGCTCGCCGAGGCGGCCCGGGCGGTCGGGGAGGGGCGGGAGTCATCGCGGCTCCTGACCCACATCCGGAGCGCGCTCGCCGCGATCTGGGACGACGGGGAGCGGACCCACGCGTTCTGGCGACCCGCGTCCCGTGAGCTCGCGGCGATCTGGCCGAGCGACGGCCCCGACCTGGAGCGCGCGCCGGCCCTCCGAGGCCTCTGGCTCCGCGCCCGCGGCGACTTCGTCGGCGCCCTCGAAGCGCTGGGCCGCGCCGATGGCTCGAACGCCCGCGCCGAGATCGGCTGGATCCACTTCGAGCGGCTCGACCAGGAGGCGTCGGTCGCGAGCTTCGCCGAGGCGCACGCGGAGTTCCCCGATCGAGCCGACTTCGCGGTCGCCCACGCGGTGATGAGCGCGATCTGGAAGCCGTCCCGCGCCGCGCTCGAGCTCGCCATCCGGACGGCCGGAGCGCACCCCGGCCAGGCCCTCGCGTGGTGCGCCGTCGGATTCGCGTTCATCCGCATCAGCCGCGAGGATCCGGAACGCGCGGGCAACGTCGGGATGGGCTTCGCCTACCTCGCCCACGCGATCGCGGTCGATGACCGCGAGCCGATCGCGTGGACGTGCCTCGCCGTGGCTCAGCAGTCCGTCGGCGCGATCCACGCGGCCGAGGTCTCGATCGAGCGCGCCTTCGCCCTCGACCCCGAGAGCACCTGGATCCTCCACACGAGCGCGATCACCCAGCGTCTCCTCGCGGCGCGCGTCACCGGCGAGGAGAGGCGCCGCCACGTCGCCCGAGGCCTCGATCACATCGACCGCGCGTTGAGGCAGACGCCCGACTTCATCGACTTCCACAAGGAGCGGCTGAGGCTCCGGATCCTCGAGCTCTTCGACCCGGCCGGTCCGTCGGGCGCCATCGACGACCTCCTGCCGGAGCTCGACGCGCTCGTCACGAGAAGCCCCAAGGACGCGACGGTGCTCTCGTGGCGCGGGCTCGCCCGCGTCTCGATCGGGACCGAGGCGGTGGAGGGGACGGCGGACCTGATCCGGGCGGTCGAGCTCGACCCGGGCATCGTCGGCCTCGCCCTCGCCGAGCCGCCGTTCGGCCCCCGCTTCGGTCCGGGGACGGGGCTGCTCGCGGTGCAGCTCGACACCGCCGAGGCGCTCGTCGCGTTCGCCGCGGGTCGGGCCGGCGACGGCGAGGCGGCCCTCGAGCGGGCCCTCGGGCGGGTCACGCCGCCGCAGCGCCACCACGCGCGCGGCGTGATGGAGGTCGTGATCGACGCCGCCCGGAGCCATCCCGGCGCCGGGCCGGCTCGCGCCTGGCTCGAGGCCCGCGGCGACGACTGATCACCGACGCTGATTCACCGGAGGCGGTCCTCGAGGAGGCCCGGGTCACTCCCCTCGATCGGGACGGCGCCGACGGTCTGCACGAAGAACTCGATCGGGCCGGCGCCGCCGATCACCGCGTAGGCGTAGCCGAAGGCGGCCATCGCGTGGAGGCTCGAGAGGAGCAACGCGCGGCCGACCCCGCGACCGCGCGCCTCGTCGCCGACGCCGATCGGACCGAACAGGCCGCGGGCCGACGCGTCCCAGCAGGCGAACCCGATCGGCACGGCCTCGGCGCCGTCGATCCGCTCGACGGCGACGTGACAGCTCACCGGGTGGTGCGCGAAGCACACCCGCGCCTCGCTCGCCCACGTGGGCGAGAAGCTCCGTTCGATCCAGCCGGTGAGGACGTGCGCCTCGGGCACGAGCGCCCGGCGGACCTTCACACCGCGTGCGGCCGCCGCCTCGAGGGTCGGGGCGAGGGGCGGGAGCCCCCGGAGCGGGACGAGGAGATCGGGCATGGTCACTCGCCTCCGTCGCCGAAGTCGGGGAACCCGCCGAGGAGCCCGCCGTCGTCGATGCCCGGCCCGAGCTCGCCCGCCTCGATGCCGGCGATCAGCTCGTCGATCCTCGCCCCGAGCGTCTCGCGGGCCCGCGCCACGCGCTCCTCGATCGGCTCGTCCTCGGGGCGTGGCCCGTCGAGCGCCTCATCCCAGAGCTCGTCCGGCTCCGGCGGCGCGACCCGAAGGGGGAGCGAGGCGAGGGCGGCCCGAAGCCGGCGGAGGATCGGCGCGGCCACCTCCGGCTCGATCGCGACGGTGAGGTCGACGAGCCCGGCGAGGTGACCGTCGAAGATCGGAGCGCCATCGGCTCCGGTCGAGGCCAGGAGGGCGAGCCGTGCCCGCACCGGAGCGGTCAGGAGGTCGGGACCGGCGGCCCGAAGCCGCTCGAGGCCGTCGGACCAGCGCGGCTCCCCGTCCTCGCCGAGCTCGAACGACTCCGGCGACGAGGCCGACGGCTCCCGGAGGCCGTCGAGCATCCAGCCGACGGCGGTCACGTCGCGCTCGATCAGCTCCCAGAAACGATCGTCGTAGTCGGTCGCCGCGATCGCCCGGAGCAGGCGGGTGCGAGCGGCCGGATCGACCCGCTCGAGAACGCGCCGGACCGCCGAACGCGCTCGCCCCCCGAACGCCGACAGGTGATATCCCCCGCTCCGGCGCACCGCCGGATCGGGATGCGTCGCGTCCGCGAGGGCGAGCTCGATCACGAGCGACTCCGAGCCCAGAAGGGTAGCGAGCGGAGCGGGTCCGGCGGCGCCGAGCGCGAGCGCCGCGACCGCGCGCGCGTCGTACTCGTGGCCGATCAGCCCCTGCCGCGTCCAGTAGACGTCGTAGGGCTGCTCGTCGACCGGCACGCCGAAGCGCTCGAGGGCGAGGCTCACGTCCTGACCGACCCAGCGCACGCCGCTCTGGTGGACGCCGGTCATCGCGTCGAGGCGCGCGGCGTCGAGGCGGAGGTGAATGAGGGCCGCGCCGAGGGTCTCGAGAGCGGCGACCATCCGGGGAAGCTCGATGCCATCGAGCGGGCGACCGTTGTCGAGCATCGTGGACTGGTAGACGAGGCTCGAGAGGTAGGCGGCGTCGACGGCCGGGGCGGAGCGAGGCGTCGCGGCGATCGCCTCGAGCCGCGCGGCGAGCGCCTCCACCGAGGCCGGGCGCGGCGCCGGCGACGCGAGCATGTGCATCGACATGCTCGGAGTGGCGCCGCAGGAGACGGCGACGATGTTCTCCTCGATGTCCTCGAGGAGCCACTCCGAACCCGCGTCCGCGGGGGAGACGACCCAGAAGTCGGGCCCGCCGCCCCCGATGAGCGCGGCGAGGGCAAGCGATCGCTCCGACCGAGGCGCCGAAGCGAACCAGGCTCGGAGCGGCTCGCGGACCGGCGGGCCGATCGCCCACAGCTCCCGGGCCGCCTCGGCGCGAACGCCCTCGTCGGGATCCGACAGGCGCCCGAGCGCGCTCCGGATCGCGAGAGGCGTCCGGAGAAGGGCGGCGCCGACCGCGACGACGAGAACGAGAGTGGCGAGGACGCCGACGGTGATCGGTCGGCGCCAGGAACGACTCGACGACATCGAAGCTCCCCCCCAGGAGCGCGGACGAGGTCCGCGATTCTACACGATGCGCGAAGGCTCCGGGTTTCCGCTCCGTCCGCCGTTCGCGTGACAGCGCCCCCCACCGGGCGGTGTCTTCTGAGGCGAACCCGATGCGGGGTAGATCAGAGGCAGATCGCCAGGCTCATAACCTGGATGTCGCGGGTTCGATTCCCGCCCCCGCCATTTCGCTCGCGCCCCAAGCGTGGGGCATACATTCCACGTCCTTCCAAGACGACCTGGTGAAGAACCAGTCACGGACCGCCGGTCACCCGGCGGACAATGACCGCTCCTCCAACTCGCGCGAGCGAGAATCCAAAGGCGGCCCCCCCCGGTCCGCCGCCTGAACACGAGGGCCCCCGTCGGCCGAACGAACGAAGGCCCGCGTCGCGGGGAGGTCGGCCCCGACTGCCCTCGACGCAGGCCCGCGCCGTCGAAACCGACGGAGCCCTCCTGGGTCGATAGCTCAAGCAGGCAGAGCGTCTGTCTCCAAAACAGAAGGTTCGGGGTTCGAGGCCTCGTCGACCCGTCGCTTGCAACTCGCCTCATCGTCGCCGGTTCCGACACCGACGCCGACCGCCCGACGCGCCCGCGAGCGCGTGCTTGTGGCGTTCGTAACGTCCGTGTTTGTCGTCGACGTTTCGGGCGCCGCCCCAAGCGGCGCCACAAGCAGATCACCGAGCTTGTCGACCGCGGCGCGCTTGTCGTGGAGCTCGATCCGCGTGTAGACGTTCGCCGTCAGCCGCGGGTCCGAGTGCCGCATCAACCGCTGCGCGACGACGAGCGGAACGCCCGCGAGCGCGAGCAGCGTCGCGAACGTGACCCGCAGCGCGTGGAAGTCGAGGATGCCGGCCGACGACTCGCGCTCGACCTTCGCCTTCGCGAGGTCGTTGTAGAAGGTCCGGATCGTCGGGATCGTCTTGAACACCGCGGCGGTCCCCTTCGCCCGGCCGCGCAGCGAGGAGAGCATCGAGACCGTGCGCCCGGGGATCGGGATGACCGCCGCCTCCCGGTTCTTCGTCGTCTTCGCCCGGAGCATCACCACGCCCCGCTCGAGGTCGACGTCACCCCACCGAAGGCGACCGAGCTCGGCGCGGCGCAGCCCGGACGTCGCCGCGAGGAGGTAGACCGCGGCGCGCTTCGCCGGAGCGGCCGCGTGGGGGAGCGAGCAGAACCGCCTCGCATCGAACCCTCCGCTCGGCTTCGACCTCTGGCGCCGGCTCTTCGGCGACGAGACCATGACGGGCGAGTGACCGGCCTCGGCGACCCTCGCCAGCATGGCCTCCCCGAACCGACGCCGTCGCTCGTGGGTCCTCGCCGCATCGCTGATCGCGCGCGCGGGGCTGATCGCGAGCGTCCTGGCCGTCCTCGTCGTGATTCAGTCCGGCCGATGTAAGCGGCACGCCGAGGCGCTCACCAGAATCAAGGATGAGCGCGTCGGGATCGCAAGGCGGGTCCAGGCGAACCGTTGCGACGATGAGATCTTCGAGGAAGCCTTCGACCAGGCCCGCGGCCTCGTTGGAGATCGCCGACGGCTCCTCGAGAACGCCCCGCTCGGTTTCGACGCCTGGCTCACGATCCTCGGAGACGAGTCGGTGAAGGACTCGTGACCCGATAGGCCAGGGCGACCGTCTCGGGGTCAGGTCCGTCGACCGCCGCGAGGATCCGATCGGCCTCGGCGGCGACGTCGAGGGGCTCGGCGCGCCGACGGACCGCCGCTGCTCGGTCGAGCTGGCGCACCATCAGGCGCACGGCCGCGAGCGTTACCTCGGAGGGGACGTCGCCGTTGAGCGCTTTCCGAGCAGCCCGCATCCGCCCGTTCATCGCCTGGGCGGCCGCCCGTAGATCGTCGTCGTGCATCGTTCGCCTCCCGAAAAGGCGCGGGGCGCGGCCCGGCGTTCGGGCGCCGGACCGCTCGAGCCGGGGAACAACCGGCTCGTCCCGCCGTGAGAGCGACAGGATACATCGGCGGCGTGTCGGATCCGGGCACACCGGCTGTCTGGGTGGCCGGATGAGAACGGCCGGATGACACGCCGCTGACGTGCCGGCGCCAGCCTCAGACCATGCACGACCTGCGACCGTTGCTTCCGCTTCTCATGCTCACGAGTCTCGCGGGTTGTGCTGCGGGACCCGCTCCGGTCCGGATCGTCGAGCCAGGGGAGCCGGTTCCGATTGTCGCGCCGCCATCTCCCGTCTTCGCCTCCCGCAACCCGACCGCGCTCGCCTTGGACGACGCTCCCGCCGGCTTCGTCGCGGGTCAGGTCTGGCTCGTTTTGGGCCACTCGACCTCGGCGCCACTCCAGCCAGAGCGGGCGTTCCGCTCCGTCGTCCGGATCCTCCGTTGCGAGGGCGGCCTTCCGGCCGATGTAGCGATGCGGCTCACCGTCTCGGAGCGGCGGGGCGAAACGGTCGTGACCAAGGTCGCCTCGGGGACGCTCTCCCTCACGAACGGCGCGGCGCCGGACTCGAAGATCGTCGTCGTTGTCGTGGCCCGAAGCGCTGGATGGTCCCGAGATGACGCGTCGGTCGCCTTGGAGCGAGCGCTCTTCCCGCTCGGCGCCATCGGCTACGACCTCGACGACCTCCGAGCCGAGCTTCGCGCCGACGTCGTCGGCCTCTCGTCAGGATTCGACACGCGTGACGTTCTCTACACGGCCGCGGGCGAACGCCTACTCCGACACGAGCGCCGCCACGTGGGATGCGGCTTCTCCGCCGGGAGCACGCAGACGACGTATGATCTCGATCGCGGCGTCCCGTCCTGGCGTCGGAGTGCGTTCGAGCTCAACTCCTTCGTCCAGACGGTGCGCTTCACTCTCCTCGCCCCGTTCCCGGAGCCCCAAGCGCCAGCTAGCTCAGCGGGGATGAGATCAGGACGAGCGGGTATCAACGCGTCGCGAGCGACGAACGACGAGCGCGGGACCGCCGCAGCCGAGCCGGTTGCAGGCCGGTCCGTCCCGCGGTGAGAGCGTCAGGCTACATCGAGGCCGTGTCACGAGAGGGCACGACGGGAGCATAGCGTTCCGCGGGCGCGGACTGCGGCAGAGGATACGCCCCATAGAGGGGCGAGCCGGAGACCCAAACACTAGATAGGATATGGCCTTGTCCACGGAGAGCGCTCTCCCACGATCGTCCCACTTCCCTTGACATCGACGGCCGCATTTCGAGATCATCAGGTAGTGGTCGCGCCGGTCTCGCCCTTTCCGCTCCCAACACGCCACGATGCCCGATCATGGCCAATGACGGCCTGGCGAAGAAGGCTGCCGAGAACCTACGTGCCGCGACCTTGCTCGTAGGTGCCAGGGAGTACAACGCCGCGGCTTCTCGTGCGTACTTCGCTCTCTATCAGGCCGGCATGTTCGCACTTGAAGGAAAGGGCATGACGCCCGGCACCTTCGGCGACTACACGGAGTGGAACCATCGGCTCATCAAGAACAACCGTCGTGCGTTCGGATTGAACTGGGAGGAGCGTGAACTTTGGGAGGACCTCTATGAGCTGCGCGTCAAAGCCGATTACCGGGATGCGGACGTGCAGCGAGAAGAGATCGAGCCAGCACTTGGTGAAGTAGCTGACGTCCTTCAGAGGCTGGGGGTGGAGATATGACGAACGAAACGCGCGCGATGGAGCTGGCAAAGGCCTGGCTCGACGAACACATCCCTGGAGCGACCGCGTCGCTGGTCAGTGGTCCGCGGCCGTCCGGAATGGCGGACCTCGAGATCGACGTAGCCAACGTGCCGCGTCAGAAGCTACGGGCTTGCTCCCGCGGCCTTCGCATGCACATCAAGGACTCTCTCACTGGCCCAGACTCCACCGTCCTCGTTCACTCCCACCCTCAGCTGGAGTCGGTGAAGGGCGAAGTCGAGCTCCGCGCCAGCCAGGTCGAGGTCGAGGCGAGCCTCGGCTCTCTCTCCGTGGTGGTGGTCCCAGGTCCCGGCACCTTCCAATTCACCGTCGGAGCAGCGGTGAGCAAGGCTCGAGCAGTGCGGGAATCGGTCGTCGACTCGGTTTCCCCCGAGGATGGAGACGACATCTCGACCTCGAACTTCCCGTGGGCCGCCTAGCCATGTATCGCCTCATCAAGATCGAGCTTCGCCGAGCGAATCTTCACGTCGCAAACCCGCATCTGAAGGGTGAGTTGGGGTATCAGGTCGACTACGAGTACAGCCCCAGCCTTGACGAGGAGGGGCGGCTCGGCCTCGCTCAATTCCAGATTCGCGTCAACGCGTCCGTCGAAGAGGAGAGCGCGTTCACCCTCGAGGTGAGCATGTTCTCGGCCTTCCACTACGACGAAGACGAGGACATCCCCGCGGAGACCTTCATGCGGACGAACGCGCCCGCGTGGTTCTTCCCGTTCGTCCGTGAGCTCGTGGCCAACCTCACCGCTCGGCTTCCCTACAGCCCGGTGATGCTGCCCGCCACGAACATCGTGAAGCTGTCGCACCGGTTCAAGGATGTTGAGGTGACGCGAGTCACCGTTGAGTCTGATGCCGACGAAACCTCTTCGCCGGCATCGACCTAGTCAGCCTGAACGCGAATCACCGGCTCCCTCCGCGCACGCTCGAGCCGACGCACCGCCGCTGCCGCTGCGTCCTCCGCGTCGACCTCGCCCGCGAGCGCGGCCCGCAGCACACGAAGCGCCGCCTCGACCTCGCACCGTTGCCACAAGCAGGCATCGGGCGGCTCGCGCAACCCGCTGTCGTCGCCCGCCGTTGCGTCATCCGAGCGTTGAATCTCCAAGACAGAAGGTTCGGGGTTCGAGGCCTCGTCGACCCGTTCGCTCTCAGAGCGCGCCATCCGCGCAGCGGGCCCGGCTCTCCGTCAGGGTGCGCGCTCCGATCCCTCCCTCGTCGTAGTGCTCCATGCCCGCTCGCGCGATCGGGGCGAGGAGCCGCGCCGCGCGGGCGTGGTCGCCCGCTCGATGCGCCGCGAGGCCGCGGCCGAAGCGCCAGCCGAAGTAGGCGTGGAGCGCGGTGTGGAACGCGGTGATCGCCGTGAACAGCCCGAGCGCGACGCCGCCGCTCTCCCACCACCCGTCGTGGCCCGTCAGGTCGGGGAGGAGGTCGGCGCGCGTCGCGACGAGGGTGGCCGTCCCGCCGACGAGCGCCACGCCGCCGCCGACCGCCACGTTGAAGGCGGACACGCCGGTGCGGAGACCGCGGCGGAACGACGGCTCGGCTCCGGGACGCGGCTCCGTCACGCGCGGTCGGCGGGCGCGTCCGTCGGCTCGGCGAGCTCGACCGGCGGGGGGCTCGGCTCGTCGCTGCCGTTGGGCCGGACGAGCTCGACGTGCACGTAGAACGCGAGCGCTCCAATGCTCCCGAGGAACGGGAGGCTGATGAGGTAGGGCCAGACGGGCACCCCGATCTCGCGCCCCTTGCCGAACATGTGGCGGCTGAGCAGCGTCATCGCGATCACGAGATCGAGGAGAACCTGGAGCCCCCAGCGTTCGTCGCGGGCGTTGCGCAGGAATCCGAAGTAGCCCTCGGTGATCGTCACCCAGAGCGAGAACGCGGTGAACGCGACCAGCACGATCGCGAGCACGATGATCCGACCGACCCTCATGGACCTCTCCTCCGCCGGGCGTCGAGCCGGGCGGAGGCGATGGTCCCAGCGACGTCGGCCGGGCGCAACGGGCTGGTGGAGTGGATGGCTCAGAGGGCAGGAGTCGAACCTGCAACCCGCCGGGTAACAGCCGGACGCTCAACCGTTGAGCTACCTCTGATGGAACCGGGGGGACTCGAACCCCCACCCTTCCGGATGCGACTCGGACGCTCTTCCATTGGAGCTACGATCCCGGGGAGCGGCGCCGCGCCGCCGCGCTCGCTCGTCCCAGAAGACGGGCGTGCCGCGCGGCCAGTTTCATCCGAACGGGATGAGGCGCGCGTCAGCCCCGGAGAAGGACGACGACGAGGAGCACGACCACGAGCACGACGAGGGCGACCACCGCGATCATGAGCTTCATGACCATCGGGTCGCGAGTGTCGCGCTCGACCGTCGGACCGGTCTCTCTTTGGCGCGCCGTCGCCGACGCTGCGGCGCGCGTGCCGTCATCGCCATCGAGGGCCGCGATCAGCTCGTCCGCGGTCTGGAAACGCTGATCGGTCCGCTTGCTGAGCAGCTTCTTCACGACCGCGTTCGTCGTGTCGCTCACCTCGGCCTTGCGGCCGACGGCGGGCGCCGCCTCGGTGACGATCCGATGGAGCGTCCGGGTGATCGGACCCTTCTCGCGCACGAACGGGACCTCTCCGGCGAGCATCCGGAAGAGGATCGCGCCGAGACTGTAGAGGTCCGCCCGGCCATCGAGCTCGGACTCGCCGCGCGCCTGCTCGGGGCTCATGTACTCGGGCGTCCCGACGAGGGTGCCGACCATGGTGAGCTGGGCCGAGTCCTTCCCCCCGCCCTCGGCGCCCTTCCGCACGAGCCCGAGCCCGATCAGCTTCACGCCCCCGCCCGGGCCGATGAGGATGTGCTCGGGCTTGAGGTTTCGGTGGATCAGGTTGTTGTCGTGGAGGCAGCCGAGGGCCGCCGCCACCTTCTTCGCGATGCCGACCGCCTCCTTCTCGGACAGACGACCGCCTTCGAGATCCAGTACCTCCTGGAGCGACTGGCCGTGGAAGTACTCCATCGCCATGTAATAGGTGCCGAGCTCATCGCCGGCGTCGAGGCAGGCGACGAGGCCATCGTGCTTCAGGTTGAAGAACGAGCGGGCCGAGCGAAGGAAGCGCTTCCCGGCCGTCGGTGATGCCTCGATGATCTGGCTCGGGAGGATCTTGAGGGCGACATCGCCGTCGGGTCCGGCGGCGAGGAACACCGTGCTCTTGCCGCCGCCGAGACGTCGCTTGATCTCGTAGTTGCCGACGGTCCGGCCGATCGTGACTGCCTTCTTCTTCTTCTTCGCCTCCTCGGCCTTGCTCGCGGACTTGCCGAAGAACTCGTCGACCTCCGCCTGATCCATCGGCTTCGACATTGCCGGCGCGGCCGCGACCGGCACAGGCACCGGCTCGGGCTCCGCTTCGGGTTCCGGCTCGGCCGTCGGCTCTGGCTCTGGCTCTGGCTCTGGCTCTGGCTCTGGCTCTGGCTCTGGCTCGGGCTCGGGCTCTGGCTCGGGCTCTGGCTCGGGCTCTGGCTCTGGCTCGGGTTCCGGCTCGGCCGTCGGCTCTGGCTCTGGCTCTGGCTCGGGCTCGGGCTCGGGTTCCGGCTCGGCCCTCGGCTCGGGCTCTGGCTCCGCGTCCGGCGGCGGGATCTCGGGCGTGATGCCGCTCTCGGCGAGCTTGCGGCGATCGATGACGACCGCCATGGCGTCGTCGCCACCATCGACCGGCCGTCCGGGCGACACGATCCGTGAGGGAACGATCGCGGATTCCGGGTCGGGCTCCGGCTCGGGATCTGGTTCAGCCTCTGGCTCGGGCTCCGGCTTCTCCGCCGCCGGCTCGGGCTCCGGCTCCGGCTCGGGCTCTGGCTCTGGCTCTGGCTCTGGCTCGGGCTCTGGCTCGGGCTCGGGCTCCGGCTCCGGCTCCGGCTCGGGCTCCAGCTCTGGCTTCGTCTCGGATTCCGGCGCCGGCTCTTCGCTCTGCCGCGCCGACTCGCGCGCCCGCGCCTTCTCCCGGTCCTTCTCCGCCTGCTCCTGCTCCGCCTGACTGACGACCGGGTCCTTTTCGCCGCTGTCCATGAAGGCCTTGAGCTGCGAGGAGGAGGTGTTGCCCAGGTCGGGATCCGGCACCGTCAGCACCATCTTGCAGCTCGTGCACTTGCCCTTCCGTCCCGCGAACTGGTCGGGGACCTCGAAGCTCTTGCCGCAGATGCAGTTGACGGTGATCGGCATGGTTAACCAGGCGACCGCGTGAAGACGAGCACCGGTCCGCTGCCATTGGCGCCGAGCGCCACGACGCCGACGACCTGGGTCATCGGATCGAGCCCCTCGACCTGCTTCGTGATCCGGGTCGCGAACGCGGCGTCGTCCTCGACGGCGGACCGGGTGATCGTGACGACGCCGTTCTTGCCGGCGCCGGCGGGCGCGGGGGCGGGCAGCGCGACGCTTCCGGCGACCCCCTTCGACAGGATCTTCTTGAGCTCGGCCGTGACCTCGTCGGCGGTCTGGGGGCGCTCGGCCGGGTCCTTCGAGAGGAGGCGCTCGACGAGGAGCGAGCTGTCGCCGCTCACCTCCGGCGCGCGATCCTTCACCCGCGGGGGCGGCTCGTTGATGATCTTCACGAGGATGCGGGTCGCCGGCTTCGCGTCGAAGGGGACCTCGCCGGTCAGGCAGCGGTAGAGGAGCGTCCCGGCGGAGTAGAGATCGCTCCGCCCGTCGAGGTCCTTGTCGCTCGCCTGCTCGGGGCTCATGTACTGCGGCGTCCCGACGAGCGTGCCGGTCATCGTGAGCGCGCCGCCGACCTGCTCGTCCTCGTCCGCCGAGCGGATCAGGCCGAGGCCGATCAGCTTCACGGCGCCCGAGGAGCCGATGAGGATGTGCTCGGGCTTGAGGTTTCGATGGACGAGGCCGTGCTGATGGATGTGGCCGAGGCCCGCGACGATGTGGGTCATCAGGTCGAGCGCCTGATCCTCGGGAAGCTTGCCGCCCGCCTCGTCGAGGACCTCCTGGAGCGAGCGCCCCTCGAAGTGCTCCATCGCGAGGAAGTAGGTGCCGAGCTCCTCGCCCGAGTCGGCGCACTTGGCGACGTTCGGATGGTCGAGCGAGAACGCGGCGCGCGCCTCGCGAAGGAAGCGCTTCCCGGTGGTGGGCGACCGCGCGATGATCTCGTGGGGGAGCACCTTGAGGGCGAACTTCTTACCCTCGCGGTTCGTCGCCAGGAAGACGGTGCTCTTGGGGCCGCCGAGCTTGCGCTGGATCTCGTAGGCGCCGACGTGCCGGCCGATGCTCACGCCCGTTCCGGCGGTCGGGCGCGGCGGCGCGGCGCCCGGCCCGGCCGCGAACGCGCCGAGCTGCTCCGCCGATGCGTCGACCGGGCCGGCGGCGGCGCCGCCGACGGCCCCGGGGATCTGAATCGGCTGGCGGCAGGCGGTGCAGGTGCCGGTGCGGCCGGCGAACTGATCCGGCACCTCGAAGCGCTTTCCGCAGGTGCAGGCGACCGGGATGGGCATCGTGAGTGGAGCTCCTGTGACGTCGATTCGTGGCTGCGTCGGTCTCGCGAGAACGCCGCGACCCTCGCCGGCTCGCTAGGAGCCGGCCGGGTCGGAGGCCCGCTCGATGAGCCATCGAACGGTGCGCGAGAGGTTCGGGTGTCCCTCGGCCTTCATGATCCGCCGGAGCTTCGCCACGTGCGTCTCGGTGAGCGAGAACGACGGGCGGACCATGGTGCCTTCGTGTTCCTTGATGCGGCCTGACTCGCCTCGCTCCGACGACGGGGCGGGGCTCTCCTCGAGAACGTCCTCGTCGCGGAGGACGTAGCGCTTCTTGCAAGCCGGGCAGCCGAACTCCTCGCCTGGCCGGCGACGCGTCTTCACGAGCTTCTGACACCGCGCGCACTGAATCAGCCGGCGCGACGACCTCTCGGCTCGCTCGTCGTAGGCGGCGAACTCCCCCGTCTGGACGATCTTGCGCGTGTGTCGCTCGGCCGCCTCCCGCTCCACCGAGCTCGCCTCGCGAAGCGCGTTCAAGCAGTGGTCGCAGGGGACGCCGACGAGCGGCTCACCATGCTCGGGGCACTCGCGCATGCGGTAGGATGGCCTCCGGGGACGGCCGCCGTCAACGACCTGCGGTGGCGCCACTTGAGAGCCCCGGGATTCCCCCATTCGCCCCGCCGCCGCGCCGCCGCCCCGCCCCGCCCACATGCGCCGATGACAGCGCGAGAAGCCGGCCCCGTCTTGAGAGTTGCGAGACGACGGACGAGACGGTCCGGTTGACCTGGCAGCTCTGATGAAGCCGCCGCGCGAGGTTCGACTCCTCGGCGTCCGATCGCACGAACGAACACCCGGGTGGGTGACCCGAGCGGCGAAGGGGGCCGGCTGTAACCCGGCTGCGTAACGGCCACGTGGGTTCGAGTCCCACCCCACCCATCGGCCGACCGGAGCGATCCGGCCGGCCACCTCAGGCGGCTAGCTCAATTGGCAGAGCACCTCCGTGACATGGAGGAGGTCGCTGGTTCGAACCCAGCGTCGCCTATCCACGATGGTGTAACGGAAGCACCGGACGCTCTGACCGTCCTGGCCCAGGTTCGAACCCTGGTCGTGGATCTCTCTCCACGGGACGTAGCCCAGCCTGGTAGGGCGTCAGCATGGGGTGCTGAAGGTCGGGGGTTCGAGTCCCTCCGTCCCGATCTGGAGTTACGTCGGCACCACTCGCGAAGAACCCGCTCGGTGGCCACCACGGTGCCCAGTTGGGTCGACAGCCCCCCGTGATGACGTCAACCATGGTCCCCCATGTCAGACCCGAAAACCATCGTCTCGCAGCTCGTAAAGGGCGCGAAGAGCTTCGCCGCGGACGCCGGTCGAGAGCTCGCCGCGGACCATAAACACAAGTTCGCAGTGGCGGCCGCAACGGCTGGCGAGTTGCTGGCGAAGGCCGTTCTCTGCCAGGTGCATCCGGCGGCGATCGTCGACCCTCGCCAGTTCAACTCTCTCCTCCGGATCCTGGGCCACAAGAGCGCGAAGGCCAACACGCCAACCAAGACGATCGGGGGCCGCGAGGCGCTCGAGCGGGCAATCACTCTGATCCCGAAGCTCAAGTCACACGAGAAGGGCCTCCACGAACTCATCGAGGCACGGAACGGCACGGTCCACCTCGGAGAGGAGTCGGGAGTCCTGTTCGCTCGCGTCGTAGGCAGCTTCGATCATCTGGTGAGCGAGACAGCCGCCGGCCTAGGGCTCACTCGCGAGGACGTGCTCGGCAAGTACGCGCAGCTCTTCGATGAGCTCAGGGACAAGGCGAAGACCGAGGTCGAGCAGAGGGTCTCCAAGAGGGTCTTCGCGGCGAAGACACGGTTTACCGAGAGGTTCGGCGATCTCGAAAGCGGCGCCCTTGACAGCCTGGCGCCGGTGCTTGAGAGCGAAACGAACGAGATGCTCGAGGCCTGGTCGGGGTACGAAGATGTCGGCACGACGTCATTCGAGTGCCCCGCCTGCACTCGGTGGGGTGTTGCGGGCTGCTTCAAGGAGCGGGAGGCGAAGTTCGAGAAAGACGAAGACGGAATGGGCTACGCGTGGCACGAGGTCACGCTGCTTCCGGCCTACTTCCTGTGCCGATACTGTGGCCTCCAACTCGAAGACCAGGACGAGATTCAGGCAGCAGGAATTCCAGACAAGCTCGACGGCGAGGACGAGAGCTACATCGACGAGCCAGATTGGGACTACGGCTAGGCTCGATCGCCCTTCCGCCGCCGGCGAAGCACCGAAGGCGCGAGCCCAAACGCCCGGCTCGACACGACGCGCGTCCGTCCCTCCTCGAGTCGAGCCCGCACGGCCGCCGCCGAGTCCTCAGGGTTGAAGAGCGCCACCGCGGCGTCCGTGTAGTGGCGCCGGCCGGTGCCCCTACCGACGTGGCCGAGCTGCTCGTCGATCGTGACGGGGTTCACGCCGGCGACGCGTGCCCACGTCTCGTGGGTCATGCGAAGGGCGTGGACGTCGACTCCTTCCATCGCAGCGTCGTAGCTCTCGCGGAGCTCGTCCCCGATTGCGACGATCCGCTCGAGGCGCTCGTCCTGACGGCGCTTCGTCTTCGCCTTGGTCGGCGTCCGTCCCCCCCGAGCGGCGATCGCCCGATCCGAGCGCAGGTAGTACGCGACGAGCCATTCGAGCTCGAAGTCGCGCGCCTCCCTGGTCGCATCCCAAAGATCGTCGACGACGGCCAAGCCGACGGCCTCTCGCCAGTCGGCAAGGAGCCGCTTCGCCGTGAGGCGCTTCCCCTTCGGGCTCAGAAAGAGCGGGCCCGACCGCCGCCTCCCCAGGTAGCGAGCGACGTCGCGGAGCGTCCTCGGGTCGAGGGCACACGCGCCGCGGAGCTTCCGGCCAGAGCCGGCGCCGAGGTCGATCCGCGACCGCTTCCGGTCGAGGTGGGCGACGTCGCGCGAGATCAGGGCGCCTGCGCGCGGCGCGCCGACGAGGAGGACCCGGTAGACGACGGCGAGCGGCTCGCGCCGGTGGAACTCATCGAGGAGCTCGACGGCGAGGAAGGCGCGGGCGGCGAGCTCCGGGAGGAGCGCGCGGCGGCGGAGCGTCACCTCGGCCCGGATGAGCTTCCAGTTGCCGAGCGGCGCGTGCTCGAGGAACCGGCCGTTCTCGGCGAGCCAAGCGGAGAACTTCTTGAGCGGGACCTGGACGTTCCGGCGGGCCGTCATGCGCGGGAGCTCGCCGGCGTCGATCGCGGCGAGGAGCTTCTCGTTCAGCGTCGCCGCGTCGAGGTGGCCGACGAGGATGATCCCGAGGCGGGCGCACGCCCGATCGAGCTCGGACTTCCGCTGCCGCTTGCTCGAATCAGACCAGTCGAGCTCCGCGACGTGCTTCTCGATCAGCGGGGCGACCTCGAGCCGCCAGACGTCGGCGGGGCGTCGGCGGCCGAGGAGATCCGCCTCGAGCTCGTCATCGAACTCGCGGGCCTTCCGCGTCGCGACGCGCAGGTTCGCCGTCCGCGTCGACCTGGTCCGGCGCTTCCCCGTCCGCGGATCGTGGCGCCGCCAGATGTAGAAGCCGGTCCGCGGGTCGACCCGCAAGCTCGACTCCCCTCGTCGCGATCTAGCCGACATCGGTCCTCCGTGCGCGGACGGGGCCAGCATACGCGGTCTCGAGCCACCGCTGAAACCGCCAGGCTCGGACGCGGATCCGCCCGGTCGGCGGAAGGCGGATGATCACGTCCTCGAGCCCGAGGTCGGAATCGGCGAGCCACCGATAGAACGTCGCGGGTTCACTCGGGCGATCGCGGACGCCTCATCGACGGTCAAGTACGGCTCGATCGCCTGGCGGTCACTCGCCATCGCCACACTCCCGAACCGTGATCGCCGCGGGCCCGTCGCCCGCCTCGCCCTCGTCAACACCGGCGTCCCCCTGGCGAACCACACCAAAGAGCGCGTCGAGCGTCCGGTCCCGCGCCCGACGCATCAGCTCGGACGCGCCGGCGTCTTCGCCGACCCTCTGCTCGGTCAGCCCGACGTGTCCCTCGAGGAGGTACGCCAAGACGGCGGTCTTCGAGTAGTAGAGGCCGATCGGCTCGATGAAGCCGCCCTCCGCCCGCCACCGGCGCAAGGTCGCGACGGTCAAGCCGAGCCAGGCCGCCGTCTCGCCGATCGTGACGAGTTCCGTCGTCGGAACGTTGCTTCCGAGCCACTCCGCGTTAACTTTCACGCCGCTCTCCGTTCGCTCCGACGTCACTTCGACGCATCCGTATCCCACGACCGCGGCACACCAGCAGGCACCTCGAGGGCCCCGAGCTCCCTGCGAGCGACCGACCGCGCGACGGCCATCCGCGCCTCCCCGGCCGCCACCTCCGCCCCCGCGGCGAGGCTCGCCAAGACGATCGCCTCCGACGGGTCCGCGTCGTCCAACCACTCCGAGAGCCGACGCCCTGCCGCGGCCGCCGAGTCGCTCGCCGCCAAGAGCTCACCGACCTGGGCGAGGACCGCGCCGTCGGGGTCGTCGCTTCCCCGGAACTCGAGCGCCTCCCGCGTGGCCGCGACTGCCGCACCGAGGGCGGCGTTCGATGCCGCGTGTAGTTCCGTGAGACTGATCATCGCTTCCTCCTCGCTTCCGCCCGCGGGCTGTCGCTCCGGAGCACCAGGCGGTAGAAGCCGGCCTCCGAAACGAAGGTCTGGCCTTGCGTTCCGCCAGGGGTGTGCGCCTGAAGCACAACCCGATTGTGCTCCGGGACACGCCGCATCGCGCTTACGGTGTGCTTCAACCCCAGCGCGTCGCACACGTCCTTCGCGTGGAACCACGGGACGCGATCGGCGAACATCGAGAGCTTGTCGAGGCCGGGGCCGAAGACGATGACCTCGTCGTCGACGCGGGGAGCGGCGGTCGTCGCGTAACCCCTTTGGTTTCCCAAGGGGGTCACTTTGGGCGCTCCGCGCGCGAGAGCCCGCCTCGTCGTCATGTAGGGGACGGGCGTCCACAGGGCGCCGCCCGCGTCGGTCACGGCGTCCCTCACGGTCGACCCTCCCGGCGGCGGTCCACCGAGGGCGACGGCGAGCCGTGGCGCTGGCCATGGCGCTGCCATGGCCACCTTCTCGGCGGGACTGTTGGCGTGGGACCCCTACCGCCGGATGCCCTCTTCCTGCACGGGTGCGGGTGGAGGAGTCGAGGGGGCCGGGGCGGATGTGATCTCAGCGCATCCACCCGCCGACACCCGGAGCGAGCGAGGCGAGGTGGACGGCGAGTGAGCGAGCCGACTAGTGTGGCGGCCAGCCGTAGGCCAAGCCGTCGAGGAGGGAGGACACCATGCGTATCGCGAGACTGTTCGTCGCCGTGGTGACCTTCGCGGCGGGAGCAGGGTGCACGGCGGTGCCCTACACGCCGTCGCGGGCGCTCGTAGACTCGCTGCCACGTAAGATGGCCGAAGCCCAAATCCAGTCCGTCGCCGTGGGGATGGACGAGATCATGCAGGATGACGCCGGCCGAAGCGTCTCGTTCAGGGACGGTGGATTCACGTTCCGGAATGCTCAGATTCGGGGTATGAGCCTCGAAGTCGCCTACAGGCGCGCGGAGTGGGGATCCTACGTCGTCGGCAACGCCGCGTACGTGACGCTCCGAAACGTCCACCGGATCTTGTCGCACGACCAGCCGGAAGACGGCCGGCACTTCATCGACACGAGCTTCTGGGTCTTCGTGCTCATGAGGGAGAACGAAGAGGAACTCCTCAAGACCCTCGACGCCCTCACCTCGCTCGGCATCAAGAAGGCACCCGACTAGGTGGAAGCGATGCGCGTTGCTGGAACGTTGGGCGTGGTCGCGGTCGTCGCATTGGCCGGGGCTACGGGCTGCACGACGACCACGCCGTATCAGCCGTCGCGGGAGATCGCCTCCAGCATCCCGAAGGACGCGGCCGCGGCGAAGCTTCGGGAGCAGATTGAGGTCATCATCTCGAGGGGCCGCGAGGAGGGATTCGACCCTCTCTCGGTGCAGATCGACGCGGACGGCATCGAGGTGACGTCGAAAGGGCGAGCTTCGTGGACGACCCTCAGCTACTCTTCACGCCAAGGCTCTCAAGGGCGTCGATGCAGGCTTCCAGCCGTTCGGTTCGCTCGGCTTCGTCGGGGTAGGCATCGTTGGTGAGAGCGAACCAATATCGCCAGCCATCTGGACCATAGAGCGAGCGCGAAGCAACCGAAGACTGTCCTCACCTCCCTCGGCATCAAGAAGGCCCCGGACTAGGAGATCGCGATGCGTATCGCAGCCGTGGCTGTCGCCGCAGCCGTTCTTGCGCTTGGGGTCGGCTGCACATCGACAGCTCCTTATCAGCCACCTCGCGAACTCGTTGACGCGATTCCGCGGGAGATGGCAAAGGACGCGCTCCGCGACGCTAACTCCGCATTTGAGCAAGCAGAAAAGGGGCGATCGCAGCGAACGATCACCTTTACCGACATGGGCTTCACGGTCGAAGCGCTCTACACTGCCGAGGACTGGGGATACAGCGTCGAGGTCACCTACAACGCCACGACGTGGTCTGCGTTCACGCACGACTACGAGGACGGCTGGTCCGGCCTCAGGTTCCCAAACGCGGAAGTGCAACCCATCGGCAACGTTGGCTGGAAGCGTATCGACAAGGCTTGGATATTCGCCTTCCCAAAGGACGACGTGGAGCCCTTCCTCAGAACCCTCGACGCCCTCACCTCCCTCGGCATCAAGAAGGCCCTGGACTAGCCCGCGATGGCCGCCGCGCCCAAGACCGTCCCCATCGCCTGCGCCAACTGCGGCGCCAACCTCACTGTCCCGCCGACGGTCCGGTTCGTGACCTGCTCCCACTGCGACTCGTCGCTCCAGATCCAGGAGTCGGGCGGGGCGTTCTACTCCGAGCTGAAGGAGGACGTGCGCGCGATCAAGGCGGGCGTCGAGCGGATCGAGCAGGCAGTGACGGGGACGAACCGGCGAGAGGCGATTCAGCACAGGATCGCCCGACTTCAGGGTGAGTTGGACGACGCGCAACGCGAAGCGTCGAGAGTCGAGATTGGCGCGGCAGTATCGGCAACGGCCGCGACGGCCGGGGTCGTGGGCCGCGGAGCCTTCAAGGTGGTCCTCTGGCTGCTTGGCGTGACCGCACTGGCATGTGGAGGCTTCGCACTCAAGGCAGGAGGAAAAACCGCAAGGCCGGGTGAGTCGACGATGTGGCTTCTCCTGTGTACGGGAGGACTCGTCGCGGGGATCTTCTTCATCGCGGCCGCCCTTCGCCCGAGCAAGGGGGACTCGACCAATGCTCATCAGCGAAAGGACGAGAGAAAGCGACAGAGGGAGAAAGCCGCCGCGACGATACGCGCCCTCGAGGCGGAGATCGCCGAGGCGAAGCGCGAACTCGAGCGCCCGTAGGCCTCGGGTCATCGCCCGACTCCCTGCGTCATGGCGTCCATCATGGACGCGGGCGGTGTCGATCTCGCCCACCCCAACGAGGGCGGTCCCGGCGTAAGCCGGGGGCCGTCCCTTACGTTGGACGCTGCGATCGGGTCGGGGCCCGGCGGTCGCGAACGCGATTCGGACCCTCATCATGCCGGTCCTGGGAAGGAGCATCTCCGCGCCAGCGGTATTTGAGCTCATCGAGTTCGGCCTCTACTCGGAAGCGATGCGGCGATGCGAGGGCAACGCGACGCAGGCCGCTTCTCTCCTGGGAGTGCCGCGTGCGTCATTCGTGCGGCATCTCGACCGCCTCAGCATTGACCGAAGCAGTGAAGTGGGTCGGCCGCCGAAGAGGGCGACCGAGCAGGACGAGAAGGCGGACAAGAGGTGAGCGCCGACGATGAGTCCACCACCACCCGCCCACACTCAGGCCGCGGGCACCCGATCAGCCAGTGAATGCGCTCGAGAGCGGCGGGCGGAGGAGGCACGGTGACGCCGGAGCCTATCGACGAGAGACGTCTTCGCGGCCTAGTTACGGAGTACGCCGACGAGCGCGACGCGTTGGACTTCAAGCGGGAGCTCTATCCCAAGAGCAAGAACGCTGAGCTCGCAAGGGACATCATGGCTTTCGGCAACCTCCTTGCGGAGGACCAGGAGGGATTCATCATCGTCGGGGTCGCAAGTGATGGTGTCCTTTCCGCAAGCGTGCATGAATCGCGAGCGCCGCGCGGCGATAATCGCATGCCATGTCCCGAGTTCGAGGAGGCTGGCTCATGGCACAGGGCGGACGTGCGCGGGTGCCGCGCGATCTAGGGAGCGCGAGGCGGCGGATCGAGGGGTGGCGGCGGACGAGGTCGAAACGTGGCCCGATGCCGGGACCGCTGTGGGCTGAGGCGGTGGCGCTGGCGTCGCGGCATGGTCCCTGGCGGGTGTCTCGCACGCTGGGCATCGACTACTCGAGCCTGAAGGCGCGCATGGCGTCGGCGGACCACTCCGCGTCAGCCAGTGCGGGCAGTCAGGGCGTGACGTTCGTCGAGCTCGCGGCGACCGGGAGCGCGCCGGCAGAAGGGGCCATGGCGACGGTCGTCGAGCTCTCGGCCGCCGACGGCTCGAAGCTGCTGATCCGGGCCCCGAGCGGCGAGGGCGTCGACGTGCTCGGACTTGCCGAGGCCTTCTGGCGGCGTCGGGCGTGATTCAGATCACGCCGCAGATGCGGGTGCTGGTCGCGGTGGAGCCGGCGGACTTCCGGCGCGGGATCGACGGGCTCGCCCGCACGTGCCGCGAGGCGCTGGGCGCCGACCCCTTCTCGGGCGTCGCGTTCGTCTTCCGAAACCGGCGCGCGACCGCGATCAAGATCCTCGTCTACGACGGCCAGGGCTTCTGGCTCTGCTACAAGCGGCTCTCCAAGGGCCGATTCCGCTGGTGGCCGTCCGCGGAGGGGGCCGGCGCGGGTGGCCTCGAGGCCCACGAGCTCGCGGTGCTGCTGCGCGCGGGCGATCCGACCGCGACGAAGGCGGCGCCGCCCTGGCGCCGGGTCGACTTGCCGTAGGTGGGTGCGAGTTCCCAGAGACGGATGACGCTGTCGCCGACCGAAGACGCCGTCGCTCGGCGGCGGCGCAGTGATCCTGAACGACGAGCCGCGAAGACAATGTCGGCGATGGAAGATGCGACGCCGCTGCGACTCGCCGGCGCGTCTGGCATCCGCGATGCTCATGGTCGAGCGACATGGGACGATCACGACGCCAGAAGGGGATGGGCCGCAAGCCCGGAAAGGGGACGCGGCCGAAGCGTGCACCGCGCGCGGCGACGCCCGAGCGGCGAGAGATCCGCCTCGAGGCGCTGCGCGAGATCATCGAACGCGCGGGCAGCAGGCCGCTCGGCGCCGGCGACCGCGACGAGCTGATCGCGGCGGTCGAGACGCTCGCCTTCATCACCCACGAGCTCGACCAGTCCGCGATGACGATCGCCCGGCTGCGGAAGCTGGTCTTCGGACCGAGCTCGGAGAAGACGCGCGACGTGCTCGGCGGCGATGGGCGGGGCGATTCCGCCGGCGATTCCGGCGATCCCGGCTGCGACGGCACCCCGAGGCCTGGCGGCGAGACGACTCCGACCGAGGGCGAGAAGCCGTCGTCCAGTGCCGACAAGCGCGGTCGCCGCAAGGGTCACGGGCGTAACGGCGCCGACGACTACACCGGTGCCGGGCGCGTCTCGATCGAGCACGATTCCCTCGAACATCGCGGCCCGTGTCCGAAGTGCAAGGGCAAGGTCTATCGGATGAAGCACCCGGCGGTGCTGGTCCGGGTGCTCGGCGTCGCGCCACTCGAGGCGACCGTCTACGAGCTCGAGCGGCTACGCTGCAACCTCTGCGGCGAGGTCTTCACCTCGCGGGCGCCGCCGGGCGTCGGCGAGGCGAAGTATGACGAGACGGCGGCGGCGATGATCGCGCTGCTGAAATATGGCTGCGGGCTCCCGCTTCATCGGCTCTCGAAGCTCGGCAAGAACCTCGGGATCCCGCTGCCGGCCAGCACGCAGTGGAAGGTGGTGGAGGGGGCCTCGAGCGCCTTCGAGCCGGTGTGGGATGAGCTGGTGCGCCAAGCGGCGGCGGGCGACGTCGTCCACATAGACGACACGGGCATGACGATTCTCTCGATCGCGAAGGAGATCGAGGCGGAGCTCGCGACTGGCCAGGCCGATCGGACCGGCATCTTCACCTCCGGCGTGGTCTCGACCGCCGGCGAGCGGAAGATGGCCGTCTTCTTCACCGGCCGCGAGCACGCCGGTGAGAACCTGGCGAAGGTGCTCGCGGAGCGGCCCGAGGAGCTGGGGCCGCCCATCCAGATGTGCGACGCGCTGTCGCGCAACACCTCGGCGCGGGAGATCGAGACGCTGCTCGGGAACTGCCTCGTGCATCTGCGGCGGCACTTCGTCGACGTCATCGACGGCTTCCCCGACGAGGTGGCGCGGGTCCTGAAGACGCTGGGCGAGGTGTACGGCCACGAGGCCACGGCCGGCGAGAAGGGCATGTCAGCGGACGAGCGACTCGCCTACCACCAGGAGCGAAGCGGACCGCTCATGCGCGAGCTGAAGGCGTGGCTCGACGCGCTCGTCGCGGAGAAGAAGGTCGAGCCCAACTCGGGCCTCGGCCGGGCGATCCAGTACTTCGACAACCACTGGGATGCCCTCACGCTGTTTCTCCGCCAGCCCGGCGCGCCGCTCGACAACAATGTCTGCGAGCGCGCGCTCAAGCGCGCGATCGTGCATCGCAAGAACTCGCTCTTCTACAAGACCGAGAACGGCGCGCACGTCGGCGACATGTATCTCAGCCTGATCCACACCGCCGAGCTCTGCGACGCGAACCCCTTCGAGTATCTGGTCGCCGTCCAGCGCAATGCCAAAGCGGTCGCCGACGCGCCGGACCGCTGGATGCCGTGGAGCTACGCTGAGTCGCTCGCTAGCGCCGGCAGCGACCGCCCCGGCGCCTGACGAGCCGTCAGCGCCC
Source organism: Planctomycetota bacterium (assembly GCA_029260755.1). Taxonomy (GTDB): domain Bacteria; phylum Planctomycetota; class J058; order J058; family JAJDCQ01; genus JAJDCQ01. Next base: position 11,969 of record JAJDCQ010000231.1, on the reverse strand, counting down.
GCCCCGCGCCGCCCGCGCCGCCCCGCGCCGCCCCGCGCCCGGGCCGCGCGGCGATCTACGCACGGCTACCGAAAGGACACAAGTGATGGCACAGTCGTCGGAATCGATGATTCAGTGGACTTTGACGACGCCAAGGAGCACCAGAAGGCCGAGAGGTATCTGAACGCTCTGCCAAGGTTCCTCTGCTACTCGCGTTCACTCGACGGGAAGCGCCTGGCGATCTACCACTTCATCGGCGAGGGGAAGCGGCCGTACTGGCCCCTCAGCGACGAGGGAAAGCTGAGCAGGAACGTCGCGAGGGTTCGTAGGGGGACCGGCACGGCGAACCCGGCGCCTCGGACCATCATCGACTGGTACCCTCGAGGACAACGGAGCGGAACGGCTGCGGCTGCGTCGTGAAAGAGAAGGGCAGAGGCCGCTGGTCAGAGTTCACCCCGGACCTGCGCGGGCGGGTTCTGACTTCAGTCTATCGTGCCGTTGAAGTTCACAACCTCGGGAGTTGTGCAATCGAAATCGTCGAAGCCACGCTGTCCTGGCGACTGTCGGACAGCTATTTGAGCGGACTACGATCGACCGCCCCGCCGGGCGCCCGAGCCTCCCACCCGAGGGCTTTGCCGCTCCTAGGCCCGGCCGGACAGGCGGCCAATGCTGGAGACGTAGCCAGGGTCCACGCGCGACTCAACCGCGAGCATGTAGATGAAGTCTTCCCCGGTCAGCCCATGGGACAGGGGATGGGTGTGTGCATCTACGCAGACGCGACCTTTACGGTACGAGCCGTGATGTTCGCTACGGAGGTTACCTGGTCGGTGCGCGATGTGTTCGGCGAGTTCGACGCCGCGCAGGTCTCCTAGAGAAGGGGCGGGTCGGTGAGCTACGACGACCTCCTCAGCCCCTCCAGTGCACTCGCAACCACCGGGCTGTTCCTTGGCCTCATCTTCGGCATCGTCCTGACCATTGCCGGCCGTGATGCCCTGCATCGATTTCGCCGGTCAGCCTCAGACAAATCGAAAACGCCCCGCAAAAGGAAGAGGACGGAACGAGCGGACCGGTCGTGATCGTCCTCTTAGCCGTCCTTGCCGTTGTCGCCGTCGGATTCGCTGCTCGAGGGTGGGCCGGCTGGGCGGAGCTCGGCCCCTTTGGCGACTTCTTCGGCGGAATCGCCAACATCGGCGCCCTTCTTGGAGTCGTCTTTGCCCTAATCCTCCAGACCCAGGAACTGCGAGAACAGCGCCTCGCGACCCAGGCTTCAACCGAGGCGGTCGAGCGATCGGCCGAGGCGCACGAGCGGACACTACGCGCCCTTCGGGATCAGGCGGAGGCAATGAAGAAGCAGGCGACGACCATGGATGCGCAGCTCGTCGCGATTGAGAAGCAAGGCGCACTGGCCGACGCACAGTTGCGCATCGCGCTCGAGCTCCCGCTTCGCGAGATCGAGCGGGAGCTGTCAGCCGAGTTGACCACGGCTCTCGCGCGCCTTCAGGCTGACGCTGACGCAATGCTCCGCCACTCGACGCAGCATCACTCGCTGTGCGCCAACGCGCTCATCGCGGTAAGCCGGGACACCCAGACGGAGGCACAGCAAGCCGAGGTCGAGATGAAGGCAATCCTAGGCCACTGGAGTCACTGGCACGCACGCCAGGACCCGGCGTTCCCAATACAGGCACTCGACTCCGACTACCTCGTCGGCGAGCTTGAAGATGGCCTCACGTCGTCGGGGGACGAGGCGCACCGCCGGCAGCTCCGGAAAGTCGAGGAGGAGAATGTCGCGAACTCGTGGCGGATCCGGGGCGACGAGTGGAGGCACCGCGCCGAGACTTTCCGGGGCGAGAGGCAGAATATCTGGGCCGCATTCGCTCACGATCGAGCTCGCTACGCTGAGACTCGCGCAGCGCGAGAGGTGCCGGATTACTGCCTAGAAGAGGAGTGGCGAACGCGAATACAGGAGTTTGCACGGGATCTGATCGACCAGGGGCAAAACCAACTCGGTAGATGAAGTCGGTGCCCAGTTGGCGCCCACCGCATGTGGCCGCACTCCATCCTCCCCTCACCTCAGGAGACCGCTCATGGACGCCGAGACCAACCGTCGCCTCACCGCCCTCGAGGACGAGCTCGGCCGACTCCGGTCGGTGAGGAGGTCCTGGCGCCACGCGGCCGCGGGGCTCGGCGTCGCCCTCCTGGCGCTTGCCACACTCGGCCAGGCGACGCCTCCTCCGAAGGAACTCACGGTGGAGAAGCTCATCGTTCGAGGTGCGGACGAGAAGAGCCCTCGCGTCGAAGTCGCCGGTGGGAAGATCAATGTCATCGCCGCCGACGGTGAAGCCCGTGGGACGTTCGGAATCGGACTGCAAGGCCCTCTTTTGCATCTCGTGGACGGGCCGGGCGCCGGCAACGCCGTCCTTGCCTACGCCCACAAGGGCGGCACCCACCTGGAGTTACGCTACGGCCTGAGCCACCTTACTCGTCTCGATTCGGGAGGCCTCACCGTGCTTAGAAAAACGGAAGGCGCGGCCGGAGGATTCGCGGACCTCGTCCGGCTCGGAGCCTCGGAGCATGGAGGGGTGATCCACGTCTACAACAAGACGAAGGAGGGCGTCGTCGACATCAACGCCGACGAATACGGCCACGGCTATATCGGCGTCTTCGACCGGAAGGGCAAGGGCCGGACCCTCACCCCGCGGTAATCGCGCACCTCGCCCGATCTCACGGCGATCGATAAGGGAGGGGAGGGGGGGGGGCGAGAACGAGGACGCCGCGAGCGGGCTCACGACGCCCTCGCCGGTAGCCAGTTGGTAGCCACCGCGTGGCTCCACGCCGCGACACCCTGCGACGACTCGCGAACCTCAACCCCTAACGGGCCTCATCGTCCGCGACACGGCGAACACCTCGCGACACCCCGCGATGAACGTCGTTTCGGAATGGGGTGCTGAAGGTCGGGGGTTCGAGTCCCTCCGTCCCGATCTCGAAGACGGCCGTCCAGCGATCCCCGCGTTCGGCGCTTGACCTCCGAGTTACTTTGCGCTACAAAGTTCATAGCTTTGCGACGCAAAGTAAACGCTCGAGGAGGAGCCGACGTGAACGAACGGACACGACTCTCACGCGGAGCGCTCGCCTCGGGGGTGCTGCTCGCCGCCCTCGTGGGCTCGGGCGGGCCAGCGCGCGCGTTCGTCGAGGTGACCGGCGAGGCCACGCCGGACACGGCGGCCGGGACCGCCCCCGAAGCGCCCGAGGTGGGCGCGGTCGACCGGCGGGGCGGGACCGAGCATCCGGAGGCTCGGATGGCGGTCGCCCACCCCGAGCCGCTCTCGCTCGCGGCGAGCCGGGTCCACGTCGAGGTGCGCGACCAGGTGGCCGTCGTGCGCGTCCGGCACGTCATCCAGAGCAACGTTCCGCGCGTCCTGCAGGCGCGCTACGTCCTGCCGCTCGGAGCGGGCGCGCACGTGAGCGCGTACGCGATCTGGGAGAACGGCGAGAAGCTCGTCGGCGAGCTGATGGACGTGTACGAGGCCGAGCGCCTCTACATCGAGGTGACGGGCCAGCGGCTCACGCCGCGCGAGCAGGAGGCGGACGGGGCGGCCGCCGAGGTCCGGCCCGTCCGCGTCGTGCGCGACCCGGGCATTCTCCGCGAGATCGGCGACGGCGCCTTCGACACCCACGTCTACCCGATCCTGCCGTTCGCGCTCCGCGAGATCGAGGTCCGGTACGCTGGGCTCGTCGACGCGCGCGGCGGGGAGTGCGTCTGGCGCTTCCCCATGGGAGCCGCGTCCATCTTCGAGAACCCGGTCGGTGAGGTGCTCTTCGAGGTGACCATCGCCGACTCCGCCGGAGTCGGCGCGGTGAGCGCCTCGGCCCCCGGCGCGGACGTGCGGCGCGCGGACGACGGCTCGATGCGCATCGTGCACCGGGCTCGCTCGGTGCGGTTCGCCCCGGGCGACGCCTTCGAGATCCGCTGGCGGACCGGGCTCGCGCCGCGCGAGGTCGCCACCATCGCTCACCGCGCCGACGATGCCGACACCGGGGCCGCTCTCGTGCGCGTCGCCCTGCCGGAGCCGGCGATGACGCCCGCCTCGGCGCCGCTCGATATCGTCCTGGCCATCGACGCGAGCGCGAGCTTCGCGCCCGGCAAGTCCGACCGACGCCGCGCGATCCTCGGGCGGCTGCTCGACGCGCTCCGGCCCGGCGATCGCCTCGCGTGGCTCCGGTTCGCGGGTTCCGTCGAGCGCCGGACGGAGCTCGCCCCGTTCGATGCCTCGGTCGACCGAGCGGCGCGCGCCGCCGCGGACGGTCCGGGGTCGGGGCGCACGCGGCTCGCCCCCGCCCTCGCGAGCGCCCTCGCCGCCGCCGGCGCGCACGAGGAGGGCCGCCGCCGGCTCGTCGTGCTCGCGACGGACGGCGTCACCGAGGAGGATCCGGAGGACGTCCTGGACGCGGTCGCTCCGACGGGCGCGCGCCTCCTCGTCATCGGAACGGGCCACGATGACGACGTGGGGCTCCTCGGCGCGCTCGCCGACCGGCACGGCGGCTCCCTCTGGATCCCCGGGGAGGGCGAACGCCACGAGCTGTGGGCCCGCCGTCCCGATGGGATCCTGACCGGCCGGTACGGCACGGCGGGACCGGTCGGGGCGACCGCCGACATCGAGGCGGCGCTCTCGGCGTTCCGCCTCCCGGCCGTCACGGGGCTCGCCCTGGAGGCGGAGGACGGAGTCCTTCGCGACGTGCACGCCATCTCGAGCCGCGACGCCAGCACCGCGGTCTTCGTGACTCGATACCGGTCGGCGGGCCAGGTGGCCGGCCGGGTCCGCGGCTTCGTGGACGGCCGCCCGTTCGACCGCGAAGTGAGCCTGGACCTCCCCGAGCGCGAGCCACGCCACGGGTTCGTCGACTCCTTCTGGGCGAGGGCGCGCGTCCATCACCTGCTCCGCCTCCATCCGACCAACGACCGCGATCCGTGCCGAGGCGAGATCGTCGCGCTCTCGCTCGCCGGACGGTTCGTGACGCCCTTCACCGCGTTCCTCTCGCTGCCCGACATGGAGCGGCGTCGCCTCCTCCTCGGGCCCGCGCCGGCCGACGACGCCGACGAGCTCTACCGCTTCCAGTTCGTCGGAGCGACGCCGGAAGCCGAGACCTGGGTCCTCATCCTCGTCGGAGCCCTCTTCTTCGCCGGCCTCGAGCTGGCCCGACGCCGCCGCGCTCCCGCCACCTCCGTGACGGGGAGGGCGACCGCATGACGGACCTCGCCACGGAGACTCCCACATCGCCCTCCGACGACCCGGCGCTTCCGAGCGTCAGGAGGCAGGCCCTCTGGATCGCCGGTGGCGTCATCGCGCCGATCGTCGCGTTCGTCGTCGACGCGAGCTTGCGGGTCGATCCGGTGCTCTGGGGCGGCTTCGAGGACGGCCGGGCCTTCGCGCCGGCGCGATCCGGGGCGGCGTTGACCCTCCGGCAGGTCTGCATCTACGGCCTGCTCGGGCTCTCGTTCATGGGCGTCGTCCTCGCGTCGGTCTCGTCTTCCCGACGCACGGCCGCCGCGGCGCTGCCGCTGCTCGTCGTCGGCGTCGTCTTCGCGACGGTGCACGCCGTCGTCTTCCTGCCCCTGATCCCCCTGAGCGTCATCGCGAGCGTGTTCCTCATCGGGCTGCTCGGATTCACTCCGTACATCGCGCTCGCCGTCTGGTTCGACGCCCTGGTCTTCACGGCGCGCGGACAGCTCATCCGGACGCGCCAGCCCCTCCGCTGGGTCGTCCTGCCGATCCTCGCGGCCGCGCTCCCGATCACGGCCGCGGTGGTGCCGCTCGACCACGCCATGAGAACGACCGCGGCCATGCGACGGGGCGGCCCGGGTGAGATCTCGCGCGGCTTTCGCCGTCTCGGTCCGCTCGTTCCGCTCGTCCGGGAGGATCTCCTCGCTCTCTACGGGGAGATCGACGGCGAGTCGCAGGTCCGGATGCGGAACCTCTACCTCGAGCGGTTCGGAGCCGACATCCATGATGACCTCCCGCGACCCGTCCGCTGACGCCGCGGGCGGGCCCGCCCGGCTCGCCCTGGTCGCGCTCGCCGTCGCCCTCGTGGCGCCCGGCGGGCCGCGACTGGCCGCGTCCTGGCTCCCGCATGGGCCGGCCGTGCCGCTCGCCGCGATCGTCGCGGCCTTCGGGCTCGCCGCCTGCCGGGCGCGAAGGCCCCCTCCCGTCGACGCCTGGTGGCCGGCCCTGCCCGCGGGCGTCTGGCTCGCGCTGGCGCTCGCTCTGCACCTCGTCGGCGCGCGGAGCGGCGCCTGGTGGATCGCCTGGCTCGCCCTCCCGCCCCTCGTCCTCGCCGTCTCGGCGATGACGCTCGGTCGAGCGAGCGCGCGCTGGCTCTGGCCGAGCGCGGCCGTCCTCGTCCTCGTCGTCCCGCCGCCCAACGTGGTCACGCACTTCATCGTGATCAGGCTCAAGGACTCGGTCGGCGCCGCCGCGGCCTGGGTTCTCGCCATGGGAGGCATCGCGACGGAGCTCGACGGCTGGATCCTGCGCATTGGCAGCCGGGAGGTCGGCCTGGCCGACGCATGCGGTGGCATGCGCGCCCAGGCGGGCCTGATCGCGATCGCCGCGGTCGTCCTCGCGGCCCGGCGCCATTCGAGGGTGGCCCGTTGCGCCGTCCTCGCCGCGTCCGTGCCCGCCGCGTTCGTCGCATCGACGCTCCGCGTCGCCTCGGTCGGGGCCGCCCACTCCGCCCGCGCGGGCGAGCTCCTTCCCGAGGAGCTCCTCGGCGTCTACCACGACGCCTCCGGCGTGCTCGTGATCGTCGTCGGGGTGCTCCTCCTTCTCGGCGTGAGTCGCGCCGCCTCGGCGCTCGCGCCCGTCTCGGACGACGCGGACGACGCGGCGCTCCCCCTGGCGCGAGCGCGCGAGACGGTGGACGCGAGCCATGGAGCGCGCTGGCAGATCGGCGTCGCCGGCGTCGCCATCGCCCTCGCCATCGCGCTCTCTCTCTCATCACCTCCGGCATCGTCATGCCCGTGCGCTCCACGGCTCACGCTTCCCGACCGACTCGATGGCAACGCCGGCGAGGCCTCGGACGAGGCCCTCCCGCTCGAGCGCTGGCTCGGGGCGGACCACCTCGCCATCGCGTCCTACGGCGCCCGACGCGATCTCGCCGCCGCGGCGGTCGTTCACTTCCATCGACTCGACGCGCCGAGCGATCTCTTCGTCCACGCGGTCGAGAGCTGCCACGCGGTCGGCGGCTGGACGACCGCGAACGCGCGCACCGTCTCGATCGCGACCGTTCCGGTGCAGCGGCTCGAGCTGGTCCGCGGCCCGACGCGCCGACTCGTCCACTACGTCTACGTCGACGACGGGCTGAGGAGCCCATCGCCCTCCCTGGCGCGGGCGTGGTTGCGCACGGTCGCCCGCGGCATCGCGGGGCGTGCGACCGGCGGCACGCTCGTCATCCTCTCCTCCGGGGACGTCGTCCGGTGCGATGAACCGCTCGCCTCGCGCGAGCAGCGGCGCATGGCCGAGCTCCTGCGCGCCCTCGGGGTCCAGGGGGACGACGGCGAGACCTGACCGCTTCGGGCCCGATCACCAACTCTCCCACCCATCCGCCGCGTAACTCTTCGCGGTCTCGGCGCTGGCGCGGAAGAACGCGCGGACGCGTTCGCGCGGAAGTTCCGACGGTGGCCCGTCTCCGGTTGGGAACGGGCGTTGCTTGGGGGACGCCTCCGACCCACGACAGACCGGAGGAGACCTCCCATGTCCACCCCGTCCGTTCGTTCCGTCTCGATCTCGCTGGGTGTGCTCGCGCTCGTAGCGCTCCTCGGCGTCACCGCGCAGACGTTCACCGACTCGACGCCGGCGCTGGCGGGCCCCGACGGCGATGACGAGGCGAAGGCCTCGCCGGCCGAGCGCGGCGCCGCCCTCTGGATGAAGCAGTGCGCCGCCTGCCATGGCATGAAGGGCGAGGCGGACGGGCTGGTGACCGCTCATCTCGACCCGGTCCCGCGCGACTTCTCGATGGGGCGGTTCCGGCTCGTCTCGACCGCCAAGCTGCAGCCGACCGACGCGGACCTGCGCGACACGATCGGCCACGGCATGCCCGGCTCGTCGATGCCGGCCTTCGGCCATCTCGGCCGAAAGGACCTCGACGCTCTCGTCGCCCACGTCCGGAAGCTCACCCGCGAGGGCATGATCGAGCGCTTCGTCGCCCTCGAGAACCCCTCGGGCGAGACGATGAGCATGGACGAGGCGATCGAGCTCACCGACGAGCGGCTCGCCGTCGGCGAGAAGCTCCCCGTCCCCGAGGCGACCCGCGCGTCCCAGACCGCGATCCTTCGCGGACGACGCCTCTTCGTCGAGAGCTGCTCGGGCTGCCACGGCGCGGAGGGTCGCGGCGACGGCGTCCGCGCGCAGCTCACCGACGAGGGTCACCCGGTCAAGCCGCGCGACCTCACCCGCGGCATCTTCAAGGGGGACGACTCGCCCAAGGCGCTCTTCCGTCGGATCCGCCTCGGCATGCCGGGCTCCCGGATGCCTCGCTACACCAAGGAGGCCGGCTTCACCGACATCGACGTGTGGGATCTCGTCCACTACGTCCGGACCCTCTACCCCGAGAACGCCCGCGCGCGGCACTCGCGCCGCGGCCACAGCCTCGACGCTCCGCGAGTCGAGTCCGATGACCTCCCCAGCAAGCCCGACGACGTCATGTGGTCGGTGATCCCGGCGGCCCGGGTCAACGTCACCCCGCTCCGCTGGCGCGACGATGCGACCGAGGCGGTCCTCGTGCAGGCCGCCCACGACGGCAAGACGATGGCCGTGAAGCTCACCTGGGAGGACCCGACCCGCGATGACGAGGCGCGCCTGTTCGACGCGTTCCCCGACGGCGTCGCCATCCAGCTCTCCGCCGACGATGACCCGCCGTTCATCGCCATGGGCGCGGGTGGAGCCTCGCCCGTCTCGATCTGGCACTGGCTGGCGAGCGCCGACGGGTTCTTCGAGCGGCGCGCGACCGAGCACATGGCGGCCGGCCCCCACACCAGGACCGAGCGCCCGACCGGCGAGCAGAACGTCATCGGCGTCGCCCGCTGGAAGAAGCGGTTCTGGGAGGTGGTGTTCCAGCGCCCCCTCGCGGCCGCCCCGCTTCGAGACTGCTGCCTCGCGCCCGGCGATGACGTCGCGTTCGCCATCGCGGTCTGGGACGGGTCTTCCGGCGACTTCAACGAGCGCAAGAGCGTCAGCGTCTGGCACCGCCTGAAGATCGCGCCCATGGGCGAGGAGGCGAAGACTCCGCCTCAGTGACGGACGAAGAATCGACCCCACCCGAGCTGAATGACGGAAGGGCCCGACGGCGGTGACGCCGGCGGGCCCTTCGCCCATCCATCCGATCCAACCCGCGGAGAGAGTCAGTCTACCGGAGCGTGAGGACCGGCCGGTCCGACCGGCGCAGCACGCGCTCCGCGGTGCTCCCGAGCACCTGGTCGGCGAGCCCCCGGCGACCCCAGGACGCCATCACGATCAGGTCGGCGTCCCGGCCGCGGGCGAAGTCGACGATGGCCGAGGCCGGGTGGCCGAGCAGGGCGTGGCCGGCGAGCTGCACGCCCCTGGCGACGCCGCCGCGTCGCTCGAGCTCCGCCGCGATCACCTCCTCGGCGTGCCTCTTCGCCTCGGCGAGGAGGTTCGCGACGTTCGGGCCGCTCTTCAGCCCGGGCCCGAGGAACGCGTCCCCGCCCCGCTGATCGACGACGGTCAGGACGTGGACCGACGCGCCGTGCCGCTCGGCGATCGCGATCGCGACGTCGAGCGAGGCCCAGGCGCCGACATCGGCGACGTCGACCGGCACCACGATCTCGCGGAACGCCCCCGCGTCCGCCGCGATCGGCTTCGCCTCATCGTCGTCGACCGGAACGGTCAGCACCGCCGTCCCGCGCGCCCGACGCTGAACCTCCTCGGCGACGCTCCCGAGGAAGAAGCGGGAGACGGCGCTCCGGCGCGAGAGCGGGAGCACGATCAGATCGACCTCGTCGACCTCGGCCCGCCCGATGATGGTGTCCGCCGGGCGTCCGACGACGACGGCGATCTCGGGATCGAGCGCGAGACCGCGCCCCTTGGCCGCCTCCGCGAGCTGCCTGAGATCGCGGGTGCCGAGGTCGACGCAGCTCTTCTCGAAGGCGTCGGCGTCGAAGTAGGGCGCCGCGAAGATCTTGCTCGCCGACGGCGCGGGCTCGACCACGTGCAGCAGCGTGACGCCGCTCGGCGTCTCGGCCAGGTCCGCGGCGAGGTCGAGCGCCTCGCGTGGCTCGATCAGAAGGTCGATCGGGACCAGCACGCGCTGAAAGCTCCCGTCGCGTCGGTTCGTCGTCATGGCAGTCACGCCTCCTCGCCGGAGTCCCCAGCACGGCGAGTGCCGACTCCATCCCCCGACACCGCCGTGTCGGACGGGCCGGAACCGCGAATAATCTCGCGCCGTTCGGGACGGAGGACCCCCCCGCGCGGCCCTTCGAGCGCTGGTCCGCGCATTGCTTCGGATCGAACGTGCCCGAAGACCTCCAAGCTCAACCGCAGTTTCTCCTGATCGTCGGCCTGGCGATCGTCCTCGCGATGCTCGTCAAGGCGAGCCTCGAACGGGTCCGGCTCCCGGGCCTCGTCGGCTACCTCATCTTGGGGCTCGGCCTCCGCCTGATCGACGACACCTGGCACGTGCTCACCGTGGAGGCGTCCTGGGCGCTCGAGCTCCTCGCCGAGCTCGGCATCGCCTGCCTCCTGTTCCGGGTCGGGCTCGAGAGCGACCCGGCCGGCCTGCGGCGTCACCTCCCTCGTGCCCTGATCGTCTGGATCGGCAACGTCGTGATCGCGGCGGTCGTCGGATACCTCGTCGCCCGGCATCTGTGCGGCGTCGCGTGGCTGCCGAGCCTCTTCGTCGCCACGGCACTCTCCGCGACGAGCATCGGCGTCACCGCCGCGATCTGGCAGAACGCGGGCGCCCTCCACACGGCCGCCGGTGAGACCTTCCTCGACGTCGCCGAGCTCGACGACCTCTCGGCCGTCGCCCTGGTCACGATGCTGCTCGCCGCGTCACCCGCGCTCCTGAACGGAGACGGCCTCTCGACCGCCGCGGGGCCTCTCGTCGCGACCGCCGGGCGTCTCCTCCTCGTCGGCGTCGGCTTCGGCGTCGCCTGCTGGCTCTTCGCTCGCTTTGCGGAGCGGCGGGTCACCAGCCTGTTCGCCGGCCTCGGCCACGCGCCCGACCCGATGCTCGCCGTCCTCGGCGTCGGGATCATGATCGCCGCGATCGCCGGTTGGCTCGGGTTCTCCGTCGCGATCGGCGCGTTCTTCGCCGGGCTCGTCTTCAGCCGCGACCCGGTCGCCGTCCGCGACGCCGCGTCCTTCGACACGATCTACGACCTCTTCACGCCGTTCTTCTTCATCCACATTGGCGTCCTCCTCGACCCCACCGCGATGCTCGACTCGCTGGCGATCGGCGTTCCGATCCTGCTCGCCGCCATCGTCGGAAAGCTCGTCGGCGTGGCGGTCCCGCTCATCGGGCGAGAGCCGCCGGCGGTCGTCGCCGTCCTCGCGGTGAGCATGGTGCCGCGCGCGGAGATCGCGCTCGTCGTCGCCGAGCTCGGCAAGCGGCTCGGTCCGACCGCGATGCCCGACGCCGTCTACGGCGCGCTCGTCCTGACCACCGCAGGCACCTGCGTTCTCGCCCCGCTCGTGCTCCGCCGCCTCCTCGATCGCGGCGTCGAGTCGGTCGCCGTCCTCGGCGAGTCGAGCGCGAGCAGTCGGGCGGTTCGCGGCGTGCGGCCCGCCGAAGATGCGAACGACGCCTGACCCGATCGTGGCGTTTCCGGCCGGGCCTCTAGCCCGGATAGGGCATATCAACTTCGCTCAGGTCGATGAAGAGATGGAACCACGGAGGCACGGAGGCACGGAGCAGCTTCGGATGATGCCCCGTCGCGGACCGATCCCGGCGCTCCTTCTCTTGGCTCCCGTCGCCTC
>JAJDCQ010000024.1 GCA_029260755.1 Planctomycetota bacterium | reverse complement strand
CGGAGCCCCGCTCATGCGGAAGCTCGCGGTCAGGACTCGCAGCTTCGCAGTAAGCCCGCCAACGAGACCATCCGAGACCTGACCCCTTCGGTTCTTGCGCGATGTTCAGCAGTCGGCGCCGAGCGCGAAGCTGCCCTGCGTCCCTCCGCGAGCGACCGATGACCGCCCGGAGAGAGCGAACCGCGTGACCTCGGAGGGGACGGGGCAGGCCGCCCTTCGCCACACAGGCTTCGCCGAGACGTCGGCGCCGCGGGCTTGCTACGAGGGCGCCCCGCCCGGGGCGGGCGCGTCGCCCGGATCTTCGGGCGCGCGCGTCGAGAGCGTGAGGGGTCAGGCCTCTGGTTGCTGGTTGCGCATCTCACTCTGCCACGCCCTGGCTTGGCGTACGCCGCCCTCAGCGCGAGCCGAGCTCGCGCTCGAGCTCCGCGATGGAACCGCGCAGCGTCTCGGTGTCCGGGTGTCCGAGGCGAACGGCGGTCTCGAAGTCGGCGAGCGCGGCCTTTCGATCGCCGTTCTCGCGCCGAACGAGGCCACGGTTCGCCCACGCGAGCGGGCTCTTCGGATCGAGTTCGATCGCCTTCGTGAGGTCGTCGATGGCGAGGTCGACCCGTCCGATCGTTCGCGCGATGAGCGCCCGGTTCAGCCAGCAGTGAACGTCGTCGGAACCGACCTCGACCGCCCGCGTCGCGTCCGCGAACGCCGCGTCGAACCGTCCTCGAGCAGCCTCGGCCGCGGCGCGAGCGGCCCACGCCCGACCGTGGCCAGGCGCGACCTCGACCGCCTCGTTCGCGGCGGCGAACGACCCCTCGAGGTCGCCCGCGCCGCGCTTCCGGATGCTGTCGCCGATGCACTCGTTCGCGAGCCATCCGCGGAGTACCCGGAGTTGGCCTTCGGGCCCCGCCCCGCCTCCGAGCTCCGACACCTTCTCGAAGTCCGCGATGGCTGCCCGGAGCTCGCCCCGGGTCTGGTGGATCCAGCCCCTGAAGGCCCAGAGGCGGCGATCCTCCGGAGCCAGGGCGATGGCCGCATCGAGCTCGGCGACCGCTCCGGCCGGATCGCCGTTCTGCTTCGCCCGGGCCGCCGCGAGCCGCCGCTCCACCTCGTCGCCCGTCGCCCCGGCATTCCGAGCCGGCGCCGCGTCGGACCCTCTCCCTTCCGAGACCCCCTTCAGGAGCGCGAGCTCCTCCCGCGCTCCCAGGGCGGACGCGTCGTCGGGCCAGCGGCGAAGGTGCTCCTCGAGGTCGGCGATCGCCCCCGAGAGATCGCCCCGATCCCGCCGGAGGGCGGCCCGTAAGGTCCAGGCCGTCGGGAATCCGGGATCGAGCTCGATCGCCCGGTCGAACGCCGCGAGCGCCTCGTCGCTCCGGTCGAGCGCCGACAGGGCCGCCGCTCGACCGAGCCACGCGTTCGCCGTGCGCGGCTCGACGTCGATCGCCCGGGCGTAGTCGACGAGCGCCCCCTCGAGATCCCCCTGGCTGCCCTTCACGTTGCCGCGGTTGACGAGCGCCGCGGCGTACGACGGGTCGAGCTCGATCGCGCGGCCGTAGTCGGCGAGCGCTCCCTCGAGGTCGCCACGCTCCTGCCTCAGCAGGCCACGGTTGTAGCACCTGAGCGGGGTCGGCCCTCGTTCGAGCGCCGCGTCGTAGTCGGCGCGCGACCCGGCCCCGTCGCCCAACTGCTTCTTCACGATGCCACGATTCATCCAGACGTCGCCATCGTTCGGATCGAGCTCGATCGCGCGGTCGTAGTCGACGAGCGCTCCGGCGAGATCGCCGAGCCCCTTCCGCGCGGTGCCGCGGCGGGACCACGCCAGCGCGTCGCCCGGCTTCAGCGCGATGATCCGGTCGCAATCGGCGATCACGCCGGTCTCGTCGCCCGCTGCGACCCGCACGGACGCCCGATTCGAGAGAGCCTCGATCGACGACGGGTCGCGCTCGAGCGCCTCGTCGAGGTCGGCGAGCGCCCCCGCGAGGTCCCCGAGCTTCCCCTTGATCGCCGCACGGTTCGCCCGCGCAACGACGTCGTCAGGATCGAGCTCCAGGACGCGTCCGAAGTCCGCGATGGCGCCGACGGAGTCGCCCTGCATCATGCGGTGCGAGGCTCGGTAGGTCCACGCGTCGACGCTCTCCGGCGCGAGCTCGACAGCCCGATCGAAGCACGACGCGGCCCCCGCGACGTCCCGGCGTCGCAGCCTCCCGATGCCCTCGGCGATCAGCCGCTCCGCCTCCTCCGCGACCGCGCTCGGCCCCTCGACGTCGGTCGGATCGCCGGCCCCCACCGTCGGGTCGACCGGATCGGCGGACGCCCGATCCCCCGCGGCGATGCGACGCTCGAGGTCGAGGTTCGCGGCCCTCGCCGCCCGGAGACGCCCCTCGAGGCGCGCCACGTCCGCCTGGAGCTCGACGAGCCGAGCCTCCCCGGGCCCGTCGACCGAGCGGAGGCCGAGCGTGAGGGCCACGCCGACCGCCGCGCCGGTCACGCCCGCGACCAGTCCGATCGATACGCTCCGCCTCGAGGCGAGGCCGGCTCCCCCTGTTGGCGAGGCGGATCGATCGGCGTCCAGACGGAGGAGGCGCCCGCGCGTCGAGACGGGGGCGATCGGCTCGCCTCGCAGAAAGCGCCCGAGCGCCTCGGCGAGCTCTCCACCGTCGCGGTATCGATCGCGCGGCTCCTTCTCGAGGCAGCGCAGCGCCACCTCGTCGAGCTCCGCCGGCACACCCTCACGCACCTCGGACGGGGCCGGCGCCGGTCGCGACAGCGCCGCCACGATCGCCTCGGCCAGGCGCTCGGTCTCGAAGACGGCGCGACCGGTGAGCATGGCGAACAGCGTCGCCCCGACGCCGTAGACGTCGGTCGCCGGCCCCATCCGGGCCTCATCGCCGCTGGCCTGCTCGGGCGACCAGAACCCGGGCGTCCCGACGTAGCGCCCTCGGATCGAGATCGACGTCTCCGACGAGGAGAGGTCCTTCGCGAGCCCGAAGTCGGTCAGGTGAGGCTCTCCGTCGGCAGTCAGGATCACGTTCTCGGGCTTCACGTCCCGGTGAAGGATTCCCTGCGCGTGCGCCGCGGCGAGGCCGTCCGCGATCTTGTGCGCGACGCGGGCAGCCTCGCCCGGCGGGAGCGGGCCGCTTCGCGCGAGCCGATCGGCCAGACTCTCTCCGGCGACGAAGTCCATCACGAGGTACGGTCGGCCCGAGTCGTGCGCGACCTCGTGGACGGCGACGACGTTCGGATGACGCACGCGCGCCAGGGCGCGCCCCTCGCGGTCGAAGCGCCGGAGCTGGGTCGCGCTCGCGTCGACCTGGAGCAGCATCTTGATCGCGACGTCGCGTCCGAGCCGCGGGTCGTGCCCGCGGTAGACGACGCCCGCGCCGCCCCGACCGAGCTCGCCGCGGATTCGATACGGTCCGATCGCGTCCACGGGGAGAGCATGGCACGGCCCGGGCCTCCACGCGAACCGCGAGCGCCCAGGCTCGAATCACGTCCGGGCGCCGCCAGGTCAGGCGGGCTGCAGGTCAGGCCGACGCCGCCCCGGCGTCCTCTCCGGCGTCCTCTTCGGCGGGCCCCGCCTCCGGCGCCGGCGGTTCGGGAGAGCCGACCCCGGATGGCGTCGTGGGCGCCGCCTCATCCCCCGCGAACGCGGTCGGGAGGATGTTGAACGGGAGCAGCTTGATCAGGATCGGCAGGATGAGGCCGCCGCCCGGCAGCGCGAAGACGGCGAGCGCGGGGATCGTCTTGCAGATGTCGAGGAGCTGACTCTTGACCTTGGCGCTCTCCTCGGTCGTGAGCGGCCGGACGCTCGCGACGGACAGGAGCTTCGCGAGCTCGCCCGTCTCCTTGATCTCGGTGACGAGGCGCCCGAGGTTGTCGCGGATCGCTCGGGTCGCCCGGTCGATCACCAGGCGCTGGAGCACGCCGACGTTCCGGGGGAGCTCGCCGGCGGCGCGGATCCGGTCGCGGTTGTCGTCGTAGAAGGCGGTCACCTCGACGGCGAGCGTCTCGAGCTCGTTCTCCGGGGCGCCGATCCGCCGGGCGACCTCGGTCAGGATCTCGTGCTCGCCCTCGCCGATGTCCTCGTCGACGAGCGCGAGGAGCATCGACTGCTCGATCACGAAGCGCCGCGCGCCCTCGTCGAGCTCGGCCGGCGGCGTCGGCACGCCGAGGGGGCAGCTCACGTCGAGCCGATCGAGGAGCTCCTTCGGGGCGAGCCCGATCAGCTCCGCCTGCTGGGCCAGGAGCTGCCGCTCCTCGTCGACGATCTTCTCGTCGGCCCACGCGATCGCCATCAACGTCTCGGCGAGGGTGTCACGCTCGAGCTGCGTCTTGCCGTGCACCTCGGCGCAGCGCGCCTCGTCGACGTCGTCGACCTCGTGGTAGAGCACCGCGAGGCGCGCGAGCTTGCGCGCGTCGATCGCCGCCGCGCCGGCGCCGATCGCGAGGGCGCGCGCGCCGACCTCGCTCCGCCGCGTCCACGGCAACGCGTCCTCGATCGCCCGCGCCAGCCGGGCGAGGCCGACGACCGCGCGGCGGGCCCCCTGCCGGGCCTTGTGGATCTTGCGAGCGGTCTTGTAGTCGGAGAGCCCCATCGCCGTCACGGCGAGGACGGCCAGCTTGTCGTCGCGCGGGTCGACCGACAGCTCGTCCGCGCGGATCAGCGTCGCGACGTCGTCGAGCACCTCCCACTGCCCGATCAGGATCGCCGCCGCCGTCTGGTCCTCGGGCGCGGTCACGCCGGCCGCCCGGAGGCGCTCGGCCATCGTCGCGGGGAGCGGATCGTCGCCGGGTCGGAGGCGCGACTCGCGGAGTCGCCGCTCGGCCAGGCGCAGGGCGAAGGAGGTGTCGTCGACCTCGGGCGCGACCGCCCGGACCTCCGCGATCGCGCGGGCCGATCCGCCGGGGTCGCGCAGCTCGAGCCAGAGCTCGAGCAGCCGGACGAGCCAGCCGGGCGCTCCGAGATCGACGGTGGTCGCGCTCACGGCCCCGTCACTCGCCCATGAGCGTCACGACGACGGTCCGCGGGCGCGAGTGATTGCGATGCTCGCAGAGGTAGATCCCCTGCCACGTCCCGAGCGCGAG
Source organism: Planctomycetota bacterium (assembly GCA_029260755.1). Lineage (GTDB taxonomy): Bacteria > Planctomycetota > J058 > J058 > JAJDCQ01 > JAJDCQ01. The sequence goes on along the minus strand of JAJDCQ010000024.1, from coordinate 76,449 downwards.
GCGCCCCCGGCTGATCGGGATCGAGACCGACGGCCCGAGGACGCTCGCCTTGAGGTGGCTCGCCGAGTCGTCGAGCCCCTCGTCGAGGTGCTCGTAGAGGGCGGGATCCTCGGGGAAGAGGCGGTTGAGGTTGCTCTCGAAGTCGCGCCGGACGGTCGGGTCGGCGTTCTCGTTGATCGTCAGGCTCGCGCTGGTGTGCTGGATGAACACCTGCGCGATCCCGACCTCGATCCCGTCGAGCTCGGGCATCTGCCCGACGATCTCGTCGGTGACCAGATGGCAGCCGCGCGGACGCTCCCGGAGCCTGATCGCCCGCTGATGCCACCTCACGCGGTCACGCCTTGCCGCAGCACTTCTTGTGCTTCTTGCCGCTGCCGCACGGGCACGGGTCGTTGCGGCCGACCTTCGGCGCGTCGCGCACGATCGGCTTCGGCTTGACCATGTCGCCCTCGACGAACAGCCACTTCCCCTCGTGCTTGCGGAAGCTCGCCCGCTCGTGGTGGACCTGATCGGCGCCCTGGACCCGGAACTTGGCGATGAACTCGACCTCGCCGGTCTCGTCGTCCTTGCCGCCGCCGACCGACTCGACCACCTCGAGGCCGAGCCACTCGGAGCTCTTCGACCACTCCTCGATCCCCTCGCGGTCGACGTCGTCCTGCGCCTCGGGAGCGTGCGTCGAGAGGATGTAGTCGACCTCGCAGAGCGCGTACGCCGCGTAGCGGCTGCGCATCAGCTCCTCGGCCGTCTCCGCCTCGGCCTCGCCCGCGATGATGGCCCGGCAGCGGGCCTCGGTCGCCTCGTCGAATCCGGCAATGGTGGTGCTATTCGCCATGACGTCAGGGTCTCCCCGATCCGCGTCGATTCCGGGTGAAGCGCAGGATCCTACCGATGCGCGCCGGTTCGGGTCAAACGCTCCCGGACGGACGCGGAAGAGACCGTGGAACCTGCCGCGTGCCTGCCGCTTCCCTCGGGGCGCACCGTCACTAGAATGGCCGGCCCGCCGGGGCACGCCCGGCACGACACCTTCATTGGAGGATGGACAGATGCGTGTCATCTCTGCACTCGTGAGCGCCCTGACGGTGGTCGCGGTCATCGCGGGCGGCTGCGCCGCCTTGCGGAGCGCCGGCACCAAGGCCGGCGTCAGCCCGAAGGCGTTCGATGCCGCCGAGGGCGTCGGCGACGACATCAAGGCGCTCGCCAGCGACATGAGCCTCGAGGACGAGCGCGACCTGGGCGAGAGCGTCGCGCTCCAGGCCTACGCCACGCCGGAGTTCGGCAAGCCGGTCCGCGACGGGCGCGTCATGCGCTACGCGAACACGCTCGCCGCCGTCGTCGGGCGCTACAGCGACCGCCCGCTGATCCCGTACTTCGTCGTCGTGATCGACAGCGACAAGATCAACGCGTTCGCCACGCCCGGCGGGTACATATTCATCACGAAGGGCGCGGTCAAGGCGATGAAGAGCGAGGCCGAGTTCGCCTGCGTGATCGGCCACGAGATCGCCCACGTCACCGAGCGGCACGCCGTCAGCACGATCAAGTGGTCGCGCGCCCTCAACTCGCCGGGCAAGGCGCTCACCACCGCGACCGACAACAAGCTGATCGCCGAGTTCAGCAAGACGGTCAAGGGGATGACGAACCGCCTCATCACCAAGGCCTTCTCCGAGGACGAGGAGCTCGACGCCGACGTGAAGGGCGTCTCGTTCGCCTGCGCGGCCGGCTACGACCCGCGCGCGATGCTCGAGTTCGTCGACACCGTCGCGGCCGCGACCGCGAAGGTCGAGGGCGCCGCCGGCACGCACCCGAGCAAGGACGAGCGCCGCGGAGCGATCCAGGACTTCTGCAACGAGGTCGGCGACTTCGACGGCCTCGTCAAGGGGACCGCCCGCTTCAAGAGCTTCCAGAAGAACCTCGACGCTCCGCAGGGTCGCTGGTAGGAGACGCCCCCGGGGCGTCGACCGATGGCAGCCTTCTTCGTCGAGACCGAGCGCGGCACCGAGGGGCCGTACACCATCGCCAAGCTCGCCGCCCTCAAGGCCGGCGGCGAGCTGACCGACGATGCGCGGGTCTCCGTCGACCGCGAGAGCTGGGAGACGCTCGGCTCGGTCCTCGACCGGGCCTCGACGAAGGAGCTCCGCGCCGCCGTCGTCGAGGGGATCTTCGAGAACTGCCCCCGGTGCGACAACGGCGTCCTCGACCGGCTCGAGAAGCGCCAGAAGACCGCCACGGTCGGCTTCAGCCTGGCGCTCCTCGCCCTCGCGACCCTCGCCGGCCTCGGCGCCCGCGCCGTCCTCGCCGCGAAGCTCGACACCGGCGAGGCGCTCACCCTCGCCACGCCGGGCGCGGCCCTCCTGATCGGCGGGTCGATCGGCCTGCTCGCGGTCTTCCTGGTCGCCCAGTACGGCTTCCGCCTCTCGCGGAAGTGGGCCGCCTGGCTCCGCAACGCGTGCCCGTTCTGCGAGGACGGGTTCGTCAGGCGCGACCAGGCGTCGATGGCGGCGACGATCGCCTACTTCCTCCGGGCGTTCGCGTTCCGCGAGATCGTCATCCCGGTCTACAAGACGCTCACCTACCAGTGGCTCTGGCGCGACCCGCCCGACGAGGACGACGACGAGGCGATCCGGCCCGGGCCGGCGGCGATCGGCCTGCGCCTCCTCGGCTACTCGCTCGTGATCTTCGGCGCGGTGCCGTTTCTGTGGCTGCTGACCGGGCGCGACTCCGCGATCGGCCTCGGCGTCTCGATCGTGATCATCGTCGTCATGATCAAGCTGATCTTCGCCGAGAACGAGGAGGACAGCCCCTACCCCAAGGGCCTCGTCTTCCTGATGCTGCCCCTCTACTACTGCGCGATCGTCGAGATCCTCCGCTGGGCGTGGATCCTGTCGCTCGGCCCGGACGCGGTCCCGCCGGATGCGAGCGACCTCTACCTCCTCGGCGTCGAGAAGGCGATGGAGAGCGGGATCTTCTTCGACATCCCGATCGATCTCGTCGGCCTCTCGTTCTTCAGCGGCGAGGTCGACAGCGCGCTCACGACGGCCGCGACGTTCTTCACGAAGCTGCTCCTCGACGCGTCGCTGATCGCCGCCCTCGCCAAGGCGTTCATCAACGCCGCCTGGAGCGCGAAGGCGTTCCACCGGACCGGCGAGCGCGACGTCCGCGCCGCCGACGTCGAGGCGCTCGGCACGATCGAGGAGCTCTCGATCCAGCGTGACCCGCGCCTCATCGACGACCTCGAGGACGGCCTCGCCAAGATCACCGGCGTCCTCCTTCGCGCCCGCGACTACGTCCGCGGCGTCGCGTCGGCCGCCGAGCCGGGCAGCGAGCAGCGGGGCGCGGCCGAGCGATCGCTCGCGCTGATCGCCAGCGCCGACCTCGACGAGTTCGCGAAGACCCACGCGGCCGAGGTCGGCAAGCACGTCGACGAGACGCGCTGGATCGAGCGCGGGCTCGCGACGGTCGTCTGCATCGGCTGGGTCGGCCTGTTCACCGTCTTCTTCGTGAACGCGATCCAGACCGCGACCGCGCGCGAGGTCGAGGCGCTCCTGGTCCGGGCGGCCGAGGCGAAGCTCGTCGACGACCCGCTCACCCGGCGGAGCCTCTACGCCCGCGCGCTCGCCAAGGACCACGACCACCACGTCGCCCTCCGCCGGGCGGCCGCGACCGACATGGACGTCGCGGCGCGGCGGGTCGACCTCCTGGACGTCGACGCGGCCCTGATCGACATCGACCGCGGCTTCCGGAAGATGATCTTCCTCCAGGACCTGACCGGGCTCGAGAAGAACCCCTACACCGACGAGCAGCAGGCGCTCTCCGCCCGCGCCTACGCCCTGCGCGGGCGGGCGTTCTTCCTCAGGCAGGACCGCGAGCGGGCCGTGGCCGAGCTCCGCAAGGAGCGGACGCAGGCGACGCGGCGCCTGCTCTTCGCCCTCGCCCTGGACGACGCCGCCGAGACGCTCGGCGAGCGCGGCGCGCGCGACCGGCTCGCGGCCGCGACGGCCGAGCTCGGGATCGACCCCGGCTGGCGCCCGGCGCGTCTGGCGCTCCTCGCCGACGCGCTCGTGACGCTGCACGGCGGCGAGCTGCCGCGCGCCGCCAAGGAGCTGGCCGCGTTCACCGGCGAGCGAGCCGACGCGGCCGGCAACGAGGTCTTCTCCTCGGCGATCCGCGACGAGGCGCGCCTCCTCCTGGCCCAGACGCTCCTCCGGATCGACCGCGCGGGCGATGCGCGGGCGACCCTCGAGGCGCTCCTCGCCTCGACGCCGGAGCACGGCGAGGCGCGCCTCGGCCTGGCGCATCTGCTCCGCCTCGGCGGCGATGCCGACGGCGCGCGGAGCCAGCTCGAGCGCGCGGCGAAGCACGCCGACCCGGCGATCGCCGAGCGCGCCCGCCTCGCGGCCGCGCTCCTCGACCTCGGCGCGGGCGACGCCCCGATCCGGGCGCGGGCCGCCGACGCCCTCGTCGCGACGGCGGAGCGGCGCGGCGCCGACGGCCTCTTCCGGGGCGACCTCCGCGCGTTCGTCGCGTCGGAGATCGACGGCGAGACGCTCCGCCAGCGCGCCGCCCGCTGGAACGATCGCGACCACCGGGTCCACGTGATCCTGACCGGCCTCGTCCTCGGAATGGACGCGCTCGCCCGCGACGAGCTCGCCGGCGCGGCGCGCGAGCTCCGCGCCGTCGTCGCGGCCGTTCCGCTCGAGCCGCGTCGCGCCGCCACCGACCCCGTCGCCGAGGTCGCCCGCGCGCTCCTCGAGGGGATCCAGATCCGACGCGAAGGGCGGTCGTGGCAGCCCGAGCTCCACTTCCACGACGCGCGTCTCGCCGCCGCCGCGGCGCTGGTCCGTCGCGAGATCACCCTGATCCTGTTCCCGCCCGAGCAGATCGCCCGGAGCCTCGAGCTCGCCCTCGGCGGACGCGAGGCGCCCGAGCGGGCGCGCGCGATCGCCGCCGTGAGCGAGGGCGGGCTGCTCGACGCCGGACGGCTCCTGCCGCTCCCGCAGCGGGCGCTCGCCGACGACGACGCCGAGGTCCGCCTCGCGGCCCTCGAGGCGCTCGGCCGCGTCGGCCCCGCGGCGCGCGTCGCGGCCGCCGGCGTCGCGAAGACGCTCGGCGACCCCGACGACCGGGTCCGCCGCGCCGCCGTCCGGGTGATGGAGGTCTTCGGCGGCGAGGCGGCGGCGCGCGCCCTCGTCGGCGCCCTCGACGACGCCGACCCCTACGTGCGGCGGGACGCCGCCTACGCCCTCGCGAAGCTCGGCGCCGACGCGCACGCGGCCCTCGCGCCGCTCCTCGCCCGCCTCGACGACCCCGAGGTGATGGTCCGCGACGCGGCGTTCGCGGGCGCGAAGGCGCTCGGCGAGCCGGGCGCCGCCGCGCTCGCGAAGCGGATCGGCGAGACCGACGACAGCTACGTCTCGATCCAGGCCGTCCGCCACGTCGAGGCGGCCTGGCCGGCCATCGCCGAGACCGAGCGCGCGCGCATCACCGGCTTCCTCATCGCGGTGCTGACCGACGACCCCGACCCGTCCAGCCGACGCTGGGCGGCGCAGCGCCTCGCCCGCGCCCCGCGCGACGACCGCATCGCGGCGGACGCGGTGCGGACGGCGATGGCGACGCGCCTCGCCGAGGCGCTCGCCGAGACGACCGACCCCGCGGTCGGGATCGGGATCGCCGCGGCGATGCTGCGGGCGGAGCGGGTCTACGGGATCGACGGGGCGCCGGCGGTGGCCCACTACGTCTCGGCCGTCCGGTCGCTGCCCGCGCTCCGCGAGGACATCCTGGCGAGCCTCCTCGCCCCGGGGATCGGGCGGGCGGCCGTCCCGATCGTGATCGAGATGGTCGGCGACGAGGCGCTCGCCGACGACGGCCAGCGGCTGCTGCGAAGCCTCATCGAGAACGCGGAAGCGGGCGAGGGCGGCGACGGCGGCGAGGACGATGGGGACGGCGGCGAGGCGGCCGCGATCGGCGACGCCGTCCTCGAGCGCCTGCCCGCGCTGCTCGGCGACGAGGACGAGGACCGCGCGGGGCGGGCGACCGACGCCCTCCTCGTCCTGAGCGAGGCGCTCGACCCGGCGGCGTCGGCGCCCGGCATCCTGAAGCTGCTCCGACACGGCAACGAGGCCGTCCGCTGGTCGGCCCTCGATGCGGCCTCGTTCGAGATCGACGACCTCGACGACGCGACCATCGGCGCCCTCCGCGAAGGGCTCGGCATCGAGGACGACGGAGTTCGCGCGGCCCACTTCTCGCTCCTCCGTTACCTCGGCTTCGAGGACGGCAGCGTCGCCGCGGCCATCGGCGCGATGGCCCGCGACGAGGACGCCGACGCCGAGGCGCGGGCCGCCGCCCTCTGGGCCGCCGCCCGCACGCCGGCGGTGCGCGGCGAGCTCGCCGCGGCCGCGACGGAGCTCGCCCGGTCCGACGACGATGACGTGGCGAGGGCCGCGATCGTCCTCGACCTCGCCGTCCGCGGCCCGAAGGCGGTGGTCGCGAGCGCGGCCGAGCCCCGGACGCGCGAGCTCGCGGTCGCCGCCCTCGTCGAGTGGATCGGGGAGACCGACGCGGGCGCCGAGCAGGAGGGGGCCGCGATCGAGGCGCTCGTCGGGCTCCTCGACGACGGCGCGTCGGCCGTCGCGGGGGCTGCCCTCGCCGCGCTCGTCGACCTCGACCCCGGCGACGCCCTGAAGCCCGCCCTCACCGCCCTGGCCGCCATCGCGGACGGCGACGACGAGGACGCCGCCCGCCACGCGCGCGTTCTCCTCGTCGCGACGGCGCCGGCCGACGCCGACCCGGCCACGATCGTGGCGCTCGTCCGCGGCGACGACGAGAGCGCCGCCTACAAGACGCTCGAGATCCTGACGACGTGGGGCGCCGAAGGAGGCGACGCCGCCCGGCGCGCGTCGGTCGGCCTCGTCGCCGCCCTCGCCTCGCCCGAGGAGGGCGTCCGCGAGACGGCCCTCGAGGGGCTGGCCACCCTCGGCGCCGCCGCCCACGAGGAGCTCGGCCGCGAGCTCGAGCGCGGGAGCGCGGAGCGGCGGCGAGCCGTCCTCGCCGCCATCGCCGCGCAGGGCGAGGCCGCCCGTCCCCTCGCGCCGAGCGTCGTCGGCCTCCTGGCCAGCGCCGAGGACGACCCCGGCGTCATCCGGGCCGCCGTGCACGCCCTCGGGAGGATCGGCCACGCAGACGCCCGCGGCGCCCTCCGCGACCTCGCCATCGACGCGCGCGGCGCGCTCCGGGCCGAGTGCTGGATCGCCCTCGGGCGGCTCGGCGTCGAGGAGAGCGGTGCGCAGCTCGAGGCGCTCCTCGCGGCGGGCGAGGGGGACGGAGGCGTGATCGCGCGCGGGCTGGTCGAGGTCGACCGCCCTCGAGGGATCCGCTTTCTCATCGGAGCCCTCCGCGCGCGCTACGGACCGGTCGGCGCCCAGGACGCCGCGCGCCTCCTCGGCAAGATCGGCGCGCCGGCGAAGGCGGCCCTGGCCGACCTCGACGCCCTCGCGAGCGACGGCAACCCGGCGCTCGGCACGGCCGCGCGCGCGGCCGCCCTGAGGATCCGCGGAGCCTGAGCTCCCGCGAGAGCGAGACACCACGAGACACGCAGCACCGGACACGACGCAGCACCGAGACACGGATGAGAAGCACCAAGGAGAACGGAACCATGAATCGCGGACGCACGATCATCACCTGCCTCGTCGCGATCCTGATCGTCGGGATGGTCACGACGGTCGCGCTCGCCGACGACATGTGGGTGAAGGCGAAGAACGCCGAGCTCAAGGACAATCCCAAGGGCGCGGCCAAGACGCTCGTCAAGATCCCGTTCGGCGCGAAGGTCGACGCCGGCAGCAAGAAGCGGCGATGGCGGAGCGTCAGCTACAAGGGCAAGAAGGGCTGGGTCTACGGCGGAACCCTCGCCGACGACGAGCCCGAGGAGGACCCGAGCCTCAAGGCCGAGGACGGCAGCAGCCTCAGCTCCGAGGATGTCGACGCGAGCAGCGCCGTCCGCGGCGTCGGCCCGACCGCGACCAAGTACGCCGACGCGAACGCGGTCACCAAGCAGCACCGCGTCTTCCTCGACTACCACCAGTCGTTCGTCGTCAGCGACCGCGTCATCACCGAGCTGCCCCCCAACCGCGAGCTCGTGACGGCGAAGGACATCGAGAACTTCATGCGCGGCGGAAAGCTCGGCCCCTACGCCGACTGACCGGGACGCTCGGTCGGCCGAGGAGGGGCGAACCTCGGGCTAGCCCGCGGGGCGGCCGAGCAGCTCGACGCGGCGCTCGCGGCGGCGGAAGCCGACCTCGCCGCGGGAGTCCTGGCGGTCGGCGCGCTCGGCGCGGACGAATCCGCCCTCGATGTCCCACCAGGCGGTGCCATTGTCCTTCCAGCCGTACACGTAGTCGATCTGCGCGACGAGGCGGCCGTCGACGCGCCGGATCGCCACGAGCTTCGCGTCCGTCGCCGCTCCCGCGATGCTCGGCGAGTCGAGGTGCCAGGAGCTGCCGACCGCGATCGACGTACGCTGCTCGGCGACGAAGAGAGGCGGCGCCGCGATCGACTCCAGCAGCCGTCCGAGGAAGCGCTCCTGGCTGACCTCGAGCGTCTTGTCGAAGAAGCGCCCGGCCCCGGTGCGCGGCCCGAAGGTCCCGTCCATCCGCCACCGCTCGCCCCTCGACCAGAATCCGAGGTCATTCGACGTCGTCGACCCGCGGAAGAGCACGTGGGTCTCCCCCTCGTACTCGCGAGTCCAGACGACCGTCGCGGCGGCCGGCTCACCGAACTCCCGGGTCTCCGTCACGGTGATCTCGACCACGTCGAGGAAGGGGTGGCGGTCGAGGATCCAGTGGTTCCCTCCATCGGGCGCGGACTGCCAGTCCCCACGCCCCATCTGATGGTGGGTGACCGACAGGCGCCAGCGCTGGCCCTCCTCGAACTGAGGAGGCGACAAGACGAGGTCTTCATCGACGGCAGGCGCGCTCTCGAACGCGCTCACGAAGGCGTCGAACCGGGCCTTCTCCTGCTCCCGGAGGGACGACGCCGAGGCGCAGCCCGTCAGGAGAGCGACGCTGAGCGAAGTGAACGCGAGACTCTGAAATCGCATGAAACTCCTCGGCACCTCTCGAGTCGAAGACCGCCGGCTCTCCGATCGCTCCCCCCCCTTCTATCAGCTCGGCAGCGCCCCTTCCATGATCACCCCTCGTCGCCATGTCCCTGGGCCCAACTCCGAGACCGCGACCTCGTGACGGCGAAGCGCGGCGGAACGCTCGGCCCCTCCGCCGACTAGCCCGGCGCGGGCGCGGGCGGCGAACCTCAGTGGCCGAGGAGCCGCTCGACGTCCGCGAGGAAGCGTCGATCGGCCTCGTCCTCGGGTGTGAAGGCGCGGGCCCGATCGAGGAGGCGGCGCGCCGAGGCTGGCGCGCCGCGTCCGATCAGCCCCCTGGCGGCGACGAGCAGCTCGCGGGTCGGCCGCCACTCCGGACGCGCGTCGATGCGCGCGAGCCCCTCGTCGACCCGGCCGTCGAGGAGGGTGTGCAGCAGCTCGACCCGATCGGCGTGAACGGCCGGGACGGCGAGGCGCGCCCGGGACGCGATGACGGCGAGGGCCTCGACCTCGCCGCGGGCCGCCCGGGAGCGCGCCGCCCAGAGGGCGACCGGACCGAGGCGAGCCGCGACGCCGGCGCCGAGCGCGTCCCCCTCGGCGCGCGCGGCCTCGACGCCGAGCCGGGCTCGACCGACGGCGAGCGCCTCGAGCGACGCCTCGATCACCTCGACGGCGCGGGCGGACGGCGGGCGGCCCCGCCGCTGCCGCCACTCGCCGAAGCGGATCCCCACCTCGACGCCGCGCACCCGCGGCGCGAGGGCGAGCTCGCGATCGACCGCCCGTTCGAAGACGGCATCGAGCGCCTCCTCGAGCGTCCCCTCACCGGCGAGCCCCGCCGCCGCGAGGTCGCCGCGGATCTGCTCGACCAGGGCGCGGGCGGCGCCGTCGAGCTCGGCGGCGTCGCGATCGGCGAGCCCCGAGGCGTGAACCCACGCCGCGATGTGAGCGAGCACCCACCCGGGCACCGGCGCGACGCCCTCGCGGCGGAGGATCGCCGCGGCGATCGGCCAGTGCGCGACGAGGGCGTCGATCACCGCGGCCTCCCGCGGCATCGGATCGGCCCGCTCCTCGAGGGCGCGCCGGTGCCGATCGCAGGAGGCGCCGAACGTGATCGCCGCGACGTGCGGGTCGACCTCGTCCGGCGACGCGGCGACGATCTGCTCGCGCGTCGCCGTGATCTTCCGGGACCGGAGCGACCGACCGATCCGGTCGGGCCACGCCGGCCAGGCCCCGAGCTCCATCGCCCGCGCGCCGGCCCAGAGAACGAGGACGCGGTCCCGCCGCGTCCGTTCGAGGTCGAGGACGAGGCGCACCAGACCCACGCCGACCGCGTCGAGACGGGCGTCCTCGAGCGGGAGGACGCGCATCGCGACCGTGGCCGCCTCGACCACGACCGATGGAGGAGCGCCGGCATCGGTGGCGAGGGCGAGGAGGGTGCCGACCGCCCCGTCGTCGGCGCGGACGCGCGCGAGCACCTCGGCGTCGCTCGAGATCGCGAGCAGCTCGGCCAGCGGCGCCACGGCGGTCGCCTCCTCGTCGCGTCGCGGGCGACGTCCCAGGGCGCGGAGCTCGTCGGCGCGGAGCCGCGCGAGCTCGACCAGCGCGATCGCCGCCTCGCCGGGGCGGGACAGAGCTCGCCACAGGCGCGCAAGTCGGGCGAGGCGCCAGGTCCGAGGCGGCGCCGGGCATCGCTCCTCGTAGGCGAGGAGGCCTCGGGCGAGGTCGAGGCGGCCGACGCCGACGAGGAGCTCGCACGCCGCGACGAGCCCGTCGTGGCGAAGGCCGACCTCGACCGCCGCGGCCCCGGTCCAGGACCGCGCAAGGGCGTCGAGGGCATCGTCGGCGTCGCCTCGAGCCGCGCCGATGACCAGCCGCACCCCATCGCCCGTCCCGGCGTCCCGCGCGACCTCGTCGAGGCCATCGGCGAGAGCGAGGAGCTCCGCGTGCCGCGTCGGGTCGCCGGCGAACCCGACGGCCACCCGCGTGGCGACCCGGGCCCCTTCGACCTGGACGGCGTCCAGGAGACTCGGCAAGCCGGTGCCCTCCCGGAGGACGACGGCGGCGACGGCGGACGCGCGCACCCAGTCGAGCGCCTCCGCGAGGAGGGTGAGCGCGTCGTCGCGACGCTCCCGGGCGAACGCGCGGCTCGCGGCATCGGTCGCCACGATGAACGCGCGTCGATCGGGAGGACGCGCGCGCTCGCGCGCGCACGCCTTCTCGAACAGGCGGTCGATCGTCGCATCGAGGTCGAAGGCGTCGGACGGCGTCTCTGGCGCGAGGGCCGTCCGGACCCGCTCCGGGATCGCATCGATCAGGGCCGCGTGCGGCGAACCGGGAACGGGCTCGCCGAGCCCGGAACGCCAGAGCACCACCGCGAGCCAGCCGAGCGCCGACCCGGGCACGTCGCCCGCGAGACGCTCGCGCCTCAGCAGGAGATCGACGAGCCGCCCGACGTCGGCCAGCGCCTGGGCGTTCGCGTGGGCGTAGGACATCGAGTCGACACGACGGAGCTCCTCCACGCGATGCCAGTGGAGGCTCGCGGCGAAACCGAGCAGACCGGTCGGATCGACCTCGAGCGCCGCGACGTCGGGCTCGCCGTCGATGGCGAGCCAACGACCGAACGGCTCGCGGCAGACCTGCCCGATCGGGAGCTGTGAGTAGGACGCCGGCCACAGCCCCCAGCGGACCGCGAGCGTGCCGGCATCGATCGCGGTCACGCTCGTCGGATCGGCGAAGCGTCGGTTCGGATCGAGCCAGGCGATGAGGCGCCCGAGCAGCGGCTCGGTCCTTCGATCGCCCGGAGCGAGCGCGCCGAGGGCGACGACCACGATCGCGAGGTCGTTCCTCGCGCGCTCGACCTCCGAGCTCGGGCGGAGCGGCATCGGCGTCGGCGTCGGCGGCGGCGGTTCGGGCATCGCGCGGGCGAGCTCGGCGAGTCGGTCGGTCGCGTCGGCAGCGAGGGCAAACCGCTCCGCGCCGGTGACGACGAGGTGATGGACGAGCCGACGGGCCACCTCCGCGAGGCCTGCCCGATCGAACGGCGCCGCTGCGAGGAGGGCCTCGATCTCCCGCCGCGACGTCTCGACGGCGGCGGCCCGCGCGACAGGGTCGCGGCGACCGTCCTCGAGGAGCTGGAGCTCGGCCAGGATCCGCCTACGCCTCGTGAGCTCGTCCGTCGCCAGGACGGCGCGCCTCGAGGTCCCCTCGATGACCGCGCGGCATCGCTCGAGCCGACGAGCGCCGAGGAGCTGCGACGCGCCGTCGAGGAAGAGCAGCACCGGGAAGACGCGCCGATCCTCGGCCTCCTCCGCGGCGATGGCGGCCTCGTTCCGCGCGAACGCGTCGGCGACCCGCCCGTGCTGGAAGTCGTGGATCGTCCGCGCGCGCACCCGCGTGATCGGGTGCGCGTCGATCGCCGCGATCGCGGCCTCGAGTCGCGCGAGGAGCGGATCGAGATGGCAGGCGACCTCGACGGGGGCGCCCTCGTCGCGCCAGGCGAGCCCCCCGCCGGCGAGGACGCCGAGATCGATCAGGGCCGAGAGCGGCACGTCCTTGTATCCGCTCGTGCTGTGTCGCCGCGGCTCGGCGCGACCGCGCGCGGCGACGGCGAGCGCGTCCTCGGCGAGGGCGACGACGCCGAGGAGGTCGTCCGCGTCGTCGCCGTCGCGGTAGCGCCACGACGCGGCGATGAGCGGGACCTGGAAGTGACGTCGGTCCGACGCCCGGTCCCGGGCCAGGGCGAGCTCGAGCAGCTCGTCGACGCGCGCCTCCGGCACCGGCTCCGGTCTCGGACGCTCCTCGCCGAGGAGGCTCGCGCGGGCGAGGCCGAAGAGGCGGACCTGCGCCGGCGTCGGCTGGGCGGCGCCGCGCGCGCCCGCGAGGTGAAGCTGCCGGCCGATCCACGCCAGGATCCAGCCCGGCAGATCGCCCCTCGCCTCCTCCCGGGCGAGGAGCGCGGCCACCGCCGCCCAGGTCTCCCCGAGGGCGAGCGCGACGTCGTCCGGCCACGGAAGCTCCCCGGCGACCTTGCCGCGAGGCCAGCTTCGGCGCCACACGAGCGCGGCCGCCAGGGTGACCACGTCGGTCGGGGAGAGCGCCTCGGGCCCGGCCCGCAGCTCCTCGTCGAGCCGGAGGACGAGGAGCTCGCTCGGCGCGGCGTCGCGCTGCGGATCGCCGACCCAGAAGGGCCAGTAGCCGAAGTGGATCAGGGCTCGGCACGCGGCGAAGCTCGCGTCGCGGCTCGCGCGATCGTCCAGACCGCGGCGGGTGAGGTAGGGGATCGCGAACAGGCCGGCGACGACGCGGCCGAGGCGGGGATCGTCGGGCGCCGCGCCCGCGAGCGCGACCTCGAGGATCGGCGCCTGCTGATCGAGCGGGACCCGGTCATCGCCCGCCACGGCGACGGCCGCCCCGACCGCTCGCTCTCGGGCGGCGGCGTCACCGATGAGCGTCCGGAGGTCGCCCGCGGCGGGGTCGGCCGCGCGGATCGCGCGGGCGAGCGGCCGGGCCAGGTCGGCCAGTGCGGCCGGATCGGCCGGGCCGGACTCGAGGGCGGCCGCGAGACGCGCCCCGAGGACGCGAACGGCCAGCGCGTCTCCGCGTACGTCGGGACGCTCCGCGAGCGCGCCGAGAAGCGAGTCGCCGAACGGCCCGACCGCGATGGACGGGTCGGCGGCGATGACCGCCTCGAGCGTCGAGAGGACGGCCGGGACGTCGTCCAGGAGCGCCGGATCCCGCTCGACGATGCGCGCGAGCTCCGCCCCCCGGCCGCTGGCCGCGAGGACGGCGACGATCGTCGCGGCGTGCTCGGCGGCCGGGCGCCGGAGGGTCCGCAGAACGAACGCGTCGCCGCGAGCGCCCGGGCGACGGAGGTCGAGGGTCTGCAGAGCGAACGCGTCGCCGCGGGCGAGGTCGGCGAGCGCCTCGACGAGCTCCCGACGCGCGGCCCAGGGCGGGGCCTCGACGCGGACGAGGGCGTCACTCCCGTCTCCGAGAGCGGCCTCGAGCCGGGCGAGCGCGTCGAGGTCGCCCTCGAGGAGCCGGCCCCAGTCGGCCTCGAGCTCCGCCGCGGCCTCCTGGCGACGCGCGGCGCGGCGACGGCCGGCGACGACCGCCGTCACGAGACCGGCGACGAGCACGACGAGGACGGCGGCGAGGACCGCGAGCGGCCGCCGCCATCGGCGGATCCGGGAGGCGAGGCCGCGCTCGGCCTGAGCGGCGGTCGACTCGCCGGCGACGAACCGGCGCAGATCCGCGGCGATCGCCGCGGCGCTCTCGTATCGGTCGCCCGGATCCTTCGCGAGCGCCTTGGCGCAGATCGCCTCGAGCGCGACGGGCACATCGGCGCGCCGCCGTCGCGCCGGCTGCGGCGCCGCGCGCAGGACGGCCGCCATGAGCGCGATCCCCGAGTGCTCGGCGAACGGGGTCACTCCCGTGAGCGCCTCGTAGAGGATCGCGCCGAGGCCGTAGACGTCGGTCGCCGGCCCGATCGCGCGCGACTCCTCGCCCGAGCCGGAGCTGCTGCTGCCGCGGACCTGCTCGGGCGCCATGTAGGACGGCGTCCCGAGCACCTCGCCGCTCAGCGTCAGGCGCTCGGCGAAGACATCGTAGGCGAGGCCGAAGTCGACCACGCGCGGCGCGCCATCGGCATCGATGAGGACGTTCTGGGGCTTGAGGTCGCGGTGGACGACGCCCTGGGCATGGGCGTGCTCGATCGCGTCCGCGACGGCGGCGATGATCCCCGCCGCCTCATCGGGGGGGAGCGGCCCCTCGGCGAGGCGCGCCGACAGCGGACGACCGCGGACGAGCTCCATCACGCCGTAGGGATGCCCGCGCTCGACGCCGCAGCCGTGGATCCGGACGATGCCGGGGTGGAGGTCGACCCGGGCGAGCGCCTCGATCTCGCGCTGAAAACGCGCGACGGCGCGGGCGGCCTGCTCCTCGGTCTGGCGTGCGAGGATGACCTTGAGGGCGTACTCCGTGCCGGTCTCGACATGGCGGGCGCGGTAGACCGCACCCATCCCGCCGCGGCCGAGCTCGGCGAGGAGCTGATACGGGCCGATCTGCCGTGGCGCAGGCGGCGTTCCGGTCGGCGGGGAGAGCATCAGCGACGCGGGAACGCCGCGGCGTGGCCGACCCGGACCGTCTCGGCGAGGAGCGCATCGGTCATCCCGGCGACCTCATCGATGACCCGGCGATGCTCCTCGCTCGCGGTCACCGCCGAGAGGAGCGTGTTGTCGGTGCAGATCGTCACCTGCACCCCACGCCGGAGCCACTCGCGGATCGGGTGGTCGCCGACCGTCGCGATGATGCCGGTGTGGACGTTCGAGGTCGGGCACGCCTCGAGCGTGACGCCGCGCTCGAGGACGAGGTCGAGGACCGACGAGTCGTCGAGCAGGCTCGTCCCATGACCGATCCGCTGCGCGCCGAGCTCCTCGATGGCCGTCCGGATCTCGGCCGGCGGCCTCCCTTCGCCCGCGTGGACGGTCCGCCCGAGCCCGAGCTCGGCGGCGCGCCGGAAGCTCGGCGCGTAGTCGGTCAGGGTGACGTCGTCGGTCCCCGATGGGCCGCCGGCGAGGTCGATCCCGACGACGCCGGCGTTGCGGGCGCCCGCATCCACGAGCGCGTCGAGCACCGCCGGGGGCTCGCCGTAGAGGCCGCAGAGGATGATGCCCGCCCGCCCGGCGGCGCCGTCGACGGCCGCGGCGACGACGTCCTCGATCGACGCTCCGCGCCGCCCGTGGAGCTGCGGCGCGAAGCGGATCTCGAGCGTCGAGACGCCGTCGGCGGCCGCGTCCGCGCAGATCTCGTCGGCGACCCGGCGGACGGCGTCGAGGTCCTGGAGGACCGAGAGGGTCACCTCGAACCGGGCGAGCGCCTCGTCGAGCGTCATCCCGGCCCGAAAGCGAAGCTCGTCGATCCCCGGGAGGGCGACGCCGCCGTCGGCCTCGGCGAGGGCGCGGAGGGTCGTCTCCCGGAGCGAGCCATCGAGGTGGCGATGGAGGTCAGCGAACGGCTGCATCGTAGGGCTCCCGAAGCGACCCTCATTCTCCGCGCCGGGCCCTCCCCGGACCACCGCCCGCCACCGCCCGCCGGCGCCCCCTTTTACCCTTGCCCCCACCCGGCGCGCCCCTTAGGGTGCGTGGCCTGCGGTGTAGCGAGAGAGAGCAAGGGTGGACTCCATGGACTCTCGACTCGCTCCGTCTCCGCGCCCGCGGATCGCCCTCGCGATCCTGACCGCGGTCGCCGCGGCCCTCCTCGCCACGACGTCGTCCTGCTCGAGCGGCGGAACCTCCGTCAGCGCCCGGACCAACTTCTCGGGCAACGCCGGCTCGACCGCGGGCCGCGGCGGAACCGTCGTCGTCACCGCCAACGCGACGGCCGCGGCGACGCCCTCCGTGCCGGCCGCCCGTCCGTTCGGGCCGCTCCGCGCCGACGGCGACCGGATCCTCGACGACCAGGGCCGCACCGTCCTGCTCCGCGGCGCGAACTACAGCGAGCGGGGCAAGTATGCGCCGTTCGCGGGCTGGCACGACCCGGCGAGCGCCCCGCTCATGGCGCGGGCCGGTGTCTCGGTCGTTCGCCACATCCTGATCTGGGAGGCGATCGAGCCGGCGGAGGGATCCTACGACCTCGGCTACCTCGCCGACGTCCGCGACCAGATCCGCGCGTTCGAGGCGGCCGGGATCCGGGTCGTCCTCGACATGCACCAGGACCTCTGGTCGGGCACCTACGGCGGCGACGGGGCGCCCGACTGGGCGACGCAGGACTGGAGCTTCCTGCCGAACACGCCGCTGCCGTTCCCGCAGAACTACGCCCACCCCGAGGTGATCTGGAACTTCGACCGCTTCTGGAAGAGCGACCGCCTGAAACGCGCCTTCCGCGACGCGTGGGTGGTCGCCCTCCGCGAGCTCGCGCCGAGCCCGGCCGTGATCGGCCAGGACCCGTTCAACGAGCCCTTCCCGGGGATCGCCCTCCCGCGCGGCTTCGACCGCGGGCGCCTGGCGACCTTCTACCGCGACCTCATCCCCGCGCTCCGGGCCGAGGATCCCGACGGGCTCGTCTTCGTCGAGGGCAACATCTTCACGAGCTTCGGGATCCCGTCGGGCCTGCCCGACCTCGGCGAGCCGAACGTCGTCTACGCGCCGCACTGGTACGACCCGGTTCACGACATCAAGGCGATGCTCCGGCTCGATCCCTACGACGCGTGGTCGCGCGCCCGCGCGTTCGCCGGGATCGGAGCGCACCGGCGCCACGCCGCCCGCATCGGCGCGCCGATGTGGCTCGGCGAGTACGGCACCGGGTTCGGCGACCCGCGCGGCGTGCAGCTCATCGCCGATCACCAGGACGCGATGAACGCCCACCTGATCGGCGGCGCCATCTGGAACTGGAACGCGAGCGGCCCGCACGGCTTCAGCCCGGTCGAGGGCGGCAACATCCCGAAGCCGGGCTTCGAGGCGTTCGCCCGGCCCTACCCGATCGCGACGGCGGGACGGCTCACCGGAGTGACCTTCGACGCGGCGACGGCCACCCTCGAGGTCGCCTTCGACGACGACCCCGGCGTCACGCCCGGCGCCGGCACCGAGATCGCGCTCGCCGGCGAGTGGTGGTATCCCGCCGGCTTCACCGTCGAGAGCAGCGACCCCACGGGCACCTGGGCTTGGCAGATGGACGCCGCCACCGGGCGCCTCGTCGTCACCGCCGACCCGGGCTCGAGCTCGCACGTCATCCGCGTGCGTCCGCGCTGACGATGGTCACTCGCCGCCGATGAGCGACGGGCCGCCGACGCTCGCTTCGTCGTCCCTCCCATCGCCGGAGCCTCCCGCCGAGCTCCAGGCGGCCTTCGCCGACCCCGCGCGCCGCCTCGGGCGCTACGTCCTCATCGCCGAGCTCGGCCGCGGCGGGATGGGCGTCGTTCATCGCGCCTGGGATCTGAGCCTGGGCCGCGAGGTCGCGATCAAGATGCTCGGCGAGGGCGTCCTCGCGGACGGTCAGGCCCGCGCCCGGTTCGAGCGCGAAGCGAGGGTCGTCGCCGGACTCCAGCATCCGGGAATCGCCGGGATCTACGAGGTCGGCCAGCACGGCGGCCGGCCCTTCCTCGCGATGGAGCTCGTCCCCGGCGAGGACCTCGCGGCCGCCTTCTCGCGGGCGCGCTTCGCTCCGCGGAGACTCGCCAAGATCGTCCGCGACCTCGCCCTCGCCCTCGAGCACGCCCACGGGGCCGGTCTCGTCCATCGCGACGTCAAGCCGCAGAACGTGATGCTGGAGGCGGACGACCGGGTTCGCCTGATGGACTTCGGCCTCGTCCGCGAGGCGTCGCGAGCCGGGGAGCTGACCCGCACCGGCCAGGTCATTGGCACCCTCCAGTACATGGCCCCCGAGCAGGCCGCCGGGGAGATCGCCGATCAGGGCCCGCCGACCGACGTCTACGGCATCGGCGCGGTCCTCTACCGAGGTCTCGTCGGACGGCCACCGTTCGATGCGGGGAGCGGAGAGGCGGGCCTCCTGAAGCAGGTGATCTTCGACGACCCCAAGCCGCCGCGCGAGGTCGAGCCGCTCATCCACATCGACCTCGAGACGATCGTCCTGCGCTGCCTCGCGAAGGAGCCCGAGCGCCGCTACCAGACGGCCGCCGCGGTCGCCGCCGAGCTCGATCGGTTCCTCGAGGGCGCGCCCATCGAAGCGCGCCCGATCGGACGGCGCGAGCGGATGGGCCGATGGGCGCGACGACACAAGGCGCTCGCGGCGAGCTCGGCGATCGCCGTCGTCGCGACCGTGACCCTGATCGTGGGCGGGACCGTCGGCTTCGTGGTCTCGTTCCAGAAGATCCGCGAGGCGCTCGACCGGGCCGAGCTCGCACGCGACCAGGCGAAGGCGGCGAGCGCGGACGCCGAACGCGAGGCCTCGCGGGCGAAGAGGGAGGAGGCGGATGCCGAGAGGGCGAGAGCTCGCGCCGACGCGGAGCGAGCCCGAGCGGAGGCCGCCGACGCCGCGAAGGGCCGCCTCCTCGGGCGCGCCCTGGCCGAGCGAGCCGAGATCCTCGCCCGCGACGGACGCTGGGAGGAGGCCGCCGCAGCGGCGGCGCGCGGGCTCGCCCTCCACGAGTCCCGCGTCGGCCGGACCGTCCTCGCCGAGGCGTTCTACGAGATGCGCCCGCCCGTCTGGAGCGCGGCCGGGCAGCGCGCCGACCACATCGCCTGGAGTCCCGCCGGCGATCGTCTCGCCCTCGCGGAGCGCTCGGGGGTGGTCTCCATCTGGGACCTCCCGACGATGCGGGAGGTGATCCGCCTCCGGGGACACGTCGGCGTCGTCACCGCTCTCGCGTGGCACGCCACCGGGGATCTCCTCGCCTCGGGCGGCGCGGACGGATCGGTTCGCCTCTGGGGCGCGGCGGAGGGGACCGAGCGCGCCCGTCACCAGAGGCACCGCGCTCCCGTGGACGCGCTGGCCTGGTCGCCCGACGGTTCGGAGCTCGCCTCGGGCGACCGAGACGGCGCCATCCTCCGCTGGTCGCCGACCGACGGTGCGACCTCGCCCGCCGCGAGCCTCGACGCGCCGGTCGAAGCGCTCGAATGGAAGGCCGCTGACGCGGCGCCGCGCGCGACGGAGAGCCGGCCGGCGACCTCCCCGCCGGAGCCCCTCGCCGAGCGCTTCCCCTCACCTCGCTCGATCGCCTGGAGCTCCGACGGCCGCCTCGTCGGGGTGACGGGCGACGACGGCGCCCTCGAGATCGCCGACGCCGACGGCGCGACGGTGGCGACGCTCTCGACGGGGCATCGCCTCACCGAGCGCGCCCGGGCCCAGTGGTCCGAGTCGTACGGGGCCGCCGATGCCTCCTGGAGCCCGAACGGCCGCCAGCTCGCGACCGTCGGCGAGGACGCACTCGTCCGGATCTGGAGCAGCGACGACGGGCGCCCCCTCGGCGCGTGGCCCACCGACGGCGTCGCCCTCGAGACCGTCGTCTTCTCCCCCGACGGAGAGCGCCTCGCGACCGGCGCCGACGACGGGATGGTCAGGATCCTGGACGCCGAGAACGGGGAGATGCTCCAGACCCTCCAGGCCGGGACGATGCTGATCTACACCATCGCGTGGAGCGCGGACGGGACGCGCCTCGCCAGCGCCGGCAGCGACGGGTTCGTGAGGCTCTGGGACATCGAGGGCGGCGAGCTCATCGCCACCTCGAAGCCGCAGAGCACCATCTACGGTCTCGGCTTCCACCGGGACGGGAAGCGCCTCGCCTGGGGTGGTCAACACGGCGTCCGGATCGCGGATGCGAGCACGCTCGAGGTCCAGCACACGATCTATCCGGACGCGGGGGTGTGGGGCCTCGCATGGCTGCCGGGGAAGGACGCCGGGCTGCTCGCCGCCTGCTCGGACAAGACGCTCCGGCGGATCGAGCTCGGAGAGACGCTCCGGGCGGTGGAGGTCCGCGACCACCTCTGGTCGAACCGACGGCTCATCTCCACGAGCGCTCGCTCGTCGCGCATCGGCGTCTCGGGAGCGGGCATCGAGGGGAGGCTGCTCCTCTTCGACCTCGAGCTGAATCCGGTCGATGAGCTCCCGCTTCGCTGGGCGAGGCTGAAGTCCGCCCAGCTCTCCCCGGGAGGAGACCGCGTCGCCCTCACCACCAGCGGCGGCGACGTCGCCGTCGCGCCGACCGGACCGACCCACGACACCCGCACCCTTCGTCGGCTGCCCGTCCGGTTCGAGCGGATCGAGACCCTCGCCTGGCAGCCCAGCAAGGATCGGACGCCGCAGATCATCGCCGGCGGACGTCTTCGCCCGGGCTCGTTCTCGAGCGTCGTCGGCTTCGATCCGAACGTCGCGGGCTCGAAGATCCCGAGCGCGATCCACATCGCGGCGGCGAGGACGCGGCAGGTCGCCTGGGATCCGACCGGGCGCCGCCTTGCGATCGCGCAGTACCCGGTCGACGGTCGAGCCGATGTGCGCGTTCTCGACACCGAGACCACGAGGTTCGTCGAACGGACCTTCGAGACGGCCAAGAAGAACCTGGCGCCTCGCCTCGTCCTCGCCTGGAGCCCCGAAGGAGACCGCCTCGCGGTGAGCGTTCAGGGCGAGCGCGTCGAGGACGACCGGATCGAGGTGCTGTCCGCGGTCACCCTCGAGACCGAGGCCCGGTTCCCGAAGATCGGCGAGGTCTTCGCCCTCGCCTGGAGCCCCGACGGCCGACGCCTCGTCACCGGATCCGCCTTCCAGCGTCATGTGATCGACCTCGCGACGAACGAGGCGACGATGACGACGGGGGGAGACGGAGCGAAGGCGATCGCCTGGCGCGAGGATGGCCTGCTCCTCCACGCCCGCGACGCCATCACCTTGACGACGCTCCGCCAGACCGACGATGGCCATCCCGTCGAGCAGCGGGTCGGGCTGCTCGTCGGGCACACGGGCGTCGTCGAGGCGCTCGCCCTCTCCCCCGACGAGACCCGAGTCGCTTCGACGGGTAGAGACGGGACGGTCAGGATCTGGGACATCGACCGCCGGCGCGAGCTGATCACGCTCGTCCACGGGACGCAGGACGGCCAACGACGGACCGCCCTCGCCTGGAGCCCGGACGGGAAACGGCTCGCGTCGGCGACGCGCGAGGACCGCACCGTCGTCATCTGGGACATCGAACGCCTCCTCGATGAGAAGCCCGAGACGCTGACCGAGATCGTCTGGGATCGCACCGGCTGGCGCGTTCAGGGCCTCGACCCCGTCCGCGTGATCGGTCGGCTCGTCCCCCCCGACTGACCTCGTCGGCTCCCCCGGTTAGGCTCGTGTTGGTCCGGCGACCGCCACGGCGCCATGGCATCATCTTCCTCTTCCGTCGCAGCGCTGCGCCCCACGCTCATGCAACCGCTCTGATTCGCCCCCTGTCGTCCAAGGACTTGGAGCGGTTGGGTTTCGGCGCGGGCTTTGCGTTTTCCAGGGCATCGGCGCCCGCCGCCCAGGGCGCCCGCAACGAAGCTATGACCTTGGAGGAGATGGTTGCATGGGAATCAAACCAGGAGAGCGCTATCTGGGAATCTCGTACGCGGGCCTTCGGCGGATCTACGGCGCCCTGTTCGCCGTGGCGATCGCCGACGGCGACATCGCGACGACGGAGCGCGAGGTCCTCGACTGCTGGCGAGCACGCTTCGGCCTGAGCGAGACCGAGGTGGACCGGATCGAGGAGAAGGTCCGCGAAGGCGGACGGGTCGGCCTCGAGGATGACGCGGACGAACGCGACATGGCCCGCAAGGGCATGCTCGAGGTCGCCGCGGCCGACCACGAGATCGCCCCCGAGGAGGAGTCGCTCCTGATCGGGATCGCGCAGGCGAGCGACATGACCGTCGAGCAGCTCCAGCGGGTGCTCCGCTGGCGGGGCCTCTCGCTCTCGCGCGGCGTTCTCGCCGGCGCGAACATCACCGAGAAGTGCCACCACTGCGGTCAAGAGGTACGCGAAGCGGGCTAGCCCGATCGCGGCGCGCCGGATCAGACGGACGACCCCAAACGAGAGCCGGGTCTCTTCACGCTCGTGAAGAGACCCGGTCTCTTGTCTTTGCAACGGTGACGGGCGATCAGGCCTGCGGCTGCTGCGCCGCCCGGAGCTGCTGGTAGTAGCTCGCGTGGATCTGCTCGAAGCCCTCGGCGGGGCACGTCAGGATCGCGACCCGACACCCGGTCTGCCGCCGGAGATACGAGATCGCCTCGGGATTCAGGATCGGCGTGACGATCACGAGGATGTCCTCGAGCCGATCGATCGCGAGCGCCTGGGCGTGACGCGCGACCTCCTCGGGGAGGAGGGCGACCGCCTGGAGCGGGATCTGGGTGGCGCTCAGGTTGATCCGCGGAACGCGCTGCTGGCGGACGAGCGCGCGGGCGACATCGTCGCGGGTCGCGAAGCCCGACTGCTGAAGCGCGCGGCCGACGGCGGTGTTGCCGCGACCGGTGCGGCCGAGGACCCCCTCGAGCGTCTCCCGCGTGAGGGTGCCGGCGGCGACGAGGACATCGCCGAGGCGAAGCTGGTCCTCGGTGAGGCCTCCCCCATCAGATGACGAGGCGCCCGCGGGCTGCGGCTGCGGCTGCGTCGGCGGCGGCGCCGGTGCGGGGGGAGGCGCGGGCGGCGGCGCCGGCATGGGGGGCGGCGGCGCCGGCATCGGAGGCGGCGGCATCGGCGGCGGAGGCGGCGGAGGCATCGGCATCGGCGCGGGCGGCGGCGCGGTGAGCGTGCCGGAGTCGTTGCTCGAGAGCGCGGCGAGGGCGCTCGGCAGATCCGCCGAGATCCCGAAGTACGAGTCGAGACTCAGCATCTCGATGACGATCTTCACCTTCGTCGGGACGCTGATCAGCGCCATTCCGCCGCCGCTGCTCTTGAACGAGTCGGCGTACTTGACGAGGGAGCCGAGGCCGGTGCTGTTGACGTACTTGATCCCGGCCATGTCCAGGACGAGCTTTCGCACCCCCTGGGCCTTCGTCTTCTCGAGGGCGTTCTGAAAGCTGCCGACCGTGGTCCCATCGATGGCGCCCGCCATCTCCGCGAGACACGCCTCGGGATTCCCCTCGACCGGTTTGAGATTGATCTCGAGTCCCGCCACGCCCGCTCCCCTGCGCATGAGGTGCGTCGGTTCGAAGTGCTTCTCCCGCATCACCATACGACTCGGGCCGACTTCGCGCTACCGAGCGAGCGAGGGCCGAGACGGCCGCTCCGGACGATCGCCCGAGAGAGGCCTCTTCCGTCCCCCGGGAGCCTCATCTAGACTGGTTGGCCCGGCCGTCCGAGCCGGATCACCCTGCGGGAGAAGGATTCATGTCCGCCACGAGACTCGCCGCCGTCATCGCCGCCGTCGTCCTGACGCTCCTCCTCGCCGCGCCGGCCGCGGCGCAGGACGGCGGCGCGGCCCCACCGCCCGAGCCCGCGCCGGCCGCGCCGAAGAAGGCCGACGCGACAGGCGCTCCGGCCGATCCCACCGCCGCCCCGGACGAGGGCGACGAGGGCGAAGGCGAAGGCGCGGATGATGAAGGGGAAGGCGAAGGCGAAGGCGAGGGCGAGGACGAGGGCGCCGAGGCCGAGCCCGAGAGCACCGCCATCTTCATCCTCAAGGACAGCGCCCGGATCGTCGGCCGCATCGAGACCGACCAGTTCCGGATCGACACCGGCTACGGGATCCTCACCGTCCCGGTCCGCGACATCTTCTCGATCCGATTCGGCAAGCGCGCCGACCCCGACCTGATCGCGAAGATCGGCGGCCTGGTGAAGCAGCTCGGCGACGGCGACTTCTCGGTTCGAGACAAGGCGACCGCCGAGCTCAGCGCGCTCGGCGCCCTGGCCGAGAGCGAGCTCACCGCCGCGCTCGAGAGCGACGACGCCGAGGTCAAGGCGCGCGCGAAGAAGATCCTCGAGTCGATCAAGAAGGAGGAGGACGAGGCGACCGACGTGATCGAGGACGACGAGATCGTGACGAAGCGCTTCACGGTGCGCGGCACCCTCGCGGCCGCCAGCTTCGACATCGAGACGCGCTTCGGCGTGCTCACGGTGCCGAAGAAGCACGTCAAGACGATCCAGTTCCGCGAGCCGCCCACCGTCCACAAGACGATCAAGCTCCCCGCGACGGCGAGCGCGCAGGTGAGCTATCACGACACCGGGATCGAGATCCAGAAGGGCGACGAGGTCACGATCGCCGCGAGCGGCACCGTCACGATCGGCGGCTGGGGCATGACCGTCACGCCCGACGGGATCCCGAACAATCGCTTCATGGGCAACTTCCCCCTCGGCGCCCTCCTGATGATGATCGGCGACGGCGGGCAGCCCACCCAGGTCGGCTCGACCTGGAGCGAGAAGGTCGACCGGCGCGGCACCCTGAAGCTCGCCATGGCCGCCCCGAACCAGCAGAACACCGGCGGGTTCAAGGTGAAGATCACCGTCCGGCGCAAGGTTCGCTGATTTCCTAGTAGTTTCGTAGTACCGATTCCGGCGTCCGGGTGAAGGAAGGGCAAGGGGAGGAATCGCCCATGCCCACCCAGACCCGGCCGACCCGGCCCCGCTCGACGCCGCCGCGGCGCCGACGGAGGACAGCGCCGGTGGCACGCCCCGAGATCGCGGCGCTGCTCGAGGCTCACGCGGCGGTCGTCCACCGCGTGGCCCTCGCCCGCACCGGCGACGCCGAGGCCGCCGCGGAGATCGCGCAGGAGACCTTCCTCGAGGCGGTCCGGTCGATCGACCGGCTCGACCCCGACGGCGACCCGCGCGCCTGGCTCCTCGGGATCGCCCGGAACGTCTCGCGCCGCCACGCGCGGAGCCGGGCTCGGCGCGCCGCCACGTTCACGGAGCTCCAGGTCGACGACGTCACCGACCGCGACGACGCCGTCGACCTCTCGGCCGTCGCGGCGGAGCGCCTCGCCGCCGCGGTGGGCGCGCTCCCGCCGGAGCTCGGCGCCGTCCTCGCCCTGAAGTACGACGACGCCCTCTCCTACGACGCGATCGCCGACGTCCTCGGCATCCCGCGATCGACGGTCCAGGGACGCCTCCGCCGGGCGAAGGCGATCCTGCGGAGCGAGCTCCGCGACCTCGACCCGACCGACCTCGACGAAGACGCCCGAGACGGAGGAGACCTCCGATGACGAACGCCGCCCTGAGCTGCGAAGAGCTCCGACCGCTCGCCGAGCCGTTCGCCGACGGCGAGCTCGCCGACGACCTCCGCGCCCGCGCCGAGGCCCACCGCTCCGGCTGCCCCGACTGCGACGCGCGCCTCGCCCGCGCCGGCCGCGAGGCGAGCGCGCTCGGCGCCGCGACGGCCGTCGCCGTGGCGGCGCCGGCCGGGCTCGCCGCATCCATCCTCGACGCGATCGACGCCGCTGCCGTCGGCGCGGCGGTCGCTCCCGACGAGCGGCGCGCCAGCCCCGACCCCGACGAGGAGGCGGCGGCGCCGCCCGCGACGCGCTCGCCGAACGCGGCGCCGTGGGTCGCCACGATCGTCGCCGTTGGCGCCGGTCTCGTCCTCGGCGGCTTCCTCCTCGGCGGAGGGGACGAGCGCGCGCCGCGGCCGAGCGGCCTGCGGCCGGCGGTTCGCGAAGGCGCGCCGGCGGACCCCGGCGCGGCCGGGGCATCCGAGGCCCCGCGGCCGACCTCCGGCGCGCCCGCCGCCCTCGATCCGCCGGCCCCGGTCGATCCGGCCGCCCCGGTCGATGCCGGCGACGCCGGAAGCGGAGCCGCGACGCCCGGCGGGCCGTGGCTCCCGACCGGCCCGGGAGCGGTCGAGGCCGGACGGTTCGACCCGAACGGCCCCTATCCCTGGGCCGAGCCGGCGGTCATCGCCGGACGCGACGAGCTGATACGGCGACTCGCGAGCCGTCAGGCGTCGGTCAACTTCCCCGACACGCCGCTGGCCGATGTGGTCGGCTTCCTGAACGACATCACCGGCGACCAGTTCGTGCTGTCCGAGGCGATCGCGGGCGCCGGCCTTCGGGTGAGCCTCCGGACGCGCGACATGGTCCTCCACGACCTGATCGGGCTGATCGCGGCGCAGCTCGGCATCCGGAGCGAGGTGCTCACCGACCGGGTCGTCTTCCTCGAGCGCGGCGAGTCGATCCCCGGAGCGACCGCGAAGGACACGGCCATCCTCGAGGCGCGCTCGGTCATCGAGCGTGCCATCGATCGGCAGCTCGTCATCCCGATCGAGGCGATCCCCGACCATGTGTTCCAGCGCCGCGTCGACGTCCACTGGAGCGAGGAGACCGTGACGGCCGCGATCGACCAGCTCCGCGATCAGACCGGCCTGAGCTTCGTCCTCACCACGGCGGCGCGCCAGATCGCGGACACGGCCCACGTCTCGCTGACCGCGACCCAGGCGCTCGTCCCCGACGTCCTGGACGTCCTCGCCGACCTCGGCCTGGTCGCCCGCTGGCGCGACGGCGCGTGGCGGCTCATCTCCCACGAGGAGGCCGAGACGGAGCGGCGCGCCCGGGAGAAGAAGCAAGCCGAGCTCGCGCGCCTCGCCTCGGTCCTCGCCGGCACCGTCGTCGAGACCGAGCTCCGCCGCGGCGGCGTCCGCGTCCTCGCCCGGACCCTCGAGAGAACGAGGGGCCTGCGCGTGCTCCTCGACGAAGGCGCATGGCGAACCCGGGCGCCGGTCACGGTGATGGCGGCCGAAGGCCTGCCCCTCGACGTCGTCGCGGCGGCGCTCCGCGTCCAGACGGGCGTCGACATCGCCATCGAGACCGACGCCGAGCGGCGCGACGTGATCGTCCTCGCCGGCGGCCTGACCGGCGGAGGCAGCGACGAGCAGGCGCGCCACGAGGCGCGGGCGAGCGAGCCGACGCCGATCAACGACGCCATCCGCCGGCGACGCGACCGCGTGCTCGTGAAGCTCCGCGCCGCCGTCGCCGAGGTCGACGCGATCCTCGAGGCGCAGCTCGACGGCGAGAGCAACGCCTACCTCCACGACGAGAGACGCTGGAACGAACGGCGCTACGACGCCAACTTCCTCGGCCAGGCGCTCGCGATGCTCCGCTCACGGCTCACGTCCGCCCGCGAGATCGCCGAGGGGCGCGTCGAGGTCGAAGACACCCGAGCGGTCGTCGTGCAGGTCGCCGAGCGGATCCGCGAGGTCGGGATGCGGCTGCCGCCGATCGCCGAGCGACAGCGTCGACTCAACGTCGAGATCGAGGCGATCATCGAGGCGAGCGGCGGGCAGCCCGACGGGGAGCGCTACGAGGAGCTGATGACGGCGCTCCGCGACACGAAGCTCGAGGAGGCGCGGGTCGACAGCGAGCTCCGGATGCTCGGGGAGCGCGCTCGCGAGCTCTGCGCGCCGAGCACGGTCGAGGAGGTGCTCGCCGAGGCGCCGATCGACCACCGAGCCGAAGCGCGGCGGACGCTCGAGGCGATCGAGGGCGGCGCCGACCTGCTCACGATCTGGCCGGGACTCCGCGACGATCCCTACCTGCGGCCGCTCCTCGAGACCGACTGACCGCCGACGCTGGTGATCTCCGGGACGATCGACCCCATCACGCGGCCGAGGTGGGGGGCCGAGGCGGCCAGACATCTTCCGAACGCGAAGCACCTGATCGTCCCCGGAGCGCACGGCCGACGCGGCTCCCCCTGCGTCGTCGAGATCATGCGCCGGTTCCTCGACCGGGCGAGCGCCGCGGGGCTCGACACCTCCTGCGTCGAGTCGCTCGGGTTGCAGCCGCTCGTCCTGCCTCGCCGGCGCGGTCGGCTCTACTGATCGATCGTGTGTCCGCCGAGGCGCGCCGGTCTCGCCAGATTCGGCCGCCGCCGTCGCCTCGGGAACACATCGCGGGGTGTCTTCCCGGTCGCGATCGAGGTCCGGAACTATCAGTTGAACCGGACCTTGGCGCTGTTCGGCGCCCATTGGCAAGCACTTTGCGTCACGACGCGTCATACGCCGCGCCCGGTCCCTGCCCTCGCAGGAGGTGGCGTCCCTAGCATTGACCGAATCATCGGGCGCGCGCCGACCAAGGGAGAGTAAAGATGAGAAGCGTACGCATCCTGTCCGCCGTCCTCGTGGCGGCCGTCGTCCTCGTCGCCGGCGCGCAGAGCGCCCACGCGCAGGCCGACTACTTCCCGATGAGCTCGGGCGACCAGTGGACCTACCGCAACACGCGGTTCGGCGGCGACCGCACCGTCGAGGTCACCCGGAACATCCCCGTGTCGTGGGGCACCGTCGGCGTGCTCGACAACTACTGGGGCGATGGCCGGGAGCGGATCATGGCCCTGTTCCAGAACGACATCTACGACTACGACTCGGCCACGGGTCGGTTCTTCCGCTCGTACGTCCTCGACGGGGCCGTCGGCGACTCCTACAACCTCCGCGTCGCGCCGCCCCAGAGCTGCCTCGACGGGAGCCAGGCGTCGGTCGTCAGCACGACCGAGACGGTGACGGTGCCTGCGGGCACGTTCCAGAACTGCCTCGTCATCACCTACCGCAACACGGTCTGCGCCGACGCGGGCGTGATCGCCGAGACGTTCGCGCCGGGCGTCGGGCTCATCCGGCGGGTCGAGAACAACTTCGCCGGTCCGGTCGAGCAGGTCCTCACCGCGGCGACCGTCGGCGGCCGGACCTTCCCCGCGCCGGCGAGCAGCAGCGGCCTCTCGGCCTGCCTCTCGATCGACAGCTTCTCCTACCACGAGAACCGCATGCCGGTGATCGGCCCGAACCCGCGGCCGACTCCGAAGATGACGGCCACCCTCGAGGTGAAGAACGAGACGACCGAGGCGATCGACTTCGTCTTCACGAGCGGCCAGAGCTTCGACATCGTCATCACCGAGCGCGCCGGCCGCGAGCTCTTCCGCTGGAGCGACGGACGCTTCTTCACCCAGGCGATCCGCCAGATCACCCTCGCGCCGGGCGACACGTTCCGGTTCACCGAGGTCATCGACCTCGGAGGCATGGTCGACGGCGATCACAAGGTCGAGTTCTTCCTCTCGGGGAGCCCGCAGCTCGGCGGGTCGGCGACCTTCCGTAAGTTCACGACGTTCTAGCAGTTCGCATCGCCGAACCAGGCGCGCCCAGCGGGGCGCGCACCGCGACCGCCGCAGGCGCCCGACCGGGCGGCCGGCGGTCGCTTCGCGTACCGGACTCCCCCTCGACCGGTCCTCGGCCAGAGTCCCGGTGCGGCGGTTGCGTCGAGCGGGTCGCCGGGGCGGGTCGAAGCGGGTCCGCGAGCGGGTCCGAACCGACCGAGCGGATCGGACGGTTCCGCCCTGGAGGCCGGGACTTCGGCGGGTTTCCGCGGACTCGGTGCCTTTGACCCAATGAGAGGAGACTGCTATAAGAGAGGCGCTCTGGAGCCCACGCCGAGCGTGGCGGGCCGACCCCCGGGTCGGTGGATCACGCCGATCGCGTCGAGCGCGGGCGAGGCGGGGCGCCCGGGAGGGATCGTCGCGAGCGTCGATCTCCGTAACCTTCCTGACGGCAGGTTGGTAGAAGACGACGGACCTCTGCGAGGAGCAGGATGTCGCGGTGAGTACACGCGAGGCGGCGGTCAAGGAGCGAGACGGCGTCACGAGCGCCGAGCGCGCCCGGGCGCTCGAGGAGACCTTCCTCGAGCGGTTCACGGCCCGGTTCGACGACGTTCGCAGCGTCTGGAGCCCCTACCACGGGCGCTCGTTCGCGGCGAGCCCGCGCGAGCGGACCGTCGTCCGGCGGGACCGCGCGAGCTCCGTGATCAATCTCATGAAGAAGGCCAGGATCTTCGAGCGCAGCCTGCTCGACGTCCTCCCCCTCGACCGGTCCGTCGAGATCGAGGTCTTCACCCGATCGTTCTTCCTGCGGCGCGAGCCGAGGGTCGTCTTCCGGGCGATGTCGGTCTCTCCTCTCGAGGATCTGATCAAGAGCCGCGAGTCGAAGCGGGCCCTCGGGCCCGGCGACCTCGAGCGCGCCCTCGACGAGCTCGTCTTGAAGGACGACGTGATGTACTTCGTCGGCGTCCTGGCCACGCCGGGGTGGACCGCCGACGCCGTCTCCCACGTGCCCAGCCAGAGCAACCTGGCCGTCTGCCTCGTCGAGAACGTCGGCGGAACGGCGTGGCGGAAGCTCGGCGCGATCGGGCCTTCGTGGGAAGACGCGGACGACTTCTTCGATCCGGAATCGAAGGAGGAGAAGCTGTCCCGCGTCTGCCAGTTCATCAAGGACAACCCGAAGCTTCGGCCGCGAGGCGGGTTCCTGGTCATGCGTCGTCTGCGGGAGGACCTCGGCGTGGACGAGGGCATGCTCCAGCGGGCGATCGACGAGATCACGAGCGTCGACTCGGATCTCGAGCTCATCCAGGCGGGCGGAGAGGAAATCATCAGGCGGAAGCGCTTCTGACCCGTCCGTGCGCATGCTGCGCGCCGGCGCCGGCCGGGGCGCGGCAGTGAGCGCGAGGACGGACACGTGATCGCAGAGACCGGAACGAAGAAGAGCAGCATGTCGCTTTTCGAACGCGTAAAAACCCTGTTCATGCGCCGCAGCATCACCGAGGAGGCGCGCAAGGCCATCGAGGAGGCCGAGTCCCTCGAGGAGCTGCGCGACAAGCTCGACCTCGCCGTGGTCGAGCTCCAGGTGATCAAGGAGGAGCGGGTCGATCGCGAGATCGAGACGCTCGGCCGTGACGAGCTCCAGCATCAGGAGAAGGTCGCCAAGGGGCTGGTCAGCGGGCGCGAGAAGGAGCTCTCGCTCAAGAAGGTGCTCCAGCTCCGGAAGCGGATCGCGAGCTACGAGCGCCAGAGCACGATCCTCCAGCAGAAGATCGAGAGCAACCTCGGGATCCTGAACCGGATCCAGGAGATGGCCCTCATGGAGCACGGCAATGTGCTCCAGGTCGAGGAGATCGACGACCTCGCCGTGAAGTACGGCGACGTGAAGGAGCGCCACGAGCGCTACGTCGAGGCCGAGCAAGCCCTGTCGGGCGAGGTCGAGGGGATCACCGAGAACGTGCGCCTCGACCGCGAGCTCGCCGCCCTCGAGGCCGAGCTCAAGAAGGACTTCGCCGAGCGCGAGGGCTCCGAGGCCGCGGCTCAGGAGGCCGAGAAGGCCGAGACGGAGTCCGCCGAGGCCGACTTCGAGAAGGCCGCCGAGGCCGCGAAGAAGACCGAAGACAAGGTCCTCGAGGAGGAAGCCGCAGCCCTCGAGGAGGAGAAGAAGGACGAGGAGAAGGCCGAGAAGGCTCCGATCAAGATCCGCCGCCCGTCGATGGAGGAGGTCCTGGCGACCGATACCGCAACGATGAAGCCGGCGGAGGAGAAGGAGCCCGAGACCGAGCGCGAAGAGAAGCGCCTGGAGACGGAGTGACCCGTGGCACTTTTCGAGAAACTGTTCGGACAGAAGGACAAGGAAATCACCTCGCGCGACCTCAAGGTCGCGCTGCTGGGCGTGAAGCGCGACCGCAAGCGGTCGACGCTCGAGCTCCGGAAGCTCGGCATCCGGAGCGACGAGTCGCTCAAGAAGCTCAAGAAGGCGCGGAAGGAAGGCAACCACGCCGACACCGACCTCTACTACGACGAGATCAAGGGCATCCAGTACGAGCAGGCGATGGTCCGGCGCGATGCCAAGGTGCTCAACCTCGAGGCGATCGGGCTCAACCGCTACATCCGCGGTCTCGAGCGGCTCGAGAAGACGAGCGACAAGGGCAAGATCCGCGGGCTGATGGAGCGGGTCCGGACCTCGGGGCTCGACGAGAAGCTCCGCGCCGGCGAGATCGACGAGACGGCGTACCTCGACATGCTGAACTCCCACATGGAGGAGATCGGGATCGAGGTCGAGGAGATGGAAGCCTTCACCGACGAGGATCCCAACAAGGAGGCCTTCCTGAAGGACCTCGACGCGATCATCTCGGCCGAGGAGCAGGGGGACCTCGACGTCGCGATCGAGCGGGAAGAGGAGCTCAAGAAGAAGATCGAGGAGCCGGGCGAGACCGAGGACGTCTAGTCGTCCCGGCCACGCCCACGAGGTGAAAGCGTATGGCGATCGACCTCACCATCGAGATGCGGAGAACGCTCGCGAAGACGGTGTCTCGCGCGGACGAAGCCTACCAGGCGGGTGAGGACGAGACCGCGGCCACCTATTACGAGAAGGCCTACGACGTCGCCCTTCGGCTGAGCCAGCGGAGCCAGCGCCGCCAGGACGAGGCCGAGTTCAAGAAGAAGGCGCTCAAGTACCGCGAGTTCGCCCGCCGTCTCCGCGACGGCGAGGTGCCGGCCCCCGAGGAGAAGAAGAGCTCGTCGTCCTCGACGAGCTCGACCTCCTCGTCCGCTTCCTCCTCGTCGTCCTCGTCGTCGGGCTCCCCGCCGCGCCGCGGCGGCGGCCGGGGCAGCAGCGGCAAGGCGCGCGAGGGCGAGGAGGAGAAGGGCGAGATCAACAAGGTCGTCAACGAGCTGATCCACGCGAGCTCTCTGACCTGGCAGGACATCGGCGGCCTCGAGGCGACGAAGGAGGAGATCAAGTACGCCCTCGCCGTCTCGATCGCCAAGAAGCCCGAAGGCGTCGACCTCCAGACCTGGCGGAACATGCTGTTCTACGGGCCGCCCGGCACCGGCAAGACGCTCCTCGCCGCGGCGACGAGCAACGCCCTCAAGCTCCACGACGGCGGCCAGCGGGCCGTCTTCTTCAACTGCAAGGTCAGCTCGGTGATGTCGAAGTACTTCGGCGAGTCGACCAAGATCATCAGCGAGCTCTACGGCACCGCGCGCGACGCGAGCCCGGCGGTCATCTTCCTCGACGAGTTCGAGAGCATCTGCGGCAGTCGGGACGACGGTGACAGCGGCACCGAGCGCCGGATCCTCTCGACGATCCTGAGCGAGCTCGACGGCCTGGCCGAGAAGGGGCGCAAGGACGTCTACGTCCTGACGATCGCCGCGACCAACCGTCCGTGGGATCTCGATGCGGCCGTGTTGAGCCGGTTCGACAAGAAGATCCTGATCCCGCTCCCCGACCCGGTCACCCGCCGGGCGATCCTCGACATCCTGCTCGGGAAGAAGGGGTTCGACATCGAGTGCGAGCTCGACGAGCTCGTCGACATGACCGACGGTTACAGCGGTCGCGAGATCGACCGCTTCTGCAAGGAGGTCACCAACCGGATGGTGGCCGAGTGCAACCTGGACCTGCCGGGGCTCGTCGACTCGGGCCTCGAGAAGGTGCAGAGCTACGAGATCAAGGTCCGGCCGCTCCGCCTCGTGGACTTCGAGGAGGCGCGGGTCGGCATTCACCCGGTGACCAGCCCCGAGGACATGAAGCGGTACGTGGACTGGGCCGAGAGCACCGAGGACTGACGCGAGGGCGAGACGATGGGGCTGTTCAAGAGCAAGGAAGAGCGGAAGCTCGAGCGCGAGATGGAGATCCGGCGCGGCATCAGCAATGCCAAGCGCCACATCCGCCAGCTCGAGAAGGATGAGAAGGAGCTGATCAAGAAGGCCAAGCGCGCCAAGGGGCTCGGCGACAAGTATCAGCTCAACTTCATCAAGGCGAACCTGAAGCGGACCGCCTTCCAGCGCCGGATGATGGAGCGCCAGATCCTCAACATCGAGACCTTCAACCAGCTCAAGGACCAGGCCGAGGCTCACGCGAACTTCGCGGGCGCGGTCTCGACGGTCGCGATGGCGATCAGCGACGCGTACGGCTCGGTCAATCTCGCCGAGATCCAGAAGAACTGCGAGTCTGCCATCGGGAAGGCGGAGAACATGAGTCAGGCGATGGAGATGATGCTCGAGCAGTCGACCGACTCGATGATGAACATGGACGCGATGAACGCCGACGAGCTCGTCAGCGACGCCGAGATCGACAAGCTCATCGAGGAGGAGGTCGTCCAGGAGGAGGCCAAGGCGTTCGAGGAGGCCGACGCGCAGATCGACGCCGGCCTCGACGAGATCGAGCGGGAGCTCGGCAAGGCTTGATCGTCCCCCGCCCCCACGCCGTCTTCGTTGCGAGCGAGGTGTGCCCATGGCGCTGAGCGGCATGGACTTCTACATGAGGTCCTTCAAGGAGTACCAGGAGAAAGGCCTCGCTGCGTACCGCGATGGGGAGATGAAGGAGGCACGCTTCAGCCTCCTCAAGGCGGCGGAGTTCCTCTTCAAGCTCGCCCAGGGCAGCGACGGCCAGCTCGCCAAGAAGCGCTCCGAGCAGGCTCGGAAGCTGCTCGAGAAGGCGAAGGGGATCGACCCCGACGCGGGACCTCGCAGCCCGAAGAAGCCGAAGCTCGGCACGCCCGGCGCCGTCGACAAGGACGGCAACGCCGTCGACCTCGAGGGGCGGGCGGCCGAGGGCGCCGAGCGCTTCCAGGCGGTCGGCACGCCGAACATCAAGTTCGACGACATCGCGGGTCTCGAGAAGGTGAAGGACGAGATCCGCATCAAGATGATCTACCCGTTCACCCACCCCGAGGCGGCGGAGAAGTTCAAGATCAAGCAGGGCGGCGGCGTGCTCCTGTTCGGCCCGCCCGGCACCGGCAAGACGATGCTCGCGAAGGCGGTCGCCGGCGAGATCGAGGCGGCGTTCTTCAACGTCAAGCCCGCCGACATCATGGAGACGCTCGTCGGCGAGGCGGAGAAGAACATAGCGCGCCTCTTCGCCGTCGCCCGGACGAACGAGCGGTCGATCATCTTCTTCGACGAGGTCGAGGCGCTCGCGCCGGCCCGGACCGATCAGGGGAGCGCGGTGATGCAGCGGGTCGTCCCGCAGATCCTCGCCGAGCTCGACGGCTTCGACAGCCACGAGAAGAACCCGGTCCTCTTCCTCGGCGCGACGAACAAGCCGTGGCAGCTCGATCCGGCGATCATGCGGCCCGGACGCTTCGACGAGCGGGTCTACGTCTCGCTCCCCGACCGACCCGCCCGGAAGAAGATCCTCGAGCTCAACCTCGTCGACCGTCCGCTCGCCGCCGACGTCGATGTCGGCGAGCTCGCCGACCGGCTCGATGGCTACTCCGGCGCCGACCTCAAGGAGATCTGCGAGAACGCAGCGCAGAAGGCCTTCCGCCGGATCGTGGCCGGCGGCGGCTCGGGACCGATCACCGCGGCCGACTTCGACGCGATCGTCGCCGAGAGCGTCCCGACGGTGCGGCCGAATCAGCTCGAGCCCTTCGAGCGGTTCGCCCGCGGGGAGTGAGCGTCGCCTGACCGGGAAGATCGACGCATCCGCCGCGCGGTGAGCGTCCAAGACAACGGCGGGACCCTCGGACTCCGAGAGCGAGGGTGCCGGAAACCGGGCCGGGCAGAGCCCCAAGCCCAGAGGGAAGAAGCGGATGGCGACGAAGCTCGACGTCAGTGAGTTCATGACGCACGAGGGTGTGCTCGCCGCCCGGGTCGCCGATGACCGGCTGCCCGGGCTGCTCTCGCGCACCCTGACCATCCCCGAAGGTGCGGTCGCGCTGGTCCGGAAGGGCGGCGCCGACGCCGTCGTCATCAAGGGCGCCGCTCAGCAGAGCGCGAGCGACCTCAAGGGTGTCCTGGCGAAGGCGGACCCGTTCGCGATCGACTTCCGGATCGAGGGGCTCGGCAGCTCCGACAAGCTCGAGGTGGAGGCCTCGGTCAGGCTCTCGTTCGCGTTCCGGGCCGAGGTGTTCGACCTCGAGTCGTTCGAGAAGAACCTCCTCGGCGACCGGGAGGACTACTCCCGGAGCGACTTCGAGGGCTACCTCCTCCCCTACGTCCGCGATGCCCTGAAGGCGTTCGTCCTCGCCCGGACGGCCCACGACCTCTGCGAGACCGACGTCCGCGACGCGCTCGCCGACCTCTTCGCCGAGGAGATGAAACGGCCGCTGTTCGACGGCGGGATCGCGCTCCGCGAGACGCTCCATCCGCGGTTCGAGTCCGAAGCCTACGACGAGCTCAAGCGCAACGAGGTCGAGGCGCGGATCAAGGCCGAGGAGCGCGAGCAGGAGCAGCGGCTCGAGGAGCTGAACAAGCGCCTCGAGGCCGAGGGCCTGATCAAGGAGCTCGAGCTCCGCGGCGAGATCGACGACAAGCGCCACGACCAGCAGCTCAAGCGCTGGGAGGAGCTCCAGGGGAAGATGGGGGCGGACGAGACGAAGGCGCTCGTCTTTCTCCTCGACGACGACGACCTCCGCGCCGACCTCGTCAAGAAGCTCATCGAGCGCGACCTGCCCGACGACGAGAAGGCGGCCCTCAAGGCGCGCGAGGTCGAGGAGAAGCTCACCCAGCAGCTCCGCGAGATGCAGAGCAAGCTCGCCGAGCTGAGCGGGGTGGAGCTCGCCGACGCGCAGGAGCGCGGGCCGCAGACGCGGCGCCTCCTCGCCGTCGTCGGCAAGAAGATCCTCGCCTTCGACCCGAAGACGAACCTCAACCCCGAGGTCGCCAAGGAGGTCCACGACACCGAGGGCGGCACCCTCGGCTACCTCCGGAGCGTGCGGTTCCAGCGCCTCCGCGGGCAGGAGGTGATCCTCGCCGGCGCCCAGCGGGGCGTCTACTGGATCGAGGAGGGGCACGACCCGAAGGAGTTCGCGTTCCCGAAGGCGCCCGACGGCCACGGCGGGGCGAACTCGATCTGCACGTTCGACGACCGGGTCTACGCCAGCCACTCCGAGCTCGGGATCGTCGCCTGGGACGTGAAGGGCGTCGTCCGGAGCCAGACCCGCTGGGACGACGTCACCGGGAAGCACTCGGCGACGCGCGGCGCCTGCCTCGGCAGCGACGGAAAGCTCTACTTCAGCAGCGGGCCGAACATCTACGCGGCCGATCTCGTCCGCGGGAAAACGGAGCTCACCTGCTACAGCGGCTCGACCGAATCGATCACCGCGTTCTGCGTCGGACGAAGCGGGCTCTACGCCGGCAACAAGTACGGCACGATCCTGCGGTGGAACCTCGACGACCCCCGAAGCCCGAACGAGCTCCCGGTGCGGAAGGCGAACCCGATCTACATGCTCCGGCTGTTCGAGGCCGGCGGCGAGAACCACCTCGTCGTGGGGAGCAAGGACTTCAGCGTGACCGTCGCGACGGTCGGCAAGGACAAGTTCAAGGAGTATCGGGCTCGCGAGGAGGTCCGCTGGGTGGACGCGGCGAGCGACTACATCTTCGGCGTGAGCCGCGCCGGCTACAAGATCTTCGTCTGGCACCCGAAGCGGCCGGCCGAGCCGACC
This sequence comes from Planctomycetota bacterium, assembly GCA_029260755.1. GTDB lineage: Bacteria > Planctomycetota > J058 > J058 > JAJDCQ01 > JAJDCQ01. Next base: position 38,795 of record JAJDCQ010000024.1, on the reverse strand, counting down.
CTCACGATCCGGGTCGCCGACAAGATCCAGGACGTCTGGGTCTGCCGCGAGCGGCGGGCCGAGGCGTGAGCGAGTCCCGAAGGAAGCGAGCCTTCGGAGGCCGCGGAGCTAAGCGATGCTGAACGTCATCCTCAAGGTGCTCTTGATCATCTTCCTGAGCATCATCCTGCTGACCGGTCTCTACTTCGTGATCGGGTCGCTCGAGTTCAAGCGCGACCTGAACTTCATCATGCACTACATGGCGCTCGACGCCTCGGAGGACCTCGCCAAGAACCTCCCCCGGCACCGCGACATCAACAAGGTGCTGATCGCGTCCGACGTCGGCGCGACCGACGAGGGTTACCGGCTCAACAACATGGTGGCCGACCACGTCAGCGGGGCGAGCAAGTTCGCCGTCTACACCTGGGACGACGCCGGCGACCGGGCGGGTGAGGACTTCACCAAGCAGTTCGGCGACACGCCCGGCAGCGTCGGGACGGCGCGCCAGGCCGCGATGTGGCTCAACCGCGAGAAGAACATGGACATCCACGGGATCCTGTTCCTCGAGATGATCAAGTTCACCGACGGCGGCTCCGGCACTCCGCCCGCGATCGAGCTTCGCGCGAACCTCTTCCAGGTCGCGAACGGCCAGCTCGTGGGCACGCCCTACGTCTACAAGGGCGAGCCCGGGTTCTACCTCAAGACCGGGAACAACGTCCGCAAGATCCACTTCATCCTCCGGCTGATCCTGTGGCTGATCATCGCGGGGTCGCTCCCGTTCATCGCTTATGCCTCGGGCGTCGCGAAGGCCGTCCTGAGCAAGCGTCAGAACGCCTACAATCTGAGCCTCCTCGCGAGCATGACGCTCGTCGCGTTCTTCGCGGCCTGGCTCTTGCTTGGGTTCGCCCACCTGGGCGCGTTCCTCTGGATCATGGTCTTCATCCTCACGGGGGTGGCGGCCTTCTGGAACTTCGACGCGCTCAACTTCTTCTCGACGCTCGTCTAGTGCGAGCGTCTGACTTCCGGGCGCCCCGCTCCGAATCGAGGCGGCCCGGAAACGCGAGGAGCGCGTGGTGAACGACGCCAATCGAGAGGTGACCCGCGACACCGGCTGGCAGCCCGCCGGCACGGAGGCGCCCGTCGCTTCGGGCGAGCGGACCGCCAGCGGGAGTGCGGGCGGCACCGGCCTCGAGCCGGGCCAGCGGGTGAGCGAGTACATCCTCGACGAGCTCGTCGGCCGCGGCGGCTTCGGCGAGGTGTGGCGCGGCCACCACCACGTCTGGCGGGACCGACTCGTCGCGGTGAAGGTGCCGCTCGACCGCGAGTACGTCTCGAAGCTCCGGAGCGAAGGAATCCTCCAGCACTCGGTCGACAGCCCCCACATCGTCCAGACCGTCGGCCTCGACCCCGAGCACGATCCGCCGTACCTGATCATGGAGTGGGTCGAGGGCGAGAGCCTCCGCGAACGGATCCGGCGCGAGGGACGCCTCGCCGAGGCCGAGGCGCTCCGGATCGGCCGCGAGATCGCCGAGGCGCTCTTCGAGGCGCACGGTAAGGGCATCGTTCATCGCGACCTCAAGCCCGAGAACGTCCTCCTCGACGAGGAGGGCCGGGTCCGGCTGACCGACTTCGGCCTGGGCAAGATCTACGACGCCGAGAGCGCCTCGCTCATGCGGAGCGGGAGTCTGCGGACGCGCGAGGGCGCCGACATCGTCGGGACGCTGCGTTACATGTCGCCCGAGCAGCAGGACCCCAAGCGGGCGCGTGACGTCGACCACCGGACCGACCTCTACGCCCTCGGGATCGTCCTCTTCGAGATGCTGACCGGCGAGACGCCGGCGGGCGGCGAGGTGCCGAGCGAGGTGCGCGGCGGGCTCGATCCCCGGATCGACAAGATCTTCCGCGGATGCTACTCGCGCCTCGAGACCCGCTACGGCGACGTGAAGCACGTCCTGCGCGACCTCGACGCGCTCGAGGCGACCGAGCCGGTCGTCGAGGAGCCGCCGCCGGCGGTCCGCGAGCGCGTTCGACCGCTGGCGCGGCCGGTCCGCAGGCGCCCGCTCGAGCGGATGGGCCTGACGCCGACCGGCTTCTTCGCGCGGCTGCTCGCGACGTCGCTCGACCTGATCGTGTTCGGCTACGCGATGTTCTACCTGGTCAGGGTCTTCCCGCTCTGGTGGCCGGTCCTGTTCTTCCTCTACGAGGTCAGCTTCCTGGCGGTCTCCGGCCGGACGATCGGGCGCTGGATCGTCGGGGCGCGCGTGGTCGACTATCGGACCGGCCGGGGCATCGGCGCGATGCAGGCGGTCGGCCGGACGATCCTCAAGATCTTCTCGGCGCTCCCGGCGTTCGCCGGTTTCGCCCTCGTGGCGATCGACAGCGAGAAGCGCTCGTTCCACGACCATGTCTGCGGGTCGGCCGTGGTCTACGGGCCCTCCGTGCCGCTCGAGCTCGCCGACGAGGAGCTCGCCGAGGACGACCTCGATGGATGATGACGGAACTCGGGCCGGACCGCGGGAGTCCTACGGACCGGGTGACGGGGTGGTGAGGTGATGGCCGCGTGAGCTTCGAGCTCGACACCAACGACCGGGTCGGCGAGTGGATCCTCGAGGAGAGGATCGGCCGCGGCGGCTTCGGTGAGGTGTGGCGGGCGCGCCATCACGTCCTCCCCGACCGGCTCGTCGCCGTGAAGATCCCGCACGAGGGGAGCTCGCGCGATCGGCTCCGGCGCGAGGGCCTCATCCAGGACAAGCTCAAGGGCGACGCCCGGATCGTGCAGACGATCGGCCTCGACCCCGACCACGACCCGCCGTATCTGGCCGTCGAGCTGATCGACGGCGAGACCCTCCGCGACCGCCTCCGTCGCGAGGAGCGGCTGTCGCCCGACGAGGCGGTCCGGATCGGCTGCGAGGTGCTCGGCGCGCTGGCCGCCGCCCACGCCGTCGGCGTGACCCACCGCGACGTGAAGCCCGAGAACGTCCTCATCGAGAAGGCGACCGGATCGGTCAAGGTCGCCGACTTCGGCCTCGGGCAGCTCTCCGAGCCGACGAAGGAGGCGCTCGAGGCGTCGCTCAGCCACCTCTCGCGCGAGGGGAGCATCGCCGGGACGCTCGCCTACATGGCGCCCGAGCAGCGCGAGGTCGGCCGCAAGATCGACGGTCGGGCGGACCTCTACGCCTTCGGGATCGTCCTCTTCGAGATGATCACCGGCACCCAGCCCGTCGGCGGCGAGGTGCCGGGCGACCACGTCGCGGGCGTCGACACCCGGATCGACGACCTCTTCCGCAAGTGCTACACGCGCCTCCAGCGGCGCTACGGCAGCGCGGACGAGGCGCTGGCCGACCTCCTGACCGTCCGCGACGTCGCCCTCGCGCCGGTGAAGCGGGTGACGAAGGCGATCACCAGGAAGCGCCCGCGCCCCAAGACCGTCGCCGGGGAGGCGGCGAAGCTCGCGGCGGCCAGGGCGAGCCCGACCCGTCCCGCGGGGGAGAGCGCTCCGTCTCTCGAGATCGCGCGGCCGAAGGCAGGCCCCGCGGTCGCGGGTGTCTTCGAGCGTGGCTTCGCCACCTTCCTCGATGTGTGTCTCTTCGTCTTCGGCCTGATGGTCCTCCGATCGCTCACCGGTCCCCTCTCGGACCACGCCCCAGGGTTCGCCGCCGGCCGCGCCCTCGCCTGGCTCCTCGGACGGGAGCTGCCGCTCGACCGCGCGCTGCTCCTCGTCGACGCCCTCGGCCTCGGCTTCCTCTGGACGAGCATCGGCAACGGCCTCCTCGGCTTCACGCCCGGGAAGCTCCTCGTCGGGCTGCGGGTCCGGCGCCTCGACGGGCGCCGGATCGGCCTCCTCGCGGGGCTGTGGCGGAGCGTCTGCTACGTCGTGAGCGCGGCGCCGCTCGGGATCGGCTTCCTCTCGATCGCGCTCCACCCGCAGCGCCGCGCGTTCCACGACATGATGAGCGGCAGCGTCGTCGTCTGGCGCGATCGCTGACGACGCGCAACGCGCGCGGTACGGCGGTTGCTCCTTCGGGCGTGCCATGAACGCAAGCCTAGAATCTTCCCGATCTCGGACCAATCCCGTCCAACCTCGAGGCGCTCCACGCCGCTCGCCTGGATGGACCGCCCAGAAGTTCATCGTCCTGCTCGCGCTCTTCGCGCTGATCGCCTCGCCGGTCGTCGTCGGCCTGCTCGCCGTGAGGGGCCCTCGGACCGATCGGCGGGAGCTCCAGCGCGAGTTCGACCGGCTCGACGAGATGTCCGCCGAGATGTCCATCGTCAAGTCCGCGGCCTTCTCGTTCGAGGCCGCGACGGGGAGCCGGCCGGTGGATGCCGAGGAGCTCGTCGGCTTCCAGGGCGTCGTTCTGGACGAGGTGACGGACCCCTGGGGTCGCCTCTATCGCCTTGAATGGAACCACACCATCGAGGCCGTCAGTGCCGGTCCGGATGCGGCCGATCGCGCCGACGACATGGACCACCGCGAGGTGTCGGAGAGGTGGGGCGAGGTGTTCAAAGAGCTCTACGGTACGTGGCCCAGAAATTGACCCTCCGCCCGGCCCCGTGGTAGCTTCGCCCGCCCTCACCCCCAGCGAGACGCGGGAGACGCCCCATGGCCGCTCGTTACGTCCTCTCGATCGACGCCGGCACGACGGGCGTGACCGTCGGCCTCTTCGGCAAGGACGGCGACCTCGTCCGCAAGGTCTACTCGGAGTTCCGCCAGATCTACCCGCAGCCGGGGTGGGTCGAGCACGACGCCGAGGAGATCTGGCAGGTCACCGCGAAGCTCTGCCGCGAGATCCGCGAGGGCGAGCCGGCCGACGCGATCGCCGCTATCGGCATCACCAACCAGCGTGAGACGACGGTCGTCTGGGACCGCGAGACCGGCGACCCGCTCGCCAACGCGATCGTCTGGCAGTGCCGTCGGACGGCGTCCGCGTGCGAGAAGCTCAAGGCCGCCGGCCACGAGAAGCTCTTCCGCGAACGGACCGGCCTCGTCCTCGACGCCTACTTCTCGGGCACCAAGGTCGCCTGGATCCTCGAGAACGTCCCCGCCGCGAACGCGGCCGCCGAGGCCGGCCGCGCGGCCTTCGGGACGATCGACTCGTGGTTGATCCACCGCCTGACGGGCGGGTCGGTCCACGCGACCGACCCGACGAACGCCTCGCGGACGCTCCTCTACGACATCCGCGAGGGCGCCTGGAGCGAGGAGCTGGGTGGGATCCTCGGCGTGCCACGCTCCATGCTGCCGGAGGTGAGGCCGTCCGCCGGCTTCTTCGGGACGACCGTCGCCGACGGGCCGCTCGGCGCCGAGGTGCCGATCGCCGGCGTGGCCGGCGACCAGCAGGCGGCCCTCTTCGGGCAGGGCTGCGTGGAGCCCGGCAGCGTCAAGAACACCTACGGGACCGGCTGCTTCGCGCTGGTCAACACCGGCTCGAAGCACGCCCTCTCCGAGAACGGGCTGCTGACGACGATCGCGTGCGGGCCGAAGGGCGAGGCCGTCTTCGCCCTCGAGGGGCCGGTCTTCATCGCCGGCGCCGTCGTTCAGTGGCTCCGCGACGAGCTCGGCATCATCGACGACGCCGCCGAGACCGAGGCGCTCGCCGGCAGCGTCGAGGACACGGCCGGCGTCTACTTCGTCCCGGCGTTCGTCGGCCTCGGCGCCCCCTACTGGGACATGAATGCGCGCGGGGCGATCGTCGGTCTCACCCGCGGGGCCGGGCGCGGCCACATCGTCCGGGCGGCGCTCGAGTCGATCGCCTACCAGGTGCGCGACCTCGTCGAGGTCTTCCGGACCGACCTCCCCGACGGAATGGCCATCGACGAGCTCGCCGTCGACGGCGGAGCGGTGAAGAACGACCTCCTGATGCAGTTCCAGGCCGACATCCTCGGGATGCCGATCATCCGGCCGAAGAACATCGAGACGACCGCCCAGGGGGCCGCCTGGCTCGCCGGCCTCGGCTCGGGCTTCTGGGGTGGGATCGAGGAGATCACCGGCGATCGCCCCGCCGACCGGCGCTTCGAGCCGGCGGCGGATGCGGCGACGCGCGACCGCCTCTATGATGGCTGGCGAGATGCCGTGGCCCGCGTCCGGACCGACGCCCGCTGAAGGAGCTTCCGATCGTGTTCGCCCATCGCCTCGTCGCGGCGCTCGCCGTGACCCTCGCGCTCGTCCTCGTCGTCGCCGGTGCGATCGCCCCGACCCGGGCCGCCGACAAGCTCGCCGCCGGCGGGAAGCTGCCGAAGTTCGAGCTCGAGACGCTCGCCGGCGGCAAGACCGGGAGCGCGGCGCTCGAGGGGAAGAAGACGGTGGTCGTCTTCTTCACCACGTTCTCCGACGAGTGCAAGGAGGAGCTGCCGCTCCTCGCCGCCCTCGCCAAGGATCGCAGCGTCGCCCTCCTCGCGATCTCGTGCGACCAGGGCGGAAAGGGCCTCGTCGAGACCTTCGCCGGATCGCTCAAGCTCGAGCGGAGCTCGGTCGCGATGTTCACCCTCGAGTGCGTCCAGGGGTTCGGCGTCGAGCTCGTGCCGACGACGTTCCTCGTGGGCGCCGACGGGAAGGTGGCGGCGAGGCTGGATGGCTTCGCCGACAAGGCGGCGCTCGAGAAGGCGTTCGCGAAGCTCGGCGACTGACCGGAGGCGATCGTGATCGACCGACTGCGCACCCTGCTCCCCGCGCTGCTCCTCGGAGTGGCCGGCATCGTCGGCGTCGCCGCGGCCGACGACGACAAGAAGGAGCGGTTTCTCCTGAAGCGGACCGACAGCGTCGGGGAGCGCTACCGGGGGCAGAGCGTCCGCGTCCTCGATGCCCAGCTCACCCAGGGCGGGAAGCGGGTCGGCGGCGGAAAGCAGGTCGTCGAGGAGCGCTCGAAGTTCGTCGAGGAGACGCTCGAGGTGCGCGAGGACGGCACCGTCGTGTCGAAGCGCATGTACGAGCAGGCGGTCCGCACCGTCCACAAGGGCGGGAAGCCCGAGACGACGAACACGGCGCTGCACGGCCAGACCCTCTCGATCGTCGAGAGGGACGGCGCCATCGCCTACGAGCTCGCCGGCGTCGGCAAGATGCAGGCGGACCCCTCCAAGATCCCGGTCGCGCGGATCGTCTATCTCGCGCTGCCGGCCGATCCGGTGGCGGTCCGTGACTCGTGGGAGATCGACGTCGAGAAGGTCGGCAAGGCGATCTACGGCCCGACGTTCAACGACACCCTCTACGACGCCAAGGGCGAGATCACCGTGAAGGGCCTCAAGCGCCACCACGGCGAGGAGTGCGTCCGGCTCAAGCTCGCCTTCGGCCTCGAGCGCGCGAAGACGCAGGTCGTCGCCGGCCTCGCCTACAAGATCGAGGGCGAGGTGCTCTTCAGTCCCGCCCTCGGTCGGATCCTGGCCTTCGACGTGAAGGGCCCGCGCAGCGCCGACGACCTCAAGACCAACACGACCACCATCGGCACGGTTCGGATCACGTTCGACGCCGAGCCGCTCGACTGATGTTGATGTTGGCAGCGATGTCGGCTTCGCCGACGATTCCTCACGCCAAGCGCGCGGAGGTGCGCCAAGAGCGCCAAGAGTCTCGGGCGGTGGCGTTCGTCGCTGACTCTGCGTGAGTCTCCGTCGGTCGGTCCGCGCCGCGGCCCTCGAACCGGCAATGGCACTTGGCGGCCTTGGCCCCTTGGCGCGCTTGGCGTGAGGAAATCGTCGGCGAAGCCGACATCGCGACCATCACTTCACCGATCGGCCGACATCCCCCCCATCCTCGGGGGCTGTTCGGGCGTCCCGCTCGCCTCCCCGCCCCGTGGGCCATCATTTACACTCCGGTGACCCACACAATGCCGCCAAACCGCCGTATATCTTGGCGTTCAGCCGGTGATCCATCGGGGGGGTGCGGGGCGTTCCCGCGAGAGCCGATGAGCCGGTCCATCGGAGGGGCCCCTCCGACCGCTTCCTCTCCGGGAGCGGCTGCGCGGAGTGGGCCATGTGCTTGCAGAGAAGCACCGAGTAGAGGCGAGGTGAACATGATTCGAGTCCCGCAGAGTGCGGTCCGCCACGCGGCGCTGACCGTCGCGATCGGCGCGTCGATCTTCGCGATCGCGGCCACCAAGCCGGCCGCGGCTGGCGACGAGACGGACCAGGACGCGACCCGCAAGACGATCGAGCGGCTCCGTCAAGCGAATCAGAACGACAACCAGGTCATGGAGCATCTGCGCTACATGACCAAGGAGATCGGCCCCCGGCTGACCGGCTCCGATGGGATCAACGAGTCCTACGAGTGGACCCGCAAGCAGTTCGAGAGCTACGGCCTCGAGGCCTGGGTCGAGGAGTGGGGTGAGTGGCCGGTCGGATTCAACCGCGGCCCGTGGAGCGGCAAGGTCATCGTGCCCGGCAAGGGCGAGAAGCCGCTCGAGTTCAACACCCACTCGTGGACGGCCGGCACCGACGGCCCGACCCGCGGCGCGGCGATCCTCGAGCCGACGAGCGTGGATGAGCTCGAGAAGCTCGGCGGCGCGCTGAAGGGCGCGTGGATCGTCGGGCGCTCGACGCGGCGCGGTCGCCTCTCCGGCGATGCACGCGCGCTCAACGACGCGATCTGGAACGCCGGGATCGCCGGCTGGGTCCGGGGCGTCCGCGGTGAGCTCCTCCTCACGAGCGGCAGCGTCCGCGGAATCACCTACGACAAGCTCCCGACGCGGGTCCAGGTGAACCTCATCAACAGTCAGTGGAAGGAGCTCACCGAGCTTCTCCAGGGCGGCGAGAAGCTCGAGCTCGAGTTCGACATCAAGAACGAGTTCAAGCCCGGGCCCTACAAGCACTACAACGTGGTCGCCGACATCAAGGGGACCGAGAAGCCCGACGAGTTCGTGATCGTCGGCGGGCACATCGACAGCTGGGACGGCGCCGAGGGCAGCAACGACAACGGCACCGGCTGCGCGACGACCCTCGAGGCGGCTCGCCTGCTGATGAAGGCGGGCGCGCGCCCCAAGCGGACGATCCGGTTCATCCTCTGGAGCGGCGAGGAGCAGGGCCTGCTCGGGAGCGCCGGTTACGTGCGGAAGCACCGCGACGAGATGAGCAAGATCTCGGCCGTCCTCGTCCACGACGGCGGCACGAACACCCTCTCGGGGATCACCGCGACCCAGGCGATGATGCCGCAGATGCAGGAGGCGATGGGGCATCTGGTCGACGACGGCAGCGGCTTCGACTTCCAGATCCGCCAGGTCGGCGGGCTCACCGGGGGCGGCAGCGATCACAACAGCTACCTCGCGGCCGGCGTCCCGGGCTTCTTCTGGATCCAGCGTGGCAAGAGCAACTACAGCTACGGCCACCACACCCAGCACGACAACTTCGACCGGGCGATCCCCGAGTACCAGCAGCGGAGCGCGTTCGTGGTCGCGAGCGGCGCCCTCGGCGTCGCGAACCTCGAGGAGCTCCTCGACCGGACGAACATGCAGCAGCCGCGTGGAGCCCAGAACCGCAAGGTGCTCGGCATCCAGCTCGAGGGCATGTCGATCTCGAGCATCACGCCCGACAGCCGCGCCGACAAGGGCGGCTTCAAGGTCGGTGACAAGTTCATCTCGAGCGGCAAGACCAAGATCGAGGACATCGACACGCTCCGCTCCGTGATCCAGGCGGCCGAGGGCAAGACGCCGTTCCTCGTCGAGCGCGGCGGGAAGCAGATCACCCTCTACGCCCAGTTCCCCGAGCCGGAGAAGAAGAAGCCGGTCAAGCCGAAGACGGGCAAGCGCTACTACTAGCCCGGATTACTCACGACCCGGGCTAGACGCAGACACCGAGTCTCAGGCTCGTGATCGCGGGGGCCGTCGCCGACGGCCCCCGCGGCACGTACGGAGCGAAGGCCCCGCGATGACCGACGCGATGAGGAGGATCCCGGAGATCCGGCCCGGCGTGGTCCTCGGCGGCTACCGGGTGCTCGCGGGTCTCGATGGGATCGCGTTCGTCGGGTCGCGCTCCGCCTGGGCCGGCTTCCTCATCGCCGGCGGGGCGCTGTTCCTGATGGCCGGCGTGATCCTCATCTCGGGCGAGCTCACGGGCGCGCGGGCAGGCGCCGCGGCGGCCGTCGCCCTCCTCGGCCTGCTCGTCGGCGGCATGGTCGTCTTCGCCCACGACTTCACGGTCGCCCGCGGCGAGCGACGCCTGCGGCAGGCGGGCGGGCTCGGCCTGCTCCTCCGCACCTGGGAGGCGGACGAGATCGACCCGCTCCGGATCATCGTCCACCCCCTCGAGCCGCAGGGCCGACAGCGCCTCGTGGCGATCGTGAGCGCCGGCGACGAGGACCTCCTCCGTCTCGGGCCAGCCGCGACGAGCGACCAGCAGGCGCTCGACGTGATCGCCGTCGTGGCGCGGCTCGCGGAGCTCCTCGAGCGCCCCGTCGAGGTCGTCGGTGAGGACGTCGTCGCCGGCAGTCCCGAGCTGCGCGAGGCTCTCGACGCTCTGGAGCGACCACAATGAGAAAAGGCGCGCACCTCGCGGCGCGCGCCTTCGCTCGTCTTCTTCGATCAGACCCCCGACGCGGGGGCTCCACCTGATCCGGAGTTGTCTGAGGCCGACGATCCTACTTGGTGATCGTGTGCGTGTCGATCACCGCGCCGGTGTTGTTGATCGCCTCGAAGGTGATCTGGGTGCCGTTCACGCTCGCGCGGACGAAGTGCCACGCGAACTTGGACTCGGCGATGTTGCCGCCGCCGCTCACCGGGTAGAGGAGCTGCCCGCCGCCGCCGGTGACGATGTAGGTCACGCCATTGATCTCGTTGGTCCGCTGATAGTTGTGCTCGTGCCCGGCGAAGACGAGCTTGATCTGGTGCTGCTCGAAGAGCGGGACGAGGTGGCGCTTCACCGTGTCGTTGTCGCCGTGACGCCCGTTGCTGAACGGCGGCTTGTGGAAGAACGGGATCACCCAGTCGAGGCCGGCGGCCCGCGCCGTCGTGATCGCGTTGTCGATGAACGTGTACTGGGGGCTGCCCGCCTCGTAGTTGTCCTCGGTGTTGATCGAGATGAACCGCACGTTGCCCCAGTCGAACGAGTAGTAACGCTCGGTGCCGAGGTTGTTGAGCGGCAGGCTCCAGTTCTCGAGGTAGGCCTCCGCGTCCCGCTTCTTGTCGTCGTGGTTGCCGATGCAGGGGTACATCGGGACCGACTTCAGGAAGTCCTTGTACTGCGAGAAGCAGTGGAGGTCGTACTTGTCCTCGTCGCCGTCGGGGTAGATCACGTCACCGGTGTGGACGATCAGGTCGACGCCCTGCTGGCCCTCGAGCTGGTCGGCGATCTGGAGCATCCAGGGGGTCCACTGGCCACTGTCGCCGAAGACGATGAAGTCGAACTGGTTCTGCGCGCTCGTCTTCGCCGTCCGGAAGGGGACGCCGCCCGAGACGACGCGGCCATCGACCTTCACCTCGTAGAAGTACTGGGTGTCGGGCAGGAGCCCCGTCAGCGGCACCTCGTGGCGCTTACCGCGCGGACTGGCCGCCGAGCTCCCGTAGGTCGTGGTCGGGCCCCAGGACACCTCTCCGGTCGAGTCGTCCCGGGTCTTCCAGACGATCACGGCCGAGTCGGTCTGGACGTTCTGGACGTAGGGGATGCGGACCGGGGTCTCGCAGCCGGGGGCGCCCGTTCCGAATGCGAGGGCGATGCCGACGACGAGCGCCGCGATGGTCGCGTGCGTGCGCGAGCGCATGGAGTGCCTCCAGTTGTCCGTCCGGTGCGCGCGCGAGGGTGGGTGGCGCGCAGGTGAGGGGGATCATGATGCAAGACCGAGGCCGCTCCGTCGAGCGAAATGACCGGGCGGAAAAGGCCCGTTGGTTGGCGTTTACGTGCGCCGATCGCCGAGATCCGGGTGTTCACGTGGCCTCCGGGCGGCGCCCCCGCCGCCCAGATCCGGTCGGCCGCATCCATTCGGCGGCGCCACGGTCGCGCACCAGCGGACGCATGAACGGCCGGAAGAGACACGTGAACGGCGGGGGTGAGTCCGCTAGGTTGGATGGGAGGAGGCCGCTCCGTGATCACTCCCGCGCCCGGTGCGCCGGAGGGCTTCGAGCCCGCCTACCGCGCGCTGGCCCTCGACGAGATCCGCCGTCGCCGAGACGAGGCCGTGGCCGGACTCGCCTCGTGCCGCGCCTGTCCCCGCGATTGCGAGGTCGATCGCCTGGCCGACGCGACCGCGGCCTGCCACACCGGCCGGCTCGCCCGGGTCGGTAGCGCGTTCCACCACTTCGGCGAGGAGGACTGCCTCCGGGGCTGGCGAGGCAGCGGCACGATCTTTTTCTCCTTCTGTAACCTGCGGTGCGTCTTCTGTCAGAACTGGGACGTCAGTCAGGCCGGCCACGGCGACGAGCTCTCTCCCGAGCGGCTCGCGGCGGTGATGCTCGAGCTTCAGCGGACCGGCGCGCACAACATCAACTTCGTCACGCCCGAGCACGTCGTTCCGCAGCTTCTCGAGGCGCTCGTCGTCGCGATCGAGGGGGGACTGGCGCTCCCGATCGTCTACAACACGAGCTCCTACGACGCGATCCACTCGCTCGAGCTGATGGACGGAATCGTCGACATCTACATGCCCGACTTCAAGTTCTGGGACCAGGCGCCGAGCAAGACCTACCTCAAGGCGGCCGACTACCCCGAGATCGCCCGCACGGCCGTCCGGGAGATGCACCGACAGGTCGGGCCGCTCGAGATCGGCCCCGACGGGCTCGCCCGGCGCGGCGTGCTCGTGCGGCACCTCGTGATGCCCGAGGGGCTCGCCGGCACGGCCGAGATCATGCGCTTCCTCGCGCACGACGTATCGCCCGAGACTTACGTCAATGTGATGGGGCAGTACCGACCCGAGCATCAGGCGAGCCGCCATGCGGAGCTCGATCGCTGCACGACGGACGAGGAGCTCCGCGAGGCGAAACGGACCGCCCGGCGTCAGGGGGTCCGTCGGCTCGATGAGCGTCAACCGTTGGGGCCAGAGATCTTACGGCTGAGGCAACGGCTCTTCGACGTCTGATCGGGAGAGCCTCGAAATCGTGCTTGACCGATCTGCACGTCATCCCTTACAATAGTTACCTCGCCAGCGGGTTCCGCTGGCGTTTTTCTTTGTACGAACCTCTCCCCACCCTCCCTCCTCCGCCTACCCTATCTAACGATTCCATAAGGACCTGGGCCACCCGGCCGGCGTCCGCGCACCCGTCGGTTACGATCCGCCGGTGTGGACTCACAAGATGTTGTATGCTAGGCTGATGCAGAGACGAGGAACGCCCCCATGCGGTGTCCGTTCTGCAAGAACATCGGCGGCAAGGACAACACGAAGGTCATCGACAGCCGTCTCTCCGGCGAAGGCTTCGTCGTGCGCCGACGCCGCGAGTGCGTCGAGTGCCACCGTCGCTTCACGACTTACGAGAAGGTCGAGGAGCGCCCGCTCCGCGTCATCAAGAAGGACGGTCGCCGCGTCCCCTTCGATCGAGCCAAGATCCTCCGCGGGCTCGAGAAGGCCTGCGAGAAGCGCGCGGTTCCGAGCGAAAAGCTCGAGGAGATCACCGACGAGATCGAGCGTGAGATCCGCGAGGTGAGCGAGCGGGAGGTGCCGGCGAAGATGATCGGCCAGCTCGTGATGAACAAGCTCCGCCGCCTCGACGACATCGCCTACGTCCGATTCGCGTCGGTCTACCGCGACTTCAAGGAGATCTCGGACTTCCTCGAGGAGCTCCGTCCGCTGATGGGGCCCGAGGGACGCGACCGGGAGTGATCCCTCGCGTGCCCGCGCCTCAGTCGTCGCGCAGGAACTCCTCCACGCTCGGAGTCGCGCCCATCCCGACGAGCTGCCAGGTGTCATCCCCCACCTTGGCGACGTAGTAGGTCGCGTCGTCGGTCGTGGCGCTCGTCTCGCCCGTCGCCGAGGTCACCTCCGCGGTCCCCTCGATCACGAGCGCCCCGCGCCCGAGCGCCGCCGCCCAGTGGGTCGCCCCGACCCTGGTCGCGGAGAGGCTCGAGAGGTGGGTCAGCATCTGCTCGAGGCGCTTGCTCTCGCCGAGGATGAAGCTCGAGCACAGCGTCTCGAGGTTGGTGGGCGTCATCGCCCAGGCCGGGTCGGCGGCGCGGCGCGTCCGGACCGTCTCGGCGGCCGCGAGGAGCTTCTCGCCGAGGGTGACGAGGGTTGCGTCGGCGGGCAGATCCTCGACCGCGAAGCGGGCCGGCAGGTCGCCCTTCAGGAAGTGCGCGGCGTGGAGCGGGCTGGCGTCGACCGCCACGAACCGCCAGCCCGTCGCCGCGCCCTCCTCGGCGTAGGCGCGGAGCTCCTCGAGCGGTCGTCCGGAACGCCTCACCTCGAGGGTCGCGACCGCGCGCTTCCCCGACAGGTCGAACCCGGCCCGGCCGAGGGTGAGGCCGCGCGCCTCGACGCGGGCGAGGAGCGGCGCCCCGTCGAGCTTCCACGCGGTCTCGCTGAAGGTCGCCCGGGCGGCCTCCTCGTCCCCGCGATCGAACGCGGCGATCAACGCTGCGGTCAGCTCCCCCGCGCTCGGGTCGTCGCCCTCGCGCGCGCTCGTCGTCGGCGGCGAGGCGAACGCGACGACGATCGCGATCGCGAAGGCGGCGGCGAAGGCGATGGCGACGAACAGCGATGGCAACTTCATCAGTCTCGGTTCTCCTTCCCCGTCATCGGCCCCGTCATTGGAATGAGAACGGGACGCAGTCTCAATCCATCGGACGAGGGCTCCGTTGACACCGCTAGGGGCGCCAGTAGGATACCCCACCGCTTCTGGACGATTTCCCGCGATCCGCCTGTCGATCCAGGCCTCCCGTTCCCGATGGAGCTTCCCCGATGACCGACTTCTTCGGACATGCCGAGAACCCGCTCACCAGCGACGAGTGGGTGCGGATCAACGACGCCGTGATCCAGGTCGCCCGTCGGAAGCTCGTCGGCCGCCGCGTGATCGACGTCTACGGTCCGCTCGGCGCCGGGTTCCAGGCCGTCGCCTACGACGAGTTCACCGGCGACCAGCCCGCCAACGTCGACGTCGTCGGCGAGGAGCCGACCGCGGTCGTCTTCACCGACAACCGCCAGTTCCGGATGATCCCGATCATCTACAAGGACTTCCTCCTCCACTGGCGGGACCTCGAGAGCGCGCGTCGCCTCACCCATCCGCTCGACACGAGCGCGGCGGCGGGAGCGGCCTCGTTCCTGGCCGACAAGGAAGACGAGATGATCTTCCACGGCCTCCCGAAGTACGGCTACGAAGGCCTCATGACCGCGAAGGGTCGCAAGCAGGTGCCGCTGCGCGACTGGAGCGAGCCTGGCGAGGCGTTCCAGAACGTCGTCGAGGCGGCCGAGGCGCTCTTCGAGGGCGGTCACTACGGGCCCTACGCGCTCGTGGCGAGCCCGCGCCTGTATGCGCTCATCCACCGCGTCTTCCTCAAGACCGGCATCCTCGAGGTCGACAACATCCGCAAGCTCGTCGGCGAGGGTGTCTTCCAGACGAACGCGCTCACGGGCAACTGCGCCGTGCTCCTGTCGACCGGGCACGAGAACCTCGACCTCGCCGTCGCGCTCGACATGAGCGTCGCCTACCTCGGCGCGCAGCACATGAACCATCCGTTCCGGGTGCTCGAGTCGTTGATCCTCCGGATCAAGCACGCCGACGCGATCTGCACGATCGAGACGAAGGGCAAGAAGTAACCATGACCGACCCCGGACCGATCCCCGACGCGCTCGAGGGCGCCGACCTCGACGCGATCCGGCAAGCGCTCATGCGCGAGGTCGAGACCGTGAACGTCTACGACAAGCTCGAGACGGGCGCGCCGACCCCGGCGGTGAAGCACCTCATCGCGCACCTTCGCGACGAGGAGCAGGAGCACATCATCGAGTGCTACGAGTGGCTCAAGCGCTACGATCCCGTGCTCGCCGCGGTCGCCGCGACGAAGGACCCGGCCCACTTCCTCCACGGGGGCCCCGAGCACGTCGAGGGCGGCGCCCCGGACATGGGTGACGCCGCCGCGACCGCCGCCGCCACCACCGACGACGTCGAAGATTCTCCGCGCGCCGCGCCGGCCGTCGCCGAGGTGGTCGGTCTGACGATGCCCGCCGCCGCGTCGACTCCGCCGGCCCCGCTCACGATCGGCTCGCTTCGGCAGACGTCGGCGTCAGGCATGGGCGAGAGTCTGATGAGCTCGGGGGAAGGCGAGGACGATGCCGACGACGCCGGGATCCGCGCTCCGCGCGCCGCCACCGCGCCGGCCTCGCCGCCGGCGCTCCTCTCCCAGCCCGGCCTGACGGTGGGCACGCTCCGAACGTAGCGACGAGCGACTCCATCGCGGCGCTGCCCCGGTGGATGGGCCCCGAGCCGGCCGGGTATCCTGCCGCCGCGGGAGCCGATCGCTTGACCCAGACCCTCACTCCTCCGCCGCGCTCCGCATCCGAGCCCGGGCTCCACCCCGGGCGGGTGGTGGATCGTTGGGTGCTCGAGGAGCGCCTCGGCGAGGGTGGGTTCGGCGAGGTCTGGCGGGCGCGCCGCCGCGAGCGCGACGCCGACGCCCCTCCCGGCACGCCCGACGTCGTCGCCCTCAAGTTCGCCCACGACCCGCGTCGCGTGTCGACGCTCGCGCGCGAGGCCGGCCTCCTCCGCGGGGTCGCGCATCCCGCGCTCGTCCGCGTCCACGAGGTCGCCGCGCACGCCGAGCGGCCGTATCTCGTCCTCGAGCACGTCGCCGGCCGGGACCTCGCGTCGGTGATCGACGCCCGCGCCGGCCTGCGCTTTCGCTGGCAGGCGACCCTGCCGATCATCGACGACGTCGCCGCCGGGCTCTCCGCGGCGCACGAGGCGGGGGTCGTCCACGGCGACATCAAGCCCGCCAACATCCTCATCGCGCGCGACGGCGGCGCGCTCCTGACGGACTTCGGTCTGGGCTGGCACGCAGACGGCGCGTCCGACGCCGAGGTCGACCGCTCGCTCGCGCGCTCGTTCGCGGCCAGCCTCTCGCCGGAGGCGACCGCGGCGATCCGAGGGACGCTCGCCTACATGGCGCCCGAATGCCGCCGCGGTGAGCGGGCTCGGCCCGCGTCCGACGTCTACTCGCTCGGGCTCGTCCTCTACCAGATGCTGACGGGCGGTCTCCCGCGCGGAGCGTGGCGCCCGCTCGCCCAGCAGGGCGTCGTCGTCCCGGCCCGGCTCGAGGGGCTGCTCCGGCGAATGCTCGACCCGATCCCGGGTTGCCGCCCCGCCGACGCCGGAGAGCTCCGGGCCGCGCTCGCCGTGGCGGCGCGCGTCCCGGCCGACGACCCGGCGATGGCTCGCGACGGCGCTCGGCTCGCCCGGGAGCTCGCGCGTCGGTGCCCCGTCGATGGGGCGCCGCTCCATCCCGTGACGATCCACGGCGCGGTCCTCGACCGGTGTCGCCGATGCGGCGGCACCTGGTTCGACACCGGCGAGCTCGCGATCGTCGTCGAGGCGATGGCCGAGGAGCAGTATCTGATCCCGCGCCCCGAGCTCGAGGAGCGGGAGCCCGCCCTCGCCTGCCCGACCTGCCGGCAGCCGCTCCGCCGCGGCGAGCTCCGGATCCTGGCCGGGTCGGAGGCGAGCTTCGTCGAGGTCGGCACGGTCCACGGCTGCCCCGAGGACGGGACCTGGGTGCCGAGCGCGACGCGGATGCGACTGATCCGCGCCGTCGCGCGCCTCGCCGCCGGCGAGCTGCCCGCCGTCCGACGCGAGTCCCGCCACGCGCGCTGGTGGTCCTCGCCCGAGGGGCGGGCGGCGCGCCGGCGCGAGCTGGCGATCGCGAGCCGCGTCCTCCCCGGGCTCTTCGCCGAGGTGACCTCGGACGGCGCCCTGCGGATCGGGTCGACCCGCGACCCGAGCGGGTGCGGTCCGCTCGTGATTGCGCTGCTCGCGTTCTACGTGATCGACGTCGTCACGCTCCCCGCCCTGCTCGCGAACGCCGGGGAGAGCTCACCGGTCCTGGTCGCGGGGATGACCGTC
The DNA here is from genome assembly GCA_029260755.1 of Planctomycetota bacterium. GTDB lineage: Bacteria > Planctomycetota > J058 > J058 > JAJDCQ01 > JAJDCQ01. Next base: position 20,874 of record JAJDCQ010000024.1, on the reverse strand, counting down.
CTCGGCCTGATCGCGCCGGCGATCGTGTTCGTCCTGATCCTCCGGTTCATCGTCTACCTCCTGACGCCGTGGTATGCGTGGGGCGACCGGATCGTGATCGGCGGCGACGACCGGATCTGGTCCGACATCACCACGCGCCCGCTCCGGGATCTCGCGAGCGTCACGGTCGGGCTCGTCGGGTACGGGCCGGCGGTGGCGATCCGGTTCGACCTCGAGTGGCGAAGCGGCGGCCGCGCGAGCTTCCAGACCGACCGCGTCCTCACGATCCGGAGCGCGCACGCGCATCGCCGGGCGGCCCTCGACGTCGCCCACGCCGTCGCGTCCCTCGGGGGCCCGCACGTCCACGTCGGAGAGACGATCTCGGACGACGGCCAGGACGCGTCGTGAACCCGGGCGCCGTCGTTGGCGGTTTCGTTCTCGAGGCGCGCCTCGGCGAGGGCGGCTTCGGCGAGGTCTGGCGGGCGCGGCGCGCGGCCGGCCGCGATGTCGAAGGGCTGCCCGACGGGCTCCCCGAGGTCGTCGCGATCAAGCTCGCCCGCGACCCGGCGCGCGTGACCGCGCTCGCCCGCGAGGGCGCGATCCTCCGTCGCCTCGATCACCCGTCGGTCGTGAGGATCCACGGGATCCACCCGCACGCCGAGCCGCCGCACATCGTGATGGACTACGTCGCCGGGTCGGACCTCGGCGCCCTCCTCGAGACGCGCGATCACCGTCGCCTCGACTGGCGCTCCGCCCTCCCGATCGTCATCGAGGTGACCGAGGCGCTCGCCGCCGCGCACGCCGCGGGGATCGTTCACGGCGACCTCAAGCCGGCCAACGTCCTGATCGCCGACGAGGGAGACGCGATCCTCGCCGACTTCGGCCTCGGCCAATCGGTCGCGGGCGGCGGCGGCGCCAGCCTCGCGACGAGCTTCGACGCCAGCCTGTCGGTCGAGGCGGTCGGCTCGATCCGCGGCACCCTCGCCTACATGGCGCCCGAGTGCCGGCGCGGCGAACGGGTGACGCCGGCGGCCGACGTCTACTCGCTCGGCGTGCTCGTCTACGAGCTCCTCCTCGGTCGGCGGCCGCGCGGGGCGTGGCGGCCGCTCGCGCAGCAGGAGGTCGATGCGCCGCCGCGGCTCGAGGCGCTCCTCCGCCGCCTCCTCGACCCGTTTCCCGGCCGGCGCCCCGTCGATGCCGGCGCCGTCCTCGCCGAGCTCGAGGCGGTCTCGCGCGACGCTGGCGCGGGCGGCGAGGGCGGGGACGGGCTTCGGTCGTGCCCCGCCGACGCGGCGCCGCTCCACCCGGTCGTCGTCCACGGCTGCGTCCTCGACCGGTGCCGACGATGCGGCGGCACGTGGTTCGACGAGGGCGAGCTCGAGGCGGTCGTCGATGCGAGCGCGCCGGCGGTGCGGCTCCGCGTCGAGGTCATCGACGGCCGCGTCGACCGGGCGCTCGGCTGCCCGGTGTGCGCGGGGCAGCTCCGACGCGGCGAGCTCCGGGTCGGTCGGGTCGATGCGCCGACGATCGCGATCGGCGACGTCGAGCACTGCGGGCGGTGCGGCGTCTACGTCCCCTCGGACACGCGCCTCGACCTGATCGAGGTGACCGAGCGGGTCGCCCGCGGCCTGCTCGGTGGCGCCGGTCCGGCGGTCGGGGTGGCGCCCGCGTCGCCGCCGCCCCGTCCGGCGCGCCGGCGACGCGCCGAGCCGCAGTGGTGGCGGGCCGTCGAGCGGACGCGGCGCAAGCAGGCGATCGTCGAGGCCGCGGCTAAGGTACCGGGGATGCAGGCGCGGCTCGACGAGATCGGCGCCCTCGACCTCGGCGGCCGTCGAGGTCTGGTGGGCGTCGCCGAGGACGCGCTCGCCGGGCTGATCGCGGTCGGGATCCTCGCGGTCCTCCTCGGCCTGGTCGCCTTCGCCCTCGCGGGGATCGGATCGTGGAAGGCGGGGTTCCCCTTCGCGACGCTGCTCCTGGCGGCCGCCCTCGCCATCGGCTTCGCCGCCCCGTTCCGCCGGCTGCACGAGACGGTCACCGATCCGTGGCGCGTCGTGAAGGGTCGTCTCCGCGTGCTCCCGTCCGGCACCGTCGTGACCGCCTCGGGGGAGCGGAGCATGGTCGACCTCGAGGCGATCACCGTGTCGCGCGGCGCGAGCCCGCTCGAGGTCGAGGGCGAGGGGATCGTTCCCCGGCTCCGCTTCGAGAGCACCGCGTATCGCCTCCACCTCGCGTGGAAGTCCGGTCGTCCGACGCTGCTCTCGTCGGGCCCGATCGAGGCGTGGTCGGCCGGCGGCTACGCCCGCCGGGTCCGCGATCTGGCCGACGCCGTCGCGGCCCTCGGCGGACCGCACGTGCGGGTGGTGATGAAGCTCACGAAGGTCTGGGAGGGGCCTCTAGGCTTAATGCCTGGAGGTTAAGCTCCAGGGCTTGCAGCAATGGCACTTAGCGCGAGCGCGCCCTAGCCCAGCCGCCCCCCTCCCTGAGCGAACCGATGACCGCCCGGAGAGAGCGAGCCGCGTGACGTCGGAGGGGGCGGCGCAGGACCACCGCGAGGCGCAGGGTGGGACCTGGTCGCGTCCTCAGTAGCGTCACCGGGGGTAGGGCTTCGCTCGGTCGGTCTCGACCGTCGCCCGGGCGTCCGCTAGCCTGGAGCCTCATGGAGCAGCACGCCGCGCCGGCCGATCCAGGGATGCCTGTTCCCCGCCACGGGCCGCCGCTCACGCTCGCCAGCTCCTTCTGATCAACGCGGTCGTCGTGCTCGGGGTCTGGGTCGCGCTCGTGGCTTTCCGGCAGTTTCGCGATCCGTGGAACCTGATTCGCCGCGACCCGACGAACCTCGCGCTCGCCGACCGCCTGTGGCCCGATTTCTTCCGCGACGGCTCGAACCTCGGGTCCTCTGTCGGTTCGAGTCGACCGAGGACTCGACGCGATGGCTGCTCGTCGCGATTCGACGGCCGATGACGAGCGATCAAACTCCATCCCTGGTCACGGCGATCCTCGACGGATCCGGTCGGATCCTCACGACGCCGGCGGAACGAGATCTCCTGTGCCAGCAGGCGCGGGTCTCCAGGTCGCACGGGCCAGGAGGCATTCCCGTGATCGTGATCGATCGCTGGGTCGCTGGATACCCGGGGCTCCGTGAGCGATGGACACTCGTCGGGCGAACGCTCGTTGAGGTGGACAGCGAGTCGCTCCCGGCGGAACCTCTCGGCGACATCAGATAGGACGCGCGCGCGGTGGGGCCCGAGGAGGGGCTACGGGCGGGTGCGCCGTCGACCGCCGCTCGCCCCCGAGCTCGCCACCTGCTTCGCCAGCCCGTTCACCCGCGCGCGCAGCCCGACGACCTCGCGGCCGAGCGCGTGGTTCGCGGTCTCGAGGCAGGCCACCCGGTGACGGAGCCCGCGCACCTCGCGGCACGCCCGGTCGCTCGCGGTCGCCGCGTTCTCGGCGGCGCACTGGGCCTGGCGGGCGGACGAGGCGGCCCGGTCGGCGGACTTCGCCGACGCGGCGATGCGGCTTCGGGCGTCGCTCGCGGCGTGCGCCGCGTTCACCGCGGCCCCCTCCGAGCGGTTCACGCCGTCCTGGAAGAGCGCGCGCTCGCTCCGGAGCTCGTTGACGATGTTGCTCGCCCGGGCTTCGGCCTCGTGGCGGACCGTCGCGTCGCGCAGCTCCGCCGACTCGTCCTCGAGCTCGGCGATCGCCTCGCGGTCCTCGCCTCCCTCGGTCTCCAGGCGCTCCAGCTCCTGGGTCGCCCGCCAGCTCACCTCGAGGTTGTCCGAGAGCTGCTGGCGGACCTCGGGGTCGTAGGACTCCTCGAAGCCGGTCCAGGCGATCGCCAGCTTCTCGCCCGAGTCGGTCAGGCGGCGATCCTCGTCACACCGCTCGTCGCGCTCGCGGGCCAGCTCGGCCCGGGTCGCGGTGAGCTGGTCCTCGAGCCGCTGGATCTCGGCGGTGTAGCATCCGGCGGTCAACAGCAGCGTCGCGGCGGTCGAGGTGAGCGCGGCGATCGTTCGGCGAGCGGTCATCATCGGTCGGATCCTCCCGGGGCCCGGCGTCTCAGACGCAGCCGCGGGGACGGCATTCGACCGGGGATCGATCGCCTGATCTCAGGTCGAGGTTAGGGTCGCGAGAGGTCGGACCCGATCGATGATCGTCCGGATCGGGGATCACCCGAGGGGCGTTGCCTCCCCCGGGCTCGGCTCTTAGGTCCTCGGGGCGGCATGACGCGGCGCGCGTGGTGGAAAACCGCCGACGCCTCTCCGATCTAACTCTCGTCATCCGTTGACATCCCGAGCCGGGCGCTGATATACTCCTCGGCTCGCGACCGGCCCATGTCCGGTCGTCGTTTCATACTGTACCCGGTGGTGTAACGGCAGCACGGGAGGTTTTGGTCCTCTCTGTCCAGGTTCGAATCCTGGCCGGGTAGCTTCGCAGGGTTCCGAGGCGCGCGCACCGGGACCGAGAGAAACGCGGAGAGGCCGAGACGTTCGTTCTCGAGCCCGCGTCGATGGTGAGCATCACCCCATCGATGCGGACCGGGAAGGTCACTTGCCTCGCGAAGGCACCAGCTGCATATGGCGAGTCCGCCGACAAAGAGCTCCCCCGCCGCCATCGTCCTGGCCGCCGGTCGCAGCACGCGCATGAAGAGCGACGTGCCGAAGGTGATCCACGACGTCCTCGGTGAGCCGATGGTCGGTCTGGTCGTCGACGTCGCCCGCGCGGCCGGCGCCGATCCAGTCGTCGTCGTCGTCGGGCCCGGCGAGCACGGCGAGCGGATCCGCGCGACGCTGCAGAGGCGCGCCGAGGCCGCCGGCGTTCCGGCTCCGCGCTTCGCCGTGCAGACGAATGCGTGCGGGACCGCCGACGCGTTCGCGTCCGCTGCCGCCGAGCTCGAGGGCTTCGAGGGCACCGCCCTCGTCCTCAACGGCGACGTCCCGCTCATGCGACCCGAGACGCTCGCGAGGATCCTCGACGGGCACGCCGGCGCCGACGCGTTCGCGACCGTCCTCACGTTCGAGCCGGTGAGCGCGGCGGGCTACGGGCGAATCGTCCGCGGGCCCGAGGGGAGCGTCGTCGCGATCGTCGAGGACAAGAACATCGACCGCCCCGAGGTGCGCCGGATCGGCGAGGTGAACGCCGGAATTTACGGGTTCACCCTCCCCGAGGCGTTCGAGCGAGCCGCGGCCGTCGGCCCCGACCCGGTCACCGGCGAGCACTACCTGACGTCCCTCATCGCCGACGCGGTGACGCGTGACCGGCCCGTCGTGGGCGTCCGCGCCGGTCGCACCGACGAGGTCGACGGCGTCAACGACCGGGCGGACCTCGCCCGCGTCTCGGCGACGGCGCGCGATCGGGTCATCGCGCGCCTTCAGGCGGAGGGCGTCACCGTCGTCGACCCCGCGACCACCTGGATCGACCACCGGGTGACCATCGGTCGCGACACGACGATTCACCCGTTCACGGTGATCTCCGGACCGACGACGATCGGGGTGGGCTGCCAGGTCGGCCCGTTCAGTCACGTCCGGATCGGCACGGTCCTCGAGGACGGGGCGCAGGTCGGCAACTTCGTCGAGATGAAGAAGACTCGCCTCGGCGCCGGCAGCAAGGCGAAGCACCTCTCGTATCTGGGCGACGGCGACATCGGCAGCGGCGCCAACATCGGCGCCGGCACCGTCTTCGCCAACTGGGACGGCCAGGACAAGCACGAGACACGGATCGGCGACCGCGCCTTCGTCGGCAGCGGCACGATCATCGTGGCCCCCGGCGAGGTCGCCGCGGGCGCGCGCACGGGCGCCGGAGCGCTCCTCAAGCGAGGGAGCTCGGTGCCGGCGGGCGAGACCTGGGTCGGCGTGCCGGCCCGCCCGATCCGGAAGAAGTAGACCGAACACGATCACCGCGGTGGCGTCGTCGGGACGCGCGCCGCACCGAACGCCTGGGCAACGACGAAGCCGGTCCGACGAGGACCGGGACGGGAGCGAGACCGGATGTCCTTGGAAGACCGCCTCCTCGTCTTCAGCGGAACGTCGAACCCGCCGCTCACCGACGCCATCTGTCGCTATCTCGGCACGAAGCAGGCCGACGCGAGCGTGGCGCGCTTCCCCGATGGGGAGATCAGCGTCAAGATCCAGGCGGACGTCCGCGGCGCCGACGTCTACGTGATCCAGTCGACCTGCACACCGGTCAACGACAACCTGATGGAGCTGCTCACGCTCATCGACGCCCTGCGGCGGGCGAGCGCGAACACGATCACCGCGGTGATCCCCTACTTCGGGTATGCCCGCCAGGACCGCAAGGACGAGGGTCGCGTCCCGATCAGCGCGAAGCTCGTCGCCAACCTGATCACCCAGGCGGGCGCGAACCGCGTCCTGACGATCGACCTGCACGCGGCGCAGATCCAGGGCTTCTTCGACATCCCGCTCGACCACATCTACGCCTCGCCGGTCCTCGTCCGTCACTTCAAGCGCCTCGGGCTCGACGACCTCGTGATCTGCAGCCCCGACGTCGGCGGGATGAAGATGGCCTGGGGCTACGCCAAGCGCCTCGGCGCGCGCCTCGCCGTCGTCGAGAAGCGCCGGGTCAGCCCGACCAAGGTCGAGGCCGGCTTCGTGATCGGAGACGTCGCGGGTCGGAACGTCGTCCTCGTCGACGACATCGTGGCGACCGGCGGCTCGGTCGCCGAGGCGGCGACGGTCCTCCTCCAGAAGCAGGCGGCCAGCGTCTCCTTCTGCGTGACGCACCCGGTGATGTGCGGCAAGGCGGTCGAGAACCTCGGCGGCAGCGAGCTCACCCGGATCGTCACGACGGACACGATCCCGCTCGGGGAGAAGGCCGAGGCGCTCGGCGAGCGCCTCACCGTCCTGAGCGTCGCGGATCTCCTCGGAGAGGCGATCCATCGGATTCACTCGAACAGGTCGGTCAGCTACCTGTTCAACCTGGAGTAGAGATCGACCGGCCCGCTGCGCGCGGCCGGAGTAGCAACTCGTTTCGAACGGACGCGTCCGGCGTCGAACCATCGCAAGCCGGGCCGGCTCACTAGAGAGAAGAAGGTAGTCATGGAACTCGTCACCCTCCACGCGAAGAAGCGCACCCTCACGGGCACCTCGCACAGCCGACGGATGCGCGCCGACGGTGAGATCCCTGCGGTCCTCTACGGACGTCGACAGGAGGTCCAGCACATCCAGATCGACCGGGACGACTTCCTCAACCGGATCCGGACCCGCAGCCGCGTCTTCGCGATCGACATCGAGGGCGGCGAGGCCGAGGCCGCGATGCTCCAGGAGGTCCAGTGGGACCACCTCGGCGAGCGCGTCTACCACGTCGACTTCAACCGCATCTCGCTCGACGAGAAGCTCGAGATCGAGATCGCGATCAGCCTCGTCGGCCTGCCCAAGGGCGTCGTGATCGGCGCGGGTGACCTCGTCCAGTCGATCCGGCGGGTGCGGATCAAGTGCCTCCCGACCGACATCCCCGACACCCTGGAGGTGAAGATCGGAAGCCTCAACGTCGGCGACGTGATCCGGGTGAAGGATCTCCCGTTCGCCGCGAGCGCCGAGGTCATCGGCGTGAACATCGAGGACCCGGTCGCGGCCGTGGTCGAGAAGGCCGCCGAGGTCGAGCCGACCGAGGAGGGCGAGGAGGGCGCCGAGGGCGAGGGTGCCGAGGGCGCCGAGGGCGCCGAGGGCGGCGACGACTCGGGCGGCGAGAGCTAGCGCTCACGCGCTGGCCGTCAGGACCGCACTCGTGCCCAAGACCTGGATCGTCGTCGGCCTCGGAAACCCGGGGAGCGAGTACGAGGACACGCGACACAACGTCGGGTTCCGCGTCCTCGATCTCCTCGCGTCCGAGTATCGGTTTCGGTTCAAGGGTCCGAGGCACGAGGCGCGGTTCGCCGAGTCCGATGCCCCGCGGGGAAGTCGCGACTCGGTCGTCTGGATCAAGCCGCAGACCTACATGAACCTGAGCGGTCGGTCCGTCCGGTCGTTCGTCGAGGAGCACGACGCCCGGCCCGAGAACGTGATCGTGGTCGTCGACGACCTCGACCTCGACCTCGGCCGGATCAGGATTCGAGAGAAGGGCTCGACCGGCGGACACCGCGGGCTGGAGTCGATCGCGCAGCTCCTCCGGAGCAAGGACTACGTCCGGGTGCGCGTCGGAATCGGACGCCCGCCCGGCCGGAAGGACGCCGCCGACTGGGTCCTCGAGCCGTTCGGCCGCGACGAGAAGGTCGAGGCGGACATCGCCGAGGTGACGGCCCGGGACGCGGTGACCGCGTGCATCACCGACGGGGTGGTCGCCGCCATGAACGTGTTCAATCGAGCGCCTTCGGAGGCCAGCGACGGCTGACCGCCGAGGCGAGATGAGTCATGGCCCCCTCCGCGGGGCCGAGAGATAGATTGTTTGGAATCGAGGCATCAGGCGGGCGCGCCCGTCAATGTCTCCTAGGAGGTTCGCTTGAAGCGCAGTACCGAAGGCAGTCGCCTCTACGAAGGCCTCTTCCTGTTCGACCCGACCGAGGCCGGGAAGGGCATGGAGCATCTCGTCAAGCTGGTCCGTGATCTGCTGGAGAAGCATGGCTCCGAGGTGGTGAAGCTCGATCACTGGGGCGACCGCAAGCTCGCCTACGAGATCAACAGCCTGAAGCGAGGAACGTATCTCCTCGGCTTCTTCAAGGTCGACCCGGCGAACATCAGCGCGATGGACCGCGAGCTCCGCCTCAGCGAGACGGTTCTCCGGCACATGTTCATCGTCCACGAGAAGGAGCCCGCCGAGCTCCGGCCCGTCGAGGAGACGCCCGAGGGCGCCGCCGAGGTGAAGGACGCGCCGGACGCGACCGATGGGAAAGACGGGAACGAGAAGGACGCGAAGGACGAGCCGGTCGCGGCCGCCAGCTCTTAGCACACTTGAATAGAGGAGTAGCTCGATGAGCGATTACGAAGGTGGGCCGCGCGGCGAGCGCGGAGATCGTGGTGACCGGGGCGACCGGGGCGACCGGGGCGACCGCGGCGACCGCGGCGACCGCGGCGACCGGGGCGACCGCGACGACCGGGACGGTGGTGGCGGCGGCGGGCCGCGGAGGGTGCGGCGGTCGTTCGGCAAGCCTCGCAACCGGTGCCGGTTCTGCAAGGACAAGCTCGACCTGGTCGACTTCAAGGACATCCAGTCGCTGCAGCGGCTCTGCACCGCGCAGGGCAAGATCTTCTCGAAGAAGCGGTCGGGCAACTGCGCCAAGCACCAGCGTCGGGTGAAGACGGCGATCAAGCGGGCGCGGTTCATGGCCCTGCTGCCGTTCATCGGCTAGCGAGCGCCGCGACGGGGTGGTGATCGCCCCGTCATCGAAGACATGGCGAGCCCGGGTGGGTCGTCACCGAGAAAGAACGCGGTCGCAGGCGCGACCAGCGGAGGACGTGATGCGTTTGCTTTTGAAGAAGACTGTCGACAAGCTCGGGAAGATCGGGGACGTGGTCAACGTCCGCGACGGGTACGGCCGGAACTACCTCCTCCCGAAGGGACTCGCCACGTCGGTCACGCCGGAGAACATCCGGGAGATCGCGATCGAGCGGGCCCATTACGAGGAGGAGGAGGCGAAGCGTCGGGCCGAGCTCGCCGCCGAGGCCGAGACGCTCGTCGGCGCGAGCGTCACCATCACGATGAAGGCGGGCGAGGAGGGCCATCTCTACGGGGCGGTCACCGCGCAGCTCGTCTCCGATGGGCTCGCCAAGCTGGGCTACGGCGTCGACGCCAAGCTCATCAAGATGGAGCCCATCAAGGAGGTCGGCGAGTTCACCGTCGTCGCGCAGCTCCACGCCGAGGTCACCGTCGACATCAAGGTCTGGGTCGTCGCCGAAGGCGGCGAGGCGCTGACCGCCGTGGAAGACGCCAAGGCGGCGCACGCCGCGGAGCTCGCCGCGGCGGCGGAGTCGGGCGAGGCGTCCTGAGCGTCCCCCACTCGTCGCTCGCCACGTCGTTTCCAGGGGGCCCGCCGAGCGCGGGCCCCGTCGGCGTTCGTTCGTGCCGTCAGCGTCCCTCGTCTTCCGTCCGCCCGCTCTAGGAGGCTCCACCGGTGTCGGTCGACCGTGCGCCGCCCTTCAACGCCGAGGCCGAGCGGGCCGTGATCGGAGCGATCCTGCTCGATCCCGTGCGGGTCGATCTGGTCGCCGAGACGGTGCGTCCGGAGCACTTCTTCGAGCCCGCGCACCAGCACATCTTTCGCGCCGTCCTCGAGCTGCACGATGGCAATCGGGGGGTCGAGCCGGTCGCGCTCCGTGATCACCTGCGGAGCAAGGGGCTGCTCGATCAGATCGGCGGGAGCGACGCGATCACCGACCTCCTCGAGGCGGTCGCGACCTCGGCGCACGTCGAGAACCACGCCCGGCTCGTCCGCGAGAAGTTCGAGCTGCGGAACCTCCTCTCGCTCGCCCACGAGACGATCGGCGACGTCTACGAGTCGGCCGACGCGTGCGATGAGGTGCTCGACCGGGCGGAGCGCCGCCTCTACGAGGCGACGGGCAACCGGATGGGCAAGGCCGGGGTGAGCGTCGGCGAGGTGCTCCAGCAGGCGTTCGACCTGATCCGCCAGAGCCGCTCGGGGGACGGGATCAATCAGGGAGTGAGCAGCGGCTACTACGACCTCGACTTCCTCCTCCAGGGGTTCCGGGGCGGACAGCTCATCATTCTCGCGGCGCGGCCGTCCGTCGGAAAGACCACCTTTTGCCTGAATCTCGTTCGCAACATGTGCGTCCACGGCGGGAAGAAGGGGATCTTCTTCTCCCTCGAGATGAAGGCGCTCGACATCACCCTCAACCTGTTGTGCTCGATGGCCAAGGTCGACAGCTTCCGGCTGCGCAGCGGCGTCTTGAACGGCGACGAGGAGAACCTCCTGTTCGACGCGGGGGAGATCCTCTCGAGCGCCGCCCTCTTCCTGGACGACGGGTCCGGCACCACCACGATGACGGTGCGGAGCCGCGCCCGGCGCATGAAGCACAGCGAGGGGCTCGACTTCATCGTCATCGACTACCTCCAGCTCCTGAGCGATGGCGCGAGCAACGTCGACAACCGGCAGGCCGAGGTCGCGGCGATCTCGCGGAAGCTCAAGGGGCTGGCCCTCGAGCTCGACATCCCGATCGTCGCGCTCAGTCAGCTCAGCCGGAAGGTCGAGGATCGGACCGACCAGCGACCGCGTCTCGCCGACCTCCGCGAGAGTGGAGCGATCGAGCAGGACGCCGACATCGTGCTTCTCCTGCACCGCGAGGACTACGTCAAGCGCCAGCAGGGCAAGAAGGACGAGGAGATCCCGCCCGAGATCCGGAACCGTGCCGAGATCATCGTGGCGAAGAATCGAAACGGCCCGACCGGCGTCGCCGAGCTGGCCTACTTCCGCGAGGCCTTCCGGTTCGAGAACCTCGCGCGTGACTGATCCCCTCCGGAGAGCCATCCCGATGCGACTCCGTGCTTGCCTCGTGGTGGCGTTCGCGATTCCGATCGCGCTCGCCGGCGCGCCCCGCGCGGCCCACGCGCAGAGCCCGAACCCCGGCGGACGTCCGGTGCGCGCCGTCGAGTTCGACGGCCTCGATCGCCTCTCGCCCCACTTCCTCCGGAGCAAGATCCGGACCCGGGTCGGCGAGGCGTTCGACGCCGAGGTGCTCAGCCAGGACGTGGCGCGCCTCTACGCGCTCGGCGACTTCGACGCGCAGGCCGGCATCACCGTCGGGACGAGCGTCGACGAGCGCGGGGTCACCGTCGTCTTCCGGGTGACGGAGCGGCAGCGGATCAACCGGATCGTCATCCGCGGGCGCGACGCCCTCGGCCTCGACGAGCTCGCCGACGACATGCGGAGCAAGAAGGGCCAGCTCCTCGACCACTGGCTCGTCGAGGTCGACAAGGAGAAGCTGCGGAAGCAGTACGTCGATGAGGGCTACGTCGAGGTGGCCGTCACCCACACGGTCCGAGACCCGGCGCGGGACGGGAAGCCGGGCGAGGTCGACCTGATCTTCGACATCCAGGAGGGGCGGCGCGTCCTCATCGACGAGATCCTCTTCGATGGCGTCAACGCGTTCGATCCCGACGACATCCGCGAGATCATGCTGACGAAGGAGGCCTTCTTCTTCGGCTGGATCGAGAAGGGCAACCTCGACCGGGAGCTGATCGCGCAGGACGTCGAGCGGATCGCCGCCTGGTATCGCCGGCAGGGCTACCTGGACGTGCGCGTCTACAACGACGCCCCGATCTTCAACGAGGACCGCTCCGAGGTCGACGTGACCTTCCACGTCCAGGAGGGGCCGCGCTACCTCGTCCGGACCCTTCAGATCACCAACGTCACGATCTTCGACGCGGCCGAGCTCGAGGCCGAGATGACGACGAAGCCGGGCGATCACTTCGACGGGACCAAGCTCGAGGCGGATCTCCGGACCCTCCGGAGCCGGTACGGCCAGAAGAGCTACGTCCTCGCCCGGAGTCGCACCAACCTCACCTACGACCACGAGGAGAAGGTCGTCGACATCTCGCTCGACATGGACGAGGGCGGCCCGGTCACCGTCGAGCGGATCCTGATCGAGGGCAACGACAAGACGCGCGATCACGTCGTCCGGCGGGAGCTCTCGATCCATCCCGGCGAGCCGTTCGACTCGGTCCTCGCCGAGGAGAGCCTCGCCCGGCTCGGTCGCCGCCGCTGGTTCGACGACGTCCGGATCCGGTTCGAGGAGGGCAGCTCGCCCGAGACGAAGGACGTCATCCTGCGGGTCGATGAGTCGAAGACGGGCAGCATCCTGCTCGGCGGCGGCATCTCCAGTAACGTCGGCTTCTTCGCGAACATCGTCTACAGCCAGCGAAACTTCGACCTGTTCCGGCTGCCGCGCTCGCTCGACGACATCCTCGACGGGTACGCGTTCGCGGGCGGCGGTCAGAGCCTGCTCCTCCAGGCGCAGCCCGGCGGCGACCGGAGCAGCTATCGCGCGAACTTCACCGAGCCCTGGTTCCTCGGGCTCCCGGTCGTGTTCAGCCTCGACGGCTTCATCTTCGACCGCGACTTCGGCGACTACGTCGAGTCGCGGATCGGCGGCCTCCTCGGCCTCGGCTACCGGATCAACCAGGACGTCACGGTCAAGCTGACCTACCGCCTGGAGGAGGTCCAGATCCACGAGGTGGAGTTCGACGCGATCCCCGACGTCCACCGCGCCGCGGGCAAGACGTTGATCTCGAGCCTTCGGGCCTCGTTCTCGGTCGACCGCAACCTGATCGACCGGACCTTCCTCTTCTACGGCGGCTGGGGCTTCACCGCGTCGTACGAGTGGGCGAGCGAGCATCTCGGGAGCGACCTGGACTTCAACAAGATCTCGGCCGAGGCGAACCTCCAGCACACGCTGTTCGAGTTCCCGAACGGGTACAAGCACGTCTTCGCGATCCGCGGAGAGATCGGCTGGATCGAGGAGTACGGCAACACCGACGAGATCCCGATCTTCGAGCGCTTCTTCGCCGGCGGCGCCCGCAGCATCCGCGGGTTCGAGTTCCGGAGCGTCGGGCCGCAGTTCGACGACGAGCCGCAGGGCGGCAACTTCATCACGACGGCGACGATCGAGTACAACTTCCCGATCCTGCCGCAGAACATCCTGCGCGGGCTCGTGTTCATCGACGCCGGGAGCGTCGTCAAGAACATCAAGAAGTGGGAGCTCGACGACGAGCTCGAGCTCGACGGGGTCCGCGTCACGATGGGCGCGGGGCTCCGTCTGTTCGTCCCCTACTTCCCGGCTCCCGTCGCCTTCGACTTCGGCTTCCCCGTCATCAAGATGGACGACGATGACGAGGAGGTCTTTTCATTCACGATCGGCATCGGCTTCTGAGGCCCCTTCGATGAAGACCAAGCTCACCACCCCCCTCCTCGTCGGCGCCGCGATCGTCGCGACGATGCTCCTCGCGTCCCCCGCGCCGTCGGCCCTCGCCCAGGAGGACGGCGGGCGGACCTCGCCCTTCGGGCGGAAGATGAAGCTCGGCGTCATCGAGATGGACGACATCTTCAAGGAGTACGTCCGGGCGAAGCGCCTCGAGGACCGGATCAACCAGGAGAAGAAGGGGCTCGAGGACGCGATCGAGAAGCAGCGCGATCGCATCATCAAGCTCCGCAAGGACGCCGAGTTCCTGACCGGCGACGCCCTCCAGGACGCCGAGGACGAGATCAGCATCGAGGTCGCGCGGCTCCGGCTGATGAAGCAGCGGGCCGAGGTGACGCTCAAGAAGAAGTTCGAGGAGTATACGACGCGGGTCCTCGGTGAGATCGCCGAGGTCGTCGAGGAATACGGCAAGAAGCACGACTACACCCTCATCCTGAAGGTCGACAGTCGAAAGTGGGGCGAGGACCGGCTCCAGGCGGCCCTCCGGAGCGTCCTCTTCCACAGCAAGACGGTCGACATCACGGACACTGTCCTCACGATCCTCAACGGCTCGGACTGGCTCGCGAAGATGGACAAGCGCGACCGCGAGGAGGCCGCCGAGAAGGTCGGTGAGGGCGAGGGCGGCGGTTAGGTTAGGCCGGGAAGGTAGGCTGGTTCTCGAGCGGGGCGACGGCGACCGCCGACCCGGCCAAGGACGATCCGTCCCGGGAACGCGGTCTTCTTGCACCGGGGAACGATCCACAGATTACACAGATTGCACAGATTGGGAGTTGCCGAAGGCGGTCACCCCTGGCCGGAATGCGGACGCCCAACGACTCGGCACCGGCAGGAAGCGGAACCCGCCCGCGGCGATCTGTGTAATCTGTGAAATCTGTGGATCGTTCACCGCGACGGCAAGCGCGTGCGCGACACCATCTCGGCCCGGATTGCACAGATTGCGTTGCAGAGCCAGGATCGAACCTAGATGACCGAGAAGCAGAAGACCCTCGCCGGCGAAGCCTCCGTGGAGGGCGTCGGGCTCCACTCCGGCGCCCCCGCGAAGCTCCGCCTGAAGCCCGGTCTGCCCGACGAGGGCTTCGTCTTCATCCGGACCGACCTCGACGGCAAGCGGATCGCCGCGGGAGGCGGCCCGGGCGAGGCGCGCGCGCGCCGGACGACGCTCATCGGCGAGGGCGGCGCGAGCGTCCAGACGGTCGAGCACCTCCTCTCCGCCTTCTACGGGCTCGGCATCGACACGGCCGAGATCGAGATCGAGGGCCCCGAGCCGCCCGGGCTCGACGGGAGCGCCCGGGAGTACGTCGAGGCGATCCGGTCGGCCGGCATGGTCGAGCTCGACGCGCCGCGCCGCTCGATCCGCCCGAGCAAGCCGATCGCGGTCCGGTCGCCCAAGTCGAGCATCACCGCGATCCCCGGCGAGCCGGGCTGCGGCCTCTCCCTCACCTACACCCTCGACTACACCGGCCTCCCCGCCCAGTACTACGCGATGAAGGTCGAGCCCGAGGCGTACGTGAACGACATCGCCGGGGCGCGCACCTTCTGCCTCAAGGCCGAGGCGGAGATGCTCCAGCAGGCAGGCCTGGGCAAGGGCGCCACCTTCCAGAACACGCTCGTCGTCTCCGAGGACGGGAGCGTGATCGAGAACGAGCTCCGCTTCCCCGACGAGTTCGTGCGCCACAAGGTGCTCGACCTGATCGGCGACCTCGCCGTGATGGGCGCGCAGCTCGACGCCCACGTCGTCGCGATCCGGTCGGGGCACGACCTCAACGGCCAGCTCGTCCAGGAGCTGCTCGCCGACGCCGAGACGGCGGGGCTCGCCGCGGCGCCCGCGAACGCGCCGGCGCCGACGGCCGAGGGCGGCCTCTGGGACATCCAGGAGCTGCTGCGGGTGCTGCCGCATCGGTACCCGTTCCTGATGCTCGATCGGATCGTGAAGTTCGACCTCGCCGAGCGGGTGATCGTCGGGCTGAAGAACGTCAGCATCAACGAGCCCTACTTCAGCGGGCACTTCCCGAAGCGGCCGGTCATGCCGGGGGTCCTGATCCTGGAGGCGATGGCCCAGCTCAGCGGTGTCATGCTCCTCGCCGGATCCGACAACCAGGGCAAGATCGCCTACCTGATCTCGGTCGACGGGGTGAAGTTCCGCCGCGCCGTGACTCCGGGAGACCAGCTCCGGATCGAGGTGACCTCGAAGAAGGCGATCCGGAAGACGCGGGGCCACTGCGAGGCGCACGCGACCGTCGATGGCAAGACGATCGCGACCGCGACCCTGAAGTTCGCCCTCGTCGACGACAACCGCGGCCTCTGACGTGAGCGACGCCGCGCCTCCTCCCGCCGAGCCGGCCCCGCCGGCCCGCCGGCGGCCGCCCGCCGGTCGCCCGCTTCGGGCGGCCGTCATCGGCGTCGGCCACTTCGGCCCGATCCACGCGCGGATCTACGACGAGCTCCCCGACGTCGAGCTCGTCGCGGTCGTCGACACGAACACCGAGCGACTGGGCGAGGTCGCCCAGCGCCACGGCTGCGTCGGGCTGTCGAGCATCGACGAGCTGATCGAGCTGTCGGGCCGCGACCCGAGCTCGGGCTGGGGCGCGGGTCCGATCGACGTCGTCTCGGTGGCCGTGCCGACCATCGGCCACCACGCCGTCGCGACGCGGCTCTTCGACGCCGGGATGCACCTCCTCGTCGAGAAGCCGCTCGCGCAGACGACCGCCGAGGGGCGGGAGCTCTGCGCGATGGCGGCGGCCCGCGGGCTCACCCTCCAGGTCGGCCACGTCGAACGGTTCAACCCGGCGCTGCGGGCGGCGTTCGACCTCGTTCGTGACCCCCGGTACATCGTCGGCGACCGGCTCTCGCCGTTCCCGTTCCGGTCGACCGACATAGGCGTCGTCATGGACCTCATGATCCACGACCTCGACATCATCCTCGCGCTCGTCGACGGCGACGTCGCGCGCCTCGACGCCGTCGGCGTTCCGGTCCTCTCGAGCCGCCAGAGCATGAGCGAGGACATCGCGAACGCGCGCATCGTCTTCGAGAACGGCTGCGTCGCGAACCTGAGCGCGAGCCGCGTCAGCGTGAAGCGGATGCGCAAGCTCCGCCTCTTCCAGGGCGACGGCTACGTCTCGATCGACTTCGGCGAGAAGCGCGTCCAGGTGATCCGCCGCTCGCCCGAGGTGGCCGCCGAGCAGGTCGACCTCGAGGGCCTCGCCAAGCTGCCGGCCGAGCAGCGCATGGCCGTCCTGTTCGGGAAGCTCCTCCAGGTCCAGGAGTTCTCGATGGACGACGAGGAGGAGCCCCTCCGCGTCGAGATCCGCTCGTTCTGCGACGCGGTCCGCTCCGGCGGCACCCCCGAGGTGACGGGCGAGGACGGCGTCCGGGCGATCGAGCTCGCCGAGCGGATCCGGGATCAGATCCTGACCTACCTCGAGGGCGAGATCGACCGCGCCGGCGGCCCCCCCAGCCCCTGACCCCCGTCTCCCGGCGGCGTTCTCGTCCCGACTGAGCCCGGTCCGCGTAATCCGCGCAATCCGCGGTTCCACTCGTTTCGCGCGAGAGAGCGAAACCGCGGATGGCGCGGATTGCGCGGACTGGTTCGGTCCGGACCTGCGCCATTTCGCGAGGTTTCATTCAACCGACCGACCGACCGACCACCCGTACGTACAAACGGAAGGCCCGGAGCCACGCGCTCCGAGCCCTCCGGGTCACGTCGCTAGGTGTCTAGTTGCCGAGCACGCTGATCTCGTCGATGTACCAGCCGGGGCGAACGACGCTCGTGTCGGTCCCGAACTCGAAGACGAGGAACACCTGCTGGCCGGCGAACGCCGAGAGGTCGAACTCCACCTCGACGAAGGCGGTCTGCACGCCCGAGAAGCCGCCCGGGAAGACCGGCGAGCCGCCGAATCCGTTGATCGGGCCCGGGTATCCGGTCGTCGGGGTGATCGGCGAGCGCTGCCCGTTCAGATCCTCGACCAGGACCCGTCCGCCGTCGAAGCCGTTCTCGATGTCGAAGAAGTGCTTGAAGCGCAGGGTGGCGCTCGTCACGTTCCCGAGGTCGATCTGCGGACTGATCATCTCGGCGAGGACGCTGTTCTCGTAGTTCGCGTCGAGGACGGTGCCAGCCAGCTGGGTGCCCTGCGAGGGGGCAGCCGGACCGACGACGCTCGGCGAGCCGAACTGCCACGTGGTGCCACCGAAGGTCGACCAGGCGCCGCCACCGTTCTCGAAGTCCTCGGTGAAGAGGGTGACCTGGCCCGGCGGGGGCGGCGGCGGGGGCGGCGGGGGCGGCCGCAGCGCCGCGTCTTCGACAATGACGTCGTCGATCAGGACGCCCGGGTTCACGACCGAGAAGTCGCTCCCGAACCGGAACTGAATCATGATGTCCTGGCCGGCGAAGGCGGTCAGGTCGAAGGCCGCATCGACGAAGGCGCCGCCCGAGTTACCCGTGAAGCCGGCCGTGCCCTGGAGGCCACCGATCGTCGGATCCGTGTAGCTCCCGATCGGGTCGATCACGTTGAAGGTCGCGCCGTTGTCGTTGCTGACGAGCACCTGGTAGCCGTCGAAGCCAGTCTCGATGTCGAACTGGTGCTTGTAGTTGAGCTCCGGCTGCGTCGCCGCGCCGAGGCTGATCACGGGGCTTGTGATCGTCTCATCGGCGTCGTTCGGGTAGTCCGCGTCCAGATCGGTCGCGAGGACGTTGGGCGGGCTGTTCGCGGCGAGGCCCGTCGGCGCACCGATCTCCCAGAGGGTGCCGGCGGTCGTGAAGCTGCTCGTCCCGTCGAAGTTGTCCTCGAAGATCGGGCCACTCGGGGGGGGCGGCGGCGGGTTTCCGCCGGGGTTCAGATCGAAGATGGAGATGTCATCGATGTAGACGCCGTCGGCGTTCACGTTCGCGTCGGACGCGAACCGGAACCGGACGATCACGTCCGAGCCGATGAACGGGGACAGGTCGAAGCGCTGCTCGACATACGCGCCGCCCGAGGTGCCGGAGTAGCCGGCCGCGCCGAGCGACTGCACGGTCGCCGAGGGATAGCCGGCGGCGGGATCGATGACGCCAAAGGTCACGCCCCCATCGGAGCTGACCTCGACGTGCATGCCGTCGAAGTTCGCCTCGGTGTCGAAGAAGACCTGAAGAGCGAGCTCGGGCTGACCGGCTCCCTGCAGGCTGATGCTCGGGGTGTCGACGCTCTCGTCGGCAGTGTTCGGGTAGAGATCGGTCAGGATGGTCGCGAGCACGTTCGAGCCGGAGGCGGCTCCGCCGGGACCGTTGGTCGGCGCGCCGATCTCCCAGACGGTGCCGTTCGTCGCGACCGAGAACGGGCTGACCTCGAAGGTCTCCTGGAAGAGGAGGGCCCCACCGGCGGGCGTCGGGATGCTGGAGCCCGGGGCAGTTCCGCCGCCGCCTCCGCCTCCGCCGCCACCGCCACCGCCGCCACCCCCACCGGGGTTCGCGGCACGGCCAGGCTGACCGGCTGCCTTTCCGCTTCCGCTGCCACCGCAACCGCTCAGGGTCAGAGCCACGCCCAGCGTCAGACTAAACGCTGCGACTCCGATCGTTCTGGTCTTCATTTCCGTTCTCCTAGCGACGTTACCGGCCCAACCCACTCTTCCGGGTGTGGCCCGTAGTTTACGGCTGGAGGGGGTCAGATCAAGCGGAAAGAGGCGTATTACATATTGAAGACAAAGGATATGCACAAAGTGCGCGATGCGTCGTCAGTCTTGCGGACCCCCACCCTCCCGGACATCGAGAACCTCGTTCCCCGCTCTCGGAAGCGGACACATCCGCCCAGCACCCTCAATCATCGTTGACCCCCCCTCGGCGGGGCGCCCCGGAGGGGCTCGACGCCCACGTCGTCGAGGGTTACGAGCCAGGGCCTGGGGCCCGGCCGGCCGTCGTCAACGCTCGTTGATATCGATTCGGGGTTCCGAAGGGCGATGCCTTCGGGCGAACCGCTCGCGAGTCGGAATCACAAACAGCTATATAAACTGAGCTTGAGACTTTTCCTCTTCCCTTCTGTCCGTTCGGCAAGGCGATTGCGTTTATGGGGGTCGTCGGTCACAAGTCACACAAATACAAGAAGAAGAGGAGAAGGCCATGTTCAAGAGCACTGCGACGACGATCACCGCGGCCGCGACGATCGCTGCGACTCTTTCCTTCTATAGTGCGTCGGCCACGGCCGGCGACCTCGACGTCCTCGACCTGCCGATCGAGAAGCCGATCCGCGGTCGCGCCCTCCAGACGCCGGAGCCGACCCCGGATCCCGTCGAGGAGCCGACGAGCGAGCCGACCGCCGATCCGAAGCCGGATCCGAAGCCGGACCCCGAGCCCGCCAACGAGCCGATCTCCGAGCCGCCGGCCGACGTTCCGCAGGATGAGGCGCCGACCTTCTTCGGTAACGAGATCGAGACCCCGAGCCAGTCGATCATCTTCGTGATCGATCGGAGCGGCAGCATGTGGCTGAAGGTCGACCCGTTCGTGGGCCTCGACGGCCAGATCGTCAGCGGTGGCAACCGCCTCGACCGGGCCAAGGTCGAGCTCAAGCGAGCTATCGCCGCCCTCACCGACAACTTCGTCTTCAACATCGTCTTCTACGACGAGTGCGTCTACGCCTGGCAGGCCGCGCGGGTCCAGGCCAACAACAACAACAAGTCCGCCGCGATCGCCTTCGTCGACCAGATCCAGCCCGACGGTTGGACGAACACCGGCGTCGCCATGCTGGCCGCCCTCGCCGAGAAGGAGAACGACGTGGTCGTCCTGCTCTCCGACGGCGCCCCGAACTTCCTCGACTGCGCCCTCACGACGGCCGGCGACATCGAGTATCACCGCGCCCTGATCTCCTGGGCGAACAGCCAGGGCGCCCGGATCGACGCCTTCGGGATCGGCCTCGACGACCTGACCCGGACCTTCATGATGAACGTGGCCGCCGACGCCGGCGGGTCGTTCACCGAGGTCAACTGATCCAACCCGAACACCTGGGAGCGGGACCGACCGACTCGCGCTCTCAGACGTCGCACGGTGCACTTC
>JAJDCQ010000230.1 GCA_029260755.1 Planctomycetota bacterium | reverse complement strand
GCGGCCGACGAACGCGATGCCCGAGAACACCATCGCGAGCGCGCCGTAGGCGAGCATCGGGGCGACCGAGAGACACGTGCCGACCGCGGACACGATCCGGATTCGAGTCCACGGCTCGGCCGAGATCGCCGGGTCGCGCCTGCGGAAGCCGACCCAGACGACGAACGCTCGGATCGCCCCGGTGTCGTGGAGGAGAGAGAGCACGGCGAGAATGGCGAGCGCGATGACGATCCAGGTGACCGGCTGAGCGAGGAGCGCGCCGTCCCGAGTGCGCCGCTCGAGCGCGATCGGCACCCACTCGTCCCAGATCGCATGAAGGCCGAGGATCGCCGGGATCAGCGCCGCGATCAGGAGGATCGAGGCGAGGGACGGGCGCCGGATCGACGCCGGGTCGCCTCCCACCGGCTCGTTCACTCGCGGCTCGTCGCCGCGGGCTCAGGCTCGGGCTCGGGCTTCGGGCCCGTCGCTTCCTCGGCAGTCGCAGCGGGTGTGGCCTCGGCCGATCGCTCGGCGATCTTCTTGGAGAGCTTGCCGACCCGCTCCTGGAGCGAGGCGACGAGCTCGAGGTAGAGGGTCACGAAGAAGCTCAGCCACAGGGCCGTGCCGAGCCAGGTCGGCACGCGCAGCAGGTCGGAGATGACGTAGCCGGTCCACGCGATGAAGAGCGAGAAGGCGAACGCGGCGCACCAGCGGACGAAGGTCCCGATGCTCACGAGGTGGCTCCCTGGAGCGCGGTGAGGGCGCTCGCGGTCACCTCGTCGGCGGTGATCAGGTTCATGCAGTCGGGCCGGACGCAGCTTCGCTGGCGGCACGGGCTGCACGGGACGCCCTTGGTCACCGTCCGGGCTCCCGGGCCGAACGGGCCGTAGACGGCGGGGTCCTTGCTCCCGTAGAGGCCGACGACCGGGGTGCCGAGCGCGCTCGCGAGGTGGAGCGGTCCGGTGTCGCTTGCGGCGGCGAGGTCGACGCGGCGGAGGATGGCGGCGAGGTCGAGGACGCTGCGCGTCGGCGGGCTCGGCCTCGCGACCGGGCTCGCTCCGTCGTCGCCGTCGATCGATCCGACGCGCGCCACGATCCGCTCGGCGATCCGCGTCGCGAGCTCGTCCTCGCCCGGTCCCCACGAGACGACGATCCGCGCGCCGTGGTCGCGGACGAGCCGCGCGCCGAGGGCGACCCAGCCGTCCTCGCGCCAGACCTTGAACGCGCCGAAGCCGCTCACGCCGGGGTGGAACGCGACGACGGGATGGACGCTCGGCGACGATCCTCCGCGCACCTCGGCGAGCAGTCGCTCGGCGAGCTGCACGCTCTCGGGCGGGTCGGCGATCTCGGGGTCGGGCCCGGGCGCGCCGGCCCGCCGCTCCCCGACGAGGTCGGTGTCCATCGCCGCGCCGATCAGCGCCAGCCCGCGCTCGACCCGGTGGAGCCCGTCCGGCAGGTCGACCGGCTCGGTCAGGAACAGGATGCTCCCCTCCTTGCCGTGACCGCGCCCCGGCCCGAGGCGCCGCGCCGCGCCGCTGCTGCGGGTGACGAGCGAGCTGCGGAGGTTGCCCTGCAGATCCACGGCGACCTGGTAGTCGCCCGCCCGGAGCTCGCTCACGAAGCGACTCGCGCCTGCCCCGAGCGACGGCGCGGACAGGAGCGCGCCGCGGGTGCGGAGCGCCTTCTTCCACGCGCCGCGCGGCAGGATGTGAAGGCGGTCGACGTGCGGGTGGTCCCGGAGCAGCGACCCCGGGCCGTCCTCGACGACGTAGCCGATCGTCGCGTCGGGCCACGCCCGCCGGAGCGCGGCGAGGCCCCACAGGGTGTGGACGACGTCGCCGAGGGCGGAGAGGCGGATGAGCACGATGCGCTCGACTCTCGAATCACTCATCCGCCGCCACCCTCGGAGTCCGCGACGAAGACCTTCTCCGGCAGCGACCCCCGCAGCCCCTCGGGCGCCTCCAGACCGAACAGGTGAAGCAGCATCGGATAGACGTCGTAGATCGAGATCTCCTCGCGCACGCCGCGCGCGACGCCCGGCCCGGCGATCACGAACATCCCGTCGAGGGCGTGGGCGCCGACGCCGAGCAGGCTCGTCTCGGCCCGGAAGCCGTGGTCGCTCGTCACGAGCACGACCGTGTCGGGCCCCATCGCCGCGATGAGCCGGGCGAGGGCCGCGTCGAGCCGCTCCCACACGCCGGGGATGACCGGCCCGTAGCGCGCGATCTCGTCGGCCGGCGGCGCCGGCTCGACGTCGCCGGGGAAGGCGTGGATCCAGAACGCGTGGCAGGCCGCGTCGAGGCTCGAGAGATGCACCGTCGCCAGCGCCGGCGGCTCCTCGCCGCTCGTCGCGATGAGCCGCTCGAGGATGGCGAGGTTCGCGTCGTCCCAGTTGATCGACATCTTCAGCAGCGTGCGGAAGTCCGCGTCGACCGGGTTCGGCACGTGCGACCGGATCGTCGCGACGTCGTCCTCGTTCCACGCCGTCATCGCCAGCAGATCTTCGGGCGTGACCTCGGGCGGGATCGTCAGCGGCTCGAGCTCCGCGGCGAGCTCCGCCGGGTGGGTCGCCCCGGGCAGGGCGCGGTGCGCGTAGAACGTCTCGAGCTCGTTGTAGCCGAACCGGTTGCTGACCATGCGGCCGTGCTCGAGCGGGTCGGCCGGCCAGGTCGCGCAGAAGGCGACCATCGCCGCCTCGAGGCCGCGCTCGTCGAGCACGTTCCAGATCGCCTTGCCGCGCCGCTGCGCCGCCGACGGCGGGATCGCCTCGGCCAGCCCGGCGTGGTAGCCCGACAGGATCACGACGTAGAAGAGGTCGAGCGGGCCGAGCGCCGCCGACGGGTTGCCGGCGAGCGGGAGCGGGTCGAGCCCCGGCACGAGGAGGTCGAGGAACGCCTCGACGCCGTGCTCGCTCCGGGGCCGCCCGGTCGCCTGGGTCATCAGGAGCGCCGGCGAGATGAACGGCTCCTCGGAGACCATCACCCCGTGCGCGCCCTCGTTCACGAGGCGCCGGAGCGTGGGCATCGCCGCGCGATCCCGATCCATCGCGAGCTGGAGGCTGCGGAGGCTGCCCCCGTCGACGCTGAACCAGAGGACGCGGCGCGCCGGCGCGCCGGTCGGGGCACCGGCCGCGGCCGTCTCGGCGGCGACCTGGGTGCCGAACGAGCTCGCCGTCGACGCGACGAGCGCGATGAGGACCGGCGCGCCGAGGCCGAGCGCGATCGTCCGCCCGGCGCCGAGCCGGTCGAGAAGCGCGCGGGCCACCCGCCGACCGCCGACGTTGAGGGCCGCGCTCCCGAGGAGGACGACGACGAGCCCGCCGATCGGGACGACGCCGGTGACCTTCGCCCGCAGGCCCGCGGCGACGAGCAGGAGCAGCAGCGGCGGCGCCGATGCGCCCGTCGCGAGCGCGGCGGGGGCGAGCGGATCCTCGAGCTTGCCGCGCCAGGCGGCCGCCCCGACGACGACGACGCCGACGACCGCGGCCACCGCGGCGCAGACGAGCCCGACGTAAGTCTGGATCATGAGAGCGTTGGGCGCGCGGTCGACCTCGATCGCCGCGACCACGAACGCGGCGTAGGCGACCCCGAACACGAGCCCGCCGAGGGCGGCCCAGCCGGTCCCGCGGGCGACGGCGGCGAGGCCCGTGGGGCCGCCGCCGGGGCTGGCCGAGGACTCGGACGCCTCGACGGACGCGGGCGGGACCGGCGGCGGCGACGATCGGTCGGGGGCCTCGTTCATCGTGGTCAGATTACAACATCCGACGCCCGTTGAGGGTAGCGCGGCCGCGCTGATCTTGACGGCGGGGGACCGCGCCCGCTAGAATGCCAGTCGCCGTGTGGATCGGGGTTTAAGTAAGTCTGGGGGTCGTCTCTGGTTACCGTTCCCCTCCCGATGCGTCGAGGTCGCGGCTCGGGCGTCGCCCGATGGCCGCTTCTCGCACCGGCGCGTGGTGGGTGTAGCTCAGTTGGTTAGAGCGCCAGATTGTGGATCTGGAGGTCGGGGGTTCAAATCCCCTCACTCACCCCAAAACACCGTGAACGCGAGCGTTCGCCCCGCGCGGCAGCGCCGAGCTTAGAGGATGTACGGCCCCAAGCACGCGCTGCTCCATCTCCTCCACCTCGCGCGAGACGCCGAGCGCGCCGAGCCATCGACCGACGAGCTCCGCGTCGAGACGCGGGCCGCGGCCCCGGTTGGATCGGCCGCTCGGGTCGACATCTGCAACCTCCTCACGACGCTGGCCGAGCGCCGATTCGGGACGCGGCCGAGCCGCGCGTCCGCGATCGCCGCGGTCGCCTACGCCTTCTCCGATGTCGTTCCCGATGAGGGCGCGCGCGACGCGGCCCGCTTCACCTTCGGGTTGACCCGCCTCCAGCAGGGCGAGAACGCGCGCGCCCTCGAGATCTTCGAGGCGCTCCTCGAGTCGGGCGACGGCAACCCGGATGCGGCGCTGCGCGCGGCCGTCTACGGCAACATCGCCAGCGCGCTCCACGCCCTCGGCGAGACCGACAAGAGCCTCGCCCTCTACCGGAGCTCGCTCGCCGTCAGCCGCGCGATCGGCGATCGCGACGGCGAGGGGGCCGACCTCTGCAACCTCGCGAACGTCTACGCGGCGGTCGGCGAGGTCGACCAGTCTCTCGCCCTCTACCGCCAGGCGCTCGAGATCTCGCGAGAGACCGGGAACGCGCGCCACGAGAGCAACCACCTCGGCAACCTCGGCGTGCTCCTGCTCGACACCGGCGACGTCCGCGGCGCGATCGCCTGCCACGAACGCGCGCTCGGGATCAGCAAGCGGAACCACGACCGGCGCTCCGAGGCGCAGGATCTCGGCAACCTCGGCGCCGCCCTCGCCGTCACCGGGCGCCTCGAGCGCGGCCTCGAGCTGATCGACGGCGGGTGCGTGATCGCCCGCGAGATCGGCGACCGCCAGACCCGCGCCGTCCTCGACGCGCGCGCGGCCGAGGTCCTCCTCACGATCGGTCGCCTGTCGGCCGCCCAGGAGCAGGCCGAGCGGGCGCTCGCGATCGCGCGCCGCGCCCAGGAGCCGCGCGCGGTCGCCGCCCGACAGGCGCTCCTCGCGCGGATCGCGGTCGAGGGCGTCGCCGGGACGTTCGTCGTCCGCCCCGACGAGGTCGCGCCGCTCCCCGAGGCGCAGGAGGCGCTCGAGAGCTCGATCGCGCTGGCCGTCCGCCTCCGCGAGCGACGGACCGAGGCGAGCGCGCGCGTCGCCCTCGCCCAGCTCCGCCTCGCCCGCGGCGAGACGACGTCCGCCGAGGAGCTCGCCCGGGCGGGCCTCGAGACGGCGCGCGCCGTCCGCGATCGCCGGGCCGAGGGCCTCGCCCTCGGCGTCGTCGGCGCGGTCGCCGCCGCGCGCGGACGGGTCGACGAGGGCCTCGAGCTGCTCGCCGAGGGCCGGACGCTCCTCGAGGACCTCGGCGACGCTCCCGGTCACCTGACGATCCTCCACGTCGAGGGCGAGATCGGCGTGACCGCCCACCCGACCCGCGCCGCCATCGGCCTCGCCCGCGCCGCCGAGGGCGCCCGCGAGATCGGGATGCGCCTCCTCGAGGCGCGCAGCCGCCTCGCCCGCGCCCGGGCGCTCGTCGCCGCCGGCGACGCCTCGGCCGCCCGCGGCGAGGCGGTCGTCGCGCGCAACCGATTCCACGAGCTCGGCCGGCCCCTCGACGCGGCGACGTGCATCGAGATCCTGGGGGGGGGAGGCCGCTAGATGGGCACCGCTCGCCTGGTGATCGTGAAGGACCGACAGCACCGGTTCCTCGAGATGACCGATCCTGTCATCTCGTTCGGCCGCGCGCCGGACAACACGATCCCGCTCGATGACGACATGGCCAGCCGCCGGCACTGCGTGATCGAGCGAGACCGCGACGGCCACCACCACACGATCCGTGACCTCCACTCGTTCAACGGGACCTACCTGAACGGCGAGCCGCTCAAGTCGACCGAGCGCCTCCACTGCTACGACGCGATCCAGGTCGGGCAGACGTTCCTCTTCTACCTCGACGAGAAGGAGGGGACCGCCGGGTTCGCCCGCTTCCCGGTGAGCCAGTCGAGCCACGGAATGATCCGGCCCGACATGACGAGCTCGGGCGCCGTCACGATGGCCCACGCCGAGAGCGCGGCGGCCCAGGCGGCCGCCAGCGTCTCCGACGAGGAGGCGAAGGACGCCCTCAAGAACATGCTCCTGCTGCAAGAGCTGTCGAAGGCGATCAACTCCGAGCTCGACATCGACAACGTCCTGAAGCTCATCATGGACACCGCGATCGACCTGGTGAAGGCGGAGCGCGGCTTCATCATCCTCGTCGACGCCGAAGGCAAGATGGACATCGTCGTCGCCCACAACTTCAACCACGACGACATCCACACGTCCAACTTCGCGATCAGCCGTAACATCCTGAACAAGGTCATCAACAGCCGCGAGCCGATCCTCAGCACCAACGCGGCGACCGACTTCATGGAGTACGCCTCGATCGTCGACCTCGAGCTGCGCTCGCTCATGTGCGCCCCGCTCATCTGCAAGGAGACCGTCCTCGGCGTCCTCTACCTCGACAGCCGACTCGTCGAGGCGCGGTTCACCCAGACCTCGCTCAATCTGCTCCAGACGTTCGCGGACGTGGCCGCGATCGGCATCGAGAACGCGCGCCTCGTCGGCGCCGTCCGCGAGAAGGAGCGCCTCGATCAGGAGCTCCGGATCGCCAGCCGGATCCAGAACGAGCTCCTCCCCCGCGAGAACCCGAAGGTGACCGGCCTCGAGGTCTGCGGGCGGATGCTCACCGCGAAGGAGGTCGGCGGCGACTACTTCGACTTCGTCCAGTTCGAGGGCGAGGAGTCGATCTACTGCTGCATCGGCGACGTGAGCGGCAAGGGCGTGCCGGCCGGCCTCATCATGGTCATGGCCCGGAGCACGCTGCGCCCGTTCATCTCGAGCTACTACTCGACGAAGAAGATCCTCGTCGCGACGAACCGGATCCTGAAGGGCGACCTCAAGAAGGGCATGTTCATGAGCATGATCCTCGCCCACTGGTCCGCCCGCGAAGGGAAGGTCCGATTCACCGGGGCCGGCCACGAGCGGCTGATCGTCTACCGGGCGGCGACGCGCGAGATCGAGGTCATCGGCGCCGGCGGGATCATCCTGGGCGTCGTCCCCGACGTCGAGAAGATGCTCAACGAGATGGAGCTCGTCCTCGCCCCGGGCGATCAGCTCGTCATGTACACCGACGGCGTGACGGAGGCCCGGATCGGAAAGGGCGAGCAGTTCGGGATGGAGCGGCTCCAGGAGATCGTTCGCGAGAACGGCCACAAGTCGGCGCCCGAGCTCGCCGAGGCGGTCGTCCGGGCGGTCGAGCCGTTCGGCGCCGGGACCGACCAGCAGCACGATGACATCACCCTCATCACGATGCGGCGCGAGTAGGCGCCGTCTCCCGCCCGCCCGCCAGCGCCATGGTTTCCGACGAGCGGTCGTTGCGCCGGCCCCCGGGCCCCGATAGAATCCGCCGCCGCCTCATCGCGACCCAAACCGGACCCGAAGCTTCGTGACCGACGCCCCCTCCACGACTCCGCCGGCCCCCCGCCGCGCGCGCCTCGTCCTCGAGGACGGGCGATCCTTCGAGGGAATCGCCTGCGGCGTGGACGGCGAGGTCGCCGCCGAGGTCGTCTTCAACACGGCCCTCACCGGCTACCAGGAGATCCTGACGGATCCGTCCTACTGCGGGCAGACCGTCGTCCTGACGGCCACCCAGATCGGCAACTACGGGTGCAACCCCGACGACGACGAGAGCGATCGCGTCTGGGCGCGCGGGCTGATCGTCCGCGAGGCGAGCCGGATCGCGAGCAACCAGCGGAGCACGCGCGACCTCCGCGGCTGGCTGCAGGACCGCGGCGTCGTCGCGGCCGAGGAGATGGACACCCGCGCGATCGTGAAGCACATCCGGACCCGCGGCGCGATGATGGGGATCCTCACGACGGCTGACACCGAGCTCGACGAGCTCGCCCGGCGCGCCGCCGCCCTCCCCGGGATGGAGGGGCAAGACCTCGCGAGCGTCGTCTCCTGCCGCGAGCCCTACCGGTTCGAGGACGGTCTCCCCGAGATCGACCTCCCGTCGTCGCCCGAGCCGGTCCGGACCGCCAGCGGCCGGCACTCGCGCAACGCCGAGCGGGCGACCGCGACCCCGACGCTCCCGCCGCCGCCGCCGCCGCCGCCCCGGCCGGAGCCGCTCCTGCCGCTCGTCGTCCTCGACTTCGGCGTCAAGCGCTCGATCCTGCGGCACCTCGTCGAGACCGGGTTCGACGTCGAGGTCGTCCCCGGCGACACGCCGGCCGAGGCGATCCTGGCGCGGTCGCCCGCCGGAGTGCTCCTCTCGAACGGACCGGGCGATCCGGCCGCGGTCACCCACGGCGTCGAGACCGCGCGGGCGCTGCTGGGGCGAACGCCGATCCTCGGGATCTGCCTCGGCCACCAGATCCTCGCCCTGGCCGCCGGCTGCAAGACGTTCAAGCTCAAGTTCGGCCATCACGGCGGGAACCACCCGGTGAAGGACCACCGCACCGAGCGGGTCGCGGTCAGCAGCCAGAACCACGGCTTCGCCGTCGACGCCGCGAGCGTCGCCGAGAGCGGGTTCGCGCCATGGTTCACGAACCTGAACGACCAGACCTGCGCCGGGCTCCACGACGAGGCGCGCGGCATCCTGAGCGTCCAGTTCCACCCCGAGGCGGGGCCGGGACCACACGACGTCGCGACGATCTTCGGTCGCTTCCGCGAGCTGATCCTCGCCCGCCGGGCGAGCGACGAGACGAAGACCGCGGCCGCGACCGCGTCCAAGAAGGCCTGAGGGAGGGCAGCGCGTTGCCGGGACTGCTGGTCGTCGGGCTCCAGTGGGGAGACGAGGGGAAGGGCAAGATCCTCGACGCGCTCTCGTCGACGGCCGATGTCGTCGTCCGCTATCAGGGCGGCAGCAACGCCGGGCACACCGTCTACCACGGCGAGAAGAAGTTCGTCTTCCATCTGCTGCCGACCGGCGTCCTCGCCGACGGCGTGACCAACGTCGTCGGCAACGGCGTCGCCCTCGACGTGGTGCAGCTCCTCCGCGAGATCGACGAGCTCGCCGCGAGCGGGATCGACGTCACCCCGCGCCTCCGGATCGCCGAGCGGGCGCACATCGTCCTGCCCCACCACAAGGCGCTCGACGCGGCCCGCGAGGACATCCGGCCGCCGTCCGGCGTCTTCCGCGGCATCGGCGAGACCGACGACGCGCCGATGAGCCAGCCGATCGGCACCACCCGCCGCGGGATCGGCCCGTGCTACGCCGACAAGGCGGCCCGCCTCGGGATCCGCGTCGTCGACGCGCTCGACCCCGACCGACTCGAGGCGCGCCTCCATCCGGTCCTCAAGGAGGCGAACGCGCTCCTCGCCGGCGTCTACGGCGCGCAGCGGGTCGAGCTCGACGAGACCATGGCCGAGATCGGACCGGCCATCGACCGGATCCGCGACCTCGTCTGCGACGGCGGCGGCCTGATCCGGTCGAGGCTCGCCGACGGCAAGCGCGTCCTGTTCGAGGGCGCTCAGGGGGCGCTCCTCGACATCGACCACGGCACCTACCCGTTCGTGACGTCGTCGTCGTCCACGGCGCTGGGCGCCGCGGTCGGCTCGGGCGTCCCGGCGCGGGCCGTCGATCACATCGTCGGCGTGGCGAAGGCCTACACGACGCGCGTCGGGGCGGGCCCGTTCCCGTCGGAGATCCACGGCCCCGAGGGCGTCGCGCTCCGTGAGGCGGGCGCCGAGTTCGGGGCGACGACCGGTCGGCCGCGCCGCTGCGGCTGGTTCGACGCGGTCGCGATGCGCTACGCCGTCGAGCTCTCCGGCGTCGACTCGGTCTGCCTGACCAAGCTCGACGTCCTCGCCGGACGCGAGACGATCCCGATCGTGACGGCCTACCAGATCGGCGACCGCCGAATCGAGAGCTTCCCCGCCGACGTCTCGGACCTCGAGGCGGCGAAGCCCGTGACGACCGACGCTCCGGGGCCGGCGACGCCGTTCCTCGACGCGCGCGAGCGGTCGGCCGTCCCCGAGGGCGCCTTCGCCTACGTCGGCGCCGTCGAGAAGGCGATCGGCCGGCCGGTGAGCATGCTCTCGACCGGCCCCGACCGCGACGCGCTGATCCGGCTCACCGGAGACCTCTGGGGCGAGTCGACCGGGAGCGGGCCTACCGCGTGACGACCGAACTTCCGACACCGCCGCCCCCCGAGGCCGTCGCCATCATCATGGACGGAAACGGCCGCTGGGCTCAGGCCCGAGGCGAGCCGCGGATCGTGGGGCACGAGGCCGGAGCGGAGAGCGTCCGGGCGATCACCCGGGAGTGCGCCCGGCTGGGCGTGGGCGAGCTCACCCTCTACGCCTTCTCGAACGAGAACTGGAAGAGACCGCAGGAGGAGGTGGACCTCCTCATGGGGCTGCTCCGTCGATACCTGATCGACGAGCGGCCCGAGATCATGGACAACGACATCCGCTTCCGCGTCATCGGACGGACGGCCTCGATGCCCGAGCCCGTCCTCGAGGAGATGCGGCAGACGATCTCGATGAGCGCCGACAACCCGGGGATGGTCCTCCGCCTCGCGCTGAGCTACGGCGGGCGGCAGGAGATCATCGACGCGGCGGCGCGGCTCGTCGAGCTCGCGAAGGAAGACCCCGCGCGCGCCGCCGCTCTGGCGGCGAGCGAGGACGGCTTCCGGAGCCAGCTCTACGAGCCCGGGATGCGCGACCCCGACCTCCTCATCCGGACGGCGGGCGAGCAGCGGATCAGCAACTTCCTCCTCTGGCAGATCTCGTATTCCGAGATCCACGTGACGAGCGTCATGTGGCCCGAGTTCCGGGAGGCCCAGCTGCACGCGGCGTTCGCCGACTATCAGGGTCGGGAGCGGCGGTTCGGCGGCCTCATCGAGGGCGTCGGGGGAGAGCGGACCGACCGAACGGGGGATAGGTGACGACCGAGATCATCCTCGACAGCATGGACGAGGCGCGCGCCGTCGCCGGCGCGCGCGACCAGAACCTTCGGCTGCTCCGCGACCGGCTCAACGTCCGGGTGATCGCCCGGAACGGGCGCGTCCGTCTCGAGGGCGAGCCCGAGAGCGTCGAGCAGGCGCGCGCGGCGATCACGACGCTGCTGGAACGCGTCCGCCGCGGCCAGTGGACGAGCGCCGACGTTCTCTCGAGCATCCTGATCTCGCAGGGCGAGAACGGCGCCGAGAACAGCTCGGCCGCGCCGCTCGACGACCGCCTCTCCGCCGAGGGCGTGCCGGGCGAGGGCGAGCCCGGCGTGATCGACCCGAGCGCGTCGCCGCAGCCGCTCCGCATCCCGGGCGGCTTCTCGCCGCGGACGCAGGGGCAGGGGCGCTACCTCGACCTCATCAAGGCGAACGACATCGTCATCTGCACCGGCCCGGCCGGGACGGGCAAGACGTTCCTGGCCGTCCTCCTGGCCGTCGGCGCGCTCAAGCAGGGCGTCGTGCAGCGGATCGTCCTGTGCCGGCCGGCGGTCGAGGCCGGCGAGAAGCTCGGCTTCCTGCCGGGCGACTTCCAGGCGAAGATCAACCCTTACCTGCGCCCGCTCTACGACGCGATGAACGCGATCCTCGAGTACGACACGGTCAAGCGCTACATGGACCGCGAGCTGATCGAGATCGTGCCGCTGGCGTTCATGCGCGGGCGGACGCTCAACGACGCGTTCATCATCCTCGACGAGGGCCAGAACACGACGATCGAGCAGATGAAGATGTTCCTCACCCGGATGGGCGAGCGCAGCCGCATCGTCGTCACCGGCGACACGAGCCAGATCGACCTCCCCGACGGCAAGGCCTCCGGCCTCGTCCACGCCCGGAAGATCCTCAAGAACGTCGAGGGGATCGGCTTCCAGGAGATGACCGGGAAGGACATCGTCCGCCACCCGCTCGTCTGGAAGATCGTCCAGGCCTACGACAAGAAGAAGAAGTAGGCGGTCTGGCTTCGCCTTCGGCGAAGATGGATGTCACCACGGAGACACGGAGAACACGGAGGATTCACGGAGAAACGCGGGCAGCTCGATCCGGGTTGGCGTCACTGCGGTGACGATGGAATCCTGGACGCACGAAGAGTCTTCCGTCGGGCCTCGTCTCTGGCGGGAGCATCACTCGAGCGAGAACGCGAGCGAGGGCAGCTCGACTCGTTCGACCCCGCGCGATCTGCTCCGTGGATTCTCCGTGTTCTCCGTGTCTCCGTGGTGACATCCTGCTCGCCGACGGGGTCAGGCCTCCGCGTGCCGCGCCGCAGGCAAGCCCGGCTCCGCGGTCGGCAACCGCTTACGCATGACCGCCGGCGGCTTGCTGCGCGGCCCTCGATCGAGACCGGCCCGTGAACGTCGACGACCTCTTCGGGGACGACCCGCGGGCGCGCCTGAAGGCGGCCGTCGAGCTCGCCAGGACGGCCGGTGACGACCCGGCGGCGGCCGAGCCACACCTGCCGGCGCTCCTCGGCGTCCTCCAGAGCGTCCCCGACCCGCAGCTCGCGCCGATCGTGGTCGGCGCCGCCTCGTGGGTGCTGACGCGCGTGCCGGGCTCGGCGACGCGGGCGGCCGGCGCGCTCGAGGCCGCCCTCGCCGCGCTCGTCGAGCGGGCCGACGAGGACGACGCGTGGGGTCAGGCGCTCCTGAGCCTGGTCGCCACCCTGCACGGTCCGCTGATGACCGACGGCGCGCTCGCCGAGCGCCTCCTGCCCTCGCTCGTCTCGCTCGCGCTCGGCGACGGCGACGAGGCGGCGATGGCCCGCGGCGTGGTCGCGACCGCCTCGATCCAGCGACCGGCGGTGCTCGCGCCGTTCGTCAGTGAGGTCCTCACGCTGGTGATCGCCGGCCGGAGCGAGCTCGTCGGCACCCTCGCCGGGCTCTACCCCCACGCGCGCGAGGCCTTCGAGGCGGACATCGATCGCGTGGCGGCGTTCGCCCTCGGCGAGCCGCACGGGGCCGGCGCCGCCCTCCTCCTCGCGATCGCCAAGCGCCGCTCGGACCTGATCGCGCCGCACATCGAGGCGCTCGTGGCGCGGCTCGACGACTCGATCGGCGGGGCGGCGTTCGCGAGCGTCGTCGCCGAGCTCGCCGCCGAGCAGCCCGAGTCGGTCCTGCCGCACCTCGACGCGATCCTCGCCGCCGTCCGAGGAAGCGGACCTTCGGGACAGCGGATCATCCTCGCCGACGCCCTCGGCCGGATCGGGAGGAGAGGCGGCGCCATCGCCGACGTCGTCGTGCCCGCGCTCGTCGCCCTCCTCGAGCACGCCGGCGAGGACCACGAGCGCGCCGCGACCCTCATGCACCTTCGCAACGCGTGCGAGCCGGAGCCGGAGCGCCTCGCGCCGCACGCGGAGCGGATCCGCGCGCTCGCCGAGGATCCGGTCATGCACGTGCGCGAGGCGGCCAAGGCGGTGCTCGCCCTGCTCGAGGGAGGCGGGGACGAGGCGATCGAGCGCCGGCTCGCTGAGGTCGAGGCGCGGATCGCGCAGGCCGAGGACGCCGTCTCCGAGCTCCGGCGCTACGTCGACGACAACCTCGAGGCGATGAACGCGATGCTCGCCACGCTCGGCCAGCGCCTGCCGATCCCGGCGTCGTTCTCGAGCGAAGGGCTCGTCCGCCGGACGATCGTCCTCCACTTCGTCTGCGCGGGCGCGGAAGGGGCGTGCCTCTTCCCCGAGGACCGCCCGTTCCGGACCGAGAGCAAGACGTGGAACCGCTGGCTCAAGATCGCCCTGTCGGCGTGTCTGGTCGGCCGCTCGGTCCTCGCGCCCACGATCGTCGAGGACGCGATCGACGGCGTGAAGGGGATGTACGACGCCTACCGCGAGCGCGACGGCGACGACTTCGCGACCTACGTCCGCGAGCCGTTCCTGACCTCGGCCGAGCAGGATCGGTTGATCGAGCAGCTCCGGGCGGCGCGGTTCTTCGACGTCTTCGGCTTCGACGCCCGGGCGAAGGGCTGGGTGTGCACGCTGTGCCGGACGGCCGAGTGACGGAACGACGGTTTCTCACGCAAAGGCGCAAAGGCGCAAAGGGGCGTTGGTCCGAGCCGAGATTCGGCTCCACCCAACGCCCCTTTGCGCCTTTGCGCCTTTGCGTGAGATTCAGTCCGAACGTCGGTCTCGTCAGACGACGCTGGCGCGGGCCGTGCTCGAGACGTGAT
The DNA here is from genome assembly GCA_029260755.1 of Planctomycetota bacterium. Taxonomy (GTDB): domain Bacteria; phylum Planctomycetota; class J058; order J058; family JAJDCQ01; genus JAJDCQ01. The sequence continues at coordinate 106,756 of JAJDCQ010000230.1, read as the reverse complement.
GGCTGCCGTCCGCCGCGAACTTCGCGGCGAGCGCCCGCCGTCCGTCGGGGCCCCCGTCGATCGCGTGGACGAGCTCGCCCGCCGTGAGGAGCTTCGCCGTCACGAGGCGCGCGTCGCCTTCGGGGAGGCCGATCGCGTCGGGGAGGGCCGGAGCCGGGACGCCGAGGAGCAGCCCCGCCGTGCCCTCGTGGAGGAAGGCGGCCGGAGCGTCGACGTCCTCCATCTCCATCGTGGCGAGGCCGACGTCGTCGAGGAGCGCCCGGAGTCCGCCGTGGCGGGCCGCCGTCTGCGAGAGCTGGTAGATCGCCTGGAACGCCCAGGTGCGCTGGATCCCGCCCGTGCCGAGGGCGTCGCTCGTCTCGAGGATGAACTCGAGCCCGAAGCCGTTCTGCGCCCCGCCGTCCTCATCGGGATCCGAGAGTCCGTCGGAGACGAGCGCGATCCGGTCGTCCCGCCGGATCTCGCGCCACGCCTGCCGCAGCGACGGCCACTTCGGGCCGCCCATGAGCGAGGGGTTCACGAGCGGCTTGAGGACGTCCTCGCGGACCATCCCGAGGGAGCGCCAGGCGGCCTCGCGCGCCTCGCGGGTCGCTCGCAGTAGATCCTCGTGGGTCATGGTCGGTGGCATCTCCGTCGGTGATCCTTCGTGGCAACGAAGTTAGCGCGATGCTGCCCGGATCGCCAGTGGTCGGCGCGGGGTGAGGCGAACTACAATTCGAGCCGAGCCCACCAACTCCGGAGGATGGATGCGAACGCACCGTCGACGACCCGCCGCGCTCGTGGCCCTCGGCGCCACCCTGCTCCTCGGCGCCAGCGGCTGCCTCTCCCCTAGCTACACCGGGCTCCGCAACGTCTACGACGCGGACAACGCGTTCCGGTCCTGGTTCGCGGTCTGCTACGACGCGACCGTGATCGCGCAGGGCTGGCCGGTGCCGGCCGTGGTCGCGTTCCAGGTCGACTACGGCGGCGTCGGCTGGGAGGTCATCACGACCTTCGCGATGCCGCTCGGGCTGGTCGGCGGCCTCGTCGGCGGGCTGCTCGGAGCGCCGTTCATCGCGATCGCCAAGCTCACCTGGGACGAAGAGGTCCGCGTCGACAGCGACTGGGAATGGGGCCTCGGCCCCGACGGCGGCGACGGGTCGGCCCGCGGGCCCCCCGACGAGTAGCGCGGACGGTCACGAGTCGTCGGGCGCATCGGCGCCGCCTTCGGCGTCCCTGAATTGACGCGTTGCGTGAGGCTCGCTAGAATCCGCGCCCACAGCGAATCCTCGCTCCCTTCCTTCGGGACTCGCGAGCTGCGGGAGCCACCCTCGTGACCACCGTCCTCGGCCTCAACGCCTACCACGCCGACGCCGCCGCTTGCCTGGTCGTCGACGGCACGATCGTCGCCGCGGCCGAGGAGGAGCGCTTCAACCGCATCAAGCACAGCGCCGGATTCCCCGTGCAGGCCGTTCGCTACTGCCTCCGCGAGGCGGGGATCGGGATCGCCGAGGTCGACCACGTCGCCAGCTCGAGCAAGCCGATCGAGCACGTCGAGCGCGACATCCTCCAGATCCTCTCGGGTCGCCCGAACTACAGCCGCCAGATCAAGCGTCGGTTCGAGGACGTCGCCCGCTACCGCGACCTCCAGAAGGTGCTCGCGTCCGAGCTCGGCGTCTCGAAGAGCACGGTCCGAGCGCAGGTCCACGAGATCGAGCACCACCTCAGCCACCTCGCGTGCGCCTACTACCTCTCCGGGTTCGATCGGTGCGCGCTGCTGTCGGTCGACAGCTTCGGCGACTTCTGCTCGACGATGCTCGGGCGCGGCGCCGGCGGCGAGCTCTCGATCGACGAGAAGGTGCTCTTCCCCCACTCGCTCGGCGCCTTCTACACGATGTTCACCCAGTTCCTCGGCTTCCGCGCCTACGGCGACGAGGGCAAGGTGATGGGGCTCGCGGCGCTCGGCGAGCCGGTCTACGTCGAGCAGCTCCGCGACGTCGTGCGGCTGCTGCCGAACGGCCTGTTCGAGCTCAACGCCGACTACTTCACCCACCCGGTCTACGGGATCGACATGATCTGGGTCGACCGGGTGCCGCTCATCGAGGACATCTTCACCGAGAAGGTGATGGAGATCTTCGGCTCGCCGCGGGTGAAGTACGCGCCGTTCAGCAAGCGCGACCGCGACCTCGCCGCCAGCATCCAGCAGGTGCTCGACGAGGCGATCGTCCACGTCGCGACCCACCTCCACGAGCGAACCGGCTCGACCGACCTGGCGTACGCGGGCGGCGTGGCTCTGAACTGCCACTCGAACGCGAAGATCCTCGAGGAGACGCCGTTTCAGCGCGTCTTCGTGCCGCCGTCGGCCGGCGACAGCGGGACGGCGATGGGCTGCGCCCTGATCGTCGCGCGCGGCGCGGGCGATCACCGACCGCCGCTGCAGACGGCGCGCCTCGGACCGTCCTACCCCGACGACGCCGTCGATCGGGCGGTCGCCGACATGGGCCTCACCCTCGAACGGCCCGACGACATGCCGGCGCAGGTGGCGAGCGCCCTCGCCCAGGGCAAGATCGTCGGCTGGTTCAACGGGCGGATGGAGTTCGGCCCGCGCGCCCTCGGCGGCCGGAGCATCCTCGCCGACCCGCGCAAGGTCGAGATGCGCGACACCCTCAACAGCCGGATCAAGTTCCGCGAGCCGTTCCGACCGTTCGCCGCGAGCGTCCTGGTCGAGGAGGCGTCTACGTGGTTCGAGGTCGACGGCCCGGCCCCGTTCATGCTCTTCACGTTTCCGGTCCGGGCGAGCGTCCGGAGCGAGATCCCGGCCGTCGTCCACGCCGACGGGACCTGCCGGATCCAGACGGTCGATGCCGCGGTCGACCCCGACTACCACCGCCTCATCAGCGCGTTCCGCGACGAGACCGGCGTGCCGCTCCTGCTGAACACCTCGTTCAACGAGAACGAGCCGATCGTCTGCACCCCCGAGGATGCGATCGAGTGCTTCCTCTCGACGAGGATGGACGTCCTCGTGATGGGCGGGGCGATCGTCACCCGCTGACGCGACCAGCACTCGTAACCTACTTCTCGACGACGCCTTGCGGGCGCGCCTCCGGATCGGAGCGAACCGCCGCCGCCGGCTTCGGGTATAACGGTGTCAGAGCACGCCACCCAGGAGCTTCCGACCATGATGCGCCGCCTCGCCCTCTCCTTCGCCGCCGCCGTCCTCGTCACCGCCGGGACGGCCGCGCCCGCCGCCGCGTGCATCAACGAGCCGCGCACCAAGCACGAGGAGCGCGAGTTCCGCTCGCAGTACGACGAGACGCTCGAGCGCGACGAGAAGCCCGCGAACGAGGGGATCCTCCCGATCGTCCGGGCCGTCGTCGTGGGCGCGGTCGGCGCGAGCCTCATCGGCGGATCCGCCTGGGTCGCCACGCGGCCCTGATCCCGACGCCATGACGAACCGTCCCCCGACGCGGGGCTCCGTTCGGATCTTCGGCTTCCTGACCGTCGGCTTCGCCGCGCTGATCGGCCTGTGCTGCTCGGGCATCATCGGGACGTCGAAGTGGGTCCAGCTCCTCGGGCTGCCGGTCGAGCGCTCGCGAATCCCGCTGCCCCATCAGGTGCCGCTGATCCCTGGCGGCACCTCGCTCCGGATCGCGATGGTCCACGACGTCGTCCATCAGCGCTATCCGGTCCACGGCGAGGCCTACTGGAGCGCCCGTCTCGCGAAGGCCGAGGCGACGATCGCCGCCCTGCCCGACGTCGAGGGCGTGCCGATCGGGTCGGGGTTCCTCGACGCGCTCGACGTCGCCGCCGTCGCGCACGACAAGCTCGGCCGCCCGGACGAGGGCGCCCGGGTGATGGAGCGGAAGCTCGCCCTGCAGCATGCGCGCGGCGCCCCGCGGGAGATCGACGTCTCCGAGCTCCGGCGAAGCGAGCTCGGCAGACGGCGCCGCGAGCTCGAGCGCGAGGGTGGCCTCGATGAGGACACCCTCGCCCTCTACCGCACCCACGCGAATCTCGGCACGTTCCTCCTCCACGGCGGCTTCAAGGCGGCCGTCGGCGGCGATCCCGACGCGCGGGCGCAGCTCGGGCTGGGGCTGCGGCACGTCAAGATCGCGATCACCCTGAACCCGGGGGCGCACTTCGGTCGGGAGACGTGGCAGGCCTGTTTCGTCGCGCATCTCAGGAGCGCGTTCGAGAAACCCGAGCAGCTCCTTCTCCGCTACGACGTCTGCGGCGAGAAGCTCGCGAAGGGCCGGGTCGACCGCGATGCCCGGATGGCTCGGTCGTTGACGAGCCGCGAGCGCGGCTTGATCGACCTCGCGCTGACCGAGGAGGCCGACCTCGAGCTGAACGAGTCGGCCCGCTTCTTCATCACCCAGGTGGGCGCGAACCTCGAGTGGGTGAAGCGCACCCGCGGAATCCACGCGTCGCCCGTCGCATTCGACGAGCCCGTCCTCGGAATCCTCGGGATGTGGACGCTCGGGGGCGGCGCGAACCCGCACTCCGCCCTCGCCCTCGGCAACCTCATGGAGCGGGTCGGGCAGCGCGCGGTCGCCTGGGCATGCTACGAGCGGGCGGCCCGGCTCGAGGCACGGTTCTGGCCCGACGAGGCGGTCCGCAAGGGTTTCCTTCAGCACCTCCGCAGCCGACAGAAGGCGATCATCGCCGCGGCGGGCGCCGACGAGGACGCCTGGCGGAAGAAGTTCGACGCCGAGCTCGCCCACGGCCTCGCCTGGCAAGAGGCGCGGATGGCCTACGAGGCCGAGCGCATCGCCGCGGGCGCCGACCCCGAGGCCGACGACTTCTACGAGGCGTTCGACGCCGAGCACGGCTCGATCGCGAGCCCGCCCGGCGGCATCGACTGGATCGACCACGCCGAGCCGGCGCTGGCCTCGCACCTGCTCGTCCTGCTCCTCTTCGCCGGCCTGTTCGCCGCGGGAGGAGCGCTCCTCGTCCGCTTCGTGCGGCTCCTCGGGCTCCGCTAGGCGCGGGCCCGGCCGGAGAGTCGAGCCCGACGACTCGGCTCCGCGACGCGCGGCTCGCCTGTTCGGCGGGCGCTACGATCGATAGTCGGCGTTGATCTCGACGTAGCGCTTCGTCAGATCGGTGGTCAGCTTTCGGGCCCTGGCTTCGCGCGACCGAGGTCCAGGGAGATCTGGACCCGGCGCGCCGAGAATGCCGCTCGCAGAACGTCCTCGCTCACGGTCCCGACGGCGCCGCGCGAGTAGACCGCGTGGCCCTCGATCCGGAGCTCGATCGCGTCTGGATCGAGCGGAACGTCCGCGGCGCCGGCGGCCGAGACGATGCGCCCCCAGTTCGGGTCCCCTCCGGCGAGGGCGGTCTTGACGAGGGCCGACCGGCACACGGAGTCGGCGACCTTCTTCGCCTCCCCCCGGGTGCCCGCGCCCTCGACGCGGACCTCGAGGACGCGCGAGGCCCCCTCGCCGTCGAAGACGATCTGCTCGGCCAGCGAGCGGGCGACGTGCGTGATCGCGCGGGCGAGCCGCTCCATGTCGGCTCCGTCGGTGAGCGGCCCGCATCGATCGTTCGGCGCGCGCGCGAGGAGGAGGACGGTGTCGTTGGTGCTCGTGTCGCCGTCGACGCTGATCTCGTGGAACGAGGCATCGACCGCGCTCCTGAGGAGCTCGTCGGCCGCGTCGCCGCCGAGCGGCGCGTCCGTGCCGATGACCGCGAGCATCGTCGCCATGTCGGGGTGGATCATCCCCGAGCCCTTGGCGACGCCGCCGACGGTCACCGTCGTGCCCGCATCCGTGAGCTCGACGACGGTCGCGTGCACCTTGGGGTAGGTGTCCGTGGTGAGGATCGCCTGGGAGAGCTCGGCGCCTCGCGCGGAGCTCGGCGACGACGAGGCGGCCCGATCGATCCCGTCGAGGACCCGCTCGATCGGGAGAGGCTCGCCGATGACGCCGGTCGAGAGGACGAGAGCCGGGCCGCCGCATCTGGCCTCGGCTCGTTCGGCCATCGCGAGGGCATCACGGCGGCCCTGCTCTCCGGTGAGGGCGTTGGCGTTGCCGCTGTTGATCACGATCGCGCGGGCGGCGCGCCGCTTGGCCAGGCGCGCCCGGCAGAGCTCGACCGGGGCGGCGGCGGCGGCGTTCCTGGTGAAGACGCCGGCGGCCGTCCACGGTCGCGGTCCGTCGGCGAGGATCAAGGCGAGGTCGAGGGCGTCGTCCGGCTTCACGCCGGTCGCGACGGCCGCCGCGGTGAGCCCCGGGACGCAGGTGAGGCCTCCATCGGCGATGTCGGTGAGCTCGGCGTGGGCAGGTTGGGCCCCGGTGGCGAGAGGCGAGCGTCCGAGGGTGTTGGCGCGGATCAAGCCGTTCGTGGACACGAGCGTTCTCCCGGGAGGTCGAGGGATGAGAGCGCCCACGTCGGGACGTCGCCTCGGTGTCGCATTGTTCGGCGCGGACGTGCGCCTGCCGGCGTGACGCGGATCCGGTCGGCGGTGATCGGCAGCGTCTTGAAGCCGTGCCGGGCGAAGAAGCTCGGCCGGCGGGTCACGCAGAAGAGCTCGAGGTCGTCGCGTCGGCTTCGGCCGATGACCGCGTCGACGAGGGCGGCAGCATGGCCCCGACCGCGCTGCCGGCGGTCGACGGCGAGGCTGCGGAGCTCGCCCCGCCCTCCGGGGAGTCGGTGCAGCGCGACGACCCCGACGGGCGGCCCGATTCGGGCGCGCGAGCGCGTGACCAGGAACTCGTCGATCGTGCCGGCGATGACGGCAGCCGACTTCGGGATGCAGTCCGGCCAGGCCTCGAACAGGAGGCGGGCGATGCCCGGCGCGTCGGCCAGACGCGCGGCCTCGATCGGCGGCTGCGCGACCTCGAGGCGGCCCTCGTCGCGGGTGGCGATCACGGACGGCCCTCGGCCACGACGGCGACCCGACCGAGCGCTCGCTCGAGGCGACGCACCATCTCGATGAGATCGTCGTCGGCGATGTCGAGCGGAGGAATCACGCGCACGACGTCGTCGGCCGCCGCGACGACGAGGAGCTCCTCCTCGAACGCAGCGGCGACCAGCGCCGGGGCGCGCCCGGGGACCTGGATGCCGGCGAGGAGGCCATCGGAGCGCGTCCCGGAGACCAGCGGTCCCTCCTCGAGCGCCTCGAGCATGCCCCGCAGGAGGTGGCCCTTCCGGGCCACCTCGTCGAGGAACGTCGGCTCGCTCACCCGGTTCACGACGGCCAGGGCGACCCGGGCCACGAAGGGGCCGCCGCCGAACGTGGTCGCGTGCGAGCCGGGCGTGATGGCGCTCGCGACTCTCTCGGTCATCAGGACGGCGCCCATCGGAAGCCCGCCAGCCAGCGGCTTCGCGACGGCCATCAGGTCCGGCCGGATCCCGGAGCGCTGGTGCGCCCAGAGTCGGCCCGTTCGCCCGAGCCCCGTCTGGATCTCGTCGACGATGAGGAGGGTCTCGGTCTCGTCGCACCGTCGGCGAATCGCGCGGAGCCAGGCCGCGTCGGCGACGCGGATCCCGCCCTCGCCCTGGACCGGCTCGACGATCACGGCGGCCGTGCCCGGCCCGATCTTCGAGAGGTCCGCCTCGTCCTCCCACCTCGCGCGGATGAACCCGGGCACGAGCGGAGCGAACGGCGTGCGCTGCGCAGGGCGGTCGGTCGCCGAGAGCGCACCGAAGGTCCGGCCGTGGAAGGATCCGTCGAAGTAGATGATCTCGTTCGCTCCCGCGCCGCTGGCGAGCCGAGCGAACTTGATGGCTCCCTCGACGGCCTCGGCGCCCGAGTTGGCGAAGAAGACTCGATCGGCGAAGCAGCGTTCGACGAGCGCGCCCGCGAGGGCGACGGCCGGGGCGGTGTGGAAGAGATTCGATGTGTGGATGAGCCCGTCGGTGAGGGCCGCTCGAGCCGCCTCGACGACGAAGGGCGAGGCGTGGCCGAGGGCGTTCACGGCCACCCCGCTCGTCGCGTCGAGGAACCGGCGCCCCGAGGCGTCCTCGAGCCAGCAGCCGAATCCCCGGACGAAGAGGCGGTCGGGCCGGACGTAGGTAGGCGCGAGCACCCGATCGGCCGCGTCGAGCACGGTCCGCTCTGCATCGAGCGCGCGACGGGCCACGGAGCTCGGCGTCGTACCGTTCATGCCGAGACCTGCGCTCTCTTCGCCTGGATCTCGGTGGCGGTCCCGTCGGCGAGGCTGCGGAGGTCGCCGATCCGGACGCGGCCGACGCCCGCGCCGACCGCGGCGACGGCCGCGAGGAGCTTCGGGACCATCCCGCCCGAAACGGTCCCGTCCGCGATGAGGTCGGCGATCCGGTCGGGGGAGAGCGTGCGGGCAATGCCCTCGGACGTCCTCACGCCGGGCACGTCGCTGACGAAGGCGAGCGCGTCGGCCGACATCGCGGCGGCGACCGCGCGGGCGGCGGTGTCCGCGTTCACGTTGACCGGGTCGCCGTCCGGGCCCAGGCAGACCGGCGCGAGGACGGGGAGGACGCCGTCCTCGAGGAGGCGGACGAGGCGAGCCGTATCGACCCGCGGCGGACCACCCACCCGGCCGAGTCGCTTCCGATCGAGGAACGGCGACCGGAGCAGCCCGAGGTCGACGCCGGAGAGGCCGAGCGCGGCGTGGCCCCGGGCGACGAGGCTACCCACCAGGCGCGTATTGACGAGGCCGCGAAGGGCCGCGCTGACCAGCGACATCGCATCCTCGCTCGTGACGCGGAGTCCGTCGACCTTCTCCGTCGGCAGCCCGGCGGCATCCTGGAGCTGCGCGATCTCCCGTCCACCGCCGTGCACGACGATCGCCCCGGCGCCGGCGGCGTGGATGGTCGCGACGAGATCCGCGAGGGCGTCGAGGGCACCTTCCGCATCGATGGAGGCTCCGCCGATCTTGATCACCGTCGTCTTCTCGGTGGCGCGATCCTTCGCTGGTCTCATGAGGACCTCGCGGCGATGAGCCGGCGGGCGGGCGCAGCCTCGCTCGCTCGCGCGCCCGGGAGACCGGTCACCTCGGGGAGCCCGAGCATCAGGTTGGCGTTCTGAACCGCCTGACCGGCGGCGCCCTTGAGGAGGTTGTCGATCGCCGACACGATGACGACGGCATCGGTGTCCTCGACCTCGTGGACCGAGACCACCGCGCCGTTGGTCCGGACGACCGACCGGATGCGGGCAGCGGCGTCGGGGCCCGCGACGCGGACGAAGGGCTCGCCGGCGTAGAGCTCACGGTAGAGGTCGCGGATCTCGTCCGCGTCGCCGCCGGCATCGGTGACGACGCACGTGGCGAGCATTCCGCGCTCGAGCGGGACGAGGTGGGGCGTGAAGATGACGCGGGCGAGGTCGTCGACTCCGACGTCACGGAGGAGCTGCTCGATCTCGGGGACGTGCCGGTGGCGCCGCCCGACCGCGTAGGGGCGAACATCGCCGGAGGCCGAGCAGTAGTGGGTCTTCGCGGTCGGCTCGCGGCCCGCGCCCGATACGCCCGACTTCGCGTCGACGACGATCGTCCCCCGCAGACGTCCCTCGACGGCGAGCGGAGCGAGGGCGAGGCCGACGCAGGTTGGATAGCAGCCCGGATTGGCGACGAGGCGCGCGCCGGCGACCCGGTCGCGGGTGAGCTCGGTCAGGCCGTAGACGGCCTCGCTCGCGACCTCGGTCGGGCGTTCGGTGTTATAGGCGCGGGCGTGCGCGTCCGCGTCCCGCAGACGGAGGTCGCCCGAGAGGTCGACGACTCGCGTCCCGGCCGACCGGTGCCGGGACGCGGCGGCGGCCGATCGGCCGTGGGGCAGGCAGAGGAAGACGATGTCGACATCGTCATCGGCGTCCTCGGGAGCGCGCAGCTCGACCGTCGGGGCGCTCCCGTCGACCGTGTCGAGGGTGGTGCCGGCATGGCGGCGGGACGTCGCCCACGCGAGCTCGAGGGCCGGATGGGCGTCGAGCAGGCCCGCGAGCTCGACGCCGGTGATCCCGGTGGCGCCGTGGATGCCCGCGCGCCGTGTCCGGGCGAGGAGAGGCGAGGCGGCGGTGGTCGTGGACGCGCGCATGTTCTTGACTCGGTTCGGGCGGTGGTGGAGGCGGGTGGGTCGGGGTCGGGCCGGTCGAGCGGCGGACCGTGGCGCCGTACCGCTCGGTCACGTCGCTCACGGGACAAAGCAACATCCGCGCCGACCGCCATCGGTGCCGTCCCCGAGCGTCGATGAGACAGACACGCCTCATGAGTGGGACGCGGGAGTCCCGTCGAATGTTCGTGATGAGACACGATTGTCCCACGCCTGGAACGCGAAGGCGGCGTCGCGTGGTGGGCGAGACGGGCGAGGAACTCGTCCAGGAGGAGGGAGGCGCGCGCCCCGAGACTAGACCGGGAGGAACTCGATCACGTTCCGCCAGTCGGCCGGCTCGGTCGCGCGGCAGATGAGCTCATCGAGCGCGGCGTGTTCCCAGAACGAGCATCGCGGCGGCGAGGAGGAGGAGCGGGGCGAGCGACCCGGGCGTGCCGTTTCCGCCGCGGCAACCGCCGCCGCCGCCGCCACCGCCGCCGAGGCGGCGGGGGGCCGGGGGCGTCGTGGCGCCCGGCGTCGTCGTTCCTCCGCCTCCGTTCCCGCTGCTTCCGCCGGGCGCGTCCCGCTGGAAGCCGGGCTGGAGCCCGCCGCCGCCGACGGCGGGGGCGAGCTCGAGGCTCGCCGCGGTCGTGAGCGGGGGGAGGGTCACCTCGACGTAGGCCTTGCTCGCGCCGACGTCGGTGGCGACGACCTCGCGGACCGACGCGGTGAGCGGGGCGGCCGCGGTCACGGCGAGGCCGTCGGGCGTGGTCGCGACGGTGAGCTCGAGGGTGATCGTCATCGTACGGGTGAGGCGGTTGTCGAGCGCGGCGGTGAGGCTCGCCTCGCGCCCGTCGTTCGCCCCCGAGAGGACGGCGAAGACGCGGCGCCCGAGGCCGGCGGGGATCGACTGCTGGCCGGGCTCGTAGTCGATCCGGTCGATCCGGCCGTCGCGGATCTCGATCAGGCGGTAGCCGTGCCGGTCGAGGGCGCCTTCGGAGAGGGTCGTCGTCTTGATGAACGGGACGCGTCGCTCGTCGGGGGCGCCGGCGTTCACGACGAGCTCGTCGTGCTCGTCGCCGTGCTCGTGGCCGAGCAGCACGGCGGTGACGTGGTCGTTCGCGATCAGGCGGAGGAGCTCGTCCGAGCTGCCCTGGTCGTTCCAGATCTGGAACGACCCGCGCGGCGCGGGCCACGGGTAGGAGTCTCGGTTCGGGGTGATCGGCCCGCGCGGATCGTGGTGGCCGATGAGGATCACGTCCTCGCCGGCGTCGGTGCCGGCGCGGGTCTGGTCGGCGATCCAGGCGAGCTGGGCCGGGTCGACCTGGCCGCCGAAGTTGCCGACGAAGAAGCCGAGGCCGTTTCGCCGCTTCGCCTCGCCGTCGTAGGTGTTCATCGCGACGAAGCGGAAGCCGGCCAGCCGGAACGCGTAGTGGGTCGGCCCGTAGGTGTCCGCCCAGTAGTGGAGCCCGTCGCGGGCGAGCTGACCCGGCGGGTCGTCGGCCGGCGTCGACGCCGTCGGGATGATCGTCGCGTAGCCGTCGTGGTTGCCGGGCGCGAGGTGGATCGCGAGGCCGGAGCCGGCGAAGAGCTCGTAGTTCTCGCGATACTCGGCGACGTAGTCGCCGCCGAACGCTATGTCGCCCGAGTAGATCACGAGGTCGGGCTGGAGCAGCCGGATCTCCTCGAGGGTCTGCGCGGCAATGAGCGGCGAGACGAGCGTCGAGACGTCCTGGAGCTGGCCGTCGGCGACGTGCACGATCCGGAGGTTCCGGCCGCGCTCGCGCCGCACCCGCACCGCGTTCCGCTGGCGGTCCTCGCCGCCGGGGAGGGTCGCCGCGGTCACGACCAGGTCGAACGTGTCCTCCGGCGTCGCGTCCGGCACCGCGACCGAGACGAGGTAGGTGTCGGTCGCGGCGTCCCAGGCATGGCCCGTCACGACGAGCGGCACCGTCTGCGGCGCCGGGTCGACCGCGGTGACGAGGCGCGCCGCCCAGGCCGTCGTCGCGCCGCCGTCGGCGTGCGCGACGAGCACCTCGATCGAGTCGCCGGGCGCGACGACGCTCGGGAATCCCAGGACCGGATAGACGATCGCACCGACCGGCGCGTGCGGGCGCGGATCGGTCTGGACGAGGCGGTGGTCGTCGGAGTAGTCGCGGTCGGGGAGCGAGACGAACGAGTCCGCCCGGAGGCTGGCGTTCGCGAGCATCGTCCCCGCGACGGCGAGGACGATCGCAATGAAAGGAAGATGAGAAGCGCGCCGGGGGCGTGCGTCGCAGGGCGTCATGACGGTTGTATCCGCGAGAGCGGCTCGATCGTGCGTGCAATCGCGAAGGTCGGGTCGGGGCGACGCTTCGCGGGCGGCCTCGGGACCGCGGCGCGAGAGTGTAAGGCGTGTGTCGGCCGATTGAAAAGCAATTCCGACGGTCGGCCTCTCGCCCCCCGCTCGTCGGGGTGCCATCGTCGGGCATGACTCCTCGAGGGCCAGCCGGCCAGGCCGGCGCCGGACCCGAGCCGGGCGGCGTCGCCGGGCCGAAGAAGACCGGCCCCTACCTCGTCCTCGACCTCATCGGGCGCGGCGGGATGGGGTCGGTCCACCGGGCGCGCCACGAGACGAGCGGCGCGGTCCACGCGGTCAAGGTCATCCACGCGGGGCGCTTCGCCGGCCCCTCCGGGGAGCGTGCCCTCGCCCGCTTCAAGCGCGAGGCCGAGGTGCTCGGCCGGATCGACGCCCATCCCGGCATCGTGGGCGTCCACGCGTTCGGCGTCGATCGCGGCGTGCCCTGGTGCGCGATGGAGCTCGTCGAGGGCCGCTCCCTCGCCGAGGAGCTTCGCTCGGGTCCGCTGTCGCTCGAGGACGCGGTGCGCCTCGCGATCGATCTGGCCCGCGCCGTCGAGCACGCGCACGCGCACGGCGTGCTCCACCGGGACCTCAAGCCGGAGAACGTCATCATCGCACGCGACGGACGGCCGCGCCTCGTCGACTTCGGCCTCGCCTACGACGCGTTCGCCGACACCCTCACCCGCACCGGCGAGATGCTCGGCACGCCCCTCTTCATGGCGCCCGAGCAGGTCGCGCGAAGCGAGGGGACGATCGGTCGGGCGACCGACGTCTACGGTCTCGGCGGTCTCCTCTACGTCACCCTCACCGGCCAGACCGCGTTCGCCGCCGACGAATCGGTCATCGCGCTGATTCAGGCGATCCTCCGCGAGGAGCCGGTCGCGCCGAGCCGGCGCCGCCCGGGGATCCCCGCCGCGCTCGATCAGGTCTGCCTCCGAGCGCTCGCCAAGGACCCCGCGCGTCGCCACGCCGGCGCGGCCGCCTTCGCCGACGAGCTCGAACGCTGGCGTCGGGGCGAGGCGATCCACCCGTCGTCGACGGCGGCCAGCTCGCTCGGCCGGCTCCTCGGGCGGGCCGCGCGGCGGCGTGGTCCGCTCCTCGCCGGGGCCTGCGTCATCGCCCTCGTCGCGCTCGGCGGGTGGCTCGCCCGGGAGCGCGCCGCCACCGCCCGCCTTCAGGAGCGGCAGCGGGCGCTCGCGACCGAGCTCACCGCCGCGTGGGAGGCCGCGCGGCGCGGCGAGCCTCCGTCGGTGGCCGTCGCCCGCGAGCTCGCCGCGCGGGTCGAGGGCGACGCGGGCGATCGTGAGCAGCGGGAGCGCGCCCGTCTCCTCGTCGGCCTCGCCGGGATCGGGCAGGGCGGTGAAGGAGCGCTCGACGGGATCGACCTCGGGCGCCCGCCCTGGAGCCTGCGCCGTGATCTCGTCCTGACCGTTCTCGTCGCCCGCGGGGATCCGGCGACGATCGCCGCCGTCGTGGCGGCCGAGCCGGGCCTGGTCGAGCTCGATGTCGGGCTGGCCCGGCTGGCCGCGACGGCGGTGAGCGGCGGCGACCTCGCTCCGTCGTCGCCGGCCGCCGCGCGAACGCGGCTGGTCCTTGCCCGTGAGGCGGCCGCGACCGAGCTACCGCCGTCGCGCCGGCAGCTCCTCGCGCTCGAGGCGGCGGTGATCGCGCGGATCCTCGAGGACGCGCTCGTTCGCGGCGCGGTCGACCTCGCGAGCGACGGCGACCACCGGGAGCTCGGCGAGCGGCTGGTCGCCCTCGCCTTCGCCGACATCGACCCGCCGCCGATCGAGCGCGAGGCGGCTCTGCTCGCCCTCGAGCAGCTGGCCAGCTCCGAGGCGCTCGTCACCGCGCCCGACGTCCTCCTCGCGCGACAGCTCCTCGCCTTGCTCGCGCCGGGCGAGCGACGCCGGGCCGCGACCGATGCGCTCTTCGAGTCGATGGCCTGGACGACCCGGGCGGATGCGAGCTCGAATCGGATGCTCCGCTTCCTCTATCAGCGGGGCGCGGGGTCGACCGGCGTCTCCGGAATCCAGATGGGAGCCCCGCCGCCGGAGCGCCTGCATCAACAGGCCCGCCGGCAGCTCGACGCGGGCGTCGACCGTCTCGATCCGTCCGATCTCGGGTTCACCCTCGCGATCCTCGTCGGGCTCGAGACCGAGACGGCCACGCCTCGCGACGCGCTTCGTCGGCGGTGGGAGCTCGCGGGCGCGCTCCTCGACCGCGAGGCGCGTCACCGGGACGTGCCCGCGTGGGTGCTCGCCGCGATCCTCGACCTCCTCCTCGGCGCGGGCTTCCCCTGGCGCGTCGAGGAGAGCGGGTGGCGTGACGAGGTACGCCGGGACATCGCGGCCGCGTCGGGGCAGCCGGACGAGACGGACCTCGCCGGCGCGATGCGGGCGCTCGCCGATCGGACCTGGAGCCGGCATGCGGCTCGCGGCCTCCCCCATCCCGACGTGGTGCGACGATGCGCCCGCGCGTTCGAGGTCCTCGCTTCGGCGACGGGGCCGGTCGATCCCCGCGTGCTCGACGCTATGGGCTCCGAGGTCGTCGCCCTCGTCGAGGACGGGGCTCCGGGCTTCCAGCCGGGCATGCTCAACTCGTTCGTCGGGCTTCCGCACACGCTCGTCTTGCTGATCTCCCGGAATGACCGGCGATCGATCGGCGCCAGGTGTGATCGTTGCGGGATCCTCGATCGGCTCGCCGCGATCTCGCACGAGCCGACGGCCGCGGCGACGGCCCGGGCGATCCACGCGAGCCGTCACGAGCCGGTCGAGCAGGCCTCCGCGCTCCTCGCCGAGCTCGCCGGTCGACGCCCCGCGGCCTCCGGGGAGCTCCTGGACGCGATGCTCGAGCTCGCCGAGGAGCTCATCGGCGCGGGCTCCGAACGAGCCGCCCGCGCGCTGCTCGAGGGGTCGCGGCCGCTGCGGGTGCGGAGCGATCGACTCCTGCGGCGCGCCGATGTCTGGGAGCGGGTCGGCGAAGCCGAGCTCGCCGAGGCCGATCGAGAGGAGGCGCGGCGAGGGCGACGGCGGTGAGTTGCTCCAGCGGCGCCGATCAGCCGCCGCGGCCGAGGATCAGCTCGGCCGTCTCGCACAGGCAGAGCGCCTCGCCGTCGATGTCGGCCCGGCGCGGCCGCCGGTCGGGGTCGGGAAGGGCCGGCCGGTCTCGGTCTCGCCGAAGTCGTAGACGGTGACGATGCCCGGGTGGCGGAGGCGCGCGGCAGCCATCGCCTCGCGCCGGAACGGCTCGGTCGCGGATCCGTCGGCGGGGGGGATCACCTTGATCGCGGCTTCCCGGCCGGGGATCCGGTCGCGCCCGCCGAGGCCTACACCCAGCCCGAGATCGGCCATCCCGAGACGCCGATCCAGCGCTCGTTCCGGCGCGCTAAGAAGAAGCACACGAACGCGATGAAGCGCTTCTTCATGGCCTCGCGGTCCGCGACGCCAAGGAGCGGGTGAAGCTCTGGCGGCTTCGCTACAAGGACGAGGGCGCCGGCGAGTTTCCGCCGAGTTCACCGACACGTTCCAGACGATGTCGTACACGATCGACGTGTACAAGGGGCGGCTCGACGCGCGACGATCGCTGATCGACATCGCCGCGTACGTGACTGCTTCCGCCAGCTCGTCGCCGGTCCGATCGAGCGGGCCGGGCGCCTCCTTCCCCAGCTCGAGGCGGTCCGGTCGGTGAGCGCCCGCGGCGTCCGTCTCGGGGCGATGCTGATCTTCACCGGCTTCGTGAAGAAGCTGCTCATCGCCGACGGGATCTTCGGCAAGGTGGCGCTCGGCCAGGAGGTGAGCTCGGGGGACCTCCTCATGGGCGCCTATCTCTTCACCTTCCAGATCTACGGCGACTTCAGCGGCTACAGCGACATCGCGCGCGGCCTGGCGCGGCTCCTCGGGATCGACCTGATGGTCAACTTCCGCCAGCCGCTCTTCGCGTGGAGCATCACGAACCTCTGGCGTCGATGGCACATCAGCCTCTCGACCTGGCTGCGCGACTACCTCTACATCTCCCTCGGCGGCAACCGCGGCGGATCGCTGTGGACCTACCGGAACCTGATGCTGACCATGCTCATCGGCGGCCTCTGGCACGGCGCCGCGTGGACGTTCGTCGTCTGGGGCGGGCTCCACGGCCTGTTCCTCGTGGTCGAGCGGCTGACCGGGATCGGCGGACGCGAGGGCCCGAACCGGGTCGCGGTCGTGATCCGGATGATCGTCACGTTCCACCTGACGGTGCTCGCGTTCGTCTTCTTCCGGGCCGACTCGTTCCACACCGCCTGGGTGTTCGTGCGTGAGGTGGCGACCATCGATGCGCTGCCGGGGCTGGTCCCCACCCTCGCCGTCCTCGGCTCGGGATTCCTGATAATCCTCGTCGACCTGCCGCACCTGCGCGCGCCGAAGGAGGAGCTGCCGCTGGTCGATCGGCCGATCTGGCTCGCGGTGACGATCGCCGCCTTCGCGGTGGGGCTCTACCTGGCGCCGCCGCTGGCGTCGCAGAGCTTCATCTACTTCCAGTTCTAGCGAGGGGCGCCGCGCGGGTGAGGATCGGCTCGTACGAGATCGAGGGGGTGCTCGGGCGCGGCGGGGTCGGAACGGTCTACCGCGCTCGCGGTCCCGACGGGCGCCTCGTCGCCGTGAAGCTGCTCGCGGGGACGCAGGGGGATGTCCGCACCGCGTTCGGCCGGTTCGCGCGCGAGCGGCGGCTCCAGGCGGGGCTCGGGCTCGAGGCCGGGTTCGTGCCGCTCATCGACGCCGGCGACGACCCGAGCGGCGCCTGGCTGGCGATGCCGCTCGTCCCCGGCGGCACCCTCGGCGAGCGCCTCCGCCGCGAAGGGCGGATGCCGACGACCGAGGCCGTCCATCTCGCCGTCGCGATCGCCCGGGCGATGGAGTTCGCACACGAGGCGGGGATCATCCATCGCGACCTCAAGCCGGAGAACATCCTCTTCGCCGCCGATGGCCGTCCGCTCGTCGCCGACCTCGGCCTGGCGAAGCACATCGATCCCGACCTCTCGATCAGCCGAAGCTTCGCCCTCTCCAACACCGGCGCCTTCGCCGGCACGCTCGGCTACATGGCGCCCGAGCAGCTCCGAGACGCCAAGAGCGCCGGGCCGGCGGCCGACGTGTTCGCGATCGCGGCCGTCCTGTTCGAGTGTCTCGCGGGGCGGCAGGTCTATCAGGTCGAGACGCCGATGGAGCTCCTCGCCGCGGCGGCCTCCGCATCGGTCGATCGGCTTCGCTCGATCGACCCGAACGTGCCCGCCTGGCTCGACGAGGTCGTCGCGCGCGCCCTCGACCGCGACCCGGCGAAGCGATTCGCCGATGCCGGGGAGCTCGCGCGAGCGCTCCGTCGCGGCGCCCGCGGAGACACGGTCGTCGAGCGAGGGCGGGCCGGTGGGACGATCGCCGTTCTCGGCGCGAGCGTCGTCGCGCTCGTCGTCGTGCTCGCCGCGGGCGCCGGCCTCTACCGGGCCGCGGCTCCGACGAGCGGTTCCGGCGGGGCCGAAGCGCCGCGGTCGATCCCGTCGTCGAGCGCCGCCGGCGGGAGCGAGGTGTCCGACTCCTCGGCGGGCGCCGGCGCGACGGAGCCGGCGCCCGAGACCGTGCCCGAGGCGCTCGTCGGCCTCATCGAGTACGACTCGGTCGCGCGCGGCGCGAGGGACGTCCTGACTCTCGACGCCGTGCTCGGGTCGGGGCAGTGGCGGCATCCGGAAGCGATCCTCTCGGTCGACATATCGGCCGACGGGACGCTGGTCGCGTCGGCGAGCGTCGAGGGGGAGGTCGCCGTTCGCGAGGTCGAGACCGGCCGGCGGCGCCTCGCGACCGTGGGGCGTCGGGTCGTCCTCACGCCCGACGGTCGTCACGCGTTCGTCTGGAGCCCGTCGCCCCTTCGGTTCTCGGTCTACGACCTGGAGCTCCCGGCGGATGAGGTGGGCACGCCCGTCGCGACGCGTCGGAGTGATGGTCCGATCGCCGGTCTCGCCGTGGCGCCCGACGGCGGATCGGTCGCGGTCGCCCGGGAGAGCGGCATCCTCGCGTCAGTGACCCTCCCCGATCTCGAGCGGGTGATGGGACATCCCAGGCACCGCGATGGGATCGTCTCGCTCGCCCGGTCGTGGAACGGCAAGAGGATCGCGGCGCTGTCGACCGAGGGCCTCGCGATGGTCGCGGACTTCGGCGGTGACGTCGTCGGGATGCGTCTCATCGAGGGAACCCACCGCATCGCGCTCTCCGCCGACGGCGAGCTCGCCGCGCTCACCTACGAACGTGAGGCGAAGGCCTACCTCTGGGGGATCGCGCCGGGCCGCCAGTCCACGCGCACCGTCCCCCTCCCCGGGCCGGCCCGCGCGGTCGCGTTCGTCCCCGGATCGGGAGTGGTCCTCCTCGGCGGCGAGGACGGGGTGGTGCGGCGCTGGGATCTGGAGACCGACGAGGTCTCGGTCGTCCATCGCGGGCACCGGGGTCCGGTCGCGGTCATCGCCGTCGACGACCTGGGGGCCCGGGTGGTCAGCGGCGGGGATGACGGGGCCGTGCGGGTCTGGGAGTACGCGAGCGGCGAGCTCGTCACGCCGCGTCCGCCCGGGCACGAGGGGCGGGTGTTCGCGCTCGACGTCGCCGACGACGGGGCGAGCCTCGTCTCGGCCGGACGGGGCTCGTTCCTGTGCTCGTGGGACGCACGCACCGGCGAGCCGCTGGCGACGAGGGAGTTCGCCTCCACCCTGCGGGACGTCGCGATCGCGCCGGGCGGCGCCGAGGTGGCGGCGCTCGTGCTGACCCAGGGGCTCGTCTTCATCGGTCGCGTCGACGTCCGGACCGGTGCCGTCACCGCGCGCGGCGCCCGGCTCACGACGCGGTTCGAGCGGATCGCCGTGCGCGCGGACCGCCGCGTCGTCCTCGAGGGGAGCGGCGGGATCGCCGTGTTCGACGCCGTCGATCCCGACGATCCCGAGGCGGCCGCGACGGGCGTCGAGCTGGCGGAGTCGCCGCCCGTGGTGGCGCTCGGCAGCCCGGCGGCGCCGCCCATCCGCGGCGTCGCGCTCACGCTCGGCGACGAAGGCGCGGTGGCCGACGTCATCACCGAGAGCGGCCAGGTCCTCCGATTCGACATCCGGGGCGATGTTCCGGGCGACCGCCGGGTGATCGGAGCCGACCCGGTCGGCAGCCTCGTGAAGGCGGCCGCGACGACCGGCCGCGCGATCGCCGTGCGCGAAGAGGACCGCGCCCTCGTTCGCCTCGACTGGGACGAGGACGAGGTGACCGCCACGCGGATCCACGACGTGCCGTGGGCCCCGGAGGTCTCGATCCGGCTCGCCCTCTCCGACGACGGCCGCGTCGGAGCGATGGCGCCGCTCGCCCTCGGCGGTGTCGTCCTCGTGATCGACGTCGAGTCCGGCGCCGAGATCGACCGGGTCGCCCTCCCGAGCGTCGCCGCCAGCGCGCTCGCCCTCTCCCCCGACGGCGAGACCCTGTTCGTCGGAACGGGTCGTGGCCCGATCCTGCGGTACCGGATCGCCCGGGAGTGAGCGACGGGGCCGCGACCCGCGGCTCGCATCGAGAAGAGGGAAACGCGCCGCGCCGGTCACACAAGGGGTTGCCGCGAGTGCCGCGGCCCGGTCTCGCCGAACGCGACGCGCTGCCCTCACTGCGGGACGCCGTGTTCCGGTGGGTCGACGGGGCGTCCTCTAGTGTGAATCGAGGGGTCAGGTCCAGGAATCACACGAGCGAATCTGTCGCAGCCGCTGGTGTGACCTGACCCCTTTGGTGTGAATCCTGGACCTGACCCCTTCGATTCACACTAGTCGTCGTCCGCGGCGCGGAGGAGCTGCCTCGCGAGCGTCGCGACGAGGGGGTCGTCGTGGTGGATCAGCGGGGTGACGATGGTCGCGAGCTCGGGGGAGTTGGCGATCGCCTGGACGGGTCGGGTGGAGATGAGCTCGGACAGGGCGGTCAGGATCCGCATCGGGTCGTCGGAGCGGAGCCGTTCGAGGAGCTGCTGCTCGGTCGGTCGAGGCCACGGCCGGATCACTCCGATGCGGGCGCGCTTCCCGTCGTAGAGCGATCCGTCGGGATGCTCGACCCAGGCGAGGGCGAGGCGGCCGTCGACGGCGCCCCAGACCTGGATCTCGACGAGGTCCACGGCTCCGCGGCATCGCACCCGGATGACGAGCTCGCCCCACGGGGCGGTCGCCGGGTCGACGGCGTAGACGCGGCGCCCGCGTCCGACGTCGATGACTCCGAGGGCGACGACCCGCGCGGCGAAGTCGGCGACGATCACGGCGATCGGGCTCGCCTCGTGGATCCCGGCGGGGAGCCGCGAGGTCATCGTCGCGCTGATGACGAGGCGCGGGCGGTCGCGGTCAGGGGCGAGCCGGATCGAGGTCGCGCTGGGGGCGTAGACGCCTTCGTCGTCGACGAGGAGTCGGGCGGCCGCGTCGGGCCAGAGCCTCCGGATCCCCGCCCAGAGTCGGGCCGTCTCGGCCGCGTCGAGGGCGACATCTCGCGCCTCGACGACGGCGCGCCACGGATCGGCGGGGGCCTCGGCCGAGGGGAGCGGGGAGGTCGGCGGGGGCGCCGGGGGCGGGGACGGCGGCACGCGGGCCCGGGTGACGGTGACGACCGGCTCCGGATCGCCGGCGCAGCCGGCGAGGAGCGCGATCGCGGCGAGGGTTGCGAAGGTCGAGGTCGGGGAGGCACGGCCGACGGCCGTGCGGGTCATCGGCCTCAGCCGATGCCCGGAGAGCTTCGGACGGTGCCGTCTCTCCGGTAGGGACCTTCGCCGGCGCGGGGGACGGTGCAGGTGACGGGGCGCCACTCGGACGGGCCGCGCGACTCGGCCTTCTCGCGGCGGCGCTCCTCGCGGCGCTCGCGCCAGGTCGGGCGGCGCTTTCGCTCGGTCCGGGCGCGGGTGCGCTCGGCGGCGGCGGCGAGGAGCGTCGCCTTCTCCTCGGGCGTGACGAAGCGGCTTCCGTGACGGACGAGGCCTCGGCGGGCGGCGTCCTCTTCGGCGGTTCGCCACGTCCCGTCGTCGCCTCGGACGTGGCCGAGCGCCTCGCGGGCCTCGGGGTGGTCGGGCTCGGCGGCGATGACGCGGGTCCAGGTGGCGCCGGCATCGGCGGCTCGGCCGGCCTCAGCGTGGAGCCGGGCGAGCTCCACGAGCGCTTCGAGCTCGCCTGCGTCCGCGCGAGCGGTCAGCGCGGCGATCCTCTTGGCGGTGGCCTCGTCGCGCTCGACCCGGATCACCTCGTCCTTCGCGATCCGGATGCTCCCGTACGCCGCCTGCAGCTCCACCGATCCGTCGGCCGCGATGAGCGCGGTGCCCTCGAGGATGCGGCCGTCCTTGCAGTGCACCCGGTCGGCCGCGTCGACGGCGCTCGGCGTGGCGAGGAGGAGGACGGCGGGAAGGACGATCGTCAGGAGGCGGCGCATGAGCGTCTCAGTTTAACAGACCGGCGCGGCGGATCCGATCTGGACCCGAACCTGTGTGAGCCGAGAAAGTCCTGAAGATTGGCGAGGCGGGTGGTGTAGAGGAGGACAGAACCACCTCTCTACGTGCCCCGGGATCGAGGACGACCGACGTCTCCGAATCCGGGGCACATTTATGTACAGGGACTTACGTCGATGATCCGGTAGCCGCGCTCGATGTTCCAGGCGACGACGCGCAGCCGCATCGCGCCGGTCAGTCTCCGGCGCCGAGCTCGGGCACGAGCCAGGCGGCGACGGCCTCGGCGACGATCCGGTTGCCGCGCGCGTTGAGGTGGGCGTTGCTGTGGTGGAACAGCCGCTCCTCACGGTCGCGCAGCCGGCAGAGCGGGAGGACGTCGAGCGACGCGAGGCCGAGTCGCTGACAGATCTCGGTCGCGCGTCGCTGCGGCTCGTCGAGCTGCAGCTCGCTCGCGGCGTCGCCGAGGAGCTCGCGGAAGATCCGCGTCGCCCGCTCGTCGACCTGCACCTCGCTCGGCAGGATCACGACGCGCAGCTCGGTGCCCTTCGCGACGCAGGCGGCCTTCGCCTCGCCGAGGATGCGCTCGGTCTCCGCCCAGCCCGTCTCGAACTTCTCGCGGTCGTCGGCATCGCCATAGGCGCTCCCGCGGAAGTAGGTCGGCGCGAACCGTCGGTGGATCCCGATCCAGGTGGGGCCGAGGATCGTCTTGCGGCGCTCGGCCTCGGCGGTCGCCTCGAGGGCGGCTATGTGGGCCTCGACGGCATCGGCGGCGGCGGCGCCATCGGCCGCCTCGGCGACGGCGCGCTCGGCGCCCTCGATCGCCGCGTCGACCACCGCCCGCTCGCGGTCGAGCCAGAGCGCCGGATCGATCCCCTCGAGCAGCTCCGCCTCGACGGCCGCCGCCCGCGCCATCACGACCGCCCGCCCCGTGAGGTCGCGGCGCTTCGCCTCGTCGTCGCCCGCGCCGCGCAGCTCGGCGACGAGGCCGGCCCGCGCCAGCGCTCGCCCCTCGGCCACCTTCGCGAGGCCCGCCTGGAACGCGCGGCTCTCCTTCGCGACCTTGTCCCGGTCGTCGAAGAACCGGTAGAGGGCGAAGCTCCGGAGCAAGCGTCGCCGCCAGTGGGCCCGGCTGCCCCTGACGAGCTTGCCGTGGACGGCGCGCCGGTCGTTGCGCCGGGCGTTGTCGCGGACGTCGTTGCCGACGTAGAAGAAGACGATCGCTACGTCGGGGTCGCGCGGCAGCCCCTCGCGCTCGAGCATCACGGCCTGCTGGTCGGTGCCGTAGGCGCTGACGCCGAGGTTGTGCACCTCGACCGGCCTCGCGATGCGCTCGCCGAGCACCTCGCCGAGCACCGTCGGGATCGTCTCGTCCCGCGGCGTCACCCCGAACGTGAACGAGTCGCCGACGCAGACGATCCGCATCGTCCCGGCGGGCTTCTCGATCGGCCAGTCGCGGTCGTTGAAGCCGCGGTCGTTCAGGACGATCCCGTCGCCGAGATCGGCGCCCGGGACGAGACGGAAGTCGAGGCCGTCGGCATTATCGATGTAGATGTAGGGCGGCCGGTAGAGGATCTGCGCCGCGATCTCGGCGAGGCCGAGCGGGATCAGCATCGCGATCAGGGTGAAGACGATTCGCTTGCCCGCCGAGAGCGGCGGTCGGGCTTCCCCGCCCGCCCCGGTCGGCTCGCCGGAGGGCCTCTGCTCGCTCGGCTGGTCGGTCACGCTTCGATCGCTCTCGCTGGCTCGGGGCGAGAGTATACACGGTTCGCGGATCGCCCGCCGCCGGTTAGAATGCGCCTTCCATGCCGGCAGTCAGCGTCGTCATCCCCACCTACGAGCAGGACCCCGACTTCCTCCGAAAGGCGGTCGAGAGCGCCCTCGCGCAGAGCTTCGAAGACCTCGAGGTGATCGTCGTCGACGACGGCTCGAGCACGCCGGCGGCCGAGGTGCTCGGTGAGATCGGCGACCACCCGAAGGTGACCGTGATCCGTCAGGAGAACGCGGGCGCGCCGGCCGCGCGCAACCACGGCGTGCGCGAGGCGAAGGGCGAGCTGATCGCGCTCCTCGACTCCGACGACCTCTGGGAGACGAACAAGGTCGCGAAGCACGTCGAGGCCCACGCCGCCCACCCCGAGTGGGTGCTGACGTTCAGCCAGAGCGCGTTCCTCCTCGACGGGAAGGTCAACAAGATCAAGCCGCGGCGCGCGCCCTCGGGGATGATCTTCGTCCCGCTCGTGCGCAAGAGCTACATCACGACGTGCTCGGTCGTGGTCGTGAAGCGCGAGGTCTACCTCGGCGCCGGCGGGCTCAAGGAGTCGCTCCGGATCTGCGACGACTACGAGCTGTTCTTCCGCCTCGCCCGGGAGCACCCGTTCGGCTTCATCCCCGAGCCGCTCACCTTCTACCGCGCGCACACCGGCAACATCACCCGCAACGTCCGGCGGATCCACGAGGAGAAGGTCGAGATCTTCGGCGGCCTCGTCGAGCTCGCCGGCAAGACGGGCGACCGGCCCCTCGACCGGGCGGCGCGGCGCAAGCTCGCCTACCACCTCGTGAGGCTCGCCCGGGAGAAGGCGCGGGCGGGCGAGGTCGAGCCGGCGCGGGAAGACCTGCGCCGCGCGGTGAAGATCTGCCCCACGTCGGTGAAGGCGTGGCGCGCCCTCGGGAAGCTCGCGGTGAAGCGGCTCTTCGGCGGGAAGGGCGAGGCGACGCCCGAGTAGCGGTTGGCGGTTGGCTTGGCAGCGAGTCCGCCTGCGGCGGACGGGATGTCACCACGGAGACACGGAGAACACGGAGAATCACGGAGAAGGGCGGGCAGCGCCTCCTGGGTTGATGTCGTCGCTTCGCGACGAGGATGGAACCACGGAGACACGGAGGCACGGAGGAGCTTCGGGTGCGCCTGATCTCCGTTGAAGAGAGACGGGCGGGCGGACGGACGTGCCAGTCCGGGAGGAGCCCCTCGCGTCTCTCTCCGGGAGTCCTCCGTGTTCTCCGTGTCTCCGTGGTGACATCCTCTTCGCCGAAGGCGAAGTCACCACGGCCGCCGCCGTCTACTCGTCGTCGTCCTCGTCGGGGTCCTCGCTCACCGCGTCGAGCTCGGCCGTCGACTCGCTGCCCTTGAGCTTGTCCCGGACGAAGTTGAGGAACTGATACCGCCGGCCCTTCACGTAGCGCGGCGCGGCCTTCGCCGCCTCGTTGAAGAGGCGCCCGGCCCGGTCGTAGTCGCCGCGGCTGTAGTGGAGCTTGCCGAGCTGCACCAGCTCGTGGGCGAGGCGGCCCCGGATGAGCTTCTCGGCGTTGCTCCCGAGCTTCGGCCGGCTCGCATAGAGCAGACCGATGAAGATCCGGATCCGACGCTCGATGACGCCCTCGTCCTCGCGCCGCTGCGGCGTGAGCACCGGCGGCGCCGCGTCGACGAACGCGACGGCCCAGTCGCGCGAGAGGCGCAGGAGCAGGTCGAGCCCCTCGACGCCGTCGAGCGTCTCGTCGAAGGCGCCCGCCCGGCGGCGCTTCGCCCCGCTCTTCGCGCGCGGCAGCGTCCGAACCAGGACGTCGCGGCGGGTGACGAGCGCGCTCGGGGTGTAGAAGAGCTGCCGCCGCTCGACCAGGCCCTCGAAGATCTGGCCGGCCCGGCCGACCGACGGGCGGGTCCGCTTGCTCCCGTCGGGCCGCAGCAGGGTGTAGCGGGCGTAGCTCGCGCCGAGGCCGCTGTCGCCCTCGAGGGCCGCGACGTGCTTCTCGATGTGCCCCTCGCCCCACTCGTCGCCGGGCTCGAGGAACGCGACGTAGCGCGACCCGGTCGCGGCGGCGACGCCGGCGTTCCGCGCGCGGGCGACGCCGGCGATCGGCGCGGGCGCGCCGGGGAACTCGTCCGGCACCTTCTTCCTTCGCTTGGTGACGTTGACCGCCCGGACCTGGTCCGACCACTCCTTTCCGACCGCCGCGCAGAACGCCTCGGCGAAGTCATCGGCGGCGCCGGCCAGGACGACCTCGACGTCGCCGGGGCGCTGCGCCTGGAGGGACCGGACGGCCGCCTCGTAGCCGGGCGTGAGGGGCCCCTCCGGATCGCCACCCTCGGTGCGGGTCGGCTGGGTCGCCTGGAGGTCTTCGGAGCGGGCGGGCAGGACGACGGTGACCAGCGGCAAGGCGTTCTCTCCCGGACGGCGAGTCGATTATAGGGCCGTCGCTGCGACGCTGTAAACCCGACGCTTGCGGTGGGATGAAGCGGGGGCTACGATTCCGTCCTCGCTTGCCACCCGAGGTCCTTCGGAGGTCGCTGATCCCGCGATGTCGGTCATTCTGGGCATCGGAACGCCGTTTCTCCACGACCCGGCCGCCGCCATTCTCGTCGATGGCGAGGTCAAGGCGGCCGTCGAGGAGGAGCGCCTGATCCGCGACAAGCACGCCGTCCGCAAGCTCCCGACGCGCGCGATCCAGTTCTGCCTCGAGACGGCCGGCGTCAAGCCCGAGGACGTGACGACCGTCGCGTTTCCGTGGTCGCGGGTCGCCTACCGTCGCCATCGATGGGGCTACATCCTCCGCTGCCTCCTCGCCCGCCCCTCGCGCGCGTGGCGCGTCCTGTGGGGGGCGGCGGCCGAGGAGCGGCGCCAGCGGAAGAAGGTCGCCGACTCGCTCCGGAGCGCGGGGATCGACCCCGACCGGACCGAGCTCCGCTTCGTCGAGCACCACCTCGCCCACGCGAGCAGCGCCTACCACCTCTCGGGCTGGGACGATGCCGCCATCCTGACGATCGACGGCTCGGGCGAGTTCACCTCGACGATGTTCGCCGATGGGCAGGCCGGCAAGATCACGATCCTCCACGAGGTCTGCAACCCCGACTCGCTCGGCTTCTTCTACTCGACCATCACCGACTTCCTCGGCTTCGCGCGGGACGACGGCGAGTGGAAGGTGATGGGGATGGCGCCGTTCGGCGATCCGGGCAAGGTCGACCTCTCGCCGCTGGTGAGCGTGAAGAACGGCACCTTCCGGATCAACGATGCCTACGTGTGGGCGACGCGCAGCCGGCGCGCTCGCCCCGACAAGGTCTACAGCCGGGCGCTCGTCGAGCTCCTCGGCCCGCCGCGCGAGGGCGACGACCTCGTCCAGTCCTACGCCGACATCGCCGCGGCGACCCAGAAGACCTACGAGGACGTCCTCCTGCAGCTCCTCGAGCATCATCTGAAGGGGACGCTCGAGCGGACGAAGGGGCGTCTCTGCCTCGCCGGCGGCTGCGCCCTCAACGTCGCCGCGAACCGGAAGCTCCTCGAGCACCCGCTCGTGAACGAGGTCTACATCCAGCCGGCCGCGAACGACGCCGGCGCGCCGCTCGGCGCCGCCACGTACGTCGCCGCCGAGCGCGGCGAGACCGTCCCCGCGATGACCCACGCCTACTACGGCCCGGAGTACAGCGACGACGCGATCGCCGCCGAGCTCGAGCAGCTCCGGATCCCGAGCGAGAAGGTCGACGACGCCGCGGAGCTCGGCGCGCGCCTGCTCCACGAGGGGAACGCGGTCGCGTGGTTCCAGGGGCGGATGGAGTGGGGCCCGCGCGCCCTCGGCAACCGTTCGATCATCGGCAACCCGACCGTGAAGGGGACGGCCGACGACATCAACGAGCGGATCAAGTTCCGCGAGCCGTGGCGCCCGTTCTGCCCATCCATCCTCGCGGAGCACGCCGCCGACGTCCTCGGGTCGGACCATCCCGCGCCGTTCATGACGCTCGCCTTCGAGATCCCGAAGAAGTGGACCGACAAGGTGCCCGAGATCGTCCACGTCGACGGGACGGCCCGGCCGCAGGTCGTCACCAAGGAGGCGAACCCGCTCTACCACCGGCTCATCTCGAGCTTCGCGGAGAAGAGCGGCGTCCCGGTGGTCCTCAACACCTCGCTCAACCGCCGCGGCGAGCCGATGGTGTGCGCTCCGAAGGACGCGATCGCGATGTTCTTTGGGTGCGGCCTCGAGCACCTCGTCATGGGGCGGCACTGGATTCGTAAGCGACAGCCCTGACGGGATCTCGGGTGGAGCGTGCCGCCCCGGACCTCCGGGCTCCCGCGGCGTTGCAGCGCCGTGGTCCGAGCTGCCACCATGGGCTCGGATCTGGAGCCGCCGCAGCACCCTGCCCGGGGCTCACCACCGTGTCCGACGTCCCGCCCGGGCCACCGCCCGGGGCGCCACCGCCTCCTGCGCAGCTCCCCGCCCCGTTCCCGGGGCCTGGTGTGGTCCCTGTCCGGACGGCGTCCCCGCCGACCGGCGGGGCGCCGGCGCCTCCACCCCCCGCGCCTCCATCGGCCGCGCCTCCATCGGCCGCGCCACGACCGGCCGCGCCGCCGCCACCGATGCCGACCGGCCCGATCTCCGCGGTCGCCGCTCACGAGGCGGCCGCGCCCGGGCATCTCCAGCCGCGCACCGCCGAGGATCTGGCGATGCCGACCAAGATCGACCGCTACGAGATCCGGCGGGTGATCGGGCGCGGCGGGATGGGGATCGTCTACGGGGCGTTCGACCCGGCGATGCAGCGCGACGTCGCGATCAAGGCGATCCAGGCCGACGCCTTCACCGGCTCCGAGGACCTCGAGCGCTTCCGCCGGGAGGCGCTCGCCATCGCCAAGCTCCGTCACCGGAGCATCGTCAACGTCTTCGACATCGGCGAGCACGAGGGCACGCCCTACATCGTGATGGACCGGATCGAGGGGGAGACGCTCCTGCAGCGCCTCAAGCGCGGACGGATGCAGCCGGAGGCGCTCGCCCACGTCGGCGCGCAGCTCGCCTCCGCCCTCCACCACGCCCACGAGCAGGGCGTCATCCATCGCGACGTGAAGCCGCAGAACATCATCATCGATGGCGAGGGGATCCCGAACCTGCTCGACTTCGGCCTCGCCCGCGACGCCGCCTCGGACGGTCACCTCACCGCCGCCGGCACGACCGTCGGGACGCCCGCCTACATGGCGCCCGAGCAGGCCGACCGGACCCGCGGCGCGATCGCGCCGCCGACCGACGTGTGGGCGCTGGGCGCGGTGCTCTACGCTGCCCTGACCCTCCACGAGCCGTTTCAGAGCGGCGACGCCGTCTCGACGATGATGCGGATCCTCACCGAGGAGCCGCCCAGCCCGCGGAAGTTCACGCCGGGCATCCCGGCCGAGCTCGAGGCGATCGTGCTGCGCTGCCTCCGGAAGAAGCCGCAGGATCGCTTCGCGACCGCCGACGCGCTCGCCCAGGCGCTCGGCGCGTTCTGTCGCGGCGAGCCGGTCCCCGAGGTCGCCGCGCCCGCGGCGACGCCCCCGAGCCGGCGCGGCTCGTCGCAGCGGGTGCGCGCGGGCGGGAGCAGCAGCCGTCACCGGCGCCACTCGAGCTCGACGCGCCGAGCGCCCGTCAGCCGAGGCGCGGCTCGGCCGGGCTCGTCGCAACGGGTGGAGGCGGCCCCGCCCCCGTTCCCGACCGGGCCGGTCGTGATCCTCGGCCTCGTGTTCCTCCTCTCGGTCGTCGCCGGGGCGAAGCTGCTCGGCTCGTTCGAGGAGGGCGATGTCGGAAGCCCGCCCGTGGACGGAGAACCCGCGACGGCGTCGGCCGGGCCGGACGCGGCGACCGGCTCGATCCCGACCGGGGCGACGGGGGAGGCCGGCGCGACCGCGCCGCTCGCCGCGACGCTCGAGATCGTCCAGCCGACCGAGGCGATCGTCGTGACCGCCGCCGAGCGCCTCGTCGTGCGCGGCCGCGTCGTGCTGACCGGCGGGGGCGAGACCGAGCGCGCCGGCGCCAGGGTCCGCTCGGGCGAGGAGGACGAGGCTCCCATCGGCTCCGACGGCGCCTTCGTCCTCGAGGTCGCCCTGCCGGCCGCCGACGGCAGCGCCGTCGTCGAGGTCGGCGCCTGGGCGGGCGGCGCCCAGCTCGGAGTCGCCGCGGCGATCCAGGTCGAGGTCGACCGGAGCGCGCCGACGATCTCGATCGAGGGCGGCTCGACCGAGCTCGTCGTCCCGCTTCCCAACTGGAGGCTCAAGGGGCGGGTCGTCGACGAGCACCCGGCCGAGCTGCTGCTGGACGGCGAGGAGGAGGTCGGGATCGCCGCCGACGGCTCGTTCGGGATCGACGTCGTCGTTCCCGAGGATGGCACGCCGCTCGAGCGAGTGTTGACGGCTCGAGATCAGGCCGGCAACGCCTCGTCAGCGGTGACG
The DNA here is from genome assembly GCA_029260755.1 of Planctomycetota bacterium. Classification (GTDB taxonomy): domain Bacteria; phylum Planctomycetota; class J058; order J058; family JAJDCQ01; genus JAJDCQ01. Next base: position 76,822 of record JAJDCQ010000230.1, on the reverse strand, counting down.
GTCGAGCTCGTCTGCGATCCGATCAAGCCGACGCTCGAGGTGGACGAGCCGGTCGACGGTCTCGTCACCCGCGCGGAGAAGGTCGTCGTCCGCGGGCGCGCCTCCGATGAGCGCCTCGTCGCGGTCAACCTCGGCGACGCGCCGCTCGAGCTCGCCGAGGATGGTGCGTTCGTCGGTGAGCATGCCCTCCTCACCGAGGGCGAGCACCGACTCTCGATCGAGGCCATCGACGAGGCCGGCAACTCGGCGAGCATCACGCGCAGGGTGCGGATCGACCGGACGGCGCCGAAGGCGACCTTCGATCCGCCGCCTCCCGAGGTCGTCCACGGCAAGCAGGCGCGGAGGCTGACGATCACGGGATGGGTCGACGAGCCGGGCGTGACCGTCACGATCAACGGAAAGCCGGCGAAGGTCGATCCGGGCGACCCGGAGCGGAGCACGTTCGAGGCGACGGTCCGGCTCCAGATCCGCCGGACGATGAAGATCGAGGTCGTCGCGACCGATGCGGCCGGCAACGAGGCTCCGCCGGTCGTCGCCGAGGTGCTCTGGACGGGCAAGGACGCGCCGAGCGAGGCGACCGACGAGCATCGGGCCGAGATCGACGCGCACAGGGGCGCCGCCCGGGCCGTCGCCCTCTCGCCCGACGGGACGCGGCTCGCGACCGGCGGCACCGACGCGGTCGTGAACGTCTTCGACCTCGGCGCCGAGACGCTCTTCGCCCAGCTCCCGGCCTCCCTCGTCGGGGCGCCGGTGCGGTCGCTCGCCTGGAGCCCCGATGGGAGCAGCCTCCTCATCGGCACGCAGGGCGGCGATGCGATCGTGTGGTTGCCCGGCCAGACCAATCCCGACCACCGCTTCCAGACGCCGAGCGGACGCGCCGTCCTCGGCGTCGACTGGTTGCCCGGCCGGCGACGGGTGACCGTCGCGGCGGCGAGCGACGACGGGACGGTTCGCTTCTGGGGCCTCGACGGGCGAGGCGGCGGCGCGGCCTGGCGGATGCTCGGCAAGGACGGCGACGCCGGCGTCGAGGACGTCGCGATCAACCCGGTGACGCGGGAGGCGGCCACCGCCACCTCCGATGGCGACGTCGTCCTGTGGGATGTGCGCGAGCAGCGCGAGCTCGAGCGGGTGACCGAGCATCGCGACAACGCCGACGGCCTCGAGGCGAGGGTGAGACGCCTCGAGTGGAGCGAGGATGGGCGGTTCCTGGCGAGCGCCGGCGAGGACCACGCGATCAACGTCTGGCGCGTCGCCCAGCGCGAGCGGCCGAAGCACCTCGCGCGCCTCGGCGGATCGAAGGCGGGCTTCGGACCGGTCCAAGACATCGCGATCGCCCCGTCCGGCCGGCACCTCGTCTCGGTGCACGCCGGCGAGCCGGGTCAGGTGATCCTCTGGTCCTTCCCGACCGTCGAGGAGGGCGGCGGCCCGCCGACGAGCCGCGGCATCGGGACGCATCCTTCGACCGTCTGGTCGGTCGACTGGTCGCGCGACGGCAAGGTGATCGTCACCGGCGGCGAGGACGGCGAGGTCCGGATCTGGAAGAGCCCGATCGACTGACCTCGCGCGTCGCGGCTGCCCGCGGTTCGGTCTCCTCGGGGGAGAACGAACGAACGGGACCCGCGGATTGTTGGATCGACTGGATTGCGAGCTGCCGCGACGAGCGTCCGTCGCCGACGCGGGCGTTCCCTGCCAGTAGTCTCGGGGGGAGCACCGCGACGCGACGGCAATGGCTCGGCGACGCCCGAATCAGTCCGGGTAATCCGCGAAATCCGCGGTTCGGTCTCTCTCGGCGTTGAACCCAGTGGGAACCGCGGATTACGCGGACTACGCGGATTGCGAGTTGCCTGGTACGGGTCCATTGCCGTTGCGCGGGCTGTTCCAGGAACGAACGAGGCTCGCCCCGAGCCTCCCCCCCCCTCCCTACTTCGGAACGACCCGATACAGCTTCCCGCCGTGCATCACCTCGACGCGCGCGCCGAGGGTGAAGCAGGCCGCGAGCTCGGGCTCGGCCCGGCAGAGCTCGAAGTACTCGTCGGAGAGGTAGACGACCCGGACGACCTCGACCTTCTTCTCGCCCTCGTCCTCGGTCTTCGTCGTCTCGCGGGCCGCCGCGTCGACCCAGCGCTCGCCCTGGCGGTAGAACGTCCGCGCGCCGATCCGGTGGACGAGCGCTCGGGAGCCGCCCGCTTCGAGGAGCTCCGTCCGGCCCTCTCCGCGTCGCCCGGCCGGGTCGGTCGGGGACGTCGTGGCGGGCTTCTTCCAGCCGGGCGAGCCGTTCCAGGCTCCCCGACCCGAGCGGCCCTCGCCGGAGCCGCCACCCCCGCCCGGAGCCTGCTGGCCCTGGGCGTAGCGTCCGTCGTCGTCGTAGCGGTAGCCGCCCTTCTCGGCCTCCGCGTCCTCGTCCGGCCGGTCGAGCTTGCGGAGGGCGCCGGCGACGCGCGCCGCGCCGAGGCTGTCCTTGCCGCTGCTCTCCTTGAGCCCGCGCTGGAGCTCCTCGGCCCGCTTCGATCGGCGCGCGTGCTCGCGCAGCGCGTCGGTGAAGGCGCGGTCGCCCGGCGATGCCGGCGGGACGACGGGCCCGGGCGTCGCGCTGCCCGAGCTCGGGGTGAGCCCGCCGCCGCCGGCGAAGCGTCGGCCGTTCGGCACCCCGTCGGGGGCCGAGCCGTCGTCGCCCTCGCGGCCGCGGTGACGGTTCTCGCCCGACGGGACGGCGGCGGTCGGCTCGTCCTCGAGGACGAGGTAGCTGGTGTACGGGGTGACGATGCCGAACTTCTTCGCGAGGAAGATGATCTCGTCGCGCACCTCGCCGCTCTCGCCGTGGGCGCGCATCTGGTCGAGGAGGTAGCCGATCTTGCGCTTCGCCCAGAGTCGGCTGGCGAACTCGTGCTCGGCGGCCGCGGCGAACTTGCCCTCGACGACCGTCTCGACCTTCTTGCCGCCGCGCGTCCCGCGGACGCGGATGGCGACCGCGCCGTCGTCGCGGTAACGGCCGGTGATCACCACCTGACTGCCGCGGAAGAGGTCGCCGACCTGCTTCGGGTAGACGTCCCGAACGGCGGCGCCCTCGAAGCTCACCGATGCGTCGGCGAGGACGGGGAAGGCGACCTTGTCGATGAACGCGCTGACCTTGACCTCGAGCTCCTCGCCCGGGAGGACGTAGTCGCGGTCGCCGCGGTTCTCCTCGGCGAGCCGGTCGAGGAGGTTCGTGTTCACGTCCTCACCCACGCCGAGGACGAAGATCCGCTCGCTCCCACGGCGCTTCGCCTTCGCGGCGGCGAGGATCTCCTCGGGCTTCGACGGCCCGATCGTCGGCTGGCCGTCGGTCACGAACACGACGAAGAACGGCCGGCCGTTGCCCTCGCCGAAGCCGAGCGCGCGGGTGAGCGCGTCGTGGATGGCCGTGCCGCCGCGCGCCTTGAGATTCGCGACGTAGCTCTGCGCCTTGGTTCGGCTCTCCGCATCGGCGGGGAGGAGCGTGTCCGAGAGGCTGCGCACCTCGGTCGAGAAGTCGAGGATCGCGAAGCGGTCGTCCGGCCCGAGGCGGCCGATCGCCTGCCCGAGGGCCGCCTTGGCCTGGGTGAGCTTCTCGCCGGCCATCGAGCCCGAGGTGTCGAAGACGAACGCGACGTCCTTCGGGATCGCATCGACGTCGTCGTCGCCGTACGGGCTGACCAGGGCGACGAAGTAGGCGCCGTCGGCGTCGCGGAACGACATCAGCGAGAGCTCGACGTCGCGCTCGCCCTGGCTGTAATAGAGGACGAAGTCCTTGTCGGGGCGGACGTCGTGGCGCTCGTAGAGGGCGCTCGCCTCGCCGTCGGTCGTCCGGACGACCTCGACGGGATGGGTCGGGCTGTAGACGCTCCGGATGGGCGCCCCGCTCGAGTGGATCGTCGTCCGGACGACGCAGCGGGACAGCGGCGCGCTGCTGAACTTCTCGGTGTTGAGGGGATAGCTGTAGCGGGTGAGCGTCCCCGAGCGGCCGAGGACCTGGCTGTAGGAGAGCTTGATCCGCTTCTCGCCGCGGGCCGGGATCGGGAAGATCCGCGCCCGGAACATGCCGCGGCCCATGTACTCGAGGAGGGCCGGGTCCTGCATCTTGCGGACGATGCCCTCGTAGATCGTGCGGGCGCGCTCGCGGTCGAGCACCTCGCCCTCGACCTCCTTGCCGTCCATGAACATCGAGAACTTGCTCACGGCGGCGTCGTCCGGGAGCGGGAACATGTAGGTCCCCTCGAGCTGGGTCGGGTTGGGGTTCCAGAAGGTCTGGTCGACCTCGGTGACGGCGACCCCATCGCGGATGGTGACGGTGACGTCGTGGTTCTTCACCGCGAGCGGGAAGTACTCGTGGCGATGCGGAGCCGGCCGCGGGGGCCGCTCGATGATGATGAAGCCGTCGGCCCGCGCCGCGGTCGGCGCCAGGAGCAGACCCGTGATCAGGGCCAGAGCTCCGATGGAAACGTTCGTCATCGTCCGCATCGCATCACCTCGGCGCATCCGCGCCCGTGCGTGAGATCTCGCGTCGTCCGCGGCGGAAGCTACTCGCCCGCCGCCCGCTTCTGCTTCGTCTTCCACTCGTCGCCGAAGACGCGCCACCAGTCGAGCCAGCGTCGCTGCACCGGCCGCCACTGCTCGCCGTTGGGGTAGGTCGTGCTGACGCCGCCGCCTGGCGACACCTCGCGCTTGCTCCAGTTGTTCTGCTCGCCCGTGATGATCTCGAGGGCGTTGCAGAGCGCCTCGATCTCGGGGATCGTCCGCGCGCCGGAGAGCTTCCCGGCGAACGCGCCGGCCGAGTCGGTCGGGGCGAGGCGCTTGAGGGCGTCGGCCGCGTAGTAGCGCTCCATCCCGCCGCTCCGGGGCGCGGTGATCGCGGCCTGGAGCGCGTCGACCATCGTGTCGTCGGCGACCGAGGCCAGGAGCTGCATCGCCGAGTCGCGGGCGATCTGCCACTCGGGGTCGGCGAGGTGCGTCCGCATCGCCGAGCGGATCCGCGTCTCCTCGCGTGCGCCGAGGACGTCGAGGGCGACGAGGTGGTGGAGGAGGGTGATCGCGCGCTGCCGGACGCCGTGGGGTGCGGCGTCGTCGTCGTCGACGGCCTCGAGGAGCTTGTCGACCGCCTCGTCGAGCGGTCCGGCGAGCCACGCCCGCGGGCGCGGGCCTTCGATCTCGAGGACGAGCTCGTTGCTCTTCACCGCGCCGAGGACCAGGTGCTTCGCCGAGCCCGGCAGGTCGCCGCCCTTGCCCTCGGCGGGCGGGAAGCCGCCCGGCGCGTTCCGGCCGGCCGGGCGCGCGCTCATGATGTAGTAGAGCGAGACGGTGTGCCGCCCGCCGTCGAGCCCCTGCGCGGGGAGGTAGGTCTCGATCACGTGCTTCTGCCCGGGGGCGAGCTCCACCATCGTCTCCTCGGTGTAGGCGCCGCCGTGGTTGCCGCAGCGGCTGCCGGGCGGGACGATCCGGCCGGTCTCGTCGCGGACGACGAACCAGTAGTGCGGCTCGAGCCAGCCCCAGAGCGAGCCGTCGAGCGGCTTGACGAACGTGACCGGGCTCTCGCCGCGGTTCTCGAAGGTCACCTCGACGGGCGGCAGACTCGAGGAGCTTCCGTCGCCCTTGCTCTCGATCGAGACGACGAGGCCGGCCTTCGCCACCGCCTTCGGCGCGTCGATCTCGAAGCGCACCGGATCGGTCGTGACGACCCGGCCCTGGTCGTCGAGGAAGCGGGCCGCGATCTCCCAGGTGCCGGGCTCGGTGAGGGCGACGAACCGGGCCAGCCAGAGATGGGCGGTCCGGCTCTCACCGGGCGCGAGCGGCTTCCTCGCGTCGGTGGAGCAGTCGGCCAGGCTCGGCTCGACGATGCGGCGCTCGCCGTCGGGGCCGGTGATCAGCAGCTGGCCGTGGCGGCCGAGCGTCCAGTCCGAGCCGCCGAGCGGACCCTGCAGGCCGATCGGGGCGGCCGTCGGGTTCTCGCAGATCACGCGGATCCGGGGCGTCTGGCCGAGCCTCACGCGGCCGTCCTCGACGGGGCCGCTCCGCCCGGCCTCGCCGAGCTCGATTCGAGCCCGCAGCGGCGAGGGGCCCGCGTCGTCGTCGGCGCGCGCGACGGCGGGCGCCGTCAGGCTCGCGACGAGGAGCGCCGCGGCGCAAGTCGAGGTGAGGGAGTTGATTCGAGTCATCCGTCGAGTCATCCGTCTGGTCCTTCCCTGGGGGGCCCGGTCTCCGATGACGGGGACGGGCGACCGATGTCCGAGCTCAATCCGACTTTTCGATCACGAGAGGGTGCCCGGCGACCGCGTCCCGCAGCACAGTCGCCAGCTTCTTCGCGCGCGCGTCGGTGTCCGTCGTGAGGACGAGGCGCGGCGGGGTCGACCCGCGGTCGACCGAGAGCCCCGAGACGCCGGGTACCCGCCCGAGCCGCTCGGCGACCAGGCCGTGGGCCCAGTCGACGTCGCCGGGGACGGGCGGCGGCAGCCCGGGCGAGTCGAGGAAGACCTCGACCGGCACGCCGTCGATCGTGTCCCGGAGGAGCAGGCGGAGGAAGAACGCGCTCTCGCCGCCCGGCACCTGGATGTTGACGACCACGGGTCGTTCGTTGATCCCGACGGTCGTCCCGTCGTCGCCGGTGATCGCGACGACGACGTCGTTGATCTCGTTCGCGACGATGATGTGGGGGCCTTGCGGCACCTCTCCCGGAGGACCGGGCTCGGCGTGGTCGTCGCCCGGGGGCGGAGCCGCGGCGTCGTCGTCGGCGACGGCCTCGGTCGGTTCGCCCTCGGCGGGCGGCTCGCAGGCCGCCGCGAGGAGCGGCAGGGTCAGGGCGAGGGCGAGAATCGCGGGGCTCGAGTGCATGAGGTCTTCCTGCGCGTTCGATTCGCACGCCGCCGCCCCGACCGCCTTCTCGGGCGGTCGGGGCGCGCGGTGACTGCGGGCGTGGTCGCGGCTTACTTCGAGACGACCCGGTAGACCGTGCCGTCGACCTTCACGACCACGTTCTTGCCGAGCGAGAAGCACTCGGCGAGCTCGCGGCTCTTGGCGACGAGATCGAAGTACTCCTTGCTGAACGCCTCGATCTTCTTCGCCTTCTTCAGGTCGTCGGCGTCGATCGTCGCGTCGACCCACTCGCCGCCCTTGCTGTAGAAGGTCCGCGTTCCGACGCGACGCACGACCGAGGCGAGCACGACGCGCTCCTCCTCGGACTTCGCCTCGTCGTCGGCGGTGCCCTTGTCCTTTCGCGAGCTCTCGGCGAGCTTCTTCGCGAGGCGCAGGGCGCGCTCGCCGGTCTTCTCGCGGAAGTCGCCGTCGAACTCCTCGGGCTCGGCGGACGGCGCGGCGCCGTCGGCGCCACCGCCACCCTCGCCGCCGCTCATGCCGCGACCGAACTGGGCGCGCCGGAGACGATCGAAGGCGGAGCCGGCCGCGTCACGCTCGGGAGCGCGGGGCGCCGGCGTCGCGCCGGGGCGGGCCTCGCGGCCGTTCTGACGGGCGCCGGCGAGGATCTCGGCGTCGTCCTCGACGACGAGGTAGCTCGTGTAGGGGGTCACGATCCCGAACTTCTTCGCCAGGAACACGACCTCTTCACGGACCTCCTTCGTCTCGCCGTTCTGGCGCATCTGGTCGAGGAGGAAGCCGATCTTCCGCCGCGCCCAGAGGCGCGCCGCGAAGCCGTGGCCCTTGTCGGCCGTGAACTTGTTCTCGAAGACCGGCTCGACCGTCTCGGCGCCGCGCTTGCCGCGCAGCCGGATCGCGACGGGACCATCCTCGCGGTAGCGACCGGTGATCACGACCTGGTTGCCGCGGAAGAGGTCGCCGATCCGCTTCGGATAGATGTCGCGGACCCAGCTCCCCTCGAACTCGATCTCGACGTCGGTCAGGACCGGGTAGGAGATCTTGTCGATGAACGCGCTGACCGTCACCTCGACGTTCTCCTCGGGGAGGACGTAGTCGCGGTCGCCGCGGTTGTCCTTGGCGATCTGGTCGAGGAGCAGCGTGTTGACGTCGGCCCCGATCCCGAGGACGAAGATCCGCTGCGAGTCCTTCTGGCGCTTGGTCGTCGCCTTGATGATCTGGTCGGGCTTGGTGAGCCCGATCGTCGGCTGGCCGTCGGTCATGAAGACGATGAAGAACGGGCGGCCGTCGCTCCCCTCGAAGCCCTGCGCGGCGGCGAGGGCGTCGTCGATCGCGGTGCCGCCGCGGGCGCGGAGGCCCTCGACGTACATCGTCGCGCGCTTCTTGCCGGCCTCGTCGGCGGCGATCAGAGTGCGGTCGAGCATGCGCACGTCGGTGCTGAAGTCGACGACCGCGAACCGGTCCTTGTCGCCGAGTCGGCCGATGGCCTGGGCGAGCGCCTTCTTCGACTGGTTCATCTTGTCGCCGGCCATCGAGCCCGACGTGTCGAAGACGAAGACGACGTCCTTGGCGACCGACTCCTTCTCGTCGTCGAAGCTGCCCGGCGAGAGGAGGGCGACGAAGTAGCCGCCGTCGTGATCCCGGAACGAGAGGACCGAGAGCTCGACGTCCTTGTCGCCGGTGTCGTAGTAGAGGACGAAGTCCTTGTCGGGGGTGACGCCGCTGCGCTCCCAGACCGCCTCGGCGACGTTGCCGCTCGTCGGGCGGACGACCTCGACCTCGTGGGTCGGGCTGTAGACGCTGCGGACGGGGCTGCCGGTCGACTCGATCCGCACCCTCACGACCGCGCGATCGAGCGGGGCGCTGCTGAACTTCTCGGTGTTGAGCGGATACATGTAGCGCCGCATCGGGCCGGTCTTCGGCAGGATCTGGCTGTAGGAGAGCTTGATCCGTCGGGTGCCGTTCGCCGGGATCGGGTAGACCCGCGCCTTGAACATGCTCCGGCCGACGTACTCGAGCAGCGCCGGATCCTCCATCCGCCGGACGATGCCCTCGTAGATCTCGCGGGCGCGGTCGCGGTCGAGCATCTCGGCCTCGACCTCCTTGCCCTCGATGAAGAGCGAGAACTTGTCGACGGCGGCGCCATCCGGCACCGGGAACATGTAGGTCCCCTCGAGGACCCGGTTGTTCGGGTTGTAGAACGTCTGGTCGATGTTCGTGATCGCGACGCCGTCCTTGATCTGGACGGTCACGTCGTGAATCTTCACGGCGAGCGGGAAGTGCATCTGCCGCCGACTGACCCGGTGCGGGACAGGCTCGGGCCGCTCGATGATGATGAAGCCATCCGCGCGGGCCTCGGTCGCGGCGGCACCCCCGAGGAGGGTGGCTACCGCGAGGCCGATGATCGCCGGCAGGAATCGGAAGTTCTTGGTGCGCATGGGGTCCTTGCCTCCGTCGCAGGTCGTCTCTCTTGGGCCTTTGGCCCGTCACCGAGGTTGGACCATGTGGCGGGCTTCCGAGTTCCGGAAACGACGGACCCGGGAGATGCAAGATGAGTGCGAGAAAGACGGCGTCTTCGAAATGCGTGGAATGAAGCGGACCGCCGAGCTGTTCTACAGTTGCGGAAGCGGGAGCGAGCGCTCGAGCATCTTGACGCGATGCGTCTTGGGAACGCGAGCGCGAAAACGACGTCAATGGGAATACGCGCCCGATCGTAGATCCGCCGCAGGGCACCGTCGTCAGATGAAGTGACCGTCGCGATGCACGAACCGAAACCTACACCAGAGGCCGTCTCCGGGCAGCGCGCCGCGCGCTGCGGCGCGACGGCTTCATCGCCGCTCCCCACCCCCGATGGGCTCCCGCTGGAGCCGGTCCGGGACGATGAGGCGGCCGAGCTCTCGGACGAGGAGCTCTTCGATCGCTACCGGCACGGCGACGCCCGGGCGTTCGAGCACCTCCTCACGCGCCATGCGCGAAGCGTCTACAACTTCTCGTGCCGTTTCCTCGGGGAACGAGGACGGAGCGAGGACATCTTCCAGGAGGTCTTCCTCCGAGTGGTTCGAGGGGCCCCCGGCTTCCGGGGCGGGTCGAAGTTCACGACCTGGCTCTACCGGATCACCCGGAACGTGTGCACCGATCTGCTGCGGAGCCGGAGCAAGCCGGCGCCGCTGTCGCTCGACGGCTCGGGCGTCCTCGGCGACGGCCGGGGCCCGCGGGCGGCGGATCGGGCGGCCGCGAACCACCGCGGCGCGGGGCGGATGCGGTTGCACCTGGTCGGGTCGGGGCGCCTGCCGTCGGCGGGGACCCGCGAGAATCAAGACGGTCGACGATCGGACGCGGAGGCGATCCCGGATCCCGCCGCCAACGTCGACCTCGATGCCCGCCGGCGCGAGACCCTCGAGGTGCTCGAGGTCGCGATTGGCGAGCTTCCGGAGCCGCAGCGTGAGGTGCTCCTCCTGCGACAGCGCGTCGGGCTGCCGTTCGAGGACATCGGCGAGATCGTCGGTGCCCCGCGCAACACGGTCAAGAGCCGCATGCGGTATGCGCTCGAGAATCTACGTCGAGCGCTCCTCCGCACCCCCGAGGGGGCGGCCATCTTGAGGGACGGGATCTGATCATGGGTGCGAAGAAACCAGTCGAATCTTCCGGGGCGCCCCCGGCGACTCCCGAGGCGAGCGAGCCCAGCCCTGCCGAGCTCGCGCGCATCGAGTCCGCCATCCGGGCTCTGCCCGAGGGCGAGCCGAGCCAGTCCTCGATCGCGCTCCTCATCCAGGCGGCGACGGCGGCTGCGGCGGACGCCGCGGCGGCGCGTCCGCCCGTCGCCGGCGTCCTCGCGGACGCCCGCACGGTGGAGGCGAAGAGGACGCGTCGCCGGCGGAGCAAGAAGGGCCTCCTGGCGCTGCTCCTGCCCGCGCCGGCGGTCGGCCTCCTGCCGTCGACGTCGCTCGCGGCCGCGACCGTGCTCGGCGTCGGCCTCGGCCTGCTGACCGGCGGCGCCACCTCGAGCCCCGCCGCGGCGACCGTCGGCGACGGCTTCGGCGTGGGGCGCGCGGCGCCTCAGGCCGTCTCGACGCCCGCGACCTCCGACGGCCACGACGACGGCGGCGCCGCGAGCAGCGAGCGCGCCCGCCCGCAGACGATCACGCCGCGGAGCACGCCGAGCCTCTTCCGTCTGGGCGTCTCGATCCCGCGCATCTGATCTCGCCGATCTCGGTTACAATCGCGGCCGTGAGAGCGCGGTCGCCAGTCACGATCCTCGCGCTGGCCGCCTTCCTGGCGGCCAGTGTGCTTCCCGCCGCCGCCCGGCTGGCCGAGCTGTCCTCGGGCGAGGGCGCGGGGTGCGACGCGCACGGGCGGGCGGCGAGCTGCGCCTGCTCCGACGACGACGCGGGCGTCTGCTGCTGCGCCGCTCGCCAGGCGACCCCGACCGCCCCTCCCACTTGCCACGCCGAGTCGACGCCGCCCGCTCCGGCGCGCGACGGCTTCGCCCGCGCCGCGGGTTGTTGCGGCGGCGGCGACGACCCCGGGACGATCGGCCTCCATCACGCGAAGCTCGGCCTCGTGCCCGATGGGGGCGCGCTCCGCGCGCCGGTCCTCACCGGGCGGGCCGGTGTTCGATCCGGACCGGCGCCCGATCTCCGCATCGCTCCTTCGGTTCCCCCTCCTCGTTCCGCCTGACGTCCCTCCCGTGACGGTCGAGACGGCACCCCCGCCCGGAGGGTGAGCGTCCGCGTGCGCGCATCGCACGCGGCGTCCACCACGGCGCGTGAGGCTCCTCGTCCGTCGATCCGGACATCAATCAGGCAACTCGAACACGAACGAGGAGAACCTCGCCATGACCTCGATCACGAGGATCACCATCTCTCTGGCCGCCGGCATCTTGCTGGCGGCGCTCGCCGCGACCCCCGCCTTCGCCGACGACGATCCGCCGCGCGGAGGCGACAGCAGCCCGGGCGACCCGTTCGGGACGGGTGTCTCCGAGGCCGATGACCGAGACGGCGGAGCCGACGCTCCGCCGGCCGCCGACGACGAGTCGAGCCACGCCTCGACGGATCGAGGCCACGGCCACGACCACTCGCCCCGGATCGAGCTCGGCGACCCGCGCGGCCCGATCGTCGGCTGGACGGCCGCCCGACCCGACGGTCACGCCCCGATCGGCGTGATGGCCGACCACACCCACGCGGCGGGCGAGTGGATGCTCAGCTACCGCTACATGCTGATGCTCATGGACGGCAACCGCGACGGGAGCCACCGCCAGGGCGACGGCCGCGTCCTGAACGACTTTCCCGTCGCGCCGACCGACATGAGCATGCAGATGCACATGATCGGCGTGATGTACGCGCCGACCGACGACCTCACCCTCATGGCCATGGTCCCGATCGTCTACAAGTCGATGGACCACGACATCCGGACGGGCGGCCGCTTCACGACCGAGTCGGACGGGATCGGCGACGTCTCGTTGACCGCCCTCTACAAGGTGCTCGACTCGGGCGACGAGAGCGGCGGCCACCGCATCCACCTCAACCTCGGCATCAGCTTCCCGACCGGCGGGATCGGCGAGAAGGACACGATCTTCAACGGCGCGACGATCCGGCTGCCCTACCCGATGCAGCTCGGCTCGGGCACGTTCGACATGATCCCCGGGTTCACCTACATGGGGGAGTCGGACGACTGGTCGTGGGGCGGGCAGGCCAAGGTGCGCATCCCGATCTCGGGGCACAGCCGTCGCGGCTACAGCTGGGGCGAGATCTACACGGCGACCGCCTGGGGCGCCCGCCGGGTGACCGACTGGCTCGGTCTGTCGCTCCGGGCCGAGCTCTCTTACTGGGAGAACTTCTCGGGGCGCGACCGGGCGCTCAACGGAGCCGTCGTCCCGACGGCCGATCCGGATCGGCGCGCCGGCAAGCGGCTCGACGTCTTCGTGGGGGCCAACTTCAAGGCGCCCTCGAGCGTGCCCGACTACTCTCGGGGCACCGGATCGCGGTGGAGGTGGGCATGCCCGTCTGGCAGCACTACGACGGGCCGACCCTCGACACCGAGCTGATCGTGATCCTCGGCTGGCAGGTCTCGATCTGACATGGATCGCGGCCGACGTTGAGGACGCGGCCGCGTCGGCGGTATCCTCGGGGCATGGAAACCCCCGAGGATCCGCCGCCGCGGGAGGCGCCCGGCGCGGGCGACGCTCGCGAAGCGTCCGAGCCGCCCGAGCTCTCCGAGGCAGCCGAGCCGCCGGCGCTCGTCGCCGCGCTCCAGCGCGAGCTCTCGACGGTCGACTTCTACGACGGCCTCCTCGCGCGGGCCGACGGCGCCGACGAGCGCGCGAAGCTCGAGCGGTTGCGGGACGCCGCCCGGGGGCGGGCGAGCGAGCTCTGTCGATCGATCGATCCGCTCGCCGGCGAGCCCGTGTCGGCGCTCCCTTCGTCTGCCCCGACGCCCTCGCCTGCGTCGCCTCCTGAGTCGCCTCCCGCGTCTCCTCCTCCGACCCTCCCGCCCGTGGCCGGTCTCGACGCCTCGTTGCCTGGCTTCCAGCGCCTCACGATCGGGCGGCTCCGCGGAGAGCCCTTCGATCCCGGTTCCGCCGGAGATCCCGGCTCCGCCTGACGTTGGCCTATGACGCGATGCGCGGGGCACCCGCGCTCGCGAGCCGGGTTCCTTGTGAGCTGCGCGCGGGGTCTGCTATAAGAGATCATCATCATCCAATGGGGGGATGAGCGCCCAGCGGCGCGTCCCTACGCTCGTACACCCGGGAGACTCGGAATGAACATCGCCAAGGCTGCCTCCTCATCCGTCCTCGCCGTGATCATCGCCATGGGGATCGGAGCGACCGACGCCTACGCCACCTGCGGCGGCGGCGGTGGCGGTGGTGGCGGTGGAAGCCGGGTTCGACGCGGCGGCGGCGGGTTCACGAACAAGCCCAAGAAGAAGAAGACGCCGGCGCGCCCCGAGAGTGATCGGCAGTCGTCGAGCAAGCGCCTCGGCGGCTCGAGCCGGAGCTCCTCCAAGGAGAAGAGCGGCAAGGTTCGCGCCGAGATCTACAACACGGTCTGGGTCGATCACGCCGACGCCGACGAGATGACGACCGGCCGGAGCTACGGCCACCTCCATTACTTCCTCCCCGAGCGCGACTCCGAGACCCACGATGCGTTCCACACCAAGATCCTCGCGGACCTGAGCAAGAAGTACCCCGCGATCAAGTACGACTACGATGCCTCGGAGGCCTGGCGGACCCGCTGGAAGGTCGATGGCACCCTCCACGTCGTCGTCATCGCCGACAAGTACGGCAACGAGTACAAGCGCTTCGAGGGACGGTCGTCCGCCGACGACGCGATCAGCTACCGCAAGATCAAGAGCGCCCTCTCGGGCGCCGGGGGCTGGTCCAAGGGACAGCGCAAGGACCTTCAGAAGAGGGTCGATCTCGCCAAGCGCCTCCTCGCCGCCGATGATCTCGTCCGGTGCCTCACCACCCTTCGGATCGTTCGCGAGTCGCGCGGCCACGATGCCGTCGAGCAGGCGAACACTATGTGGGGCGAGGCGATCGAGAAGGCCCGCGCCCGCATCGACGAGTGCCGCGGGCTGCAGGACAAGGGCGAGGCCCGCAAGACGCTCGAGTGGCTCCTGCCCGGTCTCGAGGGCACCGAGCTCGAGGCCGACTGCCAGAGCGCCCTCGAGGGGCTGCGCTAGCGATCGGACCCCTGCTGCTCGGGCAGGCTCGTCGAATCGAGCGCTGCCGCTCGCTGACCGTGTGGACATCGAAAGACGGCGCCTCGGCGCCCTGGAGGCTCTGATGATCAGGCCGTGGTCCTTCGTGGCGACCGGGCTCGTCGCCGTCGCCGCCGCGCTCGCCTCGTCCGCCGTTCTCGACCCGTCGGCCGCTCTCGCGGATGACGAGAAGCCCGCCAAGGCGGCCGCCGGCGACGACGAGGCGGACGACGACGAGGGGGAGCCCTCGGCCGACGAGGAGGAGCCGGGGATCGACGAGCAGGTGCAGGAGCTGCTCGAGGACGGCCTCGTCGCCGAGCTCGAGCAGGACTTCGCGATCGCCCTCGCCAGCTACAGCAAGGCGGCCGAGCTCGATCCCGAGGATCCGGTGCCGCTTCGGTTCGTCGGAGAGCTTCAGCGCGTCCACCTCGGCGACTGGGCCGCGGCCAAGGTGGCCTTCGAGAAGGCGCTCGCCCTCGTCGAGGCGCAGTCGGCTCGCGCCCGCGACAAGGTGACCGAGGCGATCGCGTGCCACGGCCTCGGCAAGATCCTCGTCACCGAGGAGAACTACCGCGGCGGGATGGACTACTTCAAGCGCTCCATCAAGGCCCACCCGACCGCCCTCTGCTACCGCAACATGGCGATCCACATGACCTACGTGAAGCAGGACGCCATCGGGCAGAGCTACGCCAAGAAGGCGCTGGCGCTCGAGCCGAACGACCCGTTCAACAAGGTCTTCTACGCGCGCTTCCAGGCGCTCGGCGGTGACGCCGAGGGGGCGCTCAAGATCCTCGGCACGGTCGAGCCGACGGCCGACATGTTCTACAACGTCGCCGCGATCCACGCGCTGAGCGGAGACGCGGGCAAGGCGATCGACTTCCTCGGCCGCTACCTGACCGAGTTCATCGATCAGGACGCCGCCCGCGAGCGGTGGAAGTTCGAGGCGCAGGGCGACCGGGCGTTCGAGTCGCTCCGCGCGGATGAGAAGTTCCTGGCGCTGACGAAGGCGTCCGAGAAGAAGGACTGAGAGGGCTCGCCGTGTCGCATCCCGCCCGCCTTTCGAACCCGTCGCGCAGCCGCGGCGCCGTGATCGCCGGACTCCTCCTCGCCGTTGGCCTCGGAGCCGCCCGCGCGATGGACGAGTCGACCGAGGCCGACTCGGACCCCGAGGCCGGCCTGGCCGATGACGACGCGTGGTTCGCCCGGGCCGAGAAGGTCCAGCATCTGATGGAGGACGGTCTCCATCACGAGCTCTTCGGCCGGTACGCCGAGGCCGAGAAGGCCTACAAGGCCGCCTCCGAGGTCGACCCGACCGACCCGGTCCCGTTCCGCTTCCTCGGCGAGCTCTACCGCCACCACATCGGTCGCTGGGACCTCGCCCACGAGGAGTTCCAGAAGATCCTCGACATGGGCGAGAAGGCCGACGCCTTCAGCCGGGCCATCGCCACCCACGGCATCGGCAAGATGACGATCTTCTCGAACAAGTTCGAGAAGGGCGTGAAGATGATCGAGGCGAGCACGCGGATCCATCCGACGCAGCTCGCCTACCGCAACCTCGCCGTCTTCTGGAACAGCGAGGGCTACTTCGAGAAGGCGCGCGGCTACGCGAAGAAGGCGCTCGACCTCGCGCCGCAGGATCCCTACACCAAGGTCTACTGGGCGACCCTGCTGGCGCAGAACGGCCAGCATGCCGAGGCGCTCGCGATCGTCGAGTCGACGAAGCTCGACCCCTCGATGTCCTACAACCTCGCATCGATCTACGCCGAGTGCGGCGACATCGAGCGCGGGATCGAGTACCTCCGTCGGCACTTCTTCGAGTTCGAGAGCAACGACGCCGTGAGGTGGTACGAGACGCAGGAGGCGCGGAGCGACTACGCCCTCCGCAAGCTCCACGACCACCCCGAGTTCGTAGCGATGGCTCACGCCGAGATGGAGACGCCCGTCGGCGCGCCGGAGCTCGGGCCGCCCGACTTCTACGAGTCGGAGGCCTGGAAGCGGATGGCGGAGCGGGCGAACGAGCGCGACGAGAAGAGCGGGCCGAAGCGGGACTGACCCGAGCCAGCCGCGAGCGAGCTCGCCTTCGGCGAGCGGGATGTCACCACGGAGACACGGAGGACACGGAGAATCTCCGTTCGGGCCTCGTCTCCTGAGGATCGTCGCTCGCGATGGAGCGAAGGGAGAGAATCGGCTCCGTGCCTTCGTCATCCATCCGCGTCGCGAAGCGACGACACCAACCCAGGAAGCGCTGCCCGCGCTCTCTCCGTGAATCCTCCGTGTTCTCCGTGTCTCCGTGGTGACATCCTCATCGCCGGCGGAGCCGATCAGGGGTGCCCGACTCGATGACGCGCGTCTGGCTGTTCAGCACCGGTCACCTCCTGGCGATCGAGGCGCTCCTCGAGCGGTCGGGGTCGGTCCGCCGCTGCAACATGCCGATCACCTGCGCGATCGTGCAGACGGTCGACCGCCTCGTCCTCGTCGACGTCGGGTTCGGGGAGCGGACGGCCCGGAGCCCGCTCGACTATCCGGGGCTGCGCTTCTGCTCGCTCATGCCGGTCCAGCTCCCCCACGAGGAGACGGCGACGGGGCGGCTGCGCGAGCTCGGCTTCGCCCCCGATGACGTCACCGACGTCGTCCTGACGCACCTCCACCTCGACCACGCCGGCGCGCTCGAGGACTTCCCGACCGCGCGCGTCCACGTCTCGGCCGAGGAGTTCGCCCGCGCGAACGCGAGCGTCTGGCCGCTGCCGAACATGGGCTACGACGGGCGCGCCTGGGAGCATGGCCCGCGGTGGAGCGTGTTCTCGCTCGACGGAGGCGAGGCGTTCGGCCTCGACCGGAGCCGCGACCTCTTCGGCGACGGCGTCGTCACCGCCCTCGACACGCCGGGCCACAGCCGTGGCCACGTGGCCTTCGCGATCGCGGTCGGCGAGCGCGTCCTCGTCCACGCCGGCGATGCGTACTTCCGGGACAGCGAGCTCGACGTCCCCGACATCCCGCGCACCGCTCTCGGCCCCGGGATGCGCGTCTTCCGCTGGGCAGTCGTCGACGACGCCGACCGCGAGCAGGAGACGATCCGAAGGCTGGCGGCCTTGCGGGCCCGGCCCGAGGTGACGCTGATCAACAGCCACGACCAGGTCTACCTCGAGCGCCTCCCCCGCTTCCCCGAGCCGGTGCTCGAGGCCAGCGCGCCACTCCCGGCGCCCGCCGCCGAGGGCGGCGCCTGATCGGCGCGCGCCGTCAGCGGCGGAGCTCGTCGAGGGTCGCGCGGAGCTTGGGGGCGCCCGGGTAGTCCGGCCAGAGGCTCAGTCCCCGGCCGAGGTCCTCCTCCGCCGCGTCGTGGCGTCCCGCGGCGGCGTGGACGATGGCCCTGCCGAAGTGCGCGGCGGCGAAGCGCGGGTCGAGGGCGAGCGCTCGATCGAAGTCCTCGAGCGCCCCGGCGAGGTCACCGCGGTCCTTGCGGATGCCGCCGCGATTGCTCAGCGTTCCGGGATCGCGAGGGTCCAGCGAGAGCGCCAGGTCGAGGTCGGCCTCGGCTTCGGCGAGCTGGCCGAACCCGTGTCGAACGAGCGAGCGGAGCCGGAGGGCGTTCAGGTGACGCGGCTCGAGCTCGAGGACCCGGTCGAAGTCGGCCCGGGCCCCCTCGAGTTGGCCGAGCCGGTGACGCGCGACGCCGCGCGCGTGGAGGGTGCCCGCATCGCGCTCACCGAGCTCGATCGCCCGGTCGAGGTCGGCGAGCGCGCTGGCGGGATCGCCCGTGGCTGCGAGCGCGCGACCTCGAAGGCGCCAGGCGTGGCCCGACATGGGATCGGCGTCGATGGCTGCCGAGAGGTCGACGATCGCGCCCCTCACGTCGCCGAGCTCCAGCCGGATCTGGCCACGCGTGCCGAGCGTCTGGGAGGAGCGCGGCTCGAGGGCGATGGCTCGGTCGAGGTCTGCCCGGGCGCGCCGGAGGTCACCTTGCGTGGCCCGGATCTGTCCGAGGACCGCCCAGCCCTCCGCGAACTGCGGGTCGAGCCTGGTTGCTCGCTCGAGGGCGGCGATCGCATCGGTCGGGCGGCCCGACATCGCCAGAACGGCTCCGTGGCTGGCGATCGTGACCGGGTCGGTCGGGGCGAGCTCGAGCGCCCGCCCGAGGTCGGCGAGCGAGCCGGGGAGGTCGCCGAGCCGCTGCTTCACCAATCCCCGGTTGTGCCAGGCCTTCTGGAAAGTCGGGTCGAGCTCCAGGGCGCGCGACCAGTCGGCGGAGGCCCCCTCGAGATCGCCCGTCATCTCGCGCGCCCATGCCCGCTCGTGGAGCGCTTCGGGCGTCTCGACTTCGAGCGGTGCCGCGACCAGCGAGTCGGCATCGGGCGATGACCGCAGGATCGTGCGAAGCCGGCGCGAGTAAGGCCCTTGCTCGGGGAGGCAGCTGCCCGGGTGGTCGATCACTTCGAGGGCGAGGCGGACACCGCGCGCGTCTCCGATCCGGCAAAGCGCCTCCCCGGCGGTCATGGCGAGATGCTCATCCGCGATGGCGAAGAGATACCGGGCGATCGGTTCGATGGCATCGACCCGCCGGAGGTGGCCGAGCGTCTCGCAGCAGATCTGCGCCAGGGTGATCCGCTCCCCGACCTGCCGCAACTGCGCGACCGCGATGTCCTCGCGCCAGGAGGGAGGCTTCCCCTTGGTCAGGTCAGCCGGAGCGCGCCGTGCGATGGCCCGAACGGCCGCCTCGAGGGCGCGTCGGTCGGCCCGGTCCGGCTTCGCCCCCAGGGCGAGGGATCGCCAGCGGTCGGCCGCCTCGGCCAGCTCTGGGAGGGCCGGGTCGCCAGCGGCGAGCACCTCCGACGCGCTCCGGCGCAGCTCGGCGGCGACGTCGTCGACCGCCTTGATCAGGATGGAGGCCGTCTCCTCGCTCCCCAGCGCGACGAGCTCGATCACCGCCTCGGACTGACGCAGAGGCCGACCGGCGAGCGAGCCGCTCGTCGCCTCCTCGAGGATCGCCCGCACCTTCGCCCGGCGGTCGCTCGCGGCGCGATCGCGGGCGGTCGTGACCTGCGCGATCGCCGCGACCGCCACCTCGGGCTTCACCTCCAGCCCGGCCGCCTTCTCGAACGCGCTCACCGCGACGCTCCACTGCTCGGCGGCGAGGGCGACGTGGCCCATCGCCATCGCCGTCTCGTGAGCGCTCCCGAGGGCGTCGGCGTCTTGGGGAGCGAGGGCGTGGAGGGTGAGGGCGGCGGCGAGCGCGTCGAGACCGGCGGCGAGGGCCCGGTCCTCGCGGTCACGTCGCTGCCTGGGCGTCTCCGCGTCCAGCGGGGGGTGGCGGGCTTTCTCGAAACGGTCGCGCGCGACCATCGCCCGCGCCCGGTGCTCCTCGAGCTCGGCCGCGCGCTCGGCCGCGACCCGCCGGCGAACCTCGACCAGTGCCCATGCACCCGCGCCCGTCGAGAACACCACGGCCAGGGCGAGCGCCACGATCCCCGTCGCCGCCAGCCGTCGCTGCCGCGCCCAGCGCCTCGCCCGCTCGATTCTCCCGAGCGGCCGCGCCTCGATCGCCGCGCCGTCGAGGAACCGTCCGAGCTCGTCGGCGACCGCGCGCGCGCCCGGGTAGCGGCGGGCGGCGTCCTTCTCGAGGCAGCGGAGCGCGATCGTCTCGAGATCGATGTGGATCGAGGGGTCGATGCGTCGGGGGGCGTCTGGCTCCTTCTGCAGGATGTCCATCACGGTCGCGAGGACGGTCGTACCCCGGAACGGGGGTCGCCCGACCAGGCCGCGGTAGAGGACCGCGCCGAGCGCCCAGACGTCGCAGGGTGGGCCGATCGACGCGCGGTCGGCGTCCGCCTGCTCCGGCGCCATGTAGCCGGGCGTCCCGACGATCTGTCCCGAGACGGTGAGCCCCTCGGCGTGCAGATCGCGGGCGAGGCCGAAGTCGGCGACGCGCGCCCGGCCTTCCGCGTCGATGAGGATGTTCTCGGGTTTGATGTCGCGATGGACGACGCCGAGGCCGTGGGCGTGCTCGAGGGCCGAGGCGACCTCCCGGACGACCTCCGCGATCCGCCGGGGCGAGGGCCGCTCTCGCTTCAGGAGCCGCTCGAACGTCTCGCCCTCGACCAGGTCCATGACGAGGAACGGCTGCCCGCCGTGCACGCCCACCTCGTGGACGGCGACGATCCCGGGATGCTGGAGGCGTGCGGCGGCCCGCGCTTCGTTCACGAGGCGCGTGCGCTCGGCATCTCCCGCGCCTTCGCGCGCGAGGAGCAGCTTGATCGCGACGAGCCGCTGCAACCCCGGGTCGAAGCCGCGGTAGACGGCGCCCATGCCACCCCGGCCGAGCTCGTCGATGATCAGGTAGCGGCCGATCGCGCGTCGTTGCGGGCTGGCGAGGGCGCGATGAACCTCGGGTGGCAGGGTGACCGATCCTTGGCCGCTGGCCGTCGCCGGTCGTGGGCTCCTCGACTCTCCACCAGGCGGGTTCACGGGTGGCGCTCCCTCGTCCTAATCGGTGATGAGGCCGGCGAGGCGCTCATCGGTCCGGGCGAGGTGACCGACGAGCGGGTCGGCGACGGCCGCCCGGCGCAGGGCCGGGCCCCGCTCGGGTCGTGGGTCGAGCCGGGTTCGGACGAGGATCGCCGTCGGCCGGTCGCCGGGCGGTACGCGGACGGTCTCCTCGCCGATGCGATGGGCGGCGTAGGCGAGGAGGTCGGCGTCCCGCGGGTCGGCCGCCTCGGCCTGCTCGATGAGGGCGCGCACCTGCGGGATGAGCTGCTGGCGAGCCGACCGATCGCCAGCCCGGTCGGCCCCGTCGGCCACGACGACGAGCGCCGCGGCCACGAGGCCGGGCCGCTGCCGGAGCAGCCGCCCCTCGTTCACGAGGCGACCGACCTCGTTCAGGAGCGAGCCGCGGCCCGGCGCCCGCGCGATCGCGCCGATGAGCTCCTCGAGCGCCTCCTGAATCCGACCCGCGTTCGTGAGCGTCTCGGCGAGGCGGAAGCGGACCCACCAGTACTCGGATCGGCGCTCGATCGCGATGCGCCAGTGGGGGACGGCGTCGTCGTGGCGGCCGAGGCGGCCGAGCGCGTCGGCGATGTCCGCCTCGACGTTCCACGAGTCGACCCCCTCCGCCGCGGCCTCCTCGAGGGCGTCGAGGATCATCTCGAGCGCCTCCACTCGGTCGGCCTCCGCGATCTCGGGCAGCCGGGTCCGCATTGCCGCGGCGCGATGGTGGAGCGCCTCGCCGCGGAGGTCGCGCGCGACGATCTCGGCGACCTGCGTGGCCACGATCGCCGCGTCCGGATCGGTCAGCGCCATCTGGAGCCCTCGAGCGAGCGAGAGGACGAGCGACGGACTCCCCTCGTCGTGAACGAGGCGGTCGAGGGCCGCCCGCGCCCCCGCCGCTCCGCCCGTCAGATCCATGAGGCTCTGGATCGCGAACGTAGCCCGGACGGGCTCGCCGCCGAGCACCGCGGCCAGGGCCAGTCGCGCGAGCAGGTCGCGACGGACGGGCGAGGCGTCGGTCAGCGCGAGCGACGCTTCGTGGAGCGCCGGCGTCACCGCGACGGCGAGCGACCGCCGTTGCGCCGGACTCCCGACGAAGCGCTCGGCCGCCCACGACGGCTCGGTCACCGCGGCGAGGGCGAGGCTCGCGCGCCGCCAGACGGCCCGAGGGTTCTCCGCTCGATCGAACCGGAGGGCTTGTTCGCTCCGCTCGCGAGCCAGGCGGCTCCACGCCGCCCACCCGGTCGCGTCGTCCTGCTCGTGGATCGCGATGGACTCGAAGCGTACCCGGGGCGCCATGCTGCCCCAGAGGGCCCGGCGCGCGACGGAGCGGAGCGGGAGCGGCTCGGCGACCTCGACGCGCGCGCTCCGTCCGGCGAGCTCGGCCCGCGCGTTCAGAGTGTCGCCGCGCTGCTCCAGGGTGATCCAGCCCGCTCCCGGCGCTCCGGCTCCCGGAAGAGCGGCGGAGCCGAGGACGAGCTCCCCGTGCCGCACGATGAGACGGTCTCCGGTGAGCTCGGCGACGAGGCGGTCGCCGGTCGGGTCGCCGATCCCGACGAACGGCCCGCCGACGGGATCCGCGACCGCGTCGTCGACCTCGACCGTGAACGCCGCGGCGACGCGCGCGTCCGCGGTGAGGTGCGCGGGCGCCGCGGCGATGGCCGGGACGTCGGGGCGGCGGGGGCGACCCGAGACGATCACGTCGTCGATGCCGAGGACGATCTCGCTGAAGTGGATCGAGGGCGGCTCGGTCCAGCGCGGGATCGCGGCGACCGGTCCATCGAGCACCTCGAGGGTCTCGCCATCGACGAGGACGCGTCCGCCGGCGGGCTCGTCGGGGCCGACGGCCACCGTGTGCCAGCCGCCATCGAAGACCCGCTCGAGCGGCGTCTTCGCCGTCGAGTCGGTCAGCCCCGCGCGCTTCTCGCGGCCGTGGAGCTTGAGCGCTCCAGCGAGGTTGACGGCGCCGGTGTCGATCGGCTGGAGCCTCAGCCGCGCCTCGAACCGCAGCCGCTCCCAGTGAGCCTCGCCGAACCGGAGCTGAAACGTCCCCGCGTCGTTCGGCGCCTCGATCCGCGTGGCATCGATCCCGGTCTTCGACAGCCATCCCGATCGCGGGCCGCCGGCGAGGAAGTAGAGCTGAGGCGAGCGGATCACGATCCGGCCGTGGGTCGCCGGGTCGTAGCGGACGCGGATCCGGCCGTCGTCGAGCTTCTCGGCCGACCCGAGGAAGGCGGCGTCGAGCGCGTCGCCGCCGTCGCGGACGCCCGCGAGGGGATCGGCGACCCGTCCGACGCTCGCCCAGAGCGCGGCGACGGCGACCTCGGGCCGCGCGCCGTCGCCGTCGCTCCAGATCGCCCGCCATGACGGATCGGCCGGCGGGCCGGGCTCCCGGGGCGCTTCGGCCGGGAGCTCGACGGCGCGGGGCGGCTCCGACCGATCGGGCGGGCGCGTCGGCTCGTCCGAGGCTCCCACGCCGGCGCGCTCGGCCGAGCTCTCCCCGGGCGCGAGCTGCGGGAGGATCAGGCCGGCGGCGAACGCGACGAGCGCGATCGCGCCCGCGGCCACCGCGGCGATCGGCACGGCGCGCCCCGGCGCCGGCGCTGCCGTCGCCGCCGGGCGTCGGCCGCTGCTCCTCGCCCGTCGGATCGCGCCCGACGACGACCGCGCGCGGCGCTCGCCCGAGCCGCTCGCCTCGTCGACGCCGAGGAACGCGCCGAGCGCAGCCGCGACCTCCGTCGCCGTTCCGAAGCGGTCCTTCGTCTTCTTGGCGAGGCAACGCAGGGTGATCGCCTCGAGCTCGGCGGGCACCGTCGGGTCGACCCGGCTCGGCGGCTCGGGGTCGTCCTTCACCAGCTTGGCGACGATGTTGACCATCGCGTCGGCGATGAACGGCGGGTTGCCGGCGAGGCCGCGGTAGAGCAGCCCGCCCAGCGCATAGACGTCGGTCGCCGGGCCGACTGGATCGGCGTCCCGCCCGCCGAGCTGCTCCGGCGCCATGTAGAGCGGCGTGCCCATGAGCTGGCCCGACTGGGTCAGCCGCTCCATCGACTCCTCGTCCATGGCGAGGCCGAAGTCGAGCAGCTTCGGGACGCCACCCTCGCGGTCGATGAGGACGTTCTCCGGCTTGACGTCGCGGTGGATGATACCGGCCTCGTGGGCGTGCTGGAGCGCGAGGGCGACCCGCCGGACCGCGTCGGCGAGCCTCCGGTGGTCGAGGGCGCCGCGGGTGAGGGCGGCCTCGAGGCTCTCGCCGTCGACGAAGTCCATCACGATGAACGGCTGGCCGTGGTGATCGTCGACCTCGTGGATG
Source organism: Planctomycetota bacterium (assembly GCA_029260755.1). Classification (GTDB taxonomy): domain Bacteria; phylum Planctomycetota; class J058; order J058; family JAJDCQ01; genus JAJDCQ01. The sequence goes on along the minus strand of JAJDCQ010000230.1, from coordinate 52,497 downwards.
CCGACGATCCCCTCGTGGCGGAGGCGGCCCACCGCGCTCGCCTCGCGCCGGAAGCGGGCGACGCGCTCGCGGGCGATCTTCGGATCGCGGATCACGCCCTGGATCATCTTGATCGCGACCAGCCGGGACAGAGCGGTGTCCCAGGCGCGATGAACGACGCCCATGCCGCCGCGGCCGAGCTCCTGAAGGAGGACGTAGCGCCCGACGATGCGACGGGGATCTGCCCGCGCGGCGTCGACCTCCGCGGGGATCCTCCCGGATCCCGAAGACGCGACGGGTGAGGCGCCGGATGATGAAGCCGGCACGCTCCGAGGCCCCGGCGTCGGCGCCGCGATCCGACGCTCGGAGCGGGCCGGAGCGGGTCGCGCGGGGCGAGGCGGCGGTCGTTCCTCGGGGTTGCCGGCCATGAGGCGATCATCGTTCTCCGGGAGAGTGGATCGCAATCCCGGCGAGCTCTTGTGAGGGCATTAGGGTTTTGTTATCGTCTCGGGCAGGCAGGCAGGGAGGAAGGAGATCTCGACCATGCTCCGATCCGAAGACTTCGCGAAGCTCGTCGCCGCGCGCCCGTTCACGCCGATCCGGATCCACACGACGGACGGTGCCTCCTACGAGGTTCGCCATCCGGAGATGATCCTCGTCGGCCGACGCGCCCTCCATCTCGGCGTTCCTTCCGAGCGGCACTCGCACGTCGCGCAGGACATCCACCGCCTGGCCATCCTGCACATCGCGCGCGTCGAGGAGCTCGCGCAGGCGTAGCTCGCTACGGGCGGCCGCCGACGACGAACGCGCCGATCGCCGCCGCGACGACGCTCGCCCAGAGGAGCACCTGCAGGCCGGGTGTCGGCATCGACACGTCGTGGCCATCTCCGCCGGTGAGCGAAGTGATCCGGAAGAGCGGGCGCGGCGACACGCCGCGGAACTGCCCGTCCTCGATCGTGAGCGCCTCTCCCGGCGCGGACGTCACGACCGGGAGGCGGAAGCATCCGAGCGGGCGGGTCGACGTCTCGATGAGCCGATCGAGGGCGGCGTCGCGACCCGATCGCGCCCGCGGCATCCGCTCGAGCTCGACGGACTCTCCGCCGATGCCGACGCGGTGGTGGACGACGACGTCCTCCTCGATCACGAACGCCTCGCCCGCGAGCGGGACGAGCGCGTCGGGGAGAGCGATCGCCGCTTCGGGTACGGCGGCGCCCGCCCGGAGACCTCCGGCCGCGTAGACCGCGATCACCAGGAGCGCCGCGCCGAGGCCACCGCCGGCCGCGCGTCGCCCGCCGAGCCGTCGCGCCGCGATCGCCCCAGCGAGCATCGTGAGCATCAGCCACGGCGCGACGATCGGCAGCCCGTCGAGGGTCGTCCGGGCCCGCGAGAACGGCCAGAGCATCACCGTCCCGAACGGGGTCAGGAGATCGAGGAAGAGATGCACCCCGAGCGAGGCGGCCGTCACGGTCGCGACGCGCGCGGGCGGCCCGCCGCGGGCGCGCGCGATCGCCGCCGCGGCGCCGATCGCGATCGCCACCAGCAGGAGCGAATGGGTCGCGCTCCGATGATGGACGAGATACGCCTCGGCCGAGACGAGCTCGAGGACGTGATCGACGTCGGGCGCGAGGTTCACGAGCGCTCCCAGGAGCGCCCAGCGCCGGGCCGATGGGCGGTCGGCGTCGGCCGGCGCGAGGAGTCGACCGATCAGCGCCCCGGCGGCCGCGTGGGTGACGAAGTCCACCGCTAGTCCCGCTCGAGGGCCGCGCGGACGCGACGCCGGAGGTGGGTGAGCTCCTCGCGAAGCCAGTCGTCGTCCTCGAGCGGTTCGATGGTGTCGTCGAGCAGCTTCGCGAGAGCGAGCCAGCGGTCCGGGCTGGCGCCCGGGCACGTCGGCAGCGGTTCGGCCGACCGGTCGACCGATCCGTCGACGAGCTCGCTGGGCTCGGGGAGACGGGGCGTCACGACGTCTACGATCGTCCGGAGCGCGTCGAGGGCGGGTCCGCGTTCGTCGTCGCGCTCGGACCGGAGGGCCGCCCGGATCGCGGGAAGGAGAACGGCGTCGTGGGTGTCGACGGCGTGCGCGATCTCGGCGGCGCGCCAGCTCCCGTCGGCGTCCGGCTCGAGCGCCACCTCGACCAGCCGGTCGAGATGGGGCTCGAGCTGGTCCGCGTTCGCCACGAGGACGAGGACGAACCGGTTGGGCGCGACGGGCTGATCGAAGGCGGTCACGAGGCCGGCCGAGGCAGGGAGCAACGACCGAGGTCGCGGCGTCGGGCTCCAGATCGGGACTTCCTCACCGCCCGTCGCGGCCTCGAGCATGACCGGGAGCGCCGCGCTCGGGATGAGGTCCCAGCGCTCGTCCTCGATGACGTGGTCGTGCAGGGCCGCGGCCGCGGCCCGGCGGACCTCCACGCGGGTGTCCGTGAGGAAGGCGACGATCCCGGACCGGGCGTGCATCAGGCGCGCCGCGATCGGCTCCGGGAGGCAGTCGTGGAGGCACGGAAGCGAGCCGCCCTCGCCGCCATTGCCGTGCGCTTCGAGGTGCTCGAGGCCGAACGCGCGCACGCCGACGCTCGCCAGGCGGGCGAGGCCGCGCAGGGCGGCGGCGACGAGCTCGGGGTGTGGGGACTCGAGCGCAGTCAGCAGCGCCGGGAGGGCGAGGGCCCACGCGTCGGCGACGATCACCTCGCGCGGTCGCTCGTCCCTCGAGGCGGCGGCGATACACACGTCGGGCGGACGCTCCCGGATCCCGAGGGTCCAATGGTCCGACTCGAACTGGGGCGTCGCGAACTCGGCGGTGTCGAGGACCGCGTCGAGCAGTCGGACGGCGGCCGCGCTGGCGTGGCGCCCGCACGAGAGCCCGTCACCGACGCCGTACGATTTCAGCTCGGCCCAGGTGCGAACGCGGTCTCGGAGGAGCACGTCGGCGAGCGCCGGGTGGCGTTCGAGGAGCGTGCTCGTGCCGGGCGGGTCGATCCCATGGCGTTCCCGGAAGCAGCCCGCCTGGATCAGTCGAGAGATGACGCCGACGGCGGACACCCGGATCTCGGGCTCCGGAGACTTCAGCAGCTCGACGACCACCGGAGCGATGTTGTCGGGGCCGGTCAGGTAGAGGTCATCGATGAGCTTGGCCGCGTCGGCCGGCCGGCATCCAGGATCGTGGATCGCGGCGAGGATGATTCGCCGGGCCCCGGCGAGGCCCTCCGCCGACATCGCCGGGGCCACGGGAGCTTCCGCGAGGTAACCCCGACGCTCGACCGTCGCGATCGCGACCGAGGTGATGAAGTCCCGCTGCTCGGTCGGGAGCGCCTCGATGCCCTCCGAGAGCGCGGGAAGTGCCCCGTCGGGATCCTCGGCGGTGATCGCGAGGGCGGCGTCGAAGGCCGCCCGCGAGATCGCGTCCCCGGGTTCGCGTCCCTCGAGGGCCGACAGGATGGCGGGCAAGCCGTGGATCCCGAGCTTCCCCGCGTGCTCGATCGCCACGAGCCGCACCGAGTCGGGGCCGGTCGCGACGGCGAGCTGGACGAGGACGGCCCGGCCGGGTCGGAGCGCGAGCGAGACTCCGAGCACCACGAAGACGGCCGCGCTCGCGGCCAGCAGGGCGGGCCGTCCGCGCCTCCTCGTGGGCTGGGCGTCGTCTCTCGTCCCGGTCTCGTCCATGATTTGCCCTGTTGAGGTCGGCTCGCACGCTAGACTCACAATGACGATGCGAGATTCTGTGTCAGAACACGTCATCAATCTCACGCAGAGACGCAGAGACGCGGAGCATCTCCACCAACACCCTGTCGCAAGTCGGTCGCGTGGGAGAACGGCATCGGCATGCGCTTCGTCCCCAACCCGTGGTGTCTCTTCGACATCCTCGGCAACGTCTGGGAGTGGGTCGCCGACGGTTACGATGCCTATCCGCCCGGCCCCGTCACCGACCCCACTGGCCCCGAGGCGTCGCCGAGCGGCACGCGCCTGCTCCGCGGCGGAGGCTGGAGCGGCGATCCCCGGAACTGGTTCCGCGCCGCCGGTCGCGACGGCGGACGCCCGCCCACCGACGAGGTGGACCGCCTCGGGTTCCGAGTCTGCGCGACGCGCGTCAGCGCATCGGGCCGCTGAGCGCGAGGCCGGGCGTCAGCCGCGCGGTCGGAGATGACGCCACACGGTCGGCGGATCTCGAGCTCCGGCCCGGACATCCGCGCCGGATCCCCTCGAGACCGGCCGACACTCACGAGGATGGGAGGGGCTCGACCCGATTGCCGAGCGACGCACGGTCGAGCGGCCTGAGCTGCGCTCCGCAGCGGTCGCCGAAACTGCTGGAAGCCGCATGAACGCTGGCTTCGCGAAGACAGGCCCGGAGGGACTTGAACCCCCAGCCCTCGGTTTTGGAATCGTTAGTGCCGATTCTGTAGATAGTTACGACGCAAGCGATTCCGCATCTGAGGACGCGCCGGCCAAGGGCCAATCCGTTGGGGAAGCTGCGCCCGCCCCTTCATCACCGTGCACGAACCGGCAAATCAGGCTCGCGATCGAGCTTCTCGCGGAGGCTGAAACTGTCTCTGATCCGATCGCGTTGGCTCGTGCCGCGCGGTTGCTCTTGGAGCAGATCGTGGAGTGAGGCCGGCTAATCGCGCTAGCGTTGCGGCCGGGACGAGGCGGTGCTCACGCTCAGCGAGTCCGCGTAGGGGACGCGTCTTGGAGAAGCGATTTCACGAGTTCTCGTCGAACCGCCTGCGCTTCCGGTGACTGGCTCATGACCGCCTTCGAGACCCGGTTGAGGTCGACCGGCCGCAGGACGACCGTGCCCCGATGGCTACCGGCGTGCGGATCACGGACGACCATTCGTTCGTCGTGAGCGGCTGCGTCGACGGTGGCGTAGAGGAGAATCGCCAGCCTGTGGCTGCATCCCAGCGCGTAGATCCCTAGCTGATAGAGCCACTTGGCCGGACAGGAGTGAGACCAGACGTCGCGGTACTTCGCGTCGAGATACGTCGTGACGACCCCTCGGCAGATCGCAGCAAAGTCGGGCCTCGGGGCGGGTTCACGCCGGCCTCGGCGCTTGTGGCCAGGCTCGAACGCCAGGACGCGAGTGAGGCGCCGCTCGTCCTGGATCTCGACGCCACGCGCGTTCTCGTTCAGGAGGCGGGACAGCAGGCTCTGGAAGAAGCTGTTCATGTCGAAGAGGAAGCCCGAGGTCCGAACGCCTTCTTCCGCGAGCTCCTCGTCGGAGATGGTCGTTCCCCGGTCTCGGAGCAGCAGCTCGACGATTCTGATCGCGGGCTGATACGCCGCGGTGAGCCTCGAGCGGACGCGTCGGGCTTCTCGGAGTAGATCGTGATCGAGGCGCCCCACGTTGACGCCTTGGTTGGCGAGCGCTCCGGAGAGTCGTCGGGCTCGCCTCTGGAGCGCGAGGTCGCCGGTCCGCCTCGCCGAGGTGTTGAGCCCGGCCAGGAGCAGCCGGTTGAGGGCGAAGTCGGTCCGTCGGGGAAAGGGACGACAGGGGAGCCGCGCTTCGCGGATACCTCCGCGGCGTGCGATTCGGTGGACGTCGATGCGACCGATCGGACTTGCCAGGTCGGCTTCGATGGGAAGGTACTGACGGGCGAGCCCCCGACGGACGAGCTCTTCGACCTCTCCGACGAGCTGGTGAATGAGTAGCTCCTCAAATCCGAGATCCGTCACGGGTGTTTGGAGCTCGTCAAAGAGTCGCAGATCTCGGAGGCCGTAGGCATAGCGCAGGAGGGAGAGGAGGGGAAGCCCTCGAATCTTCGGCCGCACCGCGACGATGATGGGGCCGAGCTCGACTCGTCCGACCCACGAGGTCGTTGTGACCGCCAGCCCGTCCCGACGTTCGGTCACCTCCAGACGTCCCGCTCTGGTGAGCGCCGCGGCAACGGGCCGGAGCTCGGGGCACTCATCAAACGAGAGCCCCCGAAGAGTCGCATCGCTGTCCGGGGAGGACCGGGACCACTCGGTGAGCTCGAGGGTGACCGGGGCGAGCGAGCGCGGGCTACTGCGACGCGTGGTCGGTGCTGGGGGCATCGCCAGTCTCGCTGTCTTCGCTGACATCATCGTCCCCGTCGTCGTCCTCCTCCAGCGTCGCGCGCTCCGCATGGATGGCCTTGGGAGAAGTCGAGACGTCTGGGAAGAGGGTCGTCAGCGCCTCGAGGAGGTCGGTCTCGCGTCCCGGTGCGAACAGCTCGTCCCGCACGACCATCCGCTCGGCGTCGATGAGCGACTCGCCGAGGATGGTTGCCAGCGTCCGGTGGTCCTCGTAGCAGTACTCCTGGAGCAGCGGGATGATGTCCTGTCGGAGGACTCGAGTCAGCTTGGCGAGAGAAGAGATCGCCCGTCCGCCTTCCATTAGATAGGAGTGGCCGACCTGGAGGTTTCGGGCGTCGCGACCGAGGTGGGCGCAGATGCGCTTGTTGAGGGCCTCCAACCATGCTCCAAGGGGGAGGTCGCGAACGTGCGCTTCCCCGAGCACCGTCGCGTCCGGCATCATCTCGATGAAGCCGAAGCGGCGTCGCAGCGCGGCGTCGAGGAGCGAGATCGACCGGTCAGCCGTGTTCATCGTCCCGACGACGAAGAGGTTCTTCGGGACGCGAAGCTCCTTGCCGCTGACCGGTAGCAGGATCGGGAGGCCGCGCTTGTCGGCCTCGAGGACCGTGAGCAGCTCACCGAAGATCCTCGGGATGTCACCGCGGTTGATCTCGTCGATGACGAGGAAGTGCGGCCGGTCTGGCGCGTTCGACGCGTCCACGCAGAGCTGCCTGAAGACCCCCGAAGCCCGGCGGAAGACAAGTGTACCGTCCTCGATCGCGGGCCGGAATCCCTCGAGGAAGTCCTCGTAACCGTAGGCTGGGTGGAAGGTGCAGAGGCGAACGAGGCCGGGCGCGTCCTCGGCGCCCTCCAGCGTCGCAAGCTCGTCGTCGTTGAGATCCCGCAGGGTCTTCTTGAACGATCGCCGGGCGGCGAGCTCTCGCGCGGTGCGGAGCGCTACGTACGTCTTTCCCGTGCCGGGAGGGCCGTAGAGGATCACCTGGCCCTTTCGATCCAGGACCGATTCGATCCTCGCCTCCATCGGATCGAGAGGCGGGAGTCTCGGCTGCGTCGGAGCGGTCGTCGCCGGCTTCGGGGTCGGTCTCGAGCGCTTGTCGCCACGGATCGCCCGCTCGACCGCGATCGTGTTCGCCGGGCTCTTCCCGAGCCGGTGGACGGTTGTCCGGAGCCCCTCGTGCTCAGGGGTCTGCCAGCCGCCCTCCTCGTCGAGCCACTCCACGGAACGGAGGTTCGGGAAGAAGAGGTTCGGGTCGTGCCGATAGTCTCCGGTGACCCTTCCGACTCCACGCACGGTGGACCCGTCGGCGGCGACGATGATGTCGCCCTCCTCGATCTTCCGAACGAATCTGATGATCTCGTTCGCCTTGATTCCGGCTGTGCTTCGCTTCCCGTCGTAGTAGATTCTCTCGAGGTCTTCCCGCAGCCTCGTCCGGCCGTCCTTCCCTCCGCTCGCGTAATCGGTGAGACTTCCGAGCTTCGACCAGCCGATCGCGATGTGGGAACCCGCGAGCATCACGGGCCACTGATCGGCGCCGTCGTCACCGCTGCGGGTCCCGATGCGCCAGTAGTTATGGCGAGCTCCATAGAGTTGCGAGAGGACCATGTCGGCGGCCGCCACGGTTGTCTCGAGCTTCCGCGCGATCCTGACGAATCGACCCCCGCACAGAAATCGTCCCGGTCGCTCTCCCTTGAACCGGATGCCTTTGCCGTCAGGAGGAATCTGCAGCAGTTTCAGGAGATAGAAGCGCTGCCACACCGGGCTGTGGAAGTCGTCGAGCTTCTCAGGTTGGAGAAGGAACCAGTACTTGCGGCCCCACGAGGCGTCGGACAACGTGGGCGCGGCCTTCTCCATCTCGGCCTGGAGTCGGGCGTAGGCGGCGTCGCCGGGGTCACTCGCGTCGAAAGCGGCGAAGACGTCCGCCCCAGCGACCAGCTCGTCGCGCTGTCGGCGGGCCATCTCGATCGCTTCATCGATCGTGATCTCTCTCTGTTTCATGGCGCTCCCGGTCATCCAGGCGTCGTCAGCGTTGCGTTGGTAGAGCCCGAACTTCAGGGCGCTCCCCCCGCCGATGCCTCCGAAGCGGAGTCCTGTCGCCTCGTCCTTCTTGAACTCGAGCCAGTAGCAGAGGCATTCGTCGCCCTCCTCACGTCCGTGAAGGAGCCTAAGGAGAGGCTCCCCGTCTAGAGCTCGGAGCTGGTCGGGGCCGAATCGAGCGGCGAAGCTCGAGGAGTAGCGGGCGACGGCCTCGCGACTGACAAGCTCACCGTCGGCCATGAGCTCGTCACGCTTTCGAACGAGGTCTTGGAGGACTCGGTCATCGAGCGACGGTGAGGTCACGCGGGCATCTCCTGGGTTCGGTTTTGCGTGTCGAGGTCCTAGGGAATCAGCAGGTCGACGAGCTCGCCCTGCTCGATGAGCCCCTCCAGCTGCCGTCGAATCGCCCTGGCCGCCGAAGCGTCTCGGATGATCACGCCGGACTCGAGGTTTCGCTCCTGCGCCGCCTCGGTGAAGTTCGCCGAGGTGATGAACGCGGCCTCGTCATCGACGACAACGCACTTCGCGTGAAGTGAGGCTCGCTCTGAGCCAACCTCCAGCGAGCGTGGAAAGTGATACACCGTTGGCAGCCGTTCGCCAGGCCAAGTCTCGTCCCGGAACATTCGGCCGAACTGCGAGACGAGGTCTTCCGTTGGTGTGGGGTCCCTGAGGTCGCGGTGGACGTTTACGAAGAGGCTCACCTCGAGCGCCGGTTCGGTGTCCATGCGCCGAGCCAGAGCCCCGAAGAGCGCCTTGGCCTTTTCGCCCCTGTCGAGGGCGTAGGTGACGATCAAGAGGCTGTGCTTCGCTGAGGCGAACAGCTCGTCGACGACGACGCTCGTCTTTCTCCCCGACCAGCCGGCGACGCCGTCCAGGCCGGAGAAGACGAGTTGCACGCGGTCGACGTCTCGCTTACGACTCGTTCGCTCCTCTGCGAGGACGCGAAGCAGGCGCGAGAGGTGGCGCGGCTTCATGTCGTCCGCGTCGAGCTCGGCGAGCTCTCTTGCGACCTCGATGGCGACGTGCCTTTCGACCCAGCGGGCGAGTGACTCTTCTCGGTACGGGGGACGGAGCCGACCTGTCTCGATCGCCGAGGCGATCGACTCCATCGCGGTCGAGGAAAGGCGACGAAGAGCACTCATTCGGAGGACCCGCTGCGCTTCCGGCCGGGAGCGATGAACGGACTCGGCTCGCCGACCCACGAGACGTAGAGACGCTCTCGAGCCCTCGTTCCAGCGACGTAGAAGAGCGAGCGCTCCTGGCGCTCGATCCGAGCCCTGGCAGTCTCGTCGGCTCCCTCGATGAGCCTCGCCCGGGGGACCTCCCCCTTCTCGACGCCGACCAGGAACACGTGGAGGAACTCGAGGCCCTTGACCCGGTGCATCGTGGTCAGGCTGACGGCCTCCTTCTCGGGGGCCGACTTCTTCGAGCGGCCGCTCTGGCGCTTCTTGCGTTCGTGCAGCCGGTGAACGGGAACGTCACGGGCCGTCAGCGCGTCGCCGATCGCTCCGAGGCGTTGCTTCTGGCGAGCGACGGCGCACACTCCGCCCGGCGGGCAGCCTCCCTCGAGGAGGCTGGCGATCTCGGTGGCGACGCGGTTTGCCTCGTCCTCGGTCGAGTCGCACGGCAGTTGATTCGGTGCCACGCCGGGCCGGAGCGAAACGCATCCTTCGTCGGTGTCATCCCCGCCGTCCAGGTCGTCGAACGCCTGCCCCTCCAGGCTTCGGATGGCGAAGCGGCGAATCGTCTCGGTCGTTCGGTAGTTGAGGGTCAGCCGTCGCGATCGCCCTCGGATCTGGATTCCGCAGGCCGAGAAGACGACGGGTTTCCGGTAGATCCGCTGGTGAGCGTCGCCGACGAAGAACAGATCGTTGTCGTCCTCCGGCGCGAGGGCGCGGATGAGCCGGAGTTGCTCCCCGGTCATGTCCTGGGCCTCGTCCACGACCATCGCCCGGTACGGCGGCTCGGGCAGCGCCGCCACGATCTCGCAAGCGCGGGCGTGAATGTCGACCCAGAGCATTTGCTCTCCGAGGTGCTTCCGGAAGCGTTCGAAGACTTCGAATGCTGCCAGCTGCTTCCCCCGCCCGAGCCGCCCGCGGCCCGTCCGTGGGAGGCCGACGTAGGCGTTGGCGGTGCGAGCTCCGTGCTGTTCGATCGCCCACTCGAACTCGTCGCGGAACTCGCTCACCGTGGGCCAGACGGGGTCGTCGGTCTCGCGAAGCGCTGCCTCCCAGGCGCTCTCGATTGCCTCCTCGTTGGCGATGTCGGGGTGAACGTCGCTCCGATGGAGGAGGCCGACCGCCCACGAGTCGATGTGGGTGACCTCGACCGCCTCGGCGTCGGCGCCGCAGATGCTCGTCACGAGGGGCCGGAGGTTCTCGGCCAGGTTGCGGGAGTACGTCGTGAACAGGATCCGACCGCCTTCGCGACCGAGAGTGCGGGCGAGGTGACGCGCTCGGTGCACGGCGACGACCGTCTTGCCCGTTCCGGCGCCACCGAGGACGCGCGCCGGCCCTCGGAAGCGGCGACGGACGAGGGCTGCCTGGTCGGGGTGGAGGAACAGGCGCCACGCGTCCAGCGGCTTCTCCAGCGCCTTCTCGAGCGCGCGCACGCTCTCGGGGACGAAGAATCGCCGGCGCGCGTCGGGGTGTCGGAGGGCGAGCTCGAGGTCGATGGCGGGCCGTCTGCCCGTCGAGGTCGCGGCCGCGGCTCGCGCTTCGGCGAGGACTCGCTCCAGCGGGTCGCCCGTGGCGAGCTTGAGCAGCCGCTCACCCGCCTCGGCCGGCAGCAGCGCGAGGATCGCCTCGAAGGCTTCGTCTGAGCGGACCTCGGGGATCAGCTTGACGAACTCCGACGGCACGCCCAGCTTGAGGAGTTGCTCGTCACTCGCCGCTCCCACGATCGGCGCTGCGCCGTCGCTGGCCTCTCTGACGGCGGGCTCGCCGACGAGGACCTCCTGGAGCGCGCCGGTCGTCTCGTGGATCTCGAACCGACGGGCGCGCGCCCAGGCGATCGCGTCGCCGCGGGCGCCGACCCAGAGGAGGACTCGAACGTCATCGCTCTCGGGGGCGAGGAGGACCGCGGCGAACCCGGTGCCGAGGTCGGTCAGCTTGAGTTTCGGATCCGGCGCCCCGTCCACGGCAGCGAGGCTCATCTCGCCGGGGGATCGGGTGAGCCGGTGCTCGAGCGCCGTCGCCGCTGATCGCACGCTCTCGGGCAGCGTGTCGCGCGCGTCGCGGTAGGTGAGCGCGAAGCCAAGCGTCGCCACCTCGGAGAGAACCTGGCGCGCGTCGGTGTCGTCGAGGCCGAGCTCGCGAACGGCGGCCTCGGCACTGGCCGCGTCGTCCGGCCCACCGCCGGTGGGTGCTTCGGAAGTCGCCGTGAGTCGACCGCTCTCCTCGCGGAGCTCCTCGAGCTCCCTCTGCGCCTGCTCGAGCTCTGCCCGGAGCTCCTTCTCGCTCTGGGGCCGCGGAGGCTTCTCGAACGATCCGGGGCTCCCGATGCTGATGTTGAACGTCTTTCGGAAGACGTGAAGCCCGAGATACTTCGCCGCATCGTGGAGCTCGCGCAGCGCACGGAACGCCTGGTCGGGCGTCGACTCCTGCGGCTGGGCATCGTAGTGCGCGCCACCGTTGCCGAGGTTCTTCACGGCTCGGAGCTTGTTGGCGACCGTGCGCGGGAGCCAGCTCTGCTGGAGCTTCCAGATCAGATGCCCGAAGGAGCCCCCCTCATCCTGCTCCTTCGGAAACTCGCCGAAGGCGCAGGCGTGGAGCTCCTTGAGAAGGCCCTCGCCTACCCGTCGGGTCTGCACGAGTGAGGCATCGGGATGGGTGTGCGCGTGGCGCTCGGCCATCGCGGCGAGCCGTTCCAGTCTCGGGAACGACGACCCGAGGAAGGCGAAGTTGAGACTCCGCGTCGGCCTAGGCGAAGGCATCTTCGATCCTCGCCACGCATTGCGCGGGAGCGCCGAGCGCGTCGGCCTCGGTCACCGTCTCGATTCGATAGGTCTCGCTCGTCACGGGCGCCTCGGCGACGTGGAGGGCGAGCTTCCGGTCGGGCCAGGCGAAGAGCAAAGGCTCGGTCGTCTCCTCGTCGGGGAACTCCTCACCGATCTCGGGCTCCGGCCAGCCGCGCCCGCGGATCGCTCGGAAGAGGGCCCGCTCTGCGACCGTCACGAGTGACCGAGGCAGGTCGTCGTCCTCAGGGGTCTCCGCCGGCGCGGCTGCCACGGGCACGGGCTCTCCGCTGAAGAAGGCCGCGTCGCGGTCGGCCACCGTCGGCACGACGAGCGCCCGGTCGAGGAGGTCGTTTCGCCGCTCGCACGATGTCTCGGCGATCAGCAAGCAGCCGTGGCACGCGGCCCCGTGGAGGTACCGCTCCTCGAGCCGGCTCGCCGGGTCATGGGTCGAGCAGACCGGGTCGTTGCTACAGAGCTCGCCGAGCCGGAGCGCGTCGTCGATGTGGCGCTCGATCGTCCGGCCGACCTCGACGAGCCCACCGAGCGTTCCCTCGGACCCCGTCGTGCCCGTGAGGAGAAGGATGGCGTAGCCAGAGTCGCCGGCGTAGATCCGCTCACGGATCGAGCTCGCCGAGTAGCCGCACTCGAGCGCGACCTGGGTGATCAGCAGGTGCGAGAGCGAATGCAGCATCACGTAGGGCAGTCCCGGATAGACGAGCCCCGTCAGCTCCTTGCCCGCCGCCCATCGCGAGAACCCGGCCGTCAGCCGCCGCCCGCGCGCACGCACGGCCGGCCGCTGCAGCCAGGCCTCGATGGCGGCTTTCGAGAACGAGACGAGCACGCCTTCCCCGTGGTTCTCGATAGCGGGGACCCACGTGACCTCCCGGGCGATCGGCGCGAGCCCGACGCCGAGGCTCAGCTCGCCCTCGGCGTCTTCGATGCCCGCCTCGAATCGGGTGAAGCCGATCTGGGCGACGACTTCGCGGAGGCGGTGGCAGAGCACGACGCGGTCGAGGCGGCGGTGCAACCGCTCGGGCATCGTCGACTCGGGCTCTCGGGAGCGGGCGTAGAAGTCGCCGCCGGGCCGGTCGTCCCCGACCGACTCGGGCTGGCCGAGGAGGGTCTCGATCTCGACCTGCTTTGGACCGACCGTCGGGCGGGGCGCGGTGCCCTTCCGGCGCTGGACCTCGGCCCAAACCGCGTCGTCGTCGTGCCCCTCGAGCGCCGCGGCGACGACGTCTTTCCGCCGTTCGCGGGGAACGTCGGACATGTCCTCGCAGTATTTGAGGTAGCCCTCCCAGACCCGGTCGACCGCCCCGCGCAGCTCGGCGTCGTGGTCGGGGATCGCGATCACGCTCTTGGTCTGGCTGAAGTAGGCCATGCTCGCGGAGCGGGTCAAGAGCCGCCCGAGCTTGTCGCATTGCTGCCACTCGCGCGGGCCGAGCCACGGCTTCTTGCCGCTGCACCGGCCGAGCGCGCCGGGAACAGCCGCGTCCGAGAGCGGCCGGCGCTCCTTGGTCCGCTCGCATCGGACGTAGATCTCGTTGAAGTCGTTGCCCGCGCCGCCCTCCTCGAGCCAGAGTTGCCCGATGTGGTCGGTCTGGAACGTGTTCCGGGCGAAAGCGTACCAATCGATGTCGTCGAGGTGGCCGTCGGGGCACGCGACGACGAACCGCACCGGCACGACGGGGACCTTCCTCCGGTCCTCGTCGATGTAGGAACCTCTCTGGAGCTTGGTCCACGGCACGAGCGGACGAGTCTGGTAGGGGCGGCCCGCCACCGTGATCGTGCGGTCGATCTGGGCGAGGAACCAGGCCGGGAACTGGAAGACGTCGATCCCGGTCACGGGGCCCCCCGGGTCGCCCGAGTCGATGGGCGGCTCCTCGAGGGTGACCCGCTCGAGTCCGAGCTTCTCGCAGACGAGCGCCTCGAGTCGGTCCTCGAAGATTCGCCGTCGCGCGCCGGCCCAGGAGTCGAGACCGCCGATGAGCACCGCGTGCGTCGGCAGGTCGACCATGGCGCCGGGGCCGTAGGTCGTCAGGAGCTGACTCTGGCGGATCTCACCGGTCGGCGGGATCCGCCTCGCCGCTCGGCTTCTGCCGGATGGTCGGGCGGGGCTCATCGCCTCCTCCGTCCTCCGGCGACGCTCTGGTCGTCGGGGTTTCGCAGGCGCAGGTTCACCGTCGGTTCGACGTCGCGGAGGCTCCGGTGGGCCGTGAACTTGCGTTCGTCGTTCGGCACTTCGTCGAGAGCCGGGTCGAGCGGGTCCCAGAGCAGGTTTGCCCCGGCGCCGCCGACCTCGCGCGCGTATTGCATCTCGGGCTTGCGCTCGGCGATCCGCGCCCAGGCGTCGAGGAGGTCGTGGACCCGGTCCCGCATTCGCTTCCGCAGCTCCTCGGCCGCGACGCGGTCGAGCCGGTCGTGGCTCTCCGCGCGCTTCGCGACCAGGTCGGCGATGAACTCGAGCTCACTCCGCTGGGCGTGGGCCTCCGATGCGCCGCGTGGTGGGGTCATCGCCGAGCGCCCGAGTCGCCCGAGCGCGACGACGACGCCGGCCAGGCCGCGGTCGACGGCGCGCGGTGAGAACGGCGTCACGCTCGTCGCCTCGACCGCCCGATAGAAGCTCTCGTGCCAGGCGGTGAATCGCTCGTAGTGCGAGCGGTCGCGCGGGCGATGGACGTTGAGCAGCGTGACGACGAGGCCGGGCTTCGACTCATCGCGACCGACGCGGCTCGTCGCCTGGATATACTCGGCCGCCGTCTTGGGCTGGCCGAGGACGACCATCAGCCCGAGGCGGGTGACGTCGAGGCCGACCGAGATCATGTTCGTCGCGAGGACGACGTCGAGCCGCCCCTTCTCGTGAAAGCTCAACGCGAGACGCCGCTTGGTGTCGGCGACGAGGTTGGTCGGGACGCGCGAGGTGAGCTCGCTCGGCTCGGTCAGCGTGCGATTCGCGAAGAGCCCCTCACCCTCCGCCTCGCCGACCCGGCGCCCCTTCCGCTCGTAGGCGCGAAGCCGCGCGCGCACCTCATCCTCGACGATGCGGCGGCTCCCCCCGAGCTCGCGGAGTGCGTTGAAGTAGCCGACGAGGGTCATGTAGGGGTCGGCCGGGTTCTTCGCACCGGCCTTCTCGCCGCCCGCTTCGAGCCAGGCCTTCTCCCCCGCGCCGAGCAGCGCCAGGTAGCTCCGCAGCAGGACGACCTTGAGGTTACGGCCCTGGGCCGCGATGCCGAGGTAGGTCCGCGCGTTTTTCTCGTCGGGCTTGACGGTCTTCGCGAAGAACGAGCTTCTCCGATCGGGTCCCGGCGGCGGGAAGACGTCGACCATCGTGCGTCCGAACAGGCCCTGGATCTGACGCTCGGCGCGGCGGACGGTCGCCGTCGACGCGACGATCTTGGGCCGGTGGCTTCCCGAGCCCGGCGGCTCACTGCAGAGCGCCTCGATCGCCGTCTCGTAGAGGCCGACCATCGTGCCGAGGGGCCCGGAGATCAGGTGAAGCTCGTCCTGGATCACCAGATCAGGGGGCGGCAGCGGGCCAGGGAGCTGCTGGCCGCGACCCGGATCGGCCGGGCCGTAGAAGCCCTCGCTGTCATGGCGCCGTACGCGCCCGAAGAGCCCCGCCGTCGTTCCGACCCAGGGTAGGCTGGCGAACTTGTCGACGGTGGCGATCAGAAACGCCGGGAGCCGTCGGTAGATCGGCTCGTCGACCGACAGGATCGGGAGGCCGCGCGGCTGCTTGCGACGCTGGCCAAAGAGGCACTTGCGCTGCGCGCAGAAGACCGCCAGGTCGGTCGGCGCCTTCTGGTCGCCCAGCAGCACGAAGCTGTCGGGATCAAACTTCCAGCCGCACCACGGGCAGGTCTCGAGCGGGATCGGTGACGGCTTCCGCTTCGAGTCGTTGCGGAAAGCGATGGTGCGCGCGCGTGCCGTTTGAGGACTCCCGTCGTTGACCCGTCCCATCCGGTTCGGTGTCGCCGCCTGGCCGACCCAGAGCCCGATCTCGAACGGCCACGTTCCGAGCTTCTCGGGGTCCTTCTGGCGCGCGAGCTCGAGGGCGCAGACGAGCGTCGCGGCGCGGCCGAGCTGGTCCAGCGTCAGCAGTCGCAGGGTGTAGCGCATGAGCACGCTCAGCCCGCACGAGCTGACGGACGGATCGCGGAGCCGGCGGAGCACCATCGCCACCGCGGCGAGGCCGAGGTAGGCCTCGGTCTTGCCGCCGCCCGTCGGAAAGAAGAGGAGGTCGACGACCTGTCGGTCGACGTGCTCGCGATCGGCGAGACCCGGGAGATTCATCAGGATGAACGCGAGCTGGAACGGCCGCCACGCCGGCGGATCGGCATCGTCGGGCGTCCGGTCCTCGCGGTCGTGGCACGCTCGCTGACGGATGGCGCGCGCGATTGCGGCATTGGCGATCCGGAAGGCATCGAGCAGCATCGGGTCGGCGAGGGCGGCGAGGCCGGCCTCGATGCGATCACTCGCCCGCCGCGCATTCGCGACGAGGTCGGCGCCGACCGCGTCCCGGTGGGGCGCGTCGGGGAACGAGGTCGGCAGCTTCGCGATCCAGTTCCGGTACTCGGTGACCATCGGGCGAAGCATGCTCTGGACCGCGGCGGCGTCGGGCGCCTCGGCGAGCGCCTCCATCCCGAGGTGGACGCCCGGGATGCCGTCCGGGACGACCTTCTCCACGTCGGCGACGGGCATCCACGCCGTCCGCACCCGGCGGCAGGCGCCGTCCGCGTCGCGCTCGGCGACGGCGGAGATCGCGTGCCCGACCGCGTGCTCGACCGCGTCGGCGTACTGGAGCTCGGCGATGCGCTCGTCGAGGTCGCCCCGGTCGCGCCCGCGGGCGTCGCGGCGCGGGACGAAGCCCGCGTCGGACGCGAGGGCGAGCTCGGCCTGGAACGCGCTGGCCGTGTCTCGCGTCCCCCGGCCGCGGACCGGCGGGCGCTCGTTGACGAGGAAGACCGCGACCGAGCGCGTCCCGGCGGGGAGGACGTCGTCGGCGACCGCCTGGACCGATGTCACGACGGCGAGGCCGCCCGCGTCGGGCAGCCGCGTCGCGGCCGAGACGCCGTCGCCGCCGATCGGAAGCTCGACCTCGGCGCGGCGCGGCGTCCGCCGCCATGGCGACTCGAGCGGGTTCGCCGGGAGGGTGGGCGGTCCCCCGCCCTCGGGCTCGACGAGGACGGGCGCGTAGTCGCCCCAGGTGACCGTCGCGCGCAACGAGGTCGTCTCGGACGGGACGAGGACGCTCAGCCCCATCGACGACTGGAAGAACGCCTTCCGCGCCGGCGTCCGCTCCGGCGCGTCCTCGTCGTCGCCACGCCCCTCACTGACCTGGTCGAGCTCGTCGTCGCCATCGTCGTCGGTCCGGTCGGGGAGCGGCGCGCCTGTCGGCACGAGGAAGCCGGTCAGGTAGTAGCGCGACGGCGCGCCCGAGATCGTCTCCTCGGCGTGTTGGGAATGCTCAGGCCGCGCGTCGCGGGGGCCGACGAGGTCGAGACGAAGGGCGTCGATCATGCGGGCGCGGACATCGGCGGAGCTCATCATGGCGTGGGTCGTGTCCTTCACCGGCGGCGCCTCGAGGCGTCCGGTCAGGCCTCGTCGAAGAGGCCGGTCTCACGGTTCGTCTCGTCAGGCGGCTTGCGGGCCTTCTTTTTTCGCGGGGCAGCCTTCCGCGTTCGCTTCTTCTTCCCGGATCTCTTGGATGCGGAGCGGCCGGCCTGGGCTTCTTCCTCGGCCCGCTGGCGGTTCAGCTCGAGCAGCCGGCCGAGAACCTCGTCGTGGACCTCGTCGGGCCAGCGGTAGCGGTAGGGTTTTCGCTTACGAGGGCTCCAGGTCTCCTCGTCGATCTCGTAGTCGAGAAAGAAGTCGCAGGCCGTCGGGATCTCCTCCGCCCAACCGTACGCGTCGAGGACGGCGCGGTCCATCGCCTCGTGGAGCTCGCGGAGGCGAAGGATGCCGGAGTCGGACTCGTCGGGGTCGTGGAAGCGGTTGTAGGTCGTGGTGAGGCCCTCGTCGTTCTCGATCATGAGGGCGGCGCGGTGCCTATCATACGCCGCGGCGATTGACTCTAGTGAGTCGTCGGTTGCCCATGATCGGGGGAGAGCCAGAGTTTCGAAGCAGTCCGCCGGGGAATATCGAATCCGATCCTCGAGCGTCGATGCGAAGAAGCGAGCCCAGAGCTCATGCAGGCGGGATTGGAGAATCGCCAAGAGGGCGTAGCGGTCGCTCGCAAACACCACGACCGTGTGTGCGAATACACACTTCGTGGACATCCGTGCAAGGCAGAAGCGCGCACTGACCGAGGAGGTGACAGTGCATATCGAGAGGTTCTGGAGTCGTTTCTCCAGGCTCGACGCATGTGTACCGAATTGCCACCACCGCTTCGCGCGAGAGCGAGCCACGGAGTACCCTCCGAGCTTCTCACGCTCGGGTCGGACCTTGTCTTCAACTATCGCGAGCAACCTTGGCGACTTGCGTGCCTCTTCGAGCGAGCGGGAGCCGAAGTTGATGACCCAGCGAGTCGAATCTTGGGTGGGGTGGGAATTGATGTCCTCGCCACCGACGTACTTTCCTACAAGCTCGCTCGTCCGCGGGTCGGCGCGCCGAATCTCGTCGAGCTTCGAGAGAGGTGTGCACTTCTCCTCGTTGTCTGCGAAGAGGAACCCGACTCCGTAGATGTGGGACCCGGCGAACGCGATCTCGCGGTTGTCTGCGAGGCGTGTGGGTTCGACCTCATGGGCCAGGGCAACGAGATGGGAGTTGATTCCTGGCACTGCGCGCCCGTCGAGGGTACTGGGGTAGTGATCGCCGCGAAGGATGTGGATGACGCTGACGGTTACCGCGGCGCTTCCAGGCCATGGCAGTCGACGCGTTGCGCTATAGCAGTGGCCTCCGTGAGTGAGGATGTGCGCTAGCCCAGCGCTTCTGGTGTCTCCCTGCGCGACGGTGTTTGTGGCGATCAGCCCGAGCGTGCCTCCGTCTCGAGTGAGCCCCCAGCACCGCCGAAAGAAGTGAACCACTAAGTCGACAGCTCGACCACCGGAGGCGGTGTGGATCGTAGTCAGAAAATCGCGATACGGGCCACCGAGAGTGGCCCATACCTTGTTGCCGCCGAGAAACGGTGGATTACCGACCATCGCGTCGAAACCCGATGTCCTCCTGCCGAAGACCTCCGGAAACTCGATCTCCCAGTGAAACGGCCGCAGGATCGGGCTTAGCTCGTCCCTCAAAGAAGTCGCCGCTTCCCGAAGTTCGCCTTCTCCTTCGCCCGTTCGTCGCCACCGGCCTACCTCACTCTCGAGCGCCCGCCGCCGCTCCTCCCGCTTCTTCGCGGAGCCCTCCCCGAAGAAAGCCGCGATCACGAGATCGCCCACGAGACGCGCGTTCTCGAGCTCCCGCTCCGCCGCCCCGAGCGCTTCGCGTTTCGCCGGCTCGTCCTCGTCAGCGATCTGCGCGAGCCGCTCCCGCAGTGCCCGCGCCTCGTCGGCCGCTCTCTTGATATGTGCGAAAAGCGGCCCGAGCTCGTCGAGGGTCTCGTCGGCGTCCCAGTGGAAGCGACCGAGCTGCTCGCAGGTCAGCCCGACGAGCGAGTCGCCGCACTTGAGGGCGTGGTCGAGGAAGGTGAATGCGTGGTCCTTCGCGAGGGTCACGAGCCACAGGGATAGCTTCGCCAGGTCGACGGCGAACCGGTTCTTGTCCACTCCGTAGAGGCAGCGCTGGGCGACCAGCCGCCGGGCGAAGAGCTCGGGGTCCTCGTCGGGGGGGATGTCGGTCGGCGTCGCGTCATGGAGATCCCAGGCGTGGACGAGCGCCTGGGCGAGCTGGCGACAGGCCTCGACGAGAAAGGCACCCGACCCCATCGCCGGGTCGCAGACTTTGAGGCCCAGGATCTGCTCCGGCGTCGGCCGCTCGCCGAGTCCTTCGAGCACCGGGCGCAGGGTCGTCTCGACAATCGGTCCGGTGAGCTCGCGAGGCGTGTAGTGGCTGCCGGTTCGGCGGCGCTCCTCGCCTGGCTGGAGGAACAGGGCGCCCGGCGGCAGAAGCGCTGGCGTGCGCTTGCTTACCCGGCGCCCGAGTGCCGCCACGACCTCCTCGGGGGTGCTCGCCTTCTTGAGCTCGGTCGCGGCCTTGGCCGCGAGCTTGCAGCCCGCCTCCGTCGCGAGGAACTTGACCCGGTCGGCTGGCTTTCGCTCGAGCAGGTCGTCGTCGACGTTGACGACGACGTCATGGGGACGCACCGCGATCGCCCGGCCGCCGGTCGTCTCGACGGCGAAGCCCATCATCGCCTCGTAGACCGAGCCGATCTGCTCGACGTCGAGCGCTCGGTAGGAGAGCCGTTCGCCGTCCAGCACCAGCAGCGCCTCGAGCACCCGGAAGATGCAGCCGTCGGAGACCCTCGGCGCCTCGAGCGCCACGTCGCGCCGCATGTCCGCGGGTGCTCGGCCTTCGAGGAAGGGGTACTCGTCGGGGTCGAAGAGCTTGCCGTGGCGCGTCGGAAGGTGGAACTCCCCGCCGTGCCCGCCGCCGTCGTAAACGAGGCGGAAGAGCGAGAGCAGCCCCGCCCAGGCGCCGTAGCGCTGGTCCATCGTGTCAGGGTAGCGCCCGGCGTCCTCCCGGAGCCGCTCGTGGAGCCCGCCGATCGCGTAGTGCTTGGTGTAGACGTCGTCCCCCGGCATGAGGCCGCGCTCCTCCGAATAGAGGAGGAACACGAGCCGCAGGAGCACCGTGAGCAGCCCGCCGTAGATCTGCTCGGGTTCCTCGCGGGCGAGGCCGTGAAGCACGCGGCCGTCGGCCACCTCGTCGGCCGCCTGGAAGCCGCGGAGCAGCTCCCACAGGGCGCCGAGCACCTGATCGGCGAGCTTCGTCGAGACCTCGTTCTGGTACTTCCGGCTCTCGGAGAGGATCTCGAGGAGGCTCTGACGCTCGGGCGCGTTGAAGACCCGGTTTGCGCTCAGCAGCATGTGGAGCGCGGCGAGGAGCGACCGGCCGGAGACCTCGCACAGCGCCTTGATGGGGAACGTCACGTGGCCCGAGGTCTCGCCCTTCGGCGCGTAGACGAGTCGGATTGCCTCGGCGTTGCAGAGCACTCCAGCCGGGACCTTCGTTTCGCGCAGCAACCGCTCGAGCTTGCTCTGCGGGCTCGCCGGCCACCCGCTGGCGACGTCATCGGGCACGGCGTCGAGGCTTGTCCCCGGTGCGAGGACCTGTACGAGCAGCAGCGCCTCGTCGTCGCCGCCGTCGCCGCCGGCGTTGAGGGCAGCGTAGTTGGGGCGGAGCGTCTCGCCGTAGTCGGGGAGGGCGGCTTCGAGCCGCGACGGAATGGCGGGGCCGTCCGGGCCGCCGGCGAGATCGCCCGGTTCCCAGTCGAGGATGCGCTGGGTGAACGCGGGGAAGTCCTCGAGGAGCGGCGAGTCGTCATCGCCCGCGCCGCGCCTCGAGGAGCGAGACGACGCGCCGGCCCTCTCGTCGTCCGCGTCGTTGTCCTCGTCGTCATCGAGCCGCCCGTGGACGAGGCGGACGAGCGTCCGCTGGAGCTCGACGACGCGGCCGGCGTCTGGGAAGGCCTGGGCGGCGCACAGCGCGTGCGGGGATGCGACGAGGCCGACCGGCTGAGCGTAGCCGATCCACTGGCGGTGCACCTCGAGTTCGTGCTGACTCGCCACCGGGGTCCTTCCCTCGATCAGCTCGAGACGGGCCAGAGATATACGACACCGACCGGAGTCACCTGCGTCGCCTCGACGACGTAGGTCCGCTCGACTTTCCGAGGCTCGTCGACGATGTCGGTGTTGAGCGTCTGAAGCCGCCGTGCCCAGTGCCGCTTGTCGGCCTCGCGCTGGCGGACCGCCTCGCGGTTGAAGCCGAGCTCGAGCTGGCGCTTGTCTTCGGCCTCGCGCATTTCCCCCTGGATGCGCTTCTTTTGCGCCTCCAGCACGGCACGGAGGTCCTTCGTCTCGCGCGCGCCCCGCTCGGCCAGACGCTTCTCGGCCCGTTCGGCCAGGGTCGATGCGCGCCTTTCGAGGTGCGGCAGCAGCTCCTCGACGTCGCGGCCCGTCGCGTCAGCGAACCTCGCGCGAATCGCCTCGGAGGCGCTCCGGAGCCGCGGCGATGCGAGCGACTGTTCGATGAGATCGAGCACGTCGTCCTTGACACCCTCACGGACCGGTCGTAACCCCCGACCGCGACCGTCGGGCGGTGCCCAGCGGGCCGCGACGGCGACGATCTCGTCGTGGAGCCGCGATGCCCGGCCACCGTAGAGCGACAGCCGACCCAGGACCACGACGTGGGGGTGGGCGTCGTCGGTGAGCAGGACGCAGGCGCGGGAGAGCTCGTCGTGGACGAATCCCTGCGAGCGGAAGCGGCCGAGCAGCCGCTGGACGACGCGGTGCTCGAGGTGCAGGTGGACGACTTCACCATCGAGCGATCCCGGGTCGCGGAAGACGATCGGCCGAATCGGCGTCTCCGCGCGCCACTCGGCGAGCTTTCGCCCGCGCGGCTTCGGGCCTCGGAGCGCGTCGAGCGTGACCGCCCAGCTCGGGTCCGCGCCGTGGCGTTGATCGAGCGGCGGGAGGACCCAGCGCGCCCGGGCGGGGTCCTCGGCGGCGGCGTGCGCGTCGACCGGCTCGAGCGCCGGCGCCTTGAGCAGCTCGAGCGACGCCGAGATCGCGTTCCGGAAGTGGGTGTCCGAGAGGCCGAGCCAGGTCTTGGAGCTGTCGAGCATGTTGCGCAGCGCTTGGATCTGCTGGGTCAGCTCGTCGCGACGCTGGCGGACCGTCTCGAGCTCCTCGGCGATGACGTCGATCTCGATCGCGCGCGTTCGTGGTTCTTCGCCCGGGCGGTCGACCTCTTCGAGCGAGCTCGTCATCGTCCCGACCGACTCGTGGTGGATCCCGTCGGCGAGGAGCGAGCTCATCTTTCGCTCGACGACCGGCGAGAGCGTGCCGAGCTCCTTGATGATCGTGTCGGTCTTCCGCACGAGGACATCGATGACCCGGTCCTCGGGGCGCTGCGGCAAGACGAAGTAGTGACAGCGGACCTCGGGCGCGCGCTGGAGTTTCCGGTCGATCCGGCCGTTGCGCTGCTCCATCCGGCCGGGGTTCCAGGGGACGTCGAAGTGGAAGAGATCGGCGCAGTGGTTCTGGAGGTTGACGCCCTCGCGGGCGGCGTCGGTGGCGACCAGGACGCGGAGCGGATCGCGCTCGGGGTCGGCGTTGAAGGAGGCCTTCAGCTCCTCGCGTCGGTCATCCC
Organism: Planctomycetota bacterium; assembly: GCA_029260755.1. Lineage (GTDB taxonomy): Bacteria > Planctomycetota > J058 > J058 > JAJDCQ01 > JAJDCQ01. Next base: position 29,227 of record JAJDCQ010000230.1, on the reverse strand, counting down.
CCATGCCGCCGTGGAAGGTGCTGATGCGCTCGTCGTCCCGGTCCGAGCCCGCGATGGCGGCCTCGAGCTGTTCGGCGACCCAGCGCTTGGTGTCGGCGAACTCGGTGAAGATGAGCACCCGTCGAGGCAGCCAGGGGGCGTCGGGCTCGCCGAGCCGTGGGCAGGCGTTCTTCCGGAGCCAGTCGATCAAGTGATGAAGCCGCGGGTCGGGGTCGTGGCGGGCGCGCTCGGCGATCGCGGTCATCTCCCCGAGGAGACGGAGCTCTTCGGCGCCGGGGGCGGCCGCCGAGGCCGCCGCCTGTGATGAGGCCTCCGTCTGGGCGTCCTCCTCCTTCTCGACCTCCTCCTCGGGGAGCTCCGCGCGAGGATCGTCCGGCCCCAGCGCGTCACGGAGAAGGCCGAGCTCACGAGGGCTCACCCGCGATGCGTCGGAGGCGACCTGTTTCGCGAGCGCCCGCCGGTGGACGCGCAGGGTCCGCGCGAAGGCCTCGATCGACGAGAGCAGCCGTTTTTGGAGCGAGACGACGACGAGCATCGCGGCGGCCCGCTTGTGCCTCGTCTCGTCCTTCAGGCGCTCCTCCCGCAGCTCACGGTAGCGTTGCAGCAGCCGGGAGAGGGCGAGCTCGGGAGCGTCGTCGGCGAGGCGGTCGATGACGATCTTGAGGACCTTGCGCTCGGGGAACCCCGTCTCGACGTCGCGGAGGTCCTTCTTCAGCCGGCGGACCATTACGTCGTCGAGGAGCTTCGGGTCCCGGACCGGGACACCCCGGCAGAACCGGTTCGGGTCGAGGATCTCGAGCAGCGCCGCGAAGCTGTTGCTGTGCCCGTTGTGGGGCGTCGCCGAGAGGAACACGCGGTGCTCGAACCGCTCGGCGATGTCGCGGACGGCGCCCGTCAGCTTCGAGTCGATCCCGTACTTCACTCCACTGGCCGGGGCGGCGTTGTGCGCCTCATCGAGGATGAGCATCGAGCCACCGGGGTAGTGGTCGAGCCAGTCCTGGAGCGGGATCTTGTAGGACTCATCGCGTAGGAGCGCGTGCGAGATGATGAACCGGCTGTGCGTCCGCCAGGGGTTGACGCCGTAGCCCCGCTCGCGTCGCTTCCGCGAGACGTAGTCCCGGTCGAGGATGACGAAGGTCAGCCCGAACCGCTGCTCCATCTCCTCCTGCCACTGCCTTACAACCGAAGGCGGGGCGGCGATGACCACCCGCTGAACCTTCTGCCGGATCAGCAGCTCCCGCAGGATCAGGCCCGCCTCGATCGTCTTGCCCAGACCGACGTCGTCGGCGATGAAGAGCCTCACCAGAGGCATCTCGAGCGCCTTGCGGAGCGGCTCGAGCTGGTAGGCCTTGACCTCGATTCCCGCCCGATAGGGAGCCTGAAGCAGCTTCGGGTTGGTCGAAGTGACCCGACTCCAACGCAGCGTATGGAGATACGCCGAGAAGTGGCGAGGGTCATCGAATCCGCGGCTCGCGACGCGCGACCAGGGCGACTCCTCGACCCGGCGGGCGTCGACCTCGCGCTCCCAGAGAACCTCGAGCGGCTCGCCTTGCGCGTCGTCCTCGACGCAGGCGAGACGAACCCGAGTGCTGTCGCCGTGGGCAGGAGGCGGCGCCACGTCCTCGACGAGATACTGCCGCGTTCGGACGCGAACGATTTCTCCGACCTTCGGCGTCGCCATTCCGTGGGGTCCCTCGCAGAAGTCGCCAAGGCCCTTTTAGCGTGTCGTCCAGCGAGGAAGCAAGCTCATCGACTGACACGGTCGGTTGACATGGGGGCTGCCCCGGGGGTGATCTAGACATTCGGCTGTCGAACGCCGGAACGCCGAGCGTCTCAGGCGTCAGAGCTGGGTCCGGTCCTTAGGTCTTGGCTCAGGTCGAATCGCTTCTTCAGGCGCTCGATGGTATGGGCCCACTTCCCGCTACGAGGTTGGGCCACGGTGTTCTGGTTTCCGAAGAAGCCCTTCTCTCGAACGGCTTCTCCGAGGGGAACGGTGTGAATCCACTTCACCCGGACCACGTACTCGGCCGTCTCGGGGTCGTCCGCGATCGTCGCAACACCACGAGTGCTCACGTCCTTCACGTCGAGTAGGCGAGTCGAGGTGCCGTCGTCGTCACGGATCGTGAATTCGTCGATGGGAACCGCCGACTCGGTGACCTCAGCGACTCCTGCGTAGCCGTGTTGCGGGATGTTCACCCAGATGCGCGCTCCCGGCTCGAGCATGTTGAGTGTCCGGGTGTACCACGGCCCGCCGCCGGCTGATACGAACCCGTATCTCCGCGCCTCTGCCCAATCGCGGTGGCCGGGGTAGTGTCCGAAGGAGACGTAGTACTCCCGGTTCCACTCGCCGCTGCTTCCTGCGAGCTCACGTTCGGTAGGCGTCGCCACCTCCGTTGGCGCGCGAAGCCAGGCCCTCACCAAGAACTCGGCGTCCCCGTCCCTGTAGACACGGAAGAAGATCGCGTTGATCTGGACGCCATACTGATCGGCAAGGTAGTCGACGATGCGCTCGGTGCTCGGATCGAGCTCGGATGCGACGATCACGAGCTCGTGCGCGTTGTTCAGCTCGTCGGGAAGTCGGGAGACGGCGAATCTCGCCTTGAACGCCTCGTCGAGGGAGTCGCTCGAGGCATTCGTGCGGTAGCGCCTGACGTAGTCCTGATAGATCCGCTGGAGTTGGTCATCCTGAAGGCTCCGGATCCACGAGCCGTAGTCCAGCACCTGGGCGACAATGTCTCGGTACGTCCGATCACGCTTGAGCTCGACGACGATCAGGTTGCCGTCGGGGTCCATCGCGAGGAGGTCGATGAACTTCCCATGGGCGGTCGACACCTGTCGGCCGATCACGAGCCAGTTTGGAGACGCGATCGTGATGTCTCGGTCGAGGATGTCCTCAAGACGTTTCTCGAAGTCGAGAGGTTGGGGATGGATACGCCTGACGTCTCCATCGATGCGCCAGACTCCCGTGTCGATGGGCATCGTCGTTCTCCAGAATCATGCGGTGGTGGATGGCGTTCCCGTCGTTGAAGGACTACTCGGGGATCTCCGGGAGGCCGCGGCCGCGGCGGTCCACGTAGTCGATGAGCATCTGGAAGACGGCAGCTTGGTTCACCACGCCGCCGAGCAGCTCCAATGTTCTTGCTCTTGCGGCGTCGCGTGCCCTCTCGAAGAGCCCCTTGATCCTCACGGCAAGAGGGGAGTCGGGCGCCATGAAAGAACCGCCGTCGCTGTAGCGCCGTCGCCGGAGGAGGAACAGGACACACAGGCACGCGTTGCGGAAAATGTACGCTCCCTTGCCCTTGTCCAGCTGTCGTTCAATGACGTCGGCGAGTGATCGAGCGAGACGCTCGCAGTCCCTTGATGTAACGAGCTTGAGGGCATCAGCTCGGTAGCGAAGGAGCCTTCCGAGCGCCTTGAGTGTTTCGTTGATCCCGGTGGGCGGTCCGCTCAGTACGGCCACGCTTGCTTCGACGAGCCTCTTGGAGTCCTCGGGGGTTCGGAAGCAGTTTCCTGCGGCGATCATCGTTTCTCGGTCGTGACGCCCGCGCTGGATGCGCGATCGAAGCAACTCAAGGAATTCGTCGAAGTCGGCGCTGCAGTAGCCGCAGCTGGCGACGAGGTGCTTGAACTCGTCCGTGTTCTCCGGGAGTTCGTTCATGATGCGCTTTGCGAGTGCGTAGAACGCGTCGAGGGGCTCTCGGGCGCCCGGGGGGACTCCGTCCGAAGCGACGGCGGTCAGAAGCTGGCTCCGCTGCCGGGCCTCCGAGTCGGCCTCTCGCGCGGCTTCGCGAACCCGCTCGAGAGCCCGCCGTGTCTCGCGACCGCGAGGAGAGGAGGCGATCGCGCCCCGGGCGGCGCGGAGGCGCTCTCGCAGAATCGTCCAGCGATAGGGACTGGAGTCTCGTGGATTGAGCGGAGGGAATGCTCTCGGGAAGCTCCGCAGGACTTCCTGAGGCGTTTGGCCCAGGTCCCGCATTCGTCCCCAGTCCACTAGGACCCGGCGTCGTCCGAGGGCGCCGGGCCTCGTTGGGATGACCTCGACCCGAGCACTTCCGTTCGCGGGGAGGAGACTCACTCGAAGGCGAATGGCCTCAGGTTGGGTTGTTGGCTGGGAGAACGTTGTCGTGACCTCACGAGCGGTGGGCGACTCGTCCATCGCCAGGTCCAGGACTAGCTCGTCGCGGCCGCGTGCGATCCTTGGGCCCTCGAGATCGGGATTGCGGCGCCATGGGCGGCCCCCCTCTACGTACTTGTCTTCCTCCTGAAGGAGTGGGAGCCACTCCGGTTCGCCGCGCCGGCTGATCAGGACATCGACACGTGGAAGTGTATCGAGATACGTCGGCAGTCCGGCCGTGAGGCGGCGGATGTGCTCGCCTGCGCCCTGGGCGAGCAGGTCGCGCTCGAGTGGACTCTGGGTGAGGAGAATCGGGGTCTGAGGACCGGCGAGGCGGGCAGCGAGGTACTGACCGAGTGCTTCGCCTTTCGCGCGGATGCTGGCGAAGGCGCCGGTGACGATCACGCCGCTGAGATTCCTGCGTGGGAGCCGCTCGCGGCAGTGGGCGATCCACGAGCCGATCGACTTTGGCGCGGCCCGGCGCTCCGAACGCTGCACGCATTGCTCACTCGTCCAGCGGAGCGAGCGTGGTATCCGAAGGTCGCCGCCGCGCGCTGAGACCACGAGGTCGTCGAGGACCCGCGCGACGATGGACTCGACCTGATGGCGCTTCGGCAGGCCGACTCCCGCGAGCTCGGCTTCGAGCCTGAGTCGGTCCGACCAACCGTTCCGATCCTCTTGCGTGCTCGATGCTAGCCCGCAGAGCGCCTGAAGCCAGCTGGAGCACCACAGGAGCCGCCAGACGGCTTTTGGGGAGAGCTGGCGGGATTCGCCGAAACACCGCTCGGTGAGTTCGTGGGCCAACGCGAGCCCGAACACAGTCTCCGGTTGGCTCGTCGGCCGCGGGCGAGCCGGAAGCGTGATGACTCGACCCTGGGCTCGTTGCGCGACGATCTCGAGGACCGTCGCCTCGAGGCCATCCAGCCCGCAGTGAAGAACGAGCACGTGACCGAGGCTGCCTTCCGGCTGGTCCGCTGCGGCGCCGCGGCGCTCGTCTTCGCGAGCGCACCAGGCCAGTGCTCCCGCGACCGGGCGCCAGAGGAGCTGGATCCGACCTGCGCCGCGTTGGCCGAGCGCGCTGAGGAGCTGGTCTTGCTGCTGCTCCCTTAGAGCATTCGGGATGACGAGTGCTGCAGGGATCGTGCTCGATGCGCTCGCGGCAGAGAGGGTCGCCGTCGCCGCCACGGAGAGAGCCTCGGCGGCCGAGAGGTGCTTCGGGTCGTCTGGATGGTCCCCGTCCGTCGCAGTCCAACGCGCGTCGCCGCCGTGGAGAAACAGGGGCCAGGCGAACCCGAGGGGAAACCGAAGGCTCCCACGCTGGTCGCCGACGGCCGCTCGAGGAGGCCAGGGTAGGCCCGTCCCACGCGCGGTCGTCCGTCCGTGGAGCCCGTCCAATCTCGCCGGCTCGCGACGGAGGCTGGGGAGGATGATTGCCGGTGGCGCGCCGTGGGTGCGAGCGTCGTCCAAGCCACTGTCACCGACGAGACAGATCCTGGCCGGGTCGAGCGAGAGCCCGAATCCTGGTGAGCGCCTTTCGGTCGCCGTGATCACGTGAGCGCGACTCCAAGTGCCTCCGTGAGGGAGGAGGCGGCCTCCACGACGTTCGGCGAGGTGATCAAGCCTGTAGCCAGACCAGCTCGGATCGGTCCCTGATGGGCGGCGTCTCGGGGAGCTTCGAGTTGGGGCACCAAGACGAGACCCGCGAGGATGCGAGTGGCCCGGCGCGCGAGGGAATCGTCGAGACTCGCCACCGTTTCTCTGAAGTCATGGGGACGAAGGAAACGCGCCCAGATGGCGCAAAACACAGGACGTCCGGGACGTTGAACGACGACGAGCCCGTCGGGAGCGAGCTCGATGATGTCCTGGGGCAGCTCGAGCGGCACTCGCGCGGCGGCCAGCTGAGCCTGCGAGACGAAGAAGGTCCAGCGAGCAGCCCCTTGGGATCTGAGGGCCCAGGGCCCGAAGTCGGAGCGTGTGTCGAGATAGTGTCCGGCGGCATGTTCGGATCGAATGAGGACTTCGGACCCAAGCCCGTGACTCGCGAGCCCGTGAGCCCTCTCGAGGGCATCGAGCGCCACGCAAACCGAGATGTTCGCGATCTCCGACCAGGTTCGTTCGCGCCAGCGCCACGCCTCGTCCTGCTCTCGTTGCTGGCGGCGGAGGAGCTCATACCAATGCCAGAGACGCCGGTAGCGATCGTCATGGAGGAGGACGTAGTTTGGGCGCGGCGAGCCGACCAAGCTCGAGACCTGACCGATCTCACTGGTCGCGAGGAGCCGGCGCACACGTCGGCGGAACCGACGAACCAGCCGAACGCGTTCAGCGTTCTTCCGAAGTCGATTCTCGAAGAGGTATGCGTCGCTCGCGCGACCTACGAGCCGGAGGAAGTCCCGCACGACTCGGTTCTCGTGGGTGTCGACCGACTCGTCTCGGACGACTGCGAGGACCTTCTGGCGAGGGCCCGCCTTCTCTGCGACCGAGCTTCCGGGGCGCCGAACGAGCCAGCGAAGGCAGGAGTCGTCGATGCCCTGGACCCGGTCGATTCGCTCGAGCTGGCGCTTTCGACGGAGGATTCGCCGCGGCCTTCGACAGACGTCATCGATGAGGCCTTGGGCGCGCTCGGCAATCCGGACGATGAGGGCGAGCGTCGCGTCGTCCCGCGACCCGAGGGAACAGTAGATATCCCGAAGGCTCGCCCACGGCCGGACGGCAAGGCCTTCCGCGATTCCGGTCCACCGGGAGCCGGTCTCGGTCGGCGTGTCGTAGGTGGCCGCCATCGCGGCGACGTGTCGATCAACCAAGCAGAGCGCTTCGTCGCTCGCGTCGCTCGCCTTGGGCGCTGAATCAGGCTCGGTGTCGTCGTCTTTCCCGAGCCTTCTCCAGCGAAGGGCGGTGGTGCGGCGGATTGACGCTTCTCGTTGCGTTCCGTCGGTCATCGTGAGCCGCAGTCTCACGGTTTCCGTGTCGTCCGCGGAGTCGGATCTTACGAACGCACTCGGAATCTCGAAGAGGATGTGTCGGTCCGTTCGCATCACCAGAGGGAGGTCCTGCCCTGGCGGTGTCGAGACGACCCGGCGCACGTCCGCCGGCGTTCTGATCCAGAGGCGGCCTGACGAGGGATTCGTGGTGCCTACCTTCCCCTCCCACGGCGCGCCGCAGAGGAAGCACCCGTCGGGCAACGTCATGCGACGGTCTCGACGTCGTCGGGAACGCGCTCAACTCCGAGCCAGGTGAAGTAGCTGTCGAACTCGGACCTGAGCCCCGCCTCGATCGTCTGGCTGAGCGCGTCGTCTCCCAGCTCCTGGGCCAGCTGTCCAGCGCGCCTGATCGCGTTCTCCGCGACGAGCTCGGCTGGGTCGAGGCCGCGGAGCTTGGGGAGGAGCCTCTGCTCGATCTGGTCGGCGAGTGCCCAACGAAGGCCGTCCTCACCCTGCCGTGGGTACTGCTGGACGTAGGCGTGGATCGCGTTGCGGGTTCGGTAGCCGAAGGGGCGTCCGATCGTCGAGAGGACATCGTTGAACGCATCAACGTAGCGATCGACCTCGCTGGTCGCAGCGGGATCGAGTTGCCGCTCGCTCAGCCAGGACTTCCAGGCGGTGAATGGGAGGAAGCGGTTCGCCCTAAGGGCTTCGGGCTTGGCGGAGGAGGTCTCGTGTCCCTCGTCCTCCTCCGCTCGCAGTCGTGGCGGCGGGCCGAATCGAAGCGAGGTCGCGCGGTCGACGACCTTGTCCGAAAGGGACTGGGTGGATTCATCCTCGTTCATCGTTCCAACGAACAGGACGTTCTGGCCGACGAAGAGCGGGACGTCGACGCCTTCGGCCGTGGCCCGCTCGAGCGTCACGGATGACCGGGATCGGTCTTCGGCGCGCCCGGCGTCGATGTCTCGGCGAAGCTCGAGTCGGCTCAGAAACTCGCTGAAATAGTATTCCACTCGAGCGAGGTTCATCTCGTCGAGGAGGACCAGCACCATCCGGTCGCTAAGTGATACGAACGCGTCGGGGGCATCCCACTCTTGCGGGAAGAACGCGTCCATCTGAAGGAGTCCGCGGGAGAGCTCGGTCGGAACGAACCGGCGCTCCATGTAGTTGTAGAAGCCGAGGAGATCTTGTGGCCCGTCCCAGCGCGGCTGCACGGCCACGTTCATGAAGTGCAGTCCCATGGCTTCCGCGTAGCAGCGAGGAAGCAGACTCTTGCCGGTGCCGCTGATCCCAGCGAGAACCGTAAGCGGCGACTCGAGCCCGATCTTGAACGCCGTGTGGAGGGCGTTGACGACCCGCTCGTGGAACCGAAGCCCTCGAGCCTCGAGGTAGCGACGGACGTTCGCGAGGCACTCGAGCTCGTCGGGCTTTCGCATCGCCTTCTCGAATGCGTCTGCGTGAAGGCTCGGAGTGAAGAGATCGATGCCTTCTTGGTGCGCGCCGGGATCTCTCTGGCGATGTTCCTTGCGAAGGAAGTCGATGGTCTGCTCGAGTTGCTCGCGACTGGACTCGAGGCCCTTGCACTTCTGCCTCAAGCTAGCATGCTCCTCGCGCGCTGCGGTCAGGCGTGATGCCTGCTCAGATTCCTGCTCCCAGAGCTTCTTCTGCGACGCCTCGAGCCGCTTGAGCTCTTCGGAGAGCCTTGCGACCTCCTCGGATAGCTTGGTCGATCGGGTTTCTAGCTTGGCCTCCTGTTTCTGGAGCTCGGTGAGCTGGCTGAGTAGCTTCTGTGTCTCAGCCTGCGCCGTGTCACGACGCTGGATCAAATCGGTCACCTCGTCCTCGAGCTGCTTGTGGCGGTGCTCGAGGCGCTCGGCCTCGAATCGAAGCCTCTCGGCGTGGTCCCGTGCCGAGTCCCTGTCCGAAGTGAGCCTCGCCAACTCCTCTTGTTGGGACGCGAGCTCCGCGCGGATCTGCTCTTGCTCACGCCGCTCGGCTTCGAGAGCCAGAAGCTGGTCGCGGTTTTCCTCAAGCCACTGCCGCTGGCGCTCAGCTTCCTCGACTATTCGCTCCGCCTCCGCGCGTTCCGAGCGGACCTCCTCGTAGCGAGCCTCCTCGTCGATCACGCGGCTGCGAAGGTCCTCGTAACGACATGCTTCGGGAAGCCGTGAGCTCAGGTCAGCGTACTCGATCGCCCGCCGGCGGTAGTGCGCCCGCGCCCAGATGGCGGCGATGAGACAGAGCCCGGTGACCGGGATCGACAGCAGGTAGAGAAAGAACAGCGTTTCGAATGACACTACTGGCCTCCCTCACCGGGTGAGTTCCCGGGAGAGGCCTTCTCGACCGCGCGGACCGCACGTTCGAGCTCGGAGAGTCGCTTGTCGAGCGCGCCAAGCCATTCAGGGACCTTGATCTGAGTCTCTCGAACGCCCTCGAGCCTCCGAACCTCACCCTCGAGATAGGTCTTCGTCTTCCGCAGCTCGTCGACCCGCTGCTGGGCCGTGGCGTGTTGGACCGCCAGTTCCTCGAGTCTAGAGTTGGTCGAGCGTTCGGTCTCCTCCATCCGCGCTTCAGTGGCCTTTAGGTCCTGAATTCTAGCGGCGATCGAGCGGACCACCGCTTCCGCTTCCTTTCGTCGAGCCGCGATCTCTTGAAGTTGGGTGCGGGCACCGCTGATCTCGCCAACGCTGGCTTGAATGCTGGCTTGCCTGTCCTGATGCAGCCTATCGAGGTGCGCCTGCGCGTCATCGATCTGATCTTCAAGAGACCCGAGGGTCGCGCGAGCCTCCGTGACTCCCTTCTCGGCCTCGGCGCGTTTCCGGATGACGGCCTCGAGCTTCCCCTCCGCACGCTCCAGCACCGCGAGCTCCTGATGGGCCTTCTCCAGAGCGATCTCGGCCGCGTCATGCTGCTTTCGGACTCCCTCCAGAAGGTCACGCTCGGCCCGAAGCGCGTCTCGTGCAGACTGAGTCAGTTTCTCGAGTTGCTGACGGTCTTCGCGGGCACCTTCGAGGAGGGCGACTTCATTCGCGAGCGTTTTGGCCGCCTCGGTCAGCTCGTCCCGACGTCTCGTGAGGTTTCGGACCTCCTCGGTGAGCGTCTTCACGGTCGCGCGCGCCTTGGTTTCGTCCTTCCCGAGGTCCGCGGTGCGATGCTCTGCGTTTGTCCGCTCGCGGGCAGCCGAGTCCGCTTTCGTGCGAAGGTCCGTGAGGCTCGCTTGGGCTGTCTCTAGCTCCGCTTCGAGTTTCAGACGGTCGTCCCGACTCTTTCTGAGTCTTGCGACTTCGTTGGCGAGAACCGCCCTCTCGGCGGCGAGTGACTCTTCATCGCTCTCGAGCGTCCGGATCTGCTCTTCGAGATCGGCGAGTCGCTTGCGCGCCTTCGCCTCAGCGGCCGTTGCTCCAGCGAGTCGCTCCTCGGCGGCCAGCCGGACCTGCTCGGCCTTCGCGCCCTCGCTGACTGCGTCGTCGGCCTGCGATCGAAGGCCTTCGAGGGACGTGCGCGCGGCTTCTACCTGAACGTTGATTGTCGCAAGGGCGCTCGTGGCGAGCTCGGTCTTGCCCTCGAGCACCGCGAGCTCCTGGGCTCGCTCCCGGGCGAGTGCAAGATCTTGCGCGCTGTTCTCTCGGCGAAGCTCCCACTCAGCGAGGTCCTTCCTCGCGGAGAGGAGCGCGCGAGCGCCGGCGACCTGGAGGCCGAACGTGACGAGCGCGAGGAGGCAGAGCCCCGCGAGACCGAGGGCGCTCGGTCGAAGCGAGCTCCTCCAAGTCGAGGAGCGGGAGCCAGTGGACTCCGTCATCGAGACTGAGGCGGCCGTGGCCTCGCTAACTGGAACTTCCGTCGCTGGGTCCATTTCCCCTCCACAGCTCGATGACTTCGTTGACGCAGTCGTCGAACTCGTCCCTCAGTCGGTAGACCCAGAACCTCTTGATGGTCCAGCCAGCCGCCTCGAGCATCAAATCGCGGTAAACGTCGTCGAGTCGTCGGCCGCCCGAGCTGTCTCGGTGACACTCGCCATCGACCTCGACATTCAGTTTGAAGCCCTCGCGAAGAAGGGCGAAGTCGAGGAAGCGTCCGCAGGCGTAGTACTGCTGATGGATTGGGAGCTCGGCGTCTCTCAGCGCCGCTGCCAGTCTCGGCTCCCAGACAGGACCGATCAAGTCGGAGCGCACGGGGCCCTCGCGCTTCTGGGCAGCCTCGCATGTCCGGAGAAGCTTCGCGATGTGGGGGATCCCGCATTGGGCCGCCCACCGCTTGTCGCCAAAGGCGTGTAGGAGGGCTCGCCCGCGGCTCACGGCGACATTGAAGCGATTCGGCTGTTGGGCGAGGAAGCTCTGGGAGCCTGCCGGGATCCCGTCGGCGCCGACGAGACTGAAGATCATCACATCGCGCTCGCCCCCCTGGAATCCGTCCGCGGTGTTGGAATCGAACCCCCACTCCTCGAGCTGCTTGGCGGGGAGCGCTTCGGCCACTCGGTCGCGAACGCGATTCGCCTGCTCCCGAAACGGCGTGACGACGCCGATCGAGCCCGTGAAGTTCGATCGGCTCAGTCGCTGGAGCTCCGCGACGACGGCTTCGACCTCATTGGGGTTCCAGCACCCAGAGCGAGCGGCCTGAACGGAGCCGGAGACGTCGGTCCAGGCGCAGCCTGGGCGATACCCGCGTGGAACGCGCAGGCGATCGACGTCCGTCATCACGATCAGGGAGCCTTCGTAGAACGTCGAATTGCTGTAGCCTGCGATCTCTGGATGGCAACGGAAGTGCTGGAGAAGCCGGACGGAGTGCTCGTTTCGCTCCGAGCTGGCGGCGAGGCGAAAGAACGAGTTGGTTCGGAACGTGAATCGCTCCCAAGGGAGGTCGAGAAGTCCGAATCGGCGGCGCAGCTCACGGTCTACGGTGGGCCGGAGCGTGGAGACGTGTTGGAGCTGGAGGGGGTCTCCGACGACGACGACGCCGCGGCTACGAAACAGGAGCGGAACGACGGAGGCGATGTCGCACTGGCTGGCCTCGTCGACGACGAGGCGGTCGAAGCAGGCGGGTAGTCGCGGAACCACTGACCGGACGGAGAGGTTCGTTGTGGCCCACAGGAGGCGTCCACGGATCAGCCTTGGAAAGATCTTGCTGAAGGCAACGAGGAGGCGGCGAGGGGCCTTCGCAATGGACTGCGATGGGCTGGCGTTCTGAAGGGCCGCGTGGACCTCTGCGAACCGCTGACGTTCGGTGGGCGCCAGGTCGTCCTCTCGAAGCTGAGTGCAGGATGCAAGAGCCGCCTGGGTTGACTCCTGAATGACCTCGCGAAGGTGGCCGAGCCGCTGGATCACGGTCGTGAGATTCGGGAGCTCCGAGATTCGCCGTTCGAGATCCCTCGCGGCGCGGACCGTCTCGGCGGTCACGGCGAGCTGACGGCAGTCTGCGAGAAACGAAGCGAGATCGGCTGCGGCGGTGACCGGAGAAGCCCCCGCCTCGGCCGATGGTCGCTCACGAAGATCGCGCAGGCGTTCAGCCACCGAGGACGCCGGAGCGAGTGCCGATCGCAATCTGAGGCGCCACATGACCCAGCGGATCCACCGGAGTGGAGCCCTCCCGGTCGGTGCCTCGAGCGCTGAGATGCAGTGATCGAGTTCGGGGGGGCTCGGGCGTTCCGGGTTAGCCCAGAGCGCGTCCTGGATCTGCTGGGAGACTCCTCGCACCTGTGCGGCGAGCTGCTCTTCGATCCGTGCGAGCTCGTCTCGGAGGGCGAGGATCTGGGTGACGACGGTTTCCTCTTGCGCACGGTTCTCAAGGAGGCGATCGAGATCAGGGAGGGAAGGACCTCGGTCGCCTCGTGCGGGACGAGCGAGAAGATCATCGAGGATCTGACTCCAGGCCCGGGCGCCGCTTGGCGCGCCGAGGCCTCGTCCGCGATAGAAGATCAGCTTCTCCGGTTCGGTGAGTGCGTTGAGGCGAGGAACGACCGCGTCGATCGCTTGGTGGTTCCGGCTTGCGAACAGAACGGGCCGACCGCGGAGGGCAGCGTTCGCGAGGACATGCGAGACGACGAGCGACTTTCCGGTGCCGGGCGGACCCGTTGCCACGACAAGGCGGTGAGCAAGGACGCTGGCGCAAACGAGACGTTGTTCCGCGTTCAGGGGCGCAAACTCGGCAACTCGGCATGCAGGGCTCTCGTCAGCCCCCTGGTCGCCGGAGGGAGTTGCTGGTGCCTTCGCCTCTGGGGGCGGCTCGTGGGGAAAGAGCAGCGAGAGGGCCGAGCGGTCCAGGTCTTTGTCGCTGGCTTCTTTGGCGATCGCGAGAAGCTCACGATGGAGGCCGGCGCCGTACTTCAGATCCGGCTGGCGGCAAAGGATGATCCGGTTGTAGAGCCCGGTCTTCTTGAGTTCGGAGAGCGCGGGGTTGGTGTCGACGCGATCAAGTGACGCATACTCGACCCACATGTCTCGATAGCATTCCCAAAGAGCAGCGAACGCATCCTCGAAGCGGACGGGAGGAAGCGACTCCTCCTCGTGGTCGGCCTCAAGGACCGAGGCCCCGGGGTCCGAGTCATCCCGGAAGCCGAGACGCGCCAAGAGCTCGCGTTGCTTGTCCGTCCCGCGAACGTTTGCTTGGAGCCAGCCCTGATTGATCTCGGCACTCGAGACGGGCTCGATCCGAAGCTGATCTCCTTCCTGACGCACACGAACCTGAACCACGAGAGCGGGAGAAACGAGGCGATAGGTCTCACCCGACTCCTTGTCCTTGCCCACGTAGACGTGGGCCGGGCCGCCCAAGAACAGCCGAGGAAACCCCTTTCCCGTCCGTCCCTCCGCGGCGAAACGCTTGTAGTCGGGAGACACCGTGAAGAGAAGGGACTCCCCCGCCTCAAGTGCGGACCAAGAGACCCGGCTGCGTATCGAGATGAACTCGCGACCCTCGAACTCAGCGCGAGACCGAACCGACGGGCGTTCCTCGAGGCGAACGCACTCCGCGTAGTAGTTACAGAGGCGGCGGAAGTCGCTCCACCGGCTCGAGAAGGTCTCTGCGATCGGCGGCGCCTCACTCCCGGTCTGCAATGCGCCCGACTCGCGCCGGGGGAGCGAAGCGGGCCTGAGCTCGATCCCGGCGGATGGGCCCGGTCGGTCGACCGCCACCCATCCCCTGGAGAGTCGCCGCGCGGCGCCCTGCTGCTGGAGTGACCTAAGCTCTTCCGCGATCTTGTGCTTCGGAACGCGAGGCAGGGAGAGCGCTATCTCGCTGAGGCGCCTCGGCGTGGAAGCGTCGCGAAGGATCCGGAGGATCCGCTCACGGTCGCTCTGCGCGGGAGGCGTCATGTCGGTCTCACCGGTGGTGAGTCGGGGGAGGAGGGACGAGGCCCCAGGCTTCTCTGGGAACGACAGACAGAATGGCACCTCCGCCGCGACGCACGCAACGGCACGGCATTGAAGGGCGGGAGGTCGCGTGTTGGCGTGAGCCGGCGCCCAGATTGTGGGCAGCGTTGAGAGGCTGGTGCCGTGGATTCTTGAGTCGGGCTCGCGGGTGCGGCTCGCCGTCGACGGAGCCTAACGCCGCGCCAGCCTTCTGTCTCCGATCTCGCTGCCAGGCTCGCGAGCACAAAGAGCAGGACCGGCGAACAGCGAAGTCGCCGCGAGGCGCCCGAGCACCAAGAGCAACGGCCACATCGCGACCCATCGCGCCGCTCACGCGAAGGCGTTCAGGATCGCCTCGAGCGCGGGTAGGTCGTCCGGAATGCTCCGGGCGAGCGATCGCCGGCAGCGAGCGTCGAACTCGCTTAGCCCGGTGAGCAGTTCGTAGTCGCGGTCGACATCGAAGAAGAAGGGGCACCTCTTCGGGCCGCGCTTGTGGGCATCCCGGTCGACGAGGGTCCCCGCGAGGCAGGTGACGACAGCGTTGGCGATCGCGCGGTCGGTCTCCCGCCCGCGGCTCGGCAGGGCGAAGCCGGCCGTCGAGAGAATCAGTACCTTGCCGCCCTTCCCGGGCCACCAGCCGTAGAGATTGAGGGTGTGGTCGTCGCGCAGCCAGTGCTGCGTCAGGCAGAAGAGATAGTCGAGGCCGAGCTCGGCGACGCGAGGCAGCAGTCGCTTCTCCATCGCCTCGGCGTGAATGTAGGGCTCGCTTTCGCTCGACTCGAGCTGCCACGTCCCGATCGGCGGCGCTTCGTTCGTCAGCAGCTCGAAGCCGTAGCGGTTCTGTACCGCGTCGAGGTGGTCGAGCGTCTCGGCTAGGGCGGGGAAGCCGTGCCCCACGTCCCAGACGCCTACGCGGAGGTCGTGGCTCGGCTCCGCGCTTCGCCGCCGTCTGACGCCCGCCCCGAGCCCCAGGAGCTCGGGCGCGTCGACCGTTCTCCGCGCGCAGAGCCGATCGCTCGGAGCGCGTGCGTAGACGACCGGCACCGCCCAGTCGATGTCCTCCGCCGAGATGGAGTAGTTGACCGCGATCCGCGCCTCGCGCGCCGACTCGCCGATGCTGCCGCCCTGGGCGAGCAGCCGGTAGAAGACCTGGGCGAACGCCGTCGCCGAGACGTCGAGCACCTTGTACTGGTTCGCCACGACGGCGGGGAGGCCTCCGGCGACGAGCGCCGGCGCGACGCCGCGGTTGAAGTCGGCGCGCCCGCCTCGCCCGGTCTCGCACGCGTTCAGGAAGACGAGCCGGATCCCGCGGCCGCAGAGGATCTCGGTCAGCTCGCGGTCGTCCAGGCGCCGCGCGCCGCCGCGCCCGTCCTCGAACAGGAGATGCCCGCGCCCCGCCTCCTCGTCGAACTCGCCGTGCCCGATGAAGTGGACGACGTCAAAGCGCTCCGCCCAGATCCGCTGGTGAAGGAGCGGCGGCGTCGCGCACCGGAGCACCTCGATCGACGCGAGCCCCGCGCGGACGAGCCCCTCGAAGCCGCGCGCGATCAGCGCCTCCTCCTCATCGACCGAGAGCGCCGCGGACCCGACCGGCTGCGCGGCCACGACGAGGATCCGGAGCGGCTCGTCGCTCGGCGGGACGCGCTGCGCCGGGACGGCGGTCAGCACGTTGCGGACGAAGTGGATGTCCTGCGTCGCCAGGTGCGTCCGCCGGGAGGTGTCGAAGGCGAACTCCCACGGCTTGTCCGCGATCCAGGGGATCATCGACGTGAAGATGAAGTCGAGACGCCGCCCCTCCTGACTGGCCCGCGCCGCGTCGTAGAGGCGCCGGACGTCGCCCGGAAGGAGCGCGTCGAAGAGCAGCTCACCGAACGCGCGCAGCCGCGCCTCGTCCGGCATCTCGTAGCGCTGCCCGCGTCGCTTCCCGCGCTTGTAGACGTCTCCGTCGATGTAGGACTTGAGGCTCTCGTGCGTGCGGATGATCGCCTGGAATCGCCGCCCGGCGGCGTTCGCCTTGCCGCTCGTCGGGAACGGCTCCACGACCCGCGCGTTCCGGTACATGGCGAGAAGGTGCGACGCGCCGTCCTTTTCGGGCTGGAGCACCATCAGGTGGAACGTGTCGCGCGTCGCGCCCGCCGCCTCGTACGACGCATCGGCGCTCGCGAGCGAGCCGGCGGACATCGCCGCGCCGTCGGCATCGGCGCCGGCCGCCGCGCCGGCGCCCCCTCGGACGCCCCGACCGCGAACCGCGCCACCGAGCGCGCGCGACGAGCCTGGACCGAACGGCGCGACCCGGCGGCCCCCGGCGGCGCCGAGCGCCGCGGCGATGAACTCTGCCGCGGCCGGCTCGTCGAGGATGCCGAGGTGGTGGACCGCGTCGGCCGAGGCCAGGTTGCCGCCTCGACCGAAGCAGCCGATCCGCTCGGGCGGGACGACCGCTCCGCCGTCACGGCCGAGGGCCCAGCCACCGTCGGTCGGCACGACCAGATCGTTCGCCCCGCCGAAGAACCAGTCCGCCCCGACGTCGGCCATCCGCCGGAGCACGCCGGCGTCGGGCGCGTGGTTCGCCACCAGCGCCGAGTAGGCGCCCGCAGGCGGATGGGGCGGCTCCTGGAGCGACTCGACCGTCTCGCCGCCGGGGTCCATCGATGCGATCCCCGGCAAGGCGCCCGCGACCCGTCGCGCGAGCCAGACGATCGCCTCGCCGAGAAGCTCCGCGCCCGTGGTGAACGGGTTCTCGGGAAACAGCTCGAGCAGGCTCGCCACCCAGCCGAGCGTCGCGTCCCAGTGGCGCGGCGACGCGAGCGGCGTCCCGCCGTTCGGCGAGGCGACGAGGACGCCGTGGCCGAGCTCGAACCGACTCGCCGCCGACCCGAGCTCCGAGCGGCGCTCGACGAGGGTGCGGAGGACGAGGCCGCCGCGCGAGTGAGTCACGACGTCGAACTTGCCGCCGCCGTCGGGGAGCGCCTCGAGGATCGCCCGCGCGTTCTCCTCCGGCGTCCGACTGACGGTGAAGTGGTCGAACCCGAAGACCCGATCGCCGTAGATCGGCGCCACGCGATCGAGGAATCCCGAGGCGCCCAGGCCTGCGAACGCCGAGGCTGTCGTCGAGAACGTCCCGTGCAGCAGCAGCAGCCGACGCCCCGGCGCCGCGAGCGACGCCGCGCTCGCGGAGCGGAGCTTCCCCGACCGAAGGCCGTCGGCGTCGACCCGGCGCCAGCCCTCGGCGAGCCCTCGCCGATCCCAGCAACGCTGCTCCCAGATCCGTGCCACGACGGGCATCGCGCGGTCCGCCACCGCCCCCGCGACGCGGAGGAGGAAGACCTTGACCGCGGCCGACACCAGCCCGCGCCGCCCCGCGCCGCTCGCCCGGGTCGGGACCTGAAACCGCACGCTGCGCCGCGCCTTCGCCCCCGCGCTGCGGCGCTCGCTCGCCTCCTCGACGGGCGCGTGAAAGGTGAGCGCGCCCGACGCTTGCCGGACCGCGACGACGTAGGCCTCGTCCCCCTCGAGGTCGACGCTCACGTCGACCAACCCGGTCGCCTCGCCCCTCCGGGCAGACGCGACGAGGTCGAGCTCATCCGCGATCTCGACGCCCGCGTGGGCGATCCACGCTTCGGGAAACGCCGCGAGCGGCTCGGCGGCCTTCGGCGAGGGGCGGCCGCCGCCGACCGCCGGCTCGCTCGGGAGGCCGCTCTGCGCGAGCTCGACGACGAAGTCGAGCGCGCCGAGCCCGCGGAGCGCCGCCGTCGAAGGGACCCGGACGAGCCACCACTCGAGCCCGGCCGCGGCCGGGTCCGTCGCGCCGACGACGATGGGCGGGTCGGGGAGGCGCTCCACGAGGGCCACCTCGAGGCCGGCCAGGGCGCTCTTGCGGGACGCGGTCGGCGGGCCGGCAAAGCACGCACGCAGCTCGGCCGGGAAGCGCGACACCGCGGGCGGCCGCGCGCCGCCGCCGGCCGCGCCGCGGTAGGTCGAGCGCCCCGCGCTCGCCGGTTGCTCGAGGACGTCGACGATCAGGCCGCGATCGCGCAGCTCCTGGAGGCGCCCCTCGTCGATCCAGCCGAGTAGGTAGGAGCCCGACACCTCCTTCACGTCGAGGAGGCGCCGGGCGGCGTCCTCCTCGTGCTCGTGCATGAAGTGCGCGGCGACCCACATCTTCGCGGCCATGGCGGTCTCCCGGCCCGCCATGATGTCGGCCTGGTCTGCAAAGATCAACGCCAGGAACTCGGTTGAATTTATCCGAGCCGGCTGCGATGCTCGTCCGATCGCTGGAGGGCGAGTCATGGCACCGCCGCGACGGACCGGGAAGCTCCGCTTGAACAACCCGGATCAGTGGCAACCGGCCCCGCCTCCCGTCGACGAGGAGACGCCGGAGCCCGGTGGCCCTCGCGTCCGCCGCGGCGGCGGCGCCGCCGCGCGGGGCCAGGCGGCCGTCTACGACGTCGTGTTCCGGTCGGTGAAGGAGCGCGACGGCGCGCGCGCCTGCCTCGAGAAGGAGCCGGGCACGAAGGTGATCGACGCCCCCACGGGCTCGCCGAAGCTCCGCGTCCTCTGCCGGACCGAGGCGCTCGCGGCGCTGCCGTGCTCGCCGCAGGCGTTCGCCGAGGTCGGCCGGCGGCGGCTGCGAAACGACACCGCCCGCGCGATCGTCGGGAGCGACGCGCCTGAGGTGACGGTCGAGTCGACGCGCACCCCGCTGACCGGCCTGGGCGAGATCGTCGCCGTCGCCGACTCCGGGTTCGACGTCGCCCACCCGGACTTCCCGTGGTCGCGGATCGCCGCGATCGTCGCGCTCGGCCGTCCCGGCGACAGCAGCGACTTCCACGGCCACGGCACCCACGTCGCCGGGACGATCCTCGGCGACGGGAACGCCTCGAACGCGAAGCTCCGCGGCGTCGCGCCGAAGGCGAAGCTCTACTTCCAGTCGATCATGGACGAGCAGGGCGACCTCGGAGGCCTGCCGAGCGACCTCGGCGAGCTGCTCGGCCCGGCCTACGACGCCGGCGCTCGGATCCACAACGACAGCTGGGGCGCCGACCTCGAAGGGCGTTACACGACCGACGCGATCGACGTCGATCGTTTCGTCGCCGAGCACCCGGACATGCTCGTTGTGATCGCCGCGGGGAACGCGGGCTCGGTCCATCCGGTCGATCCCGCCTTCGTCCACGTCGCCCTGCCGGGGCAGGACATCGAGTGGGAGTCGATCGGCTCGCCCGCCTCGAGCAAGAACGCCCTGGTCGTCGGCGCGAGCCGCACGACGCGAAGGAAGGGGGGCTACGCGCGCTACACGCATCACGAGATGTGGCCGGACGACTTCCCGGCGAGCGCCGGCGTCTCGGCCGAGACGATCTCGGGAGACCCGCAGGCCCTCGCCGGCTTCAGCAGCCGCGGGCCGACCGATGATCGCCGCCTCAAGCCGGACCTCGTCGCCCCGGGGACCGACATCCTCTCGACGCGTTCGGTCGACGCCCCGAACGGCAACTTCTGGGGCATCCGCCACAAGGACGGGAGCCACTACGCCTACATGGGCGGCACGAGCATGGCTGCGCCGCACGTGGCGGGCTGCGCGGCGCTCGTCCGCGAGTACTTCCGCAAGCGGCGCCAACCGCGCTGGGCTCGCCCGAGCGCCGCGCTCATCAAGGCGACGCTGATCAACGGCGCGCAGCCGCTGACCGCCCACGACGCGATCGCAACGGACTATCCGGGCAACCCGAACATGCATCAGGGCTTCGGCTGCGTCTCGATCCCGCGGTCGATCCCGATCGACGGGACGTTCGAGCTCGCCTTCGTTGATACCTGGGCGGGCGGCGACGCCACGGACGGCTTCGCCCTCGCGGACGGCGACGTGCACCAGTGGGCGCTCGACCTGACCGATACGGGCCCGCTGCGCATCTGCCTCGCCTACACCGACGAGCCCGGGCGCAGCATCCAGAACGTCCTCGACCTCAAGGTCGAGCTCCCCGCCGTCGCGTCCGGGACCTCGACGAAGCGTCGGGGAAACGACCGGCGTTCGACCTTCTACCCCGGGCCCGATCGAACGAACAACGTGGCGGTCGTCCGACTCGAGAGCGCGCCGGCCGGCCGATACGTCATCGAGGTCGCCCCGTGGAGCGTCCGGGCGACCAAGCACTACGCCCTGGTCGTGACCGGCGCCCTGAAGCGGCGATCGGGCTCGGGCAAAGCGTTCGTTTCTCCCCGACTCCTCCGCCGGATCAAGTGAGCGAGGCTCCTTCATGCTGACGATGCACGCCGTCCAGGCCCACAAGGGCGACTGTCTCCTCCTCGAGACGCGCTTCCGAAACAAGAAGCGCTTCATCCTGATCGACGGCGGGCCGAACAAGACCTACGACCCTCACCTGCGACGCGTCCTGAAGAGCAAGGTCGTCCGCAACGGGGGGACGCTCGAGGCGATCTGCCTGAGCCACGTCGACGACGACCACGTGAACGGCCTTCTCGACCTGTTCGTCGAGCTTCGGTCGGCCGACGACGAGGACGAGAAGCCGCTCGTGAAGATCAAGGAGCTCTGGCACAACGCCTTCGAGCAGACGGTCGGAAGCGGCGCCGACGGCGCCGCCATCGCCACCCGATTCCAGGGTCTGATGGACGTCCACGCGGCGGCGAAGACCAAGGGCCTCAAGCTCTCGAGCCTGGCGCTGAGCTCGATCCGCCAGGGGCACAAGCTCGCCCGCGAGGCGCGCCTCCTCGGGCTCAAGCCGAACGCCAAGAGGGGCGGCAAGCCGCTCGTCGCGACGTCACGGACGAAGCCCTTCCGGGTCGTCGGGCTCAAGATCCGGGTCGTCGGACCGACGCGGGCGAACCTGACCGCCCTGAAGAAGAAGTGGCTCGCCTGGCTCGACGAGCAGGAGAAGAACGTCGACACGGCCGACCTGACGGCCATGAAGGACCGGAGCGTCCCGAACCTGAGCAGCCTCCAGCTGCTGATCGAGGACAAGGACCGCTACGGCAAGAACCGCACCCTGCTCCTGACCGGCGACGGGCGCGGCGACCACCTCCTCGACGCGCTGAAGACGGCGAAGCTCCTCGACGCCGCCGGCGGGATCGACCTCGACGTCCTCAAGGTCCCCCACCACGGGAGCGACCGCAACGTCGACCAGGCCTTCTTCGAGAAGGTGCGCGCCCGCACCTACGTGATCAGCGCCGACGGCGAGCACGGCAACCCCGACCTGCCGACGCTGCGCTGGATCGTCGATGCCGCGAAGGAGCAGAACCGCAAGATCACCCTCGCCCTGACGAACGAGACCTCGACGGTGAGGCGCCTCCGGACGCAGCGCCCGCCGGCCGAGCACGGCTACGAGATCAAGCTCCGCCCCACGAATCGCGACTCGTTCGCGATCACGATCGCTCGCTAGGCGAGGGAGGCCGCAGCACTGACGTCGAGCTCGGGCAAAGCGTTTGGGTAATGCACGTCATCAGGGTCAATGATTACCCGATTCTTGACTCGGCCGTAACCTCTGGCCTTCAACGACTCACGACCGGAAGACGCGCACCATGAAGATCGTCCGTCCCCTCGCCGTCCTGGCGATCGTGGCGCTCCTCCTCCCCGGCTGCGGCCTGCCGATCTCGGTTCGCCGGGTCGACGACCCGAAGGCCGACGCCGAGGGGGTCCGCTACACCCTGCGGAGCCCGAGCTACTCGGCGGCGCTTCGCCTGAAGGACGAGGGCGCCTACGACCGCTACGAGCTCATCCTCAGCCAGTCCCTCGACGGCAGGCCCGTCACCTACGAGGTCGAGACCCCGCGGTGGCACCTGCTCCACCTGTTCGCGGAGACGAACCTGACGCTCACCCTGGCGGGGAAGGAGCAGGCGAAGCACGGCCGGCTCTCCGCGTTCTCCGGCGGGGTGACCGACCGCACCCACGAGGTCGTCGAGGCACTGGCCGGGCTGGCCGTGAAGGCGGGCGGCGGCGCGGCCGCGGCGGAGGATGAGCGGCTCCGGGAGATCCGGGCCTACGACAAGGAGCACCGCGCGCTCCTCAAAGCCCGGGACAAGACGAAGACGAAGCTTCACGAGGCGCGGGCCGCGTTCCCACCCGACGATCCGAGCCAACTGCCCGGCCTCGACAAGCGGATCGCCACCCTCACGAAACGACTGACAAGCCTCGAGACGGTCATCGCGGCTCACCGCCTCCCCCTCCGGGCGAGCGAGTACAGCCTGACCCTCGTCACCTGGGAGCGGGGCGTCGAGCGCGTCCTGAAGATCACCGACCCGAAGAAGCCCTGGCTGAAGATCCGGCTCGAACCTTGGGTCAACGCCGACAGCTACACGCGAGGAGCGTCGCTGCGATGAGGATGGGAACGATCCGGGGCGCGGTCGGGGCGGCCGCCGCCTTCGCCCTCCCCGCCCTGCTCGCAGGTTGCGGCACCACGCTCGAGGTCGACGAGGCCGTCCGCGGACACTCGGCGCCGGGCGGGATCGCGGTCAATCGGCGACAGACCTACGCGATCACGGTCGCGCTCGAGCCCGGGAACCCGCTGGAGAGCCTGCCCAAGATCGCGACGGACCCCAAGGCGGCGCCGGGGCGCCTCGTTGGCGTCGATCAGACCCAGATCCAGGTGCTCGACATCTTCCGGATGCCCTTCGCGAGCGGCACCCTCACGGTGAAGCTCAACGACGACCAGACCCTCGGGGAGGTCGGCATCACGAGCAAGCCGGGCACCATCAACGCCGTGTCGGCGGCCGACGCGGTCGTCGACGCCTACAACAAGCTCTCCGCCGACGAGGAGTAGCGATGAGCGTCCTGCACAGCTCGGCCGTCCCGCTCTTTCCTCCCACGCCGCCCCCCACCCGATCGCCCGCGGCCGCCGGCGGGGCGGCGGGCGGCACGGGCGGAGCGGCGGGCGGCGCGGCCGCCCCGGCGCTCGGCTGGACGACGATCACCGGCTTCGTGATGCAGAGCCAGGAGCAGCAGAACTGGTGCTGGGCGGCCGTCGCGTGCAGCACGGCGGAGCTCTTCGGCCAGCTCACCTGGACCCAGTGCAAGCTGGTCGAGGCGGAGCTCGACGAGGACACCTGCTGCCAGGACGGCTCGACGGACGAGTGCGACAAGCCGTGGTACCTCGACGACGCGCTGAGGCGAACGGGCAACCTGGAGGCCTTCACGTCGGGCGCGACCGCCTTCGCCTCGGTCCGGGACGAGGTCGACGCCGGCCTCCCCCTCGGCGTTCGCATCCGATGGGAGGACGGGGGCGGCCACTTCGTCGCCCTCGACGGCTACCTCGACGGGGACGACCCGCAGGTCCAGGTCCGCGATCCCTGGGACGGGCTCCATCAGTTCGACTACGAGGAGTTCCGCGATCGCTACGACGGGAACGGGGAGTGGACCCACTCCTACCGGACGAAGGGCTGAGCGATGGCCGTCGACGCACCGATTCCGCCCGCCGAGAGCCTCGAGGCCGTCTCCGTCGCGACGCGCGCCCTCTGGTCGCGACGGCGCGAGATGCTCGGCGGCGCCCGCCGCTCCCGGGACGGCCTCACCCTCGCCGCGCCGCATCCGGTCTACGTCTTCGGCCTGAAGGCGCTGCTCGAGCCGAGCTTCGACCCCGGCGCGACCGAGACGGGCACCTGGCGCTACCTCGTTCAGGACCGGGGCCGGGCGATCGCCGCGGTCGAATCGGCGAGCCCGGCGGGGGTCCATCGCTTCGCCCAGCTCAACGAGTCGGTCCCGGGAAGCGCCGACCTCCCGCTGGAGACCGAGCGCGCCATCCGCCTCGCCGAGGCCGACCACGACATCCGCGCCGGCAACTTCTCGCTCGCCCTCTTCCGCGTCCCCGCGCTCTACCTGGCGGCGCTGTGGCTCCGCCGCGTCGGCGAGGGCGTCGACTTCCTGATCGGCCTCGCCCCGACGCCGCACGAGGTCGCGTCCGGCCGCCCCGTCGACGCGAGCACCTTCGTCGCCTCGCTGCGTCCGCTCGCTGAGCGACGCCTGCGAGAGGGCGACCACCGTTCAAACTGACCACGAGCGACGGTGACGCTGCACGGTGGGTCGTTGTTCTCGAGCTGCGCGATGGGTGAACTGGACAGAGAAGCAACGCCGCTACTAGCCCGCGACCTACCGTCACCGCTTCGGCCAGTCGGAAAGGGCACCCGTGGCGAAGATGAAGGCCCGGAACAGTCGCGAAGCGGATCGGCGCGCTATCCCTCGTTCCCATCGCAACCGCGGTCGAACGCGCGAAGCGGTCTACGAGGCCGCGCATCGGTGGCGCCTGGCGTTCGCCGAGGTGGCGCACGAGCAGGCCCTTACTCTCTCTGAAATCATCCCCAAGCCCGGTCGCCGCTCATCCCGCATCCGCCTCATCGCCGAGGAGGTCAGCCGCCGGGTGGGGTTCGAGGTCGGATACCACAACTTGCGGGAGTTCCTGAGGAGGGAGCCGGCTCTCGCCGCTGCCTACCTCGAGGGGGAGCCGCCGACCCCGCAGGCGCGGCACGAGACCGCGATACGGAACCACAGGGCCTCGATCAGGGGCGAGCCGCGCTCGCGCGCGCCTCAGACTCGGAGCGCGAAGCGCACTTCGAATCGCGGCCACGCGGATCGGCAGCTCCGGCCCTCGCGCGGGCCCGCGGATGTCGTCGCTGAGATACTGACGATCGCAGCGGAGACAGAGGAAGCGAGCCGCCGACTGAATCGGGCCGTCAAGCTGCTTCGGCTCGACCGCGACGATCTCGGGAAGCTCGAGAGGAAGCTCGAGAGGAAGCTCGAGGAGGCGCGGGCGGCGCTTGCGCGCGGGAGTCGTCCCGAGCAGTAGCCCGTCGCCGAACGCACCGAGGAGGCGGACGCCGCACCGCTCGACGACCGGATCGTCGCGGCGATCCACGCGGCCGACGACGACGTGAGCGCCAAGCGGATCCGCCAGGCCTATCCCGTCCGGAAACGTCGACCTTCTCGCGGCGCTCGCCCGACTCCTCGACGAGCGACGCATGATGAAGGTGCGCGGAGGCTACCGGCTGAACGATTCCGATTCCCGGTTCGGGCATGAGTCCTGAGTCTGCTCATGGCTCGTTCTCATCTCAGCGGTTGGTGCGGCAACGCCGACGAGCCAGGAGGGGACGATGCCGGCCAGGGTCGGTCGTCCGTCGGTGGATGATGCCGGGACGGTACGCCACCCTCTCGGCAGCCGACTCGTTCACCTGACCGCGCGGGGGCAGCCCGATGGATCTTGAGTTCCGCCTGATCGACAAGCCTGACGTCTTCGATGGGGCGATCGCGTCGTGGTCCCGCCAGCCGCGTCTGTGGATCGACATCGAGGTGGCGGACTACTACAGGCCGGATGCCCATGTCGCCACGCTTCAGGTGCGCGACTCCGAGGGAGCCGTGACCGTCGTTGACTGCCTACGCGACGGGATGCCCGCGCGACTTAAGGGCAACTTCGTCCCCAAGATCATGCAGAGCTCCGCCGTGGAGAAATGGGCGCACTGTGCGCGCTACGAGCAACGGTTCCTCGGGCGGGAGGCCGTCCAGAATCTACGCTGCACGCTGGCCCTCTCGAAGGAGCTGCCCTACTACCACTTGCCCACGCGCTCCTGGTCCCTCGCGTCGCTCGTGCGGCACTTCTGGGGCGAGGATCTCGATAAGTCGTTCCAGCGGATCGACTGGGGCAAGCGCCCGCTCAACCCGGAGGCGTGGTCCTACGCGGCCTGGGACGCGGAGTGGTGCCACCGGCTCTGGGAGCGGCTCTCCGCCGAGATCGAGGAGCACAGCGTCCCGTCGACGCCCGCGGGCATCGCGGCGCGCTTCGCCGAGATGAGCCCCGGATACAAGCGCGCCAAGAAACAGAAGGAAGCGGTCTGGACGACCCTGCGGGAGTTCATGCTCGCCGAGGAGCGTGCCGAGTTTGGCCCGTTTCACCTGAGCGACCGCGACTACACCAAGATCGAGTTGGGGGCCTTCGTAGACAGCCTCGGTAGGGCTGACCCGCACGCTCTGGTCACCTGCCCTCTATCCTTGACGAAGCGCGACCAGGAGGCGCTTGGAGAGGCCGCGGAAGCAGTGAGGGAGGCTTCCGAGGTGACCGGGGGCGAGTCCTTCCGCGTGCCGTCAGATCCGAGGTCGCGACCAGCGCCCGTCACCTACGAGTTGGATCCGAACGATCCCGAGCGCGTCGCCCGCGACCACCTTGAGGCCGATCACGAGTTCCGGCTCGTGGACTCGGAGCGGACCGAGCTGAAGAAGGCGATCAAGGGGATCATGAGGGAGGAGGGGGTCGATGAGCTACTTGGCTTCCGTTTCACTTCCGGAGCCAGCCGCTGGCGCATCGACCCGCGAGAGCTTCATCGGCTCGCGTCGGGCTTACCGCTTGAGCGCTTTCGTCTCACGGCGAAGGTCAGCGCCCTCTTTGAGAACGGCGGCTTCACGCTCCCAGAAGAAGGCGTCGAGATCAGGTCCGGCAAGATCCTGCGACGTCGTCAGCCCAAGAGCGTGCTCGCGCACGAGATCGAGATGGAGCGGCTCGAGTAGGAAGCCCCGAGCCGAGAAGGAGGAGCGGACGATGGCCAGAGGCACAAGCTCAACGACGACCGCGGTCCGGCGGCGGCGGCGTCTGCCGTCGCTCGACGAGGCGGAGCTGATCGTCGGGCGGCGGACCGCATTCACTCTGGCCGAGGTGGCGGGGTTCTTCAGGGTGAGCCTGCGGACGGTCGACCGGTGGAGCCGTGGGGAAGGCTCGGTTTCGATCCGGGCGGTGAAGATCGGACGGGTGGTGCGGGTGGATGCGCGAGAGGTCGCGTATCTGATGTTGCACGGGAACGACGGGTAGGCTGGCGCGAAAGGCAACCGACGCCCTGGCAGTCTTCGATCGAGGAGGAACCGATGCCGAACCCGATGGCCCGAGACGAGAGCGGCCAACCGATCTGCTTCCTCTGTGGCGGCGAGCATCGAAGTGGCGACGACCCGGGCCCTCCTGGGACGGAGCGGACCGACCGCCGACGGAGGATCACCCGATGAACGAGCCGAATGACGAGCCGGCCGCCCCGGACCCCGCCCTCTCGGTGATCCTGGACACGAACGCGGTGCGCCACCTCGGGAGGCTCTCCGACGAGGATTGGGCCGAGTTCATCGGAGCCTGTCGGGCGAAGGAGCTGAGGACGGCCTGGGTGCCCAGGGCGGTCTCCGAGATCGCTGGCACAAACCTCGACCAGAGAAACGGGCTGAGCGAGGAGACCCTCGGCGAGATCGTCCGTGCGATCCGGCGCTTCGACGAGATGGCGGACGGCGAGGTGCTTCCGAGTGAGCACGACATCATCCGACTTGCGTTCTTCGACCTCGCGGGGGAGGAGGCGTTCACGAACGCCCGGGCGGACGGCGAGCGGAGAGAGTGGCGGGCGGTGATCGACCATGCGAAAGCAGTCGACTCGGTCGACCTCGTAGCGATTGAGATCGAGGACGACAAGCGTTGCGTCGTCCTCAAAGACCGAGGAGACCCCGGCCGAGGCATCGCGGTAGTACCGGACGACAGCTTCGAGGCTGATGCGTCGATCAACGTAGAGTTCTGGCGGATGCGAACCAAGTGCAAGCGGGCCGCCGATGCCCAGGACCGCGCCGACGAGATCAGGAGGTTTCTTCCGAAATTCGCCGAGGTCGCCGCTTCAACGGGCGCGATCGCTGTTCCACGCCGGGTCGTCGCCAAGGCACTCAAGGCGCCTCTTCGGATGATCTTCAACTCCTCGTTCGGCCACCGCCTCGCTGTTGAGAGCTGGTATCTGCACCTGCGGGCGACCGGCGACAAGGCGCGCATCGAGAACAACGACATGGCGGACATCGTGATCTCTTCTTACATTCCGTCCGCTCAGCGGTTCGTCACTAACGACAGGCGGCTCCGGGCGCTCGTCGGAGCTATCCTCGCCGACCCGCGAACCGTCCTCGACTCCGGGACATTCGTTCAAGCGGTTGTGGACTCCCCGACGGTGGTCTAGCTGCGAAGGACGCGGCTGGAGTGGGAAGCTGAAGCTCCAGCGCTCTCTCGCTGGCTACTCGTCGCGCGCTCGCCTCACCCAGATCCTCTCCCGCCGGGCGCTCCGTCTCCTCATCGCCGTGAGGCATTGCCATGAATTGCGGATACGTTGCCGCCTACCTCTGCCTCGCGCAGGGGTCGGCAGGAGCGGGCGGAATCGAGCAGCAGCACGAGGAGCAAGATCGAGCGCTACCGAGCAACTCCGGGCGCCGATGACCACTCTCAATCGCTATTGAGCGCTGCCCGGAGACCGGGTTCGGGGCCCGTTTCGGGGGGTGAAGGCGGCCTCGACGGCCCGGGTGACCACGTGGGCGGGGCCGAGCTGGGCCGAGACGGCGTCGGTGTAGAGGATGAGGAGGGCGTCGAGGACGGTGGGCCAGGGCCATCGCCGGTTGAACTGGGTCGGGCGTTGACCCGCGGGTGGCATGCGATGGCTGCTTTCCGTCGCAGCGAGAATCGAGACGTATCGGTCAGCTCCGACCTCAATCGAGACTCCGACCGGCCGGAATCGAGATAGATCGAGACTGATCGAGACGGCATGGGCGCGATCGGCGGCAATCGAGACTCGATACGAACGAGTCGCCGGGGCCGGCTTCAAGGCCGCGGAAGGACTTAGGGCCGCAGGCGTCTGATCGAAGCGACGGCGCCGCGCCAGGCTGTCGTCGCCGGCACCCTGGTATCAAGTGACGGCGAAATCCTGGGGCCCCAAGGCCCGGTGCCGAATCACCTCCCCCGGAGTTGAGACATGGGTGGGTGGGTTGGAAAAGTGGAGGGGAGGGGACGAGGGCGAGCAGCAGAGCGGCGAGCTGAGGGCCAAGCTGGCGGCTCACGCCCTCGAGCTGACGACGACCACGGTCAGCTGCTCGTCTCCCTCGCCTTCCCTCGCCC
>JAJDCQ010000229.1 GCA_029260755.1 Planctomycetota bacterium | reverse complement strand
CTCGCGCCGAGCTGCCCCCGGCCGGGGGTGCGGCCCGCCTGGCCGCGGCGCGCGCTCGTCCGGCTCCGGGGCCGGTCGCGGCGCGCCTCGACCTCGACGGCCTGGTCGGTCGGGTCGGGGTGATACGCGGCCGAGGCCGTCCGGCGAACCGAGGCGTCCTCGACCTGCAGCGCCGCCTCGAGGTGCAGAACGGCCTCATCGGTCGAGCTCACCCAGACGGCGGCCTGCAGGGCCAGCCCGTCCTCGGCCGTCTCCTGGTCCTCGACCGGACGTCCGCCCTCGACGCGGATGCGGACGATCGGGCGGCGGCTCCGGCGGTCGGCCGAGCGTCCCCACTGCCCGTTCACGAGGCGGAGCTGACGGCGAGCGACGCTCTTCGCGGCGCCGGCGCCGAGGTCGGTCCGGATCGCGGCGACGAACGCCTCGTCGAGCAGCGTCGCGGGCCGGCCATCGTCGGCGGCGGGGATGCCCGCGAGCCGGACGGCGGGAATCTCGACCGTGTGCACATCGAGGCGGATCGGGCGGAGCTCGTCGTGCTCGAGCGCCGCGAGGAACCGCCGGACCTGCGCCACGACGGCCGGCTCGTGGCGGATCACGAGGTGGCGTCCGCGCACCCGGATCGACCAGGGATCGCTCCACGAATCGCGGCCGACGACGGCCATGACGAGCTCGGAGACGGTCGCATCGGGGGTCGGAAGGCCGGCCTGGAAGAACGGCTCGAGGTCCCAGGTGAGCAGCTCGCCCTCCTGCTCCTCGAGCGGAAGCGCGCCGTCATGGTCGACGGCGCCGATCGCCGCCGACAGATCAGCCGGAGGCGCGTCATCGCGACGGGGCTGGGTGCTGCAAGCGATCGCGGTGAGCGAGCCGGCCGCGAGGGCGGCGGCGATCAGATGGATGCGGGCGGACATGGATGTCCCCTCCTCTTCTTCTCTTCTCAGCGGTGTCTCGGTCGATGACCGAGACGGGACCCGCGGAGACGCTGGCCGGGGGGCCTCACTCGGGGGTCACGAGCGCGTCAGGGGTTGGTCATCGAGAGTGGGACGCGCAGGCGGAGAGGGAGGTTGAGGCGGGGACGCGGGGCCGTAGCGTTAACCGTGCCCGTGCCCGTGCCCGTCGACCGTCTCCGTTGACCGTCGCCGTTGGCCGCCGCCGTCGACCGTCTCCGTTGACCGTCGCCGTTGACCGTCGCCGTTGACCGTCTCCGTTGGCCGCCGCCGTCGACCGTCGCCGTTGACCGTCGCCGTCGACCGTCGCCGTCGACCGTTGGCCGTCGCCCTTGACCGTCGCCCTTGACCGTCTCCGTTGACCGTCGCCGTTGGCCGTCGCCGTCGACCGCCTCCGTTGGCCGCCTCCGTCTCGAACCAGGGCGACGCCAGCTCTCGTGTCACGCCTCGTGCTTCGCCGTCGCTCGGAGGGCCGCCCCACGCGACCCGTTTCACCCCTTTGGCGAGACCGCCGCGCCGACCCGCGCGACTCGCGAGGGCCCTTGCCGATTCCCTCTTCCGGTCGCGCGGCTCGTCACGGCGCTCTCGCCTCGTTGGGTGAAAACGGGTCGCGTGGGGCGGCCCTCCGAAGGAGGCGAGATGTTCGAAGCACGAGGCGTGACACGAGAGCTGGCTCGGGCTTGCCGGGTCGTGGCGGACGGGATGCGAGAACGGAAACTGGCCGACGAGCTGCGCCGGGCCGCGATGTCGGTTCACCTGAACCTGGCAGAGGGCAGCGGACGGAGGGGACGAGACCGGACGCACCTCTACTCCGTCGCCTACGCGAGCTGCCGAGAGGTCCAGGCCGTCCTCGAGCTCGTCCTCGACTTCGGCGACGCCCCCGCCAAGAAAGTCGAACCCGCCCTCGCCCTCGCCGACCGATGCGGCGCCCTCCTCTGGCGCCTCCAGTTCCCCTCCCGAGACGGCCCCTGACGGGGCCGCCGAGAGCCACGAGCTGGAGGACCGCTCTTCGCCGGCGCTTCCTTGGGTCCTGCCGAACCGGCTAGCATGACCGTGATGTCGCAGCACCCCGAACGATCGACGTCCCTTCGCATCGCCAAGTGGCTATCTCCCCTCCTCGTCGCCTTCGTCGTCACGGGTGCGGTCGCCCTCTCCGGTCCCGCGTTCGAGCGCGCGAGCCGAGATCGAGATCGGCTCCAGAAGGCGTTCGCGGCCTTCCACGATCCGTTCCTCGCGGGAGACCCGGACACGGCCGAAGCACAGTTCGTCGACCTGCTGCGTGCGATGGGTGCGATCGAGTCACGCGAGACGCTCGAGGCGATCCTGGGCCCCGCGCTCGAGCCGAACGATCCGATGGTCATCGCGAACGCGGACCTCCGGCTCGGCGAGCACGCCAGGTGTCCTCGTCAGCGCCCGGGGGCCGAGGTCTGGACGTGGGTCCTTCGATCCTCCGCGAAGGGGCCCGCCGACCGACCGCCGGTCGAGCGACCACGGCTTCCGACGGCCTTCATCGAGCGGATCGAGGCGCACGGCGACGTCGGCCAAAGCGGACGACTCAGTCACTTCCGGCTCGACCACCGGGGCAAGAAGAGCTCGTGGCGACACTGGCAGTGGCCCACCCTCCGCGGTGAGCGCCCTCTCCCCGTTCTCGCCACGGGCGCCCTCGCGGGGGCGGCCCTCTGGATCGTCGTCCTCGGACTCGCCCTCGTCACTCCGCTCATCTGGGCCTCGGCGCTCTCTCCGATCGGGACCGGCCCTCCTCCCCGGCTCCCCCTCACGCCCCTCGCATGGATCGTCGCCCATCGGTTCATCGTGGTCGGTGCGCTCCCGGTCGCCGTCGCCCTGAGGGTCGCGGGCTGGCGCGTCGGCGTCCTCGAGATCGTGGTGCCGGCGACGGCCCTGAACGCGGGGCTCGCCTGGGTCGAGTACCGGCACGCGGCCACGGCGCGCACCTGGATCCAGCTCATCGCCTGGGGGGCCGCCGTCTGGATGCTGGCGGCATGGGCCCTGATCGCGGCTGCCGTCCCCTGGGTGCTCTGGAATGGCGGGCGCGTCGCGGACGTGAGCAACCGAATCCTCGGTTGGTCGCTCGATGAAGCGATGCTGCGGGCCGGCATCGCGGCGACCATCGCGACGGCCTGCACGATCGGCCTCGGGGAGGAGCGTCGGCGGAACACGCGCGCCGAGCCGCGCCAGGCGCTGACGTCGCAGGGCAACGCATTCTTCGTCGCCGCGACGCCGATGCTCTGGGCGCTCCTCGCCATCGGCGCCGCCGTCGCGACGGGGCTCTGGAAGGGACGCGGGAACGACGTTCTCGTCTTCGCGGCGACGCTCATCCTCCACGCACTCGTCGCTCTGGGACTCGGAGCGATCCACCGCGGAATCGACTGGCTCGTTCTGATCGCGAGAGACCCGTCGCCGGCATCCGAGACCGCGGAGCTGAACGCGTGACCGTCCCCACGTCGGCCACGTCCTCGGCCGCAGCCCCGCTCGACCTCCTCAAGCTCGCCGAGGTCGTCCTGGCGCGCTTCGTCGTCATCGCCGCGGTCGGTCCGATCGTCGCGAAGCCCCTCGTTGGATGGCGCGAGGGCGTCCTCGAGCTGGTCCTCCCCGCGGCGCTGACCAACGCGGCGCTCGCCTGGGTCGAGTACCGCCACCCGTCGCGCGACCGCGGGGCGCTCGGCCTCGCGGCCTGGTGGCTCGCGGGCTGGGCCCTCGCTGTGTGGGCGCTCACGGCCGGCGTCATCCCGGGCGTCCTGTGGGACGGCGGCGGCGCGGCCGAGGTGGCCGCGACCCTCGAGGGCTGGTCGACGATGGACGCGCTCGTTCGCCTCACGATCGCAGGCGTCATCGCGACCGCGTTCGCGATCGCCCTCGCCGAGGAGTCGCGTCGCGCCGACCGAAGCCAGGCTCGAGATCCGGTGGAGCCCGTCGTCCTCGTCAACGCGCTCCTCATCGGCGCGGGCGTCCTCGGCGGCGCCGCCGCCGCGACCGTCTTCGAGTGGCCCGGCACGCGCGATGAGGTCCTGCGCGTCACGATCGCGCAGGTCGTCTTCCTCCCGATCGGCGGCGCGCTCTCGATCGTCCACCGCTGGATCGACTCGTCCGTCGTCGTGATCGAAGCGGTGGAGGTCCGGCATCCCTGAGTGACGCCGGGCTCGTAGGTCGCGCGGCACCGCGACACCGACGTAGTTGAGGTAGCCAGTCGAACGACCGCGCTCGCGACGCCGGCGGCGGCCGCAATGCGACTCAGCCGCACGGCCTCCTCATCGTTCCTCTCGATGCCCTCACCGAGCTCGCGCATCATCGCCAGCCGCGCAACGGCGGCTGAGTCACCGCGGTCGGCCCGATCGTCGCGAAGCCCGTCGTTGGGGCTATCATGAGTCCGATGGTCGAGTCTCCCGCAGCCCGAGACGGAACGGCAGCCCCGCTCGACCTCGTGCGCCTGGGCGAGGTGGCGATGCTGCGCGTCCTCGTTCTGTCGGTCGTCCTCGGCCTCGCGGTCTACCCGTTCGGCGGGTGGCGCCGAGAGGTCGCGGAGGTCGTCGTTCCGATCG
Source organism: Planctomycetota bacterium (assembly GCA_029260755.1). Taxonomy (GTDB): domain Bacteria; phylum Planctomycetota; class J058; order J058; family JAJDCQ01; genus JAJDCQ01. Next base: position 23,373 of record JAJDCQ010000229.1, on the reverse strand, counting down.
TGCTCGTCAACGCGGCGCTCTCCTTCTTCGAGTATCGCTTCGCGGAGAGCGCGAGGTCCTGGCCCCGCGTGGTCGTCTGGGGCGTCGTGGGGTGGGTGATGACCGCCTGGGCCCTCGTCGCCGCGACCGTCCCACACATGCTCTCCCGCGGCGCAGACTTCGCCCAGATCGCCGGAGGCGTGAGCGAGTGGGGCCTGGACGGAGAGCTCCGAGGCTGGGCCGCCGGCATCGTCGCGACGGCGTTCGCGATCGGTCTCTCCGAGGAGGGTCGCCGGAGAACGCGGCGCGTCGCCCGCGCTCCTCTCGTTTCGGACGGGCTCGCCTTCTTTCCGGCGGCCGCGCCGCTTCTCTGGAGCGGGCTCGCCAGCTTCGTCGCCGCGAGCATCCGCCACGAGCCAGCCGAGCTCGTCTGCTTGCTGGTCGGCGGACCGATCGCGGCCTTGCCGATCGCCCTCGCCGTCGCGAGCGCCAACCGCCTCGTCGACTCCGTCGTGCTCGTCGCCGAGATTCCCGAAACGACGCCGGGCTCGGCGGACGGTGGCGATTCGTCCGGAGCCCCCCGGGCTCGCGGTCGAGGCGCGCCGCCCGGGCGATCGCTATAATCGCCGCCCTTCACTCCGCCCTGGCCCGAGCGATCGGCAGCATGGACCTTCACGGAACGCGGCCTGTCTTCCCCGGAGATCTCGACTCGATCGGCGACGCTCGATGAGCGACGGCCCGACCGAGCCCGCCGTCGTCCTCGCGGCCCTCGAGCGCTGCCTCGCGACCGCGGACCGGCCCGTCCCCCTCCACGAGCCGCGCTTCGCGGGCAAGGAGTGGGACTACGTGAAGGAATGCCTCGACACCGGCTGGGTCTCGTCGGCCGGATCGTTCGTCGACGCGTTCGAGACGATGGTCGCCGGGCTGACGGGCGCTCGGCACGCCGTCGCCGTCGTGAACGGCACCGCCGGCCTCCACCTCGCCCTGATCGGCGCCGGCGTCGACCCCGGCGACGAGGTCCTCGTGCCGACCCTGACGTTCGTCGCGACGGCGAACGCCGTGCGCCACGCCGGCGGGGTCCCCCACCTGTGCGACGTCGAGCGCGCCCGTCTCGGGATCGACCCCGTTCGTCTCGAGGAGCATCTCTCCGAGGTGGCGGAGCGCGACGACGATGGCGCGACGCGGAACCGCTCGACCGGAGCCCGGATCCGCGCGCTCGTCCCGATGCACGCGCTCGGCCATCCGGCCGACCTCGACGGCCTCGCCGCCCTCGCCGAGCGCTGGGGCCTCGCCCTCATCGAGGACGCGGCCCAGGCGCTCGGCTCGACCGCCGGCGGGCGCCACGTCGGCCACCGCGGGCTCGCCGGCGTCCTCAGCTTCAACGGAAACAAGATCATCACGACCGGAGGCGGCGGCGCGATCCTCTCGAACGACGACGCGTTCGTCGAGCGCGTCCGCCACATCGGGACGACGGCGCGGGTCGCCCATCGCTGGGAGCTGGAGCACGACGCCGTCGGATGGAACTCCCGCCTGCCGAACCTGAACGCGGCGCTCGGCTGCGCCCAGCTCGAGGTGCTCGACGAGCGCCTCGCGGCGAAGCGGGAGCTCACGGCGCGGTACACCGACGCGTTCGTCGACGTCGATGGCGCGAGCATCCTCCAGGAGCCCGCCGGCGCCCGGAGTAACTACTGGCTGAACGCCATCGTCCTCGACGAGCCCGACCGCGCCGTCCGGGACGCGCTCCTGGAGGTGACCAACGACGCCGGCATCGTGACCCGACCGCTCTGGACGCCGATGCACCGCCTCCCGATGTTCGCCGACGCTCCCCGGATGACGGACCTGACGACCGCCGAGCGGCTCGTCGACGCCGTCGTCAGCATCCCGAGCAGCGCGCACCTCTGAACGGGGCGGCCGGCGCCGTCGATCGACCACCCCGAGATGACGCCGGGCTCGCCCCCTCGAGGAGGACGAGCCCGTTCGTGACGTCGAAGAGATCGTGCGCCGGCCTAGTAGAGGACGCGCTTCTTCTTGGCCGGCTTGGTCGTCTCGGTCGCGCGCGCGGGCGTCGTCGGGCGGGTCGGCTGGGTCGTCGGGGCGGGCGTGGCGTCGCCCTCGATGTCGAGGAGGACCGAGTGGGCGTAGACGAGCGCGGTGTCCTCGCGGTCGCGCCAGGCGTCGAGGACGCTCTCGATCGACGGCTTCACGGCGCCCTGGTGGGCGGCCTTGCCGTTGACCGTGATCGTGACCGGCTTGCTCACGTCGACGAGCTTCGGGTCGAGGAAGACGCGGAGCTGGCCGACGCCCTTGGTCTCGATCGCGATCGTGTTGGTCCGGCGGTCGGCGCGGGCGACGACGTGGCCGCTCGGTCCCTTGCGGGCCTTGACCGGCGTCTTGTCGCTGAGGCTCTCGATCCGGGTCCAGTAGGACCGGCCGTTGTACTCGCCGAGGGCCACGTGGTGGATCGTCGCCGGGCTCGGGTTCCGGGTCTGCCGGGAGAACCACTCGTCGATCTGGTCGGAGAGCTCGCTGCGGCCGGGCTCGGCCGGGAGGCGGTGGCCGCCGCCGGGCACCTCGACGTAGGTGTGGTGGATGCCGCGCTCGTCGAGCTCGGCGTGCAGCTCGCGCGACATCCGCGTCATGACCACCCGGTCGTTGCTGCCGTGGCAGAAGAAGAGGTCGAGCTCGCGCCCGTTCTCGAGGAGGCGACGGCTGCGGTCGTCCGCGCCCCCGAGGTACTCGAGCCGGCTCATGCCGCCGGCCATCGGCGCGACGCCCGAGAAGCGGTCGGCGTAGCGGAGGCCGAGGTTCCAGCTCCCGAAGCCGCCCATGGAGTAGCCGGTCAGGACGACCCGGTCGGCGTCGTGGGCGTAGTTCCGCTTCGCCCACGAGAGGGCCGCCATCGGGAAGCCGCCGCGGTAGTCCCACCACTGGGGCAGGAGCGCGCCGGCGGCGCCGAACGCGTTGTCCTCGTTGTCGCTGTCCTCGGGCTCCTTCTGGGCCGACGGAGCGATCACGATGTAGCGCTCCTTCGCGGCGCGCGACACCCAGGCGCCGAGGAGCTGCTCGCCGTCGCCGCCGAGGCCGTGGAGGAGAAGGAGGATGCCCCAGGTGCCGTCGGGCTTGTACGCCTTCGGGATCGCGACGTGGAGCTCGCTCTTGCGGCCGCGAGCGTCCTCGATCGGAACGACGAACTGGCCGCCGCGCGTCTCCCCGCTCGGTCGACCGGCCCGGATCGCCTCGACGAGCGCGTCGGGCTTGCGGACGCCGGCCCGCCGGATCGCGCGCTTCGTCTCGGCGACGTTCTTGCCGTCGGCGAGGCCGTCGAGCGCCTCGAAGACCGCCTTGCGGACCTTGGTCGGCGGCGTCTCGGCCGCGTTGCTGGACGGCGCGAGCGCGAGCGCGAGCGGAACGACGGCGAGCGCGGCGGCGGCCGCGACCGAGCGGCGCCCGAGGAGGGTGATCGACGACATGGGGTGGCTCTCCCTGAAGGCTGCCAGGCGGGGGGATCCCGAGCGAAGGATGTTAGGGAACCTGAACGTCTGGTCAACGAGAATCTGATGTCGCCTCCTATACGGATGTCATCGCCTCGGCGATGGACCCGAGCCGCGAACGGTGCCATCGTCAGGCCGTGCAAGACCCTGCGCGACGCCTCATCGCCCGGTCGCTCCTCGCCCTCGCCCTGCTCGCGGCGGCGACGATCGCAATCGGACTGACCGTCCGATCAGCGTCATCCGATGCCGTGCCCGTGCCCGTGCCCATGCCCGTGCCCGTGCCCGTGCCCGTGCCCGTGCCCGTGCCCGAGTCCGTGGCCGTGGCCGTGCCCGTGCCCGTGCCCGTGGCCGAGTCCGTGGCCGCGCCCGAGCCCGAGCCTCCCCCGCCCCTTCACCCCGACTCCGAGATCGCCTTCGCCCTCGGCCTCGAGGCCGACGCCCGCGGCGACCTCGCCGCCGCGATCGCCGCCTACACCGAGGCGATCGAGCTCGAGCCGCGACACGCCCGCGCCCTCACCAACCGCGGCATCGCGCGAGCGGCGACGGGCGACGCGTCGGGCGCCGAGGAGGACTGGACCGCCGCGATCGCCGCGGATCCGGGCCTCCACGAGCCGCACACGAACCGGGGCAACGCCCGCGTCCGCGCCGGCGACCTCGCCGCCGGGCTCGCCGACCTCGACGCCGCCGTCCGCCTCGCGCCCCGCGACCCGCGGGCGCTCCTCGCCCGCGCCGCCGCCCGGACGCGCACCGGCGACCGCGCCGGCGCCATGGCCGACCTCGACCTCGCCGTCGCCCTCGCGCCCCGCTGGGCCGACGCGTGGCTCGCCCGCGGACGCGCCCGGCTCGCCCGCGACGAGCTGGCCGACGCGATCGACGACCTCTCGAGCGCGATCGAGCTCGATCCCGACCGCCCCGCCGCCTGGGCGAGCCGCGGCAACGCCCGCCGCCGCGCCGGCGACGCGGCCGCCGCCGTCGCCGACTACGACCGCGCTCTCGCCCTCGCGCCCGACGACGCGATCACCTGGCAGAACCGCGCCGCGGCGAAGCACGCCGCCGGCGACCTGTCCGGCGCCGTCGCCGACTACGACCGGCTGCTGGAGCTCGCCCCCGAGACGGTCGAGGCGCTCCTGTGGCGAAGCAGCGCGCGCCGCTCGAGCGGCGACATCGAGGGAGCCGCCGCCGACCTCCACCTCTTCCTCGAGCGGGCGCCCGACCACCCCCGCGCCCCCGAGATCCGCCGCCGGATCGAGCGGCTGCAGGCCCCGTTCGACGAGAACGGCTAGCCGAGGCGGGCCGTGAGCTCCTCGAGGGCGGTGACGTAGATTGCGTAGCCGTGCTCGGCGGCGACCCAGGCGGCGGCGCGGCGCGCCTCCTCGGCGAGCTCATCGATCCGGCCGCGCGCCCGGTCGATCGCGCTCGCGAGGGCGGCCTCGTCATCTCCCTCGGTCACGACGCACCCGAGCCGATCCGGAGGGAGCTGCTCGGCGAGCCCTCGCCCGACGACGACGGGGACGCCGCGGGCGAGCGCCTCGAGGTGCACCGTCGGCGCGACGCCGAGCAGCTCGGGACTCGGCGGGTAGGGCGCGAGGACGAGCGCGGCGCGCCGGTAGGCCGCCTCCATCGCCGACCAGTCGAGGCTTCCCTCGGGCGAGACCGACCAGATCGTGCGGCGGGCCCGGAGCGCCTCGACGACGCCGTCGACCGCGTTCCGACCGACGCCGACGATCTCGAGCGATGGCGCCCCGTCGAGGCGGTCGAGCGCGCCCGGCAGGAGCGGGGCGCCCTTGTCGGCGCGGAGCGCGCCGATCCACAGGAGCCGCTCGGGGTCGGGCGCACGATCCCCGACGCCGCCCGCCGGCGGCAGGATCGGGACCGGCACGACCGCGGGGTCATCGTCGACGAGCCCCGCGACCTCGCGGGCCGCCTCGACCGTGTGCACGACGACGCGCCCGCTCTCGCCCAGACCGTGGAGCGCCGCGCGCCGCCGGCGGATCCGCGGTAGCTGACGGTCGACCCGCAACGAGGAGACGCGTCGCCACGTGAGCAGCCGCGGCCGGTGCACGATGAACAGAGCCGGGAGGGCGAGCCGGCCCGGCGCCGCGCGTTCGAGCTCGATCCCGGCGTCGAGGTGCCACAGGACGCGCGCGCCGGCGGCGGCCGCCGCGACCGCGATCTCCGCGAGCGGGGGCGGGTCGCTCGAGCCCGGCCCCACCGGCTCGAAGCGGGCGCGCTCCGACGCGCGCGCCGTCGCCTCCGCGGGCCCGTCGACCGGCCCGAACGCGACGACGTCGCGGCCCCGAGCGGCCAGGGTGTCGATGATCGCCGGCAGCATCACCTCGTGATGACCGAAGCGACCGGGATCGTAGAGCGCGATCGCGCCCGGGTCGGTCACCCCGACGCGGCGCCAGGGAGCCGCACCTTGTTCGGCCGCTCGTGGACGATCTCGACGACGCCGAGCTCCTCGAGGATCGGCAGGACGTAGCTGCTGCACGCCTTGCCGTCGTTCTCGGCCTTGAGGAGGTCCTTGAACCAGGTGTCGTTGATCGCCATCCACTTGTCGCCGCGGCACTCGAAGTCCTCGAGGTACTTCACGGCGGTGTCGAAGACGGTCGGCGAGAGGCGGAGCCGCCCCCCGGTGGAGGTGCCGATCGAGACGGCCTCGCCGTCGATCTCGGCGATCCGGAACGGCTTGCCGGTCTTCGCGTCCGGCGTCTTGAGGACCTTGCCGACGAGGTCATCCTTCTTCTCGATGAGCAGGATGGAGGGGGTCGATGCGGTCACGGTGTGATCGTCCTCGTGGTTCGGTTTTCGCCCTAGGATCCGCGCAGCCGGCGCACGTTTCCGTCGCGCGCCGTCAGCCCGACGTCGTCGAAGTACTCGAGCAGCGGAATGACGTACTTCCGCGTCGTGCCGATGAGGTCCTTGAAGTCGCTGCTCGCGAGCTGGCCGGCCTTCCCGATCTCGGCGCGGATCAGCGCCTCGGCCTCGCCGATCGCGTCGCGATGGAACACGATCTCCGGGCTCGCCGCCACCAGGACGCCGCTCTCGAGGAGCGAGTCGAAGACGGCGTCGGCGCTCCGGTCGATGCCCGCGGGCCCGCGGCCGCCCTTGCCGCCGCCCTTGGGGCCGCCGCCCTTGGGACCGCCGCCCTTGGGACCGCCGCCCTTGGCGCCGCCGGCCTTGCCCGTCGCCTTCGCCTTCGGCGCGTCGCCCGGCGGGCGCCGGTCGGGCGAGCCCTCGGCGCCGGCGACCGCGGTGAGCGCCTCCTCGCGGAACGGCGTCTGGAACTTCTCCTCGAGGAAGAGCCGCTCGAGCTCGGCGGCGAACGTCGCCTCCCGCTCGCCGAGGCGCGGCTCGTGGCTCGCGAGGCGCACGCCGGGCGCCGCCCCGCCCTTCTTCCCGCTCGACTGGCCGGGCGCGGCGCCGGTCAGGGCGCGGGCCGACCCGCCGAGAACGACGCGCTCGCGCTGCACGGCGAGGGCGAGCGCCCGCTCGAAGACGAGCGGCTCCTTGAGGCGAAGGCGCCCGCGGAGATCGGCCCGGTCGAGCCAGGTGCGGAACGGCTGCGCCTCGTGGAACGCGGCGAGCTCGCTCTCGATCCGCTCGATCGCCCCCTCGAACGGACCGGTCGCGACGAACGCGGGCTCGCGCCCGGCGCCGGCGACGTTCACGAGCCGCCCGGCCTCGACGAGGCCATCGAGGACGGTCTGCAGCTCCGCCTTGGCGACCTTCGTCTCCTGGACGAGCCGCCCGAGCTTCATCGGGTCGAGGCCGCCCGCCTCGACCGTCCGGACGACGTAGCCCTCGCGACTGCCGAGCGCCTCCTCCTTCTTCGAGAGCCGCTCGACGATGTGGTCGCGCGCCTTCAGGCGGAAGCGGGTCGTGCCGATGACGGTGCCTCCGCCGACGGTGATCATCGGCGAGTGGAGCCGCACGATGAACCGGTCGCCGGGCGCGACGACGATCGGCTCCTCGAGGCGGAGCTGACAGATCACGTCCTGACCCGGACCGACCTCCTTGCCCTCGAGGAGCCACACCTTGCCGAGCACCTCACTCGTGCCGGTGTGCACGCGCAGGAGCGTCTGCGTTCGGAGCGGACGCTTCAACGTCTCGAGATACTGGAGACGGCACTCGAGCAGGTCGGAGCCGTGGAAGTAGCCCGGCTCGGCGACGACCTGCCCGCGCTCGATCACCTTGTAGTCGACGTCCGCCACGTTGAGGGCCGTCGAGTGGCCCGCCCGGGCGCGGTCGCACGTCTGCTTGTAGGCCTGGATCCCGCGGATCTTGCCCTTGTGCTCGCCCGGCTGGATCTCGACGACGTCGCCGACCGCGATCGACCCCGAGACCGGGATCCCGGTCACGACGGTGCCGAAGCCCTTGGCGCTGAAGACGCGCTGGATCGGCATCCGGAACACGCCCTCGGTGTCGCGCGGCTCGATCGAGTCGAGCGTCCTCGTGACGGCGGCGATGAGGTCGTCGACCCCCTGCCCGGTCGTCCCGCTCACCCGGACGATCGGCGCGTCCTCGAGGAACGTCCCGGCGAGGAAATCGGCGAGCTCGAGCTCGACCACCTCGGTCAGCTCCTCGTCGACCGCGTCGACCTTCGTCAGCGCGACGAGGCCCGCCTTCATCCCGAGCAGGGTGAGGATGTCGAGATGCTCGCGGGTCTGCGGCATGATCCCGTCGTCGGCCGCGACGACGAGCATCACCGCGTCGACGCCGGTCGCCCCCGCGACCATGTTCTTGACGAAGCGCTCGTGGCCGGGGACGTCGACGATCCCGAGCTTGCGGCCGTCGGGGAGGACCAGCGGGGCGAACCCGAGGTCGATCGTGATCCCGTCGCGCTGCTCGGCCGGGAGGCGGTCGGGGTCGATCCCGGTCAGGCGCTTCACGAGCGTCGACTTGCCGTGGTCGATGTGCCCCGCGGTCCCGAGGACCACGTTGAAGATGTCGGAGCCGTCGCGCACCGTCGTCATGAATGGAGTCGCCTGCGCCGTCGCGCGTCGAGGGTCACGAGCCACCATCCATACGTCAAGGACGGTGATGAGACTACAGATGGAGGCGCGGTCGCGACGGCCGCGGCCGCCCCGCAACCCGCGCCGGGCGGGCCGGGGCGGCGCCCGCGGCCCGTAACCTACGCCAGGGCAAGCCCCAACGCGGCCCGCCTCGACCCCGCGCCCTGCTTGACACGTGTCTTCGACCCGGGCTAGAATCGGGTTAGTTTACGGTAGTTTACGACGAATCGCCGCCCATCTGGCCCCCACCTCCTCTCCGGCGGCGCGCCACGGGCATTCTCGCACCGACGGGTTGTCGCCTCGTCCGTCGGACGTCCCAGGAGATCGCAGGCGATGCCGGACACGGATCACGCGACGGCGAACGCCGAAGTCCTGATCCTCACTCCGAAGCCGGCCGCTGAGTCCCTTCCGACCACCCGGACCCCGATCGACGGCGCCGAGGCGGGCCGGTCGGTCACGGCGGTCCGGATCGGAGTCGACTTCGACGAGGACGACCACGGCGTCGCGTCGCTCCTCGCGGAGGTCGACGCGCGCATCGGCCGTGGCGAGCGCCACATCGTCCTGAACCTCAAGAACGTGCCGCGCCTCTCGGGCGACGAGATCAAGGGGCTGATGCGGCTCGCGGACGCGTGCGCGACCGCGGCCGGCGTCATCGGGATCTGCGAGCTTCGAACGGAGGTCGCCGAGTTCCTCCGGGTCGTCGACGCGCAGGTCCCGACGTTCGACACCGAGGGGGCGGCCCTCGAGGAGGCGAGCAGCCACCTTCGGACGTTGCTCCGGCGCGAGGCGCGGCTCGCCGACGTCGACGTGAAGGTCCACGAGCTGACCCTCGGCGAGGATCTGAGCGACGCGGAGTTCCTCGACGCCGAGGGCAGCGCGTTCGTCTCGCGGCTCGGCGAGCTCGCGGTGATCCGGATCGACCCGAACGGCGGCGCCAGCAAGGCGAAGCTGACCGACGCGACCGACCGGCTCATCGACGCCGGCCTCCACAACATCGTCGTCGACCTCGGCGGAGACCTCGACCACCGCCGCGTGAAGGAGCTGCTCGGCGTCTCCGACAAGCTCGAGACCTGGGGCGGCGGGCTCGCCCTCGTCGGCGCCTCCGACGCGGCCCGCGGCCTGATCGCCGAGATCGGGATGCGCGAGGCGCTGCCGGTCTTCGATCAGGTGGACGACGTCGTCGCGATCTACAAGGAGCGCCTCCTCGAGCTCCGCGCCATGGAGACCTCGGGCAAGCACATCGCCGAGGCGGCCGAGGCGGGGGCGGCGGCCGACGCCGCGAAGGCCGCCGCCAAGGCGAGGGCGGCCGCGAAGGCCGAAGCGGACGCCGCGGCGGCCGCCGCCGCGGACGAGCAGGAGCCCGACGCGTCGGTCATGACGAGCGCCGACGAGCTCTCGCTCGTGGAGCTCGACCTCGTCGAGCTCGACGTGAAGGCGAGCGAGCTGCCCGGGCTGCCCGACCGGATCGCGACCGAGCTCGAGGCCGGCAAGCGTCACTTCGCCGTGAAGCTCGGCGACGGCGACGGCGACCGCCTCGCCAGCGCCGCGCTCGAGGGCCTCGCCCAGAGCCGCGAGAAGGTCGCCGAGGCGCGCGGGTTCCTCTCGATCGTCGGGATGCCGGCCGGCTTGAAGACTTGGTTCAAGCTGATGGAGCTCGACGCTGAGTTCGACGTCCAGGACTCGATCATGCTCGCCCGGATCGAGCAGGGCCGCCTCGCCTTCGAGCGGCAGAAGGCCGACGAGGAGGCGGCGTCGAGTCAGGCGGAGGCCGAGGAGCGCAAGCAGCGCGAGTGGCTCGACCTCCTCGGCACCCTCCCCGAGGTGGAGCGCCCGCCGGTCGCCCTCGACGAGGCGTCGAGCGACGAGCGCCGCCGGGTCTTCCGGGCGACCGACGCGGCGCCGACCGACGACGGCCCGCCGACGGGCAAGCGCGCGGCGACGGTCCACGTGATCGCCGTCGACGAGGGCAGCTTCGCCTCGCTCGTCGACGAGGCGAAGGCCGCGGCCGGCGAGGGCGGCGACATCGTCGTCGACGTCGGCGGCCTCGAGCGCTTCCCGGCCGGTCGGCTCAACGCGCTCCTCGAGGTCGAGGCCGTCGCGAGCGACGCGGGCGGGCGGACGATCTTCTGCCGGCCGGCGTCCGAGCTGACGACCGTCGTGAAGCGGATGGAGCTGACCGACGAGATCCGCACCGCGGACGACGAGGCGAGCGCCCTGGCCGAGCTCGCGATCGCCGCGTTCGAGCGGGAGGCCTTCGCCGAGCTCGAGGTGACGGTCCGGCGCCGCGAGATCCAGGAGGCGATCGAGGAGTCCTCGGCGCTGTTCGACAGCATCGAGGACGAGGGCCCGATCGGCGGCGGCGATCCGCTCGAGGAGAGCGGGCTCGTCGACCTCGACAGCGTCGACGACTCCGACGAGCTCTCGGTCGACCTCGTGGCGCGGCACGAGGAGTCGATCGACGACTCGGAGCTCGAGGAGAGCGCGGAGGAGGAGGCGCCGGTCGAGCCCGATCCCGAACCCGAGCCCGACCCGGAGCCCCAGCCCGAAGCGACGCCCGAGCCCGAGGCGACCGACGCCGCGTCGCCGGCCGAGACCGAGACCGAAGCCGAAGAGACCGAGCCGACGGCGGCGAGCTCGGTCGAGGCCGATGAGCCGCCCGTCAGCAACGACGCGGACACCCAGATCGAGGGCGACCTCGACCTCTCGACGGGTCCCCCCGCGGCCGAGTCGGACGTGGACGACGAGCCCGTCTCCGAAGATCCGACCCTCGGCGAGATCGCCGCCGACATCGAGGCGGCGATCGAGGAGGAGGAGGCCCAGGCCTTCGCCCCCGCCGCGACGAGCAAGATCGCGCCGACCGCGCGCTACACGATCCCCGAGTTCGCCCCGCTCGTCGACGAGTCCGACGACAGCAGCGGCAGCCGGATCCTCCGCCGACCGCCTCCGAAGCCCGACGACGACGATCGGGACGACGAGCCGGAGCGAGATGAGGACCCCGGCGACGGCGATGACGACGGTGGGGACGGCGGCGGCGGCGGCGAATCAGGTGGAAGCACGGACGACGGCAGCACGGATGTGAGCCAGGAGGCCCCCACCGAGCGAGCCGGACTCCCGAGCACGACGGACGACGAAATGTATCAGAATGAAACCCCGACCGACGGGAAAATCGAACCGCCCCCGCCGGAGATCCTCGAGTACGCCGAGGGGCTCGACACCGAGCTGCGAGGGCCGGCCCTGGACCGCCTCGCGAGCGGTGACCTGCTCGTCATCGCGCTCCTCGGCGAGCTGCGCGACGCCGAGAAGAAGGGGAAGAAGGAGGTCGGGGCCGTCCGAGGGGAGCTCGACGAGGCGCTCGAGCGCTCCGCCACCGAGATCGATGCGCTCCGCAACGAGGTCACGGAGCTGAAGAGCACCGTCGAGAGCCGCGAGTCCGAGGGCCTCGACCTGCTCGCCAAGCTGGAGTCGACCGAGGCCGCCCACGCCGACTCGGAGCGCGAGCTGGCCGAGCTTCGCGAGGGGATCACCGAACGGGACGGCGAGCTCGAGACCCTCCGGGCCAGGCTCGACGACGCCGAGAACGCCCCGGCGCCGGCACCCACGGCCGATCCGGCCGAGGCCGACCGGCTCCGCGAGGAGGCGGCGTCGGAGCGCGAGGAGAGCCAGCGACTCAAGGTCGTCGCGACGACGGCCGAGACCGCCCGCGAGGAGGCCGACGCCGCCCGCGAGGCGGCCCAGGGCCAGCTCGGCGACCTGATCGGCGCCCGCGAGGCCGCCCAGGCCGAGGTCGCCCGTCTCCGCGTGCTGGAGCGGGCGCTCCGGGGCAAGCTCGCCGAGGCCCAGGAAGCCGGCGGCAACGGCACGGGCGCGGTCGACGAGGCGCGGGTCGAGCAGATCGAGCGCGAGAAGACCGAGCTGATCGCCGACGCGAAGTCGGAGATCGAGCGGCTCCAGCGGGAGCAGGAGGTCCTGCGGGAGGAGCTCGAGAGCGCCGGAGAGATGATCGAGCGGCTGGGCAAGGAGCTCGAGTTCAGCTAGACGGAGCGCATCCCCGGTCCGCAGCCGGGGATGAGTCACCGAGACCACATCCGAGCGGGCCACTCCGGACAGGAGCCGGCCCGCGAGTTGCTAAGAATGGGCACATCCCGAAGAAGAGGGAGCCCAGGGTCGGGCCGTCGCGGCGAAGGCGAGGGCGGAGCGGCACGAGCGCGTGCGGCCCGTTCGCGTTCGCTCGAGGCGTGTCTGCGAACGCAGTGAGGTAAGGGTCGCCATGGCTTCCGAGACTGCACCTCGGACGGGCTCGCGGAGCGGAAACATCGATCCGCACTGCCTCGAGCTCGTCAAGCGCGGGCTGATCACCTACAGACAGCTCAACGCGGCGCACCGCCTCCTCAAGTCGGTGGAGCCCGGCGCGAAGACGCTCCGGCAGGTGCTCGTCGACGAGGGCATGGTCCCCGACGACGCGTTCCCGAGCGACCTCGAGCCGAAGAAGAAGGGCGCGCCCGCCCAGCGGATCTCCTACTCGGTCGACCTCGTCAAGCTCGGCCTCATCTCGTTCAAGCAGCTCAACGAGTGCCACCGCCTCGCCCGCCAGAGCAAGCCGCCCAAGACGGTCGTCGAGGTGCTCCTCGAGCGGGGTCACCTCACCGAGGCGCAGCTCGCGATGGTCCCCAAGGGGCGCGAGCGGAACAAGAACCGCCGCTTCTCGTCGTCGTGGGACCTCTTCAAGGCGGGCGTCGTCACCCTCAAGGCGCTCAACGAGTGCCACGAGCACGTCAAGCTCGAGCAGCCGCAGAAATCGCTCAAGGACGTCCTCCTCGAGCGCGGCTACGTCACCCAGGACCAGCTCGACGCCGTCACGCGCGGCGACGAGGTCGCCCCGCCGCCTGCGGAGGCGCCCGCGAGCGAGGCGGACGGCGCGCCCCGCTTCCACGAGAAGTGGAAGCGCGACATCGACGCGATCCCGCCTGGCTTCGAGCCGAACGAGCGGCGCTTCGGCACCGGCGCGCCGCCGATCGTGCCGCCCGCTGCCCCCCCGCCGGGCGTGTCGACCGCTCCGGTCTCGACCGCGTCGGACGCTCCGCCGCCGGTCGGCTCGGCCCACTTCCGCTCGCTCTTCGAGCCCGACGCCGACCGCGGGATGCCGCGGCGGGCGGCGGCGCCGCCGGCCGCGCCGAAGGCGTTCTCGGTGGCGAAGACGTTCCTCGACGTCTCCGACGAGACCGAGGGGCCGGCGCCGGGCGCGCCGCCGAAGAGCAAGGCCGACGACACCGCGACGTTCATGGACTTCGACGACGCGCCGGCCCCGACGGCGAGCGGCCGGATCGCGCCGAGCGGCAGCGTCAACACCTTCCTCGACCTCTCCGACGACCTCGACGACGAGGTGGCCGCGTTCCGCGCGGTCGGCACCGACGTCGGCATCCCGGTCGTGACCGCGCCGATCCCCGGCGCCCCGGCCGGGGTCGATCCGACGGCGATGACGATGATGGACGTCCCGCCCTCGCCCGAGTCGGACGCCTTCGGCGACCTCGGCACGGCGCTCCCGCCGGGTTTCGACGCCGACATGGCCGCGGCGAAGACGATGATGGAGATCGACGACGACGGCGGCATGTCGGAGCCCGACGAGGGCTCGATGGGTCCGCAGGTCCTCTCGGCCGACCTCCTCCATCTGCACCAGCAGCGCGTCGACATGCACGCCGGGGTCGACCAGGCCCAGACGTTCATGGACCTCGACGACGGCGGGGACGCCGGCGACGCCGACGAGGCGCAGTCGTTCATGGACCTCGACGCGATGGGTCCGAGCTTCATCAACCAGGCGACCGGCGCGCCGAACCCCGACGAGTCGGTCTACGACGCGAACGCGATGGGTCCCGGCATGTTCACCGCGCCGGCGGGCGCGATGGCGGCGCTCTCGGGCCCGGGCGCCTCGAGCCAGGAGGCGAGCGGGACGACGTTCCTCGAGTTCGGCGAGGACGGAAAGAAGAAGGGCGACAGCAAGGCCGAGCGCGGCGGCCCCGAGGGCCAGACGTTCCAGCGGAGCGTGACGGCGCAGGGCGACGGCGGCAGCGGCACGTTCATGGACTTCGGCAGCGACGCCGAGATCAAGCCGGGCGAGGCCAAGCCGAAGGGCGCCGGACACCAGGCGCTTCGCGCGATCTTCAAGCGCACCGTCGACCGGACCGGCAAGAAGGCCGTCGAGACGATGGCCGACTTCCTCGCCGAGGGCGACAGCGGCGCCGGGATCAGCGGCACCGGCTCGTCAGTGCCGGGCGGGTCGGGAACCGAGTACGACACCGTCAAGGACTCGGCCGAGCAGAAGGCCCGGCGGAAGGCGCGGGCGAAGCGCAAGAAGAAGGAGGAGGAGGAGGCCTACAAGCACCCGCTCTGCGGCAAGATCATCGGCGGGTGCCGGATCATCAAGAAGGTCGGCGAGGGCGGCATGGGCGCCGTCTTCCTGGCCGAGCACACGACCCTGCGGCGCCAGAGCGTGATCAAGGTCGTGCCGAGCCACCTCGCGAGCAACCGGCAGCTGATCGCCCGGTTCGAGCGCGAGGCCCGCAGCGCGGCGATGATCCAGCACAAGAACGTGGTCATGGTCTACAACGTCGGCCAGGACCAGGGCATCCACTACATCGAGATGGAGTTCGTCGACGGCTCCGCCCTCGACCGGATCCTCAAGAAGAAGGGCGTCCTCGACGTCAACGAGTCGCTCCGGATCATCCGCGACGCGTGCCACGGCCTCCACCACGCGCACGAGAAGCACATCATCCACCGCGACATCAAGCCCGACAACATCATGCTGACCCGGGCCGGCGACGTGAAGATCGCCGACTTCGGTCTGGCGCGGGTCGGCTCGGACGAGATGGAGCTGACCAAGGTCGGTCAGATCCTCGGAACGCCCGCCTACATGAGCCCGGAGCAGTGCTCGGGCCAGCGGGCCGACGCGCGGACCGACCTCTACAGCCTCGGCGCGACCTTCTACTCCATGATCACCGGCAAGCGCCCGTTCACGGGCGAGTCGGTCATGGAGATCATGCAGAAGCACATCAACGAGGAGCCGATCAGCCCTCGGGAGTACAACCCCGAGATCCCGGCTCAGGTCGCCAAGCTCATCCAGAAGATGATGGCGAAGGATCCCGACGACCGGTTCCCGTCGGCCGGCGCCGTCGCCGACGCGATCGACGCGTTCCTCCGCGAGGAGGGCGCCGACAAGGTCCTCGAGCTCCAGAAGTACTTCGGCACGAGCTACAAGATCCACCGCAAGCTCGGCCAGGGCGGCATGGGCGCCGTCTACGAGGCGACCCGCAACGACGACGACCAGCGCGTCGCGATCAAGACCCTCAACCGGGACGTCAACCAGGAGGACCTGACCCGGTTCGAGCAGGAGGCGAAGATCGCCCTCGAGATCGCCCACGACAACATCGTCGGCGTCCTCGATTACAAGCTCTCGGCCGACCTCAACTACATCGTGATGGAGTACGTCAAGGGCAAGACGTGCCGGGAGATCATCCGCAAGGAGAAGCGGTTCTCCGTCGACGACGGCCTCAAGATCATCAAGGACACCGTCAACGGCCTCAAGGCCGCCCACGACAAGGGCGTCATCCACCGCGACATCAAGCCCGACAACATCATGGTGAGCTCCGAGGGCGTCGTGAAGATCGCCGACTTCGGAATCGCGAAGCACGCCGAGGGGGCGAGCGAGCTCACCCAGGCGGGTTTCGTGATCGGAACGCCCCACTACATGTCGCCCGAGCAGTGCGCCGGCGCCGGACGCTCGCCGGTCGACACGCGCGCCGACCTCTACTCGCTCGGCTGCACCCTCTACCACATGGTCACCGGGGAGAAGCCCTTCGAGGGCGACACCCAGATGACCATCATCCTGCAGCACATGAACAACGCGCCGAAGCCTCCGATGGAGATCAAGGACGACATCCCCGAGAGCCTCAACAACCTCATCCTCAACCTCATGGCGAAGCGGCCGAAGTACCGCTACCAGACCTGCGCCGAGGTCCTCCGCGACCTCGATCGGGTCGAGAGCAAGCAGCCCGTCAAGAAGCGGAAGAAGATCGACGTCACGTTCGAGGAGACGGGCAAGTGGAAGCGGCAGATCGCCTACGCCCTGACCGTCGCGGCGCTGCTCGTCCTCGGCCTCTTCTTCACGGTGCAGTTCTTCCAGGCGCGGGCCGACGAGGCGCGGGTCGAGGCCGCCCGGCTCGAGCGCGAACGCCAGGACCGGGTCCAGAAGGACAGGGTCGAGCTCGCCGGCAAGATGCGCGGTGAGTGGAACGTCCGTCTAGACGAGGCGACGCCGCTCGCGGACGAGCAGCAGTACCAGAAGGCGCTCGCGATCGTCGCGGCCGCCCGGAACACCCTCTCGTCGAAGTACGGCGCGAGCACCCTCGGCGAGGAGGTCGGCGACGTCTACGGCGCGAGCCTCAGCAAGCAGCTCGAGGACGTCGCCAGCCGCTGGACGACGGCCCGGCACGACCGCGACGAGGCGGTCGAGGGGTGGGTCGCCGACATCGCCAGGACCGAGAAGGCGAACGCCGACGTCGCGCTCGTGCAGGCGGACGCCGCCGAGCAGGGCGAGCGCGACTACTTCAAGATCCGCGACCTGGCCGACCGGATCGCCAGCGCGGGCGATGCCGACCCCGAGGCCATCCGCACGGCCGCGGCCGCCAGGGCGCGGATCGACGAGCAGATCGAGACCGACGCCGCCCGCGTCTTCGAGCATCTGAACGACGCGGCCACCGTCCGGTGGTACGACCGGGAGGTCGACGACGCGATCGTCCTCCTCGAGTCGCGCGCGAACGAGCAGTACCGGACGACCAAGGTCTTCGAGACGAGCTGGGGACCGCGGATCGAGCGGTTCAAGGACGACCGTCGTCTCTGGATGGGAAGCCAGGTCGAGGGGCGCTGCCGCCAGGGCTACGACGAGGCGCTGGCCTACCAGGCGAGCGCCGTCGGCTCCGACGGCCAGATCCGGGCCGACCGCGTCCTCGAGGTGATCGGACGCTGGCGCAAGATCGCCGGCAACGCCGAGTTCAAGCAGCTCCTGGTCGAGGAGACGATCGGCGAGGGCGAGGACGCCGAGAAGATCAACCACCGACGCCACTTCATCCTCGCGATGGGTGAGCTCGAGAACGCCGAGGCGCGCCGCGACCTCGTCCTCCACGAGCGGCTCGCCGTCCTCCAGGGCGACGCGCGCGCGCTCCTCGGGGACCAGGACTACGCCAAGGCGCTCGCCATCTGGGCGAAGGTCAACGACGGCAACGACGAGTTCCCGCGCACCGCGTTCGACGCGGCGAAGGCGCCCGAGGGCGGCACCCTCGGCCAGCGGATCGACCGCGAGCGGAGCAAGGTGCTCGACGCGGCCGGCGGCAGCTTCGGCGCGGTCAAGGCGCAGTTCGACGACCTCGTCGCGCGGTCGCGCTTCCTCGAGGCGGAGGAGCTCGCCCGGAGGACGGCCGACCACGAGCGCTGGGACCTCTCCGCGCCGATGAGCGAGGTGACCTATCGCGAGACGGCGCGCGCCTGGCTGGCGACGCTCGTCGAGCCGATCGAGTACCTCTCGAAGAGCTCGATGGTGATGGTGAAGAACGGCGCGTTCACGATGGGCAGCGACGAGGCCGCCTACCCGAACGAGCATCCGGCCCATCGGATCGAGCTGCCGAAGTACCTCGTCGACCGGACCGAGGTGACGAACGAGCGCTACAACCGCTACCTCGAGGACCTCGGGGCGCGGGGCCACGACGGGTTCCGGCGGGCGGGCTTCTGCTTCAAGAACGAGCCGCCCGACTACGACCACGCGCCGCCCGGTTTCTCGACGCGCCTCGGACAGCGGCCGCAGGCGCCCGTCGTGAACGTGAGCTGGTTCGACGCGTACTCGTTCGCCCGCTGGGCCGGCAAGCGCCTCCCGACCGAGGCCGAGTGGGAGAAGTCGGCGAGCTGGGACCCCGCGAACGACAGCAAGCGGACCTACCCGTGGGGGAACGACTTCCCCGACGAGTACCGCGAGCAGCTCGTCGTCGAGCGTCAGTTCGACCAGGAGGTGACGCTCGTCACCGTCGGGTCCTACGACAAGCTCAGCAGCGCGGTCGGCGCCCTCGACATGGCCGGGAGCGTGTGGGAGTGGGTCGACGCCCTCTACGAGCCCTACGAGGGCAACGACCGGCGCGACGACCCCGAGTACAACAGCCGGAGCAACCGGAACTACCGGGTGATCCGCGGCGGCAGCTTCGCCGAGCACGATCGCCCGTTCTTCCGGACGACCTACCGCAACTTCAAGATGGTGACCGACCGCTCCGAGCGGATCGGCTTCCGCTGCGTCCGGGACCTCGGCCCCGGCGACGAGAAGCGGTTCGCCCTCGGCGGCGACGACCGCGGAGAGCGCCGGGTGGCCGGGGGCCGCTGAGCCCGCCGCGACAGGCCGTCCGCTCCCGAGAACGAGAAGCACCACGACACGAGGATCGAAGCCGTGAGCCGTAGAACCCTCAGCCTCTTCCTCGCGATCGCGACCGTCGGCGTGGCCGCCGGCTGCGGCACGAGCACGGTCCGGCAGCACGACCCGTCGAACGTCTGGCGGATCGACGGGATCGAGAAGCTCCAGGGCGAGGGCGCGATCCAGCCGCCCGAGCTGGCGGACGAGCTCATCGCGCTGCTCAACGCGCCCCGCGACGAGGCGACCGCCGGGCTGATGGGACCGGTCGGAGACCTCCCCTACCGGCCGCACACGATGCCCTACCGCATCCTCATTGCTCCGCTTCGCACCGACTGGCGGTTCGCCGGCGAGGACGATTCCGAGCGCGACGCGTTCATCGCCCCCGAGACCGAGTCGACCGTCCAGGAGCAGGACGAGGAGGAGCGCGCCCGGGCCGCCGCCGACGCCGAGGCGGCCGCGGCCGGCGACGGGAGCGAGTCGGAGGGTGACGACGGCGCCGAGGGAACCGACGAGGGCGAGGGGGCGACGCCGTCCGAGCCGGACGACGGATCGACGCCGTCCGAGGAGCCCGACGACCAGGGCGGCGCCGGCGGCGCGGGCGCGCTCGACGACGACGAGGGAACCCCCGCGGGCGCGACCGATGCCAACGCCGACGCCGCGGACGACGCGGAGGCCGACACCCCGGACGCGGACGAGGCCGCCGCGGGCGACGACCCCGAGGGCGCCGACCCCGAGCCGGTCGAGAGCGACGACGGCGAGTCGGCGCCCGAGCCGGGGCCGGGCAGCGACCTCGATCCCGAGGACGTCGCCGGCGAGGACCAGACGATCCGCGCGTTCGAGGGCTACGAGTTCGCGATCGCGAACGACGAGCTCCAGGCCGAGGTGAAGGACCTCTTCGAGAACTACTACCTCTTCGACGAGGTCGAGATCCTCAAGGGCACCCGGAGCGACGCCTTCGGCGCGACGCTCCTCCCGACGGCGCTCGAGCGCCAGTCGGACTTCCTGATCGAGTTCACCCTGCGCCGGAACAAGATCTCCTACACCGGCGTCAACGGGCTCTACCCGCTCGGACTGCTCACCTTCCTCGTCCTCGGGTTCCCGGCCTACGTGATCCCGGGTGAGGACTACCGGGCCGACATCGAGTTCGACGTCCGCATCTGGCACGTCCGCAGCGGCCAGGAGATCTTCTCGAAGAACCACCGCGGCACATGGGAGGGCTCGACGGCCGACTTCGTCTTCAATCCGCGCGGGTTCAAGCCGTTCGGGGTCTACACCGTCCCGATCCTCGGCAAGAGCGGCGTCCCGGGCGGTCTGGCCGAGTCCGACTTCGCCGACGTCGCCGAGTCGATCCGGCCGGCGGCCTGGGCGCAGCTCCGCGCGCGCCTGGTCAGCGACCTCGCCCGCGAGCTCCGCGAGGAGCTCCGGAGCGACACGTTCACCGCCGTCCGCAACGCCGAGTCGGTCGTCCCGCGCAAGCACGCGGTCGCGATCGGGATCTCGGAGTACGGCCCGAAGGCGGGCGGAGTCATCGAGTCGAAGCCGCGGATCAAGCGCGACCTCGCCTTCGTTCAGGGCTGGCTCGAGGACGCCCGCAACGGCTTCCACCCGCTCGACCGGACGATCCTCGGCGACGCCGACGCGACCCGCGACCGGATCCTCGACGCGTTCCGCAAGGTCCGCAAGAGCGTCGAGAAGGACCAGGTCGTCATCTACTTCCGCGGCGAGACGGCGATCGTCGACGACCCCGACAAGGCGGACGACGACGGCGTCACGAAGTACCTCCTCCCCTACGACGTCGACCTGACGAGCGCGGAGACGATCGCGAAGACGGCGATCTCCTTCGACGAGATCGCGGCGATCCTCAACAAGGACGGCCCCGAGGACGTCTTCTTCGTCGAGAGCCGGAAGGTGCTCCTCCTCCTCGACTCGACCTTCCCCGGCGAGAGCACGGGGCTCCAGTTCGCGCCCGAGCTCGAGGCGCGGGCGAAGGAGCGCCAGCGCAAGGCCGGGCGCTCCGGCCGCCTCCGCGCGGCCGACCTCGGGATCAAGGACACCTTCCTCGGCCGCCAGGGGCTGCTCAAGGACGAGGGCCGCTACGTGGTCATGGCGGCCGACTTCGGCGAGCGCCTCCTCGAGATCGATCAGGTCGACCGGGGCGCCTTCGCCTACGAGCTCGTCACCTCGCTCCAGGAGGTCGGCGCGAAGCGGATCCGCCGGAGCGACGAGGACCGCAAGCTCGACGTCTGGGCGGACCAGGTCTTCGAGCATCTCCGACCGGTGATCGAGTCGAAGTCGCGCGCGAAGGGGTTCGAGTGGCTCCAGCGCCCCAGGAAGTGGTCGAACCGCAACTTCATCGTCTCCGAGGGCGCGGGCGAGTAGCGGGCCGGGCGCGGGCGAGCGGCGAGCGGCGGGAGAGGGCATGAACGGCAACCGTCGCGGGTCGCAGCTCCTCGCCGAGATCAACTCGAAGCTCAGCCACGTCATCCGCAACATCGGAGACGTCAAGGGCAACGGGAGCGCGGGCGCCGGCGACGCGTCGGGGCCGGTCGACGTCAAGGCGTTCCAGCTCGCGACGCGGCTCCAGACCCTGATCGACCCGCAGGAGCTGCTCGAGGCGATCCTCGACACCCTGATCTACGTGACCGGCGCCGAGCGCGGCTTCCTGATGCTCGTCGAGGAGGGCCGCAAGCTCCGCTTCAAGGTCGGTCGGTCGATCGACCAGCAGAAGCTCCACTCCGAGAACTCGCGGACGAGCCGGTCGATCATCAAGCAGGTGATCACCACCGGCGAGCCGGTCCTGATGAACGACACGTCCGAGCAGGGCGGCTCGACGTCGGTCCGGCAGCTCGACCTCCAGTCGATCCTGTGCGTGCCCCTCCGATTCGGCCGCCGTCACGTCGAGATGGGCGCGGACGGGTCCGGCGTCCAGGAGCAGGTCGGCGGCGTCGTCTACATGGACAGCCGGCGGACCCGGAAGGAGTTCGGCCAGGCCGAGCTCGCCCTCGTCCGAACCCTCGCCGATCAGGCGGCGATGGCGATCGAGAACGGTCGCCTGATCGACCAGTTCCGGACGCACCGCGAGCGCGGCGAGGTCGACCAGGGCAAGATCACCAAGCTCCGCGAGAACATCAGCCGGCTCCTGTCGGTCGGTCGGGCGATCAGCTCGACCCTCATCATGGACGAGCTGTTCGTCCTCATCGTCGACAACGTCCTCGAGCTGACCAAGGCCGAGCGCGGCTACCTCATGCTGCTCGACGACGACCGGAAGCCGGTCTACAAGATCGGCCGCGCCGCGACGAAGAAGGGGATGATCGAACTCGAGGAGACGAAGTTCTTCTTCAGCCGGACCATCACCAGTCGAGCGCTCGACGAGCAGCGCTCGATCTGCGTCACCGACGCGATGGGCGGCGACGGCGGCGACGCGAGCATGTCGATGATGCAGATGGAGCTCCAGAGCGTCATGTGCACGCCGCTCCGCGAGAAGGGCGGGACGCTCGGGCTCCTCTACGTCGACAGCCGCGCGACCAACCGCGAGTTCGAGAAGAGCGACATCGAGCTCTTCGAGGCGCTCGCCGGTCAGGCGGCCATCGCGCTCCGCAATGCGATGCTCTACGAGGAGGCGAAGGAGCAGGAGCGCCTCAAGAGCGAGCTCGCGATCGCGAGCCAGATCCAGACCGACATCCTCCCGAAGATCACCCCCGAGGTGGAGGGGCTCGACGTCTACGGCTACTTCAAGCCGGCGAAGGAGGTGAGCGGCGACTACTACGACTTCCTCCTCGACGCGAGCAAGCCGGGGCAGGCGCTGACCGTCGCGATCGGCGACGTGAGCGGCAAGGGCGTGCCGGCCGGCCTGGTCATGGTGATGGCGCGCTGCTTCCTGAAGTCGCTCGTCAGCCACTACGGACCGACGAACCCGCGCGAGACGCTCGCCCACCTGAACTCGATCCTCTGCCAGGAGCTCAAGCCCGGCATGTTCATGACGCTCCTGCTGATCGGCTGGGACGCGACGACCCAGTCGCTCCGCTACAGCTCGGCCGGCCACGAGCACATCATCATCCACCGCCAGTCGACCGGGCAGGTCGAGAAGCGCAAGTCGGGCGGCGCCCCGCTCGGGATCTCCGAGAGCAGCACCAGCCTCCTCAAGGACAACGATCTCGACCTCGCCCCGGGCGACACGGCCGTCCTCTACACCGACGGCGTCACCGAGTGCATGAGCGAGGACGAGGAGGAGTGGGGCATGGACGCCTTCCTCGAGACCGTCGGAGCCCACGGCCACCAGAGCGCCAAGGAGCTCGTCGACGTGATCCTCGGGAAGCTGGTCGCCCACCGCGGCCGGGCCGACCCGAGCGACGACGTCACGATGGTCGTCGTGAAGCGAACGTAGCCGACCCGGAGCTCCCCTGACGCCGGCCGTGCCCGTGCCGACCGAAGGGGTCAGGTCTCGGATCTT
>JAJDCQ010000228.1 GCA_029260755.1 Planctomycetota bacterium | reverse complement strand
GTCGAGTTCGTCGATGCGCTGGTCGATCCGGGGATCGAGGTGCATGCCGTGCCGGGTGGGGAGGTCGCGGACCTGGGCGATCGCCTCGACGATCCCGCTGTCCCGGTTGGTCATCTCGTGCTCGTCGAACGGCCCGTGCAGCGGGTTGTCAGCTTCCTCGGTGTCGGAGTCGCCGCGGCGACCGCCGGGAACGACGACGAGAGGGATCGGGCTGTGCGGGGCCTCGGTGCCGGTGGCGCGGCGGACCGCGGCCTCGTAGAGCTTCCAGTCAACGCCGTTGCCGAGGTCGATGGACGCGTCCTCGGTGCCGGAGGTGCCGTCGGCGCTGAGCACGGCCTTGAGGCGCGTGGTCTTGTCGTTCATCGCGCTCTTCGGGCGAGCGGCGAGTGCGGCCGGGATGAGCGGCCGGACCTTGAGGGTGTACGCGCCGACATGAACGGCGTCGCTCGGGCTCAGCTCGACCCGGCCCTCGATGTGGCGGCGGTTGACGAGCGTGCCGTTGGCGCTGCCGAGGTCCTCGACGCTCACGCCGTCGGCGCCGTAGGTGAGGACGCAATGCCGCCGGCTCACCTCGGAGTCGTTCACCCGGAAGTCGGACGCGGCGACGCGCCCGATGAGGATCCGGTCGCCCGACCGCAGCTCGAGGCGCTCGCCCTTCGCCGCGCCGGTCGTCACCGTCACGATCACCGCTCCACGCATCCGGGTCATGAGCTCGGGGGCGCCTCGGCGCCGGGGACGGCGGGGTCGGATGAAGACGGCGGGTCATCGACCGGGATGTCGAGCGAGTCGGTTCGATCGCCCCGGGCGAGCGAGAGGCCGGCCTCCACGAGGAGCCAGCTCGCCAGCACGAACAGGATGGCGCCGACGGCGAGCAAGAGCCACTGGGGGTCCTTGCCCGGCCCCGGATTCCAGAACCCGATCAGCTTGAACACCATGGCCGTGAAGGTCGAGACGGCCATGAAGGCCATCGGAACGGCCGTGAACCAGATCGTCCGTCCGCGCTGGCGCAGATAGAGCGTGACGACGAGGAGCGCGAGCGCCGCGAGGAGCTGGTTGACGATCCCGAAGAGCGTCCACAGGGCGAACCCGGCCGGCTTCCCCTCGCCCTCGCCGACCCGGAAGAAGGCGAACCAGGCGATCACGCCGACGGCCATCGCGCTCGAGACGTAGCGGACCCAGCCCTTCGCCGGGACGCCGAGCGTCTCGCCGATCTCCTCGATGTTGAACCGGAGCAGCCGCGTCGCGCTGTCGAGGGTCGTCAGGGCGAAGCTGACGACGACGGTCGCGATGAACGACGACGCGACGAGCTCGGGGATGCCGATCCCCGACAGAAACCGGGTGCACCCGCCGACGAACGCGGCGACCTTCGGGGCGAGGCCGGCGTTCGCCGCGCCGAAGTCGCGGTAGTGCTCGTGCCAGAGCGAGGAGTCGGCGAACCCGGCCGTGCAGGCGAGGACGGCGAGCAGCCCGAGCAGGCTCTCGCCGAGCATCCCCCCGTAGCCGACGAACCGCGCGTCGGACTCCTTCGCGATCTGCTTCGCCGTGGTGCCGCTGCTCACCAGCGAGTGGAAGCCGCTCGCCGCGCCGCACGCGATCACGATGAACACGAACGGGAACATCGAGGGGGCTCCCGGCGGGCTCGGGTCGAACGCGTCCGCCGCGAACTCGGGCCGGAGGACGAAGAAGCCGAGGTAGGTGCCGCCGAGGCCGAGGTAGAGGAGGAGCGAGTTCAAGAAGTCGCGCGGCTGCAGCAGCGTCCAGACCGGCAGCACGCTCGCGGCGAACGCGTAGGCGAGGAGGATCCACGTCCAGGTGGCGGCGCCCGGCCACCGCTCGGCGGCCAGGCCGAAGGTCGGCCACTGCATCCCGGCGCCGACCAGCGCGAGCTGGATGACGAAGCCGACCAGGGTGAGCGGCAGCAGCCGCATGCCCTTGCGGTAGTAGAGCCACCCGATCGTCATCGAGACGATCATCAGGCCGCCGCTCGGGAGCACGCTCTGGGGATAGCCCTTGGCGCCGCCCGCCATCGTGACGCTGAAGAGCTGGGCGATCACCGCGACGAACACGCCCATCGCCAGCCCGATCCCGAAGAAGATGATCAGGTGGAAGAGCGTCTTGGCGCGCTTGCCGAGGATCCCCTCGGCGACCTTGCCGATGGAGAAGCCCTTCGCGCGCATGCTCACGACGAGCGCGCCCATGTCGTGGACGCAGCCGACGAAGATCGCGCCGAGGACGACCCAGAGCATCGCCGGCACCCAGCCCCAGATCACGGCGACGGCGGGGCCGAGCATCGGGGCGAGGCCGGTGATCGAGGCGTAGTGATGCCCGAAGAGGACGTAGCGGTTCGTCGGGACGTAGTCGACGCCGTCGTTGCGCTCGTGGGCGGGCGTGCGGCGCGCGTCGTCGAGGCCGAAGACGCGCTTGGCGAGGAACGCCGAGTAGAAGCGGTAGCCGGCGAAGTAGCCCGCCAGGGCGATGAGGGCGGCGATCGCTGGGCTCATGACCGGGGCTCGCTACCGTGTGGTGACCGACGTCGTCTTGCTCATTAGCCCGTTCGGGGCGAGGGGTCGGGGCTCGCCTTCGGCGAGCAGGATGTCACCACGGAGAATGGGATGGGAAGGCCAACCTCCGTTCGCGGGATGCCGATAAGGCTCCCAGGAACAGCCGGGCTCGAGGCCCAGAACGGAGGTTGGCGTGACTCAGTCTATGGT
>JAJDCQ010000227.1 GCA_029260755.1 Planctomycetota bacterium | reverse complement strand
CGCGACGCGTCGGCAATGGCTCGGCGACGCCCGAACCAATCCGTGCAATCCGCGAAATCCGCGGTTCGATCTCTGTCGGCGTTGAATCAGTGGGAACCGCGGATGACGCGGAATGCGAGTTGCCAGGGTCCGGGTTCATTTCCGTTGCGCGGGCCGGTTCCAGGAGCAGGAGATTCGGGCGGAGCACCGCGACGCGTCGGCAATGGCTCGGCGACGCCCGAACCAATCCGTGCAATCCGCGAAATCCGCGGTTCGATCTCTGTCGGCGTTGAATCAGTGGGAACCGCGGATGACGCGGATTACGCGGACTTCGAGTTGCCCTGGTCCGGATTCCCACTCAACGGCTCCCTCTCGCCGTTGTCCCACGACAGCCGCGACCGTCATCGTCCGCCCCTCCGAAGGAGCTCCACCCTCTCCGCCCGCCAGCGCGTCGACGCGCGCCGGACCTCCTGCGGTCGCACCGCGCCGAGCCCGCGGACGAGCGCGACCGGCGGGAGCGGCTCGCTCCTCCCGACGACCGAGCTCATGTAGGCGACGTGGTCCTCGAGCACCTCGAGCGCCTCGGCGTCCTCGCCGCGGAGGAGGTGCCCGAGGGCCTTCAGCTCGGCGCCGGCCGTCGCCTGGGGGACGGTCGCGCTCGCGCCGTCGGCCAGGCGCTCGATCGTCTCGATCGTTCGCTCGTCGCGCGCGCGAAGGGCGAGGCGCCACCCGAGGTCGCGGGCGACGTCGACGTGGACGGCGAGGGCCATCGGCATCCGGTTCGGGTCGCCGTTCCAGTCGAACGCGAGCTGCTCGGCGCGCTTGTCCTCGGTGAGGTCGAACCCCTCGAGGACGAGCTCGAGCACCTCGTCCTCGACGCCGGGGGCGCGCGCCCCGGGTCCGCGGAGGAGCCACTCGGCCCGGTGGGCGAGCGGCCGCATCACGCGCTGCATCCGCGGTCGAGCGCGGTCGCGCTCGACCGCGAGCGCGTGGAGCTCGGAGACGCGCGCCGCGAGCGACGCGGGCGGGACGCCGAGCGCTCGCGCGACCGTGTCGCGCGCCTCCTCGAGTCGCGCGGGCTCGGCGCCCGGCGTCGCGAGCTCGAGCGCGATCAGCGCCTGCCCGGCGCGGCGGGCGAGCCAGCCGAGCGCCCATCCCGGGACGTCGTGGTGGACGCGCTCGCGCTCGAGCAGCCTTCCGACGAGCACCTCGTGCCGCGCGAACCCGCGGGCGACCTCGGGCGCCTCGCGGTCGTGGCGGGTCGGGATCTGGCGAGCGGTGGCGTCGAGCCAGTCGGCGCCGTCCACGGCATCGTGCCAGACCCGCGTCACCAGGAGCGACGCCGCGTCGGCCGGGATGAGCTCGTCGATCGGGACGACGGCCAGCTCCTCCTCGCGCGCGGTCAGCCAGGCGGTGGTCCGCTCGGGCTCGGCGTCGAACCGGAGGTAGCGCGGCGTCATCTCGAGCTCGTGCGCCCACGCGCCGATCCGGTGGAGCTCGACGCTCAGCTCGTACATGCGCGGGCCGATCCCCGGCGCGAGGAGCTGCCCGCGCCCCTCGGTCGCGAGGAGCCGCGTCACGACCTGGAACCACATCGTCTTGGCGAGCGGCCAGCTCGTCGCGATGTCATCGGGGTCGAGGACGGCCGTGATCGCCTCGCAGAGGACGATGTCCTCGGGCTGCTCGGCGCTCATCTCGATGTCGGCGGCGAGGTCGATCAGGCGCGCGACGATCGCCGGCTCCGCGTCGAGGCGTCCGTGGAAGGCGCGGCTCGCGTCGACGAGCTCCTGGAGGATCGGCTCGAGCTCGGAGAGGCCGCGGCGCGCATCGAGGAGCGCGGCGCGGTGACGGGCGAGGATCAGGCGCCCCCGGAGGACGGCGATCGCGCGCGCGGTGAGCGCGTCGGCGGGCGGCGGCGCCGCCTCGAGGATCTTCAGGACGCGCCGCGCCCCGCCCGCGTCGTCGGGCGCCGGGGCGAGGGCGGCGGCCACCCGCGGGCCGCGGTCGGGGTCGACGATCGCCTCGGGCCGACGCTCGAGGAGGAGGAGGAGGGCGCCCGGGTCGCCTCGATCGATGAGCACCTCGGCGAGGAGGGCGCGGCGCTCCGACCAGGGCGGCGCCTCGGACCCGAGGACGCGACGGAGGACGACGTCGTCGCCCTCGCGGATCGCGGCGAGGCCGGCGACGAGCTCGCGGCTCCGCTCGCCCGCCGCGTCGGCGAGCCCGGCGGCGCGGGCATCGTGGAGGACGGTCGAGGCGTCTTCGAGCGCGCCGACGTCGCCATCACCGAGACGGGCCAGGAGCGCGTCGAGCGCCTCCTGCGCCGCGGCGCGCGAGGCGGCGCGCGCGTCCGCCGCCTCCCGCGCGCGCATCGCCGTGACCGCGACGAGGCCGACGCCGACGAGCGCCGCGACGACCGCGAGCACTCCGGCGGCGAGGCCGGCCCGCCGCCGCCGCGCGACCCGGTCGCCGGCCGAGGTCGGCGTCACCTCGCGGCCGCGGAGCGCGCGGGCGAGCTCGGCCGCGGTGGCGAAGCGCCGGGTCCGATCGGCATCGAGGGCGCGGGCGCAGGCCGAGTCGAGGCTTCCGTCCACCTCGGGCGAGATCGTCGAAGGCAGCGCCGGCGGAGTGCGGAGCTGCACGACGAGGAGCTGGGGGAGCGAGGCCGCCGTGAACGGTGCGCGGCCCGTCAGCATCGCGTAGAGCGTCGCGCCGAGGCCGTAGACGTCGGCCGCGGGACCGACGGCGTCGACCTTGCCCATCGCCTGCTCGGGCGCGCAGAACCCTGGCGTGCCGAGGAAGGCTCCCTCGCTCGTCAGCGCGCCCTGGGCCGGCGCGCTCGCGGCCGAGTCGTCCGCCTGGGCCGTCAGCCCGGCGAGGCCGAAGTCGGTCAGGACCGGCTCGCCGTCGGCGCGGAGGAGCACGTTGTCGGGCTTCACGTCGCGATGGAGGATGCCCTGATCGTGGGCGGACTGAAGCGCATCGGCGAGCTTCGCCGCGATGCCGCGCGCCTCCTCGGGCGGGATCCGACCGTCGCGCGCGAGGCGCGCCTGGAGCGACTCGCCCGGGACGAGGTCCATCACGATGAACGGCTGGCCCCGGTCGTCCTCGCCGACCTCGTGGACGCGGACGACGTTCGCGTGGCGGACCCGGCCGAGGACGCGCGCCTCGCGCGCGAACCGCCGGCGCAGCGCGGGTGATCCGACCCTGCTCGCGTGGAGGCACTTGATCGCCACCTCGCGGCCGAGGGCGGGATCGCGGGCGCGGAACACGACGCCGAGGCCGCCGCGGCCGAGCTCGGCGACGACCTCGAAGCGCCCGATCCGGGCGCGCGCTGCGTCGCTGCCTCCGCGGATCGGCGCCATGGTGCGAGTATAGTCCAGCGACCGCGTTGGCGACGACGCGGTCGGCGCGGGCACAATGCCGTCATGACCGATGCGACGTCGCCGATGCCGGGGCCAGCCGACGGCCCGCCCACCCCCGCGACCGACGGCGCGTCCGGGGCTGCGCGGCGCCTCGGGCGCTACGTCATCGCGGGCGAGCTCGGGCGAGGCGGCATGGGCGTCGTCCTTCGTGGGTTCGACCCGGCGTTGCAGCGCCACGTCGCGATCAAGATGGTCCTCGAGACCGACCGGGGAGGTCCGGGCCGCGAGCGCTTCGTCCGCGAGGCGCGCGCCGTCGCCAGTCTCCGCCACCCCGGGATCGTCGCGGTCCACGAGGTCGGCGCCGACCCGCGCGGCCGGCCGTTCATCGTGATGGACCTCGTCGCCGGTCGATCGCTCGCCGAGCTCCTCGACGACGACGGGCGGATTCCGCCGCGCCGCGCCGCGACGATCGTCCGGAAGGTCGCGACGGCGCTCGCCCACGCCCACGGCCAGGGGATCGTCCACCGCGACGTGAAGCCGGCGAACGTGCTCCTCGGCGAGGCCGACGAGCCGTTCCTGACCGACTTCGGCCTCGCCCGCCGGATCGATGGCGACGCCTCGCTCACCCGGACCGGGCAGTTCGTCGGAACGCCCCAGTTCGCGGCGCCCGAGCAGGCGCGCGGCGCGGGCGACGTCGGACCGCCCGCCGACGTCTGGGGCGCGGGCGCCCTCCTCTACCAGGCGCTGACCGGGAATCCCCCCTTCGAAGGCGAGACGGCCATCGAGGTCATCCGGAAGGTGCTCGTCACCGAGCCCATCCCCCCTCGTCGACACGTCCCGAGCCTCCACCCCGACCTCGAGACGATCGTCCTACGCTGCCTCGAGAAGGAACCGTCCGGCCGCTTCGCGAGCGCCGAGGAGCTCGCGGCGGACCTCGGCCGCTTCCTCGCGGGAGAGGCGATTCTGGCCCGTCCGATCGGCCGGGGAGAGCGGCTCGCCCGCTGGGGGCGGCGAAACGTCGCCCTCGCGATGACCCTCGCCGCCTCCAGCCTGCTCCTGCTCGTCCTGACCGGCGGCGCCGCGATCCTCCTCGTCCGCTCGTGGGCCGAGACGCGTGGGGCTCTCGAGGCGGCGACCCGCGGCGAGGCGCGCGCCGTCCTCGCCGAGGCGGCCGCCCGCGAGGCGGAGCGCCAGGCCCTCGACCAGGCGGCGGCCGCGGTGGCCGCCCAGGCCGAGACGACCGAGAAGCTCGCCGTCGCCTACCGCGAGCGCGGCGAGCGCCTCGCCGCGGACGGCGCGCTCGCCGAGGCGTGGGTCACCCTCGCCCACGCGGTCGCGCTGCACGACACGCCCCGGGCCCGGGCTGCCCTCGGCCGCGTGAGGACGCGCGCGCCTCGGCGTCTGTTCGTCACCCCCTCGCGGCCCGAAGGGATCCTCGAGGCCTGCTCGTTCGTCGGCGACCACGAGCTCCTCGTCCGCACCTCGAGCGAGTGGAGCCGCTGGGACCTCAGGACGCTCGCGCAGACCGCCCGCGTCGAGCGGGAGGGCGCCGCCGCCGGCGCCGCCGCCGGCGCCGCCGACCTCGCGGGCGCCCCCGCCCGGTTCGCGACGACGCGGCTGCGCAGCGTCGTCGTGCTCGAGGCCGC
Organism: Planctomycetota bacterium; assembly: GCA_029260755.1. Lineage (GTDB taxonomy): Bacteria > Planctomycetota > J058 > J058 > JAJDCQ01 > JAJDCQ01. Next base: position 12,427 of record JAJDCQ010000227.1, on the reverse strand, counting down.
GACGTGGCGAACCCTGCGTCGAGTCGAGCTGGCCGAGGTCTCCGCGTTCCACCTCTCGGGCGACGGGCGGCGCCTCGCCGTCGGCGCCGAGGATGGGTCCGTCGCGGTGGTCGAGGTCGACGGCGCGCGGGCCGAGCCGACCCGCGCGCGGGTCCACGCCGGTCCGGTGCGAGCGATCGCGGTCTCCTCGGGCGACGACCCCGTCGTCGCGAGCGGCGGTCAGGACGGTCGGCTCCGGATCGGGGAGGCCATCGTCGAGCTCGACGCGCCGGTCTCCGCCCTCGCCTGGGATGCCGAGGGCGCGCGCCTCGCGATCGGGACGTTCGACGGGCGGGTTCTCATCATTGCGACCGGGGCGACCGGGGCGACCGGGGCGACCGGGGCGACCGGGACGACCGGACCGGCCTGGGGCGAGCCGGCGCCCGCGCCGGGCGAGCGGCACGACGCCGAGGTCGCCGCCGTGCTCTTCTCGGCCGACGGGTCGACGCTCCTGAGCGGCGACCGGTCGGGGACGTTCCACGCGCGACCGATCGGCGAGGGCGCGGGCCCGGCGCGGATCATCCCGACGGGCGCGCGGCCGACCGCGACGGCCCTCAGCCGCGACGGCCGCACCTTCGCCTCCGCCGGCGTCCTCCGGGACGTCGAGTCGGGCCGCGAGCGCGCCCGGCTCCCGGCGATCGACAACTTCCGGGTCGCGCCGAGCCCCGACGGGTCGCGCCTCGTCTGCCGCCCGCTCTCTCACTCGCCCGGCAGCACCATGGCGCTCCGGGACGGCGACACCGGCGCCTTCATCGCCCGGGCGCAGAGCCGTCGGCATGTCGCGTGGGCCCGGCACGGCCAGAGCTGGGCGATCGCGGCGGCCACGCCCGAGGCGATCGAGCTGCTCGACGGAACGACCCTCGAGCCGGTCGGCCGGATCCCGCTCGAGGGCCGGTCCCCGACCCTCGACCTCGTGGCGATCGACGGTGGGCGCCGGCTGCTCACGGTCACGACGGGAGCCGATCGACCGGCGACGGTCGCGATGATCGACGTGGCCCGACGCGGCGTCGTCTGGGAGCGTCCGTGCTCGACGACGTCTGGCCTGCCGATGATCGTGGCCGGCGAGCACGCCGGGATCGGCCTGCTCGCCACGACCCGCGGATTCGAGCTCGATGCGTTCGACCTCGCGACCGGAGCCGACCGGAGAATCCCGACGATCGAGCGGCGACACCCCCTCCGCGGCGCCGCGTTCCGGCCGGGAACCTCGATCCTCGCCTGGGCGGAGGAGAGCCTCGCCACCCGGATCATCGACCTCGAGTCCGGAGACGTCGTCCAGCGCGTCGGCGCCGCGGCGCCCCTCCTCCTCGGGAAGGCCCAGTTCAGTGCGGACGGACGCCGGCTCGGGATCCGGACCGACGCGGGCGTCGCGATCACCACTCTCGACACCGGCGAGGAGATGCGGTTCGCGGTCGACGGCTGGAGCGACTTCGCGTTCGCGGCCGACCCGTCGCGGGTGTGGATCGTCACGAAGAGCGGCGCGATCGAGGGATGGCGACTCGGGTCGAGCCACCGCCTCGCCCCGGACCGGCGCTTCACGCCCACCCTCGCCGACGGACCGTCGGGGCCGAGGTTCCTCTGGACCACCAAGCGGGCCGTCGTCGCCCTGGACCTCCGCGAGGCGGACGGGCCGAGCCGCTTCAGTCCGTGGCCGGCCGGCGCGGAGGTCGACGCGATCCTCTCGGCGTCGCGGGCGCTCATCCGCCACGAGGGTGGTCGCTCGGTCGTCGCGATCGAGTCCGGGGAGACCATCGCGAGAGTCACCGCTCCCGGGCCGGTCGCCGCCGACGGCCGGCACCTCGACCAGACCGTCGTGCGCGCTCCCGACGGCTCGTGGGTGCGCCTGGACATCTCGGGTGAAGACCGGATCGACCGGGCGACGTTCTCCTCCGACGGCCGCTTCCTGGGCGGGCTCCGCGCCGGCCGGATCGCCGTCTGGGACACCGAGACCGGCGCGCGGCGCTTCGAGGTCGACCCGCCGAGCCCGTCGACGACGAACGGGCGCGTCGTCGTGGCGCCCGGCGGGCGCCACGTCGTCTTTCACGGCGCCGACGGCGCGCACCTCCTCGACGGAGTCGACGGCGAGCTCCGGACCACCGTTCCGGCCGCGTATCGATACCAGCAGCCCTTCCGCTTCGGTCCCGAGGGCCGGCTGCTCGCGATCAACGAGCGCGTCTACGACTGCGAGACGGCCGAGCTGGTCCTCGAGGTGGCGCCCCTCGACGCGCGCCGCTACGCCTCGATCGCGTTCTCCCGCGCGGCCGACGCGGCCGCGATCATCTCGGCCGACGGGGTCGAGCTGATCGAGCTCGAGGCGGTCCGCCTCTCGACCGATGAGCTCGTCCGAGAGGCCGAGGCGGCGACCGGGCTCCGCCTCGACCTGCAGGGCCGCGCGGTCCGCGGGCCGGCGAACCGCCTCGTCCCCGGCGATCGATGATGTCCCGATCGGCGTCCGCGTGGTTGGCGACGACGGGACGGTCGTTGCCACAATGACCTCATGACCGCCGAGACGCCGGGAGCGTCGCCGCCGCCTCGTCCGCCCGCTCGGGACCGTTCCGCTCCTGCGCCCCGGGGTCGGGGCGTGCCGCTCTCGCCGGCGCCGGCCGTCACGCCCGGGACGACGCCCGCGGCTCCCGGCGGTGGCGTCCTCCCCGCGAGCGACCCGGGTGGATCGGGGCGACGGCTCGGCCGCTACGAGATCACCGGCGAGCTCGGGCGAGGCGGGATGGGCGTCGTCTACCGCGGCTTCGATCCGGCGCTCGACCGCGCCGTGGCGATCAAGATGGTGCTCGACTCGGGCGACGGCGAGCGCGGTCGCGAGCGCTTCGTCCGGGAGGCCCGGGCGGCGGCGCGGCTGCGCCACCCGGCGATCGTCTCGGTTCACGAGGTCGGTCAGGACCCGCGCGGGCGGCCGTTCATCGTGATGGACCTCGTCGAGGGGCGGCCGCTCGACGAGCTGTTCGAGGCCGGCAAGCCGCTCGACCCGCGCCGGGCCGCGACGATCGTCCGCGGCATCGCCGCCGCCCTCGGGCACGCCCACGACGAGGGAATCGTTCACCGCGACGTGAAGCCGCAGAACGTCCTCGTCGCCGCCGACGGCGATCGGCCGTTCCTGACCGACTTCGGCCTCGCCCGCCGCATCGACGGCGACGCGACCCTCACCAGGACCGGGCAGTTCATCGGGACGCCCCAGTTCGCCGCGCCCGAGCAGGCCCGCGGCGAGGACGACGTCGGGCCGTCGGCCGATGTCTGGGGCGTCGGCGCCGTCCTCTACGCGGCGATCACCGGGACGGCGCCGTTCCCGGGCGCGACGGCGCTCGAGGTCGTCCGGCGGGTCATCCAGGACGACCCGCCGCCGCCGCGCCGCCACGTCCCGAGCGTCCCCCGAGACCTCGAGACCATCACCCTGCGCTGCCTCGAGAAGGAGCCCGGGCGGCGCTACCCGTCCGCGAGGGCGGTCGCCGCCGACCTCGCCCGGTTCCTCGCCGGCGAGCCGATCGAGGCCCGCGCGATCGGACGGGGGGAGCGCCTCCTCCGATGGGCGGTCCGCAACCGCGCTCTCGCCGCGACCCTGGCCGTCTCTTCGGTGACCTTCCTCATCCTGACCGTCGGCGGCGGCATCCTCCTCGGCCGATCCTGGGCGCAGACCCAGCGCGCCCTCGAGGCGGCGACGCGCGACCAGGCTCGGGCCGTCCTCGCCGAGACCGCCGCCCGAGAGGCCGAGCGGCGCGCCCTCGACGAGGCCGCCGCAGCGCGCGCGGCGCAGGCGGACGCGGTCCGTCAGCTCGCCATCGCCTACCGCGAGCGAGGCGAGCGCCTGGCGGAGAACGGTGAACTCGCCGAGGCGTGGGTCACCCTCGCCCACGCCGTCGCCCTCGACGACACGCCGGCTGCCCGAGCCGCCCTCGGCCGGGTCTCCTCGCGGGCGCCGCGGCGTCGCTGGACCACGCCGTCGGCGTTCTCGGGCGGAGGCGCCGCCGCCTGCCGCTTCGTCGGGGATGGGTCGGAGCTGCTCGTGATCTCGGGTCCCGGCTGGTGGAGTCGCTGGGACGTCGAGTCGCTCGCGCAGCTCTCGGTCGTCTCGGGCCTCTCGCCTCGCGGAGGCTCCACCGATCTCGATGCTGCCGCGACGCGCGTCGCGACCAACCCGCACGAGTTCCTCGCCGTCGCCGAGGTCGCATCGGGACGCGAGATCGGACGCGTGAAGGTGCCCTGGCGACACGTGACCGCCTCGGACCTCTCCTCCGACGGACGGACCCTGGCCTTCGGCACGCGCGACGGCTCGGTGTCCGCGATCGGCGTCGACGACTGGTCCGAACGATCGCGCCCCGGCTTCCACCAGGGTCCGGTGCGCGCCGTCGCGGTCTCCCCGCGAGACGCGCTCGCCATCGCGAGCGGAGGTCAGGACGGGCTCGTCCGGCTCGGCGAGACGGCGATCGAGCTCGCCGCTCCCGTGACCGCCCTCGCCTGGGAGGGCGGCGGACGCCGGCTCGCCATCGGGACGTTCGATGGTCGCGTCCTGCTCTGGGACCCGGGCGCTGGCGCCGCGCCCGCGACGGCTCCAGGGTCCGATCATGGGGGCGAGGAGGTCGTGGAGCTCCTGTTCTCCGAGGACGGGTCGGTCCTGGTGAGCGGAGACGCGGACGGCGCCTTCCGGATCCGATCCCTCGACGGTGGCGCCGAGCGGTCGGGGCGGATCGACGCCGAGCCTCCCTTCGCGTTCGCGCTCAGCCCCGACGGCGCGATGCTCGCGACCAACCGCGGCCCGGGCGACGGCGCCGCCCTCTGGGACGTCGCGACAGGACGCGAGCGCGCCCGGATCGCCGAGCACGGCTCGTACAAGCTCCATCTGCATCCCGACGGATCGCGTCTGCTGAGTCGTTCGCTCCTGGGGGGCTCGGTCGTCGTCATCGAGGCGAGCACGGGTGCCGAGCTCGCCCGGACCCGCCTCCGCTCGATCTCCGACGCCGCGTGGGTCCGGACCGGGTCGACCTGGTCGGTCGCGATCGCCCGGTCCGACGGGATCGATCTCCTCGACGGCGAGTCGCTCGCCCCGACTCGTCGGCTGCCCCTCGCGCCGTGGACCACCCACGACCTCGTCGGGACGACGAGCGACGGCCGACGACTCCTCGTGAACCTCAGCCGCGACGTCGACGGCGCCAAGGAGCACGCCCTCGGCCTCCTCGACGTCGCCGACGGACGCGTCCTCTGGCGGCGGGAGCGCACGCAGCTCGCCAAGATCATCGTGCAGCCCGGCGGGGACCTCGGCCTGATCGTCGACGCCGGCGATCCCGTCGGCTTCGACCTCGAGACCGGCGAGGACCGCCCCGTCGCGTCGATCGAGCGGAGACGTCGCCTCGAGGCGGCGGCGTTCCGACCCGGGAGCTCGTGGATCGCCTGGGGCGAGTCGGGCATCGGCGTCCGGATCCACGACGCCTCGACCGGCCGACTCGTCCAGCAGCGCGGCGAGGTCGTCGCCAGCCTCGGCGGCGCGATGCGGTTCTCGGCCGACGGCGGCCGCCTCGCGATCCAGACCGACGACCGGCGCGTCACGCTGATCGACTCCGAGAGCGGAGCGACGATGAGCCTGCCGGCGAGCACCGGAACCGACCTCGCCCTCGACCCCCGGGAGGGCTGGGTCTACCGGATCACGAGTCAGAACGCGATCGAGGCCTGGGATCCGGGCACGACCCATCGCCTCCCGACCGACCGGCGGTTCGAGCCCGAGGTGTTCACCGGGCCCGCCGGACCTCGGTTCGTCTGGAGCGACGTCTGGCGGGCGTTCGCCTGGGACCTCGACTCCCGATCGGCGCCGAGGGGGTTCGGCCCATGGGGCGACGAGATGGTGATCGACCGCTTCGTCTCGGCGACGCTCGCCCTCTACAAGCCTCGCCGTTCGTTCGAGGATGACCGGCCGTGGCTCCTGCTCGAGATCGAGACGGGTCGGACCGTCGCGGAGCTCTCCGGCGACACCGTGATCGCGACCGACGGGCGCCTCGTCGAGCGCGAGGGCGCGGCGATCCGGGCGCCGGACGGCGCGAGGGTGCCGCTCGAGGTCGGCGACCTCGGCCCTCTCCGCCACGCCGCGTTCTCGCGCGACGGTCGGTACCTCGGCGCCGCCGTGAAGGAGCAGGTCGCCATCTGGGACACCCGGACCGGGGCGCGCGTCCTCGTCGTCGACGCGCCCGGTCCGGTCGCCGGTCCGGTCCTCGTCGCCCCCGGCGGTCGCCACCTGGCCTACGGCGGCGGCAGCGGCGGCGTTCTCCTCCTCGATGGCGTCGACGGCGCGCACCTCGCCACGCTCCCGGGCGAGGCCCGGTTCCAGCAGCCCTACCGGTTCGGCCCGGCGGGGCGACTGCTCGCGATCAACGAGCGGGTGTGGCGCGTCGACGACGCGACGGCGATCCTCGAGGTTCGCCCGCTCGAGGCCTCCCGCTCCGAGTCGCTCGCGTTCATCGGCGAGGGCGAGGCGGAGGCCGTCGCGATCATCTCGGTCGAAGGCGTCGAGCGAATCGACCTCGAGGTGACCCGAGCCCCGGCGGCGAGCCTCGTCCGGGAGGCCGAGACGGCGACCGGGCTCCACCTCGACGCCGACGGACGCACCGTCCGCGCGCCGACGAACCGGTTCGTCCCCGTCACGGACTAGCCAGGCTAGCAGCCAGGGCGAAGCCGGCCTACGCCTCGTCGCGCGCGATCACCACGATGGCGTCGCCGTCGCCGAAGCGGACCTTGACGGCCTTGTCGCGCGGGTTCAGGACGGGCTCCTCGTCGGTGGCGCGTTTCCAGCCGAGGAGGATCTCCCCGCGCTTGCGGGCGCGCCCGGAGAGCTCCCAGAACGAGAGCTCCGCGCCGTCCTCGAGGTAGTGACGCCGATCCTTGAGGTAGATCTCGTTGTCGGCCGCCTCGAAGAGCTCGCCCCAGATCCCGGCTACCTCGCGCCGCTCGGCGACCTGGCTCATCGCCATGCTGATGATCTCGTTGCTGACGACGTAGTCGCTCACCCTCGCGATCGTGACCAGCCGCTTCGTCCGCGGATCGCAGATCTCGCTGATGAGGGTCGGGGCGCGCTCGCCGTCTCCGCGCTTCTTCCTCTGGATGTCGCGGATCAGGATCAGGCTCACCAGCGCCCGGCTGTCGGCCTGGTTCGGCGGCCCCTCCCAGCTCTCGTCGGCGAGGACGAGGACGCTGTCGTACCGCTCCACGCCCACCCGCTCGAGGTCGCGCCGGAGCTCGGGGTTTCCGACCTCGTGGACGAGCTTCAGGTTCTTGAGCCGGGTCAGTCCGCCCTCCATCAGGAGCGACCCCCGGAGCTCCCTCGGCACCTGGGCGAGGATCGTCAGCTCGCTCCCGGCGGCGACGTACTGGTCGAGCTCGGTGATCATGTCGTCGAGGTCGCGCCGCCAGCCGCAGAACAGGAGCCGCTCCGGCTCGAGGGCCGGCCGGGTCCACTCGGGCACGGCCGCGAGCGGCGAGTCGACCGCCGCCATCGGGAAGTAGGTGTCGTCGTCCTCGGCGACGACGAGGAGCTCGTCGCCGGCCTCGAAGATGCGGTCCTCGGCCGGGTTCACCAGGACGACTCGACGCCCCTCGGGCCGCTTCGCGGGCTTCACCCCGCAGACGATCGCGTCGGCGAAGCTCCGGCGCACCTCGCCGAAGGTCTTGCCGACCATCTCGGGCCACGCCCGGAGGTAGAACTCGTCGCCGTCGAAGCCGAGGAGCGACGCGTAGACCTGCGCGAGCCCCGGCTGCCGGGCGCACTGGATCATGAGGCGGCCGGTGATGTCGTGCCCGACGATCACCTCGACGTCGGGTCCGCCGACGAGGTCGATCACCTCGGCGTTGTCGACGTCGCGGAGCTCCACGACGATGTGGCCGCGCAGCTCGCCGACGCCCTTGCGGAGCGCGAGGACGGTCCGGATCGCCTCGGAGTCGCTCGCGTCGGCGTCGTGGTCGTTCCCCGCGGCGAGCACGACCGTCGAGCGGGCCGCCGAGGCGGCCGCCTTCTCGAGGTCGCCGACGACGGCGGGGCTGCCCGTCCGACAGACGACCGACGTGCCGCGGAGGTCGCCGGCGGTCTCGGCGATGATGCGCTCCATCTCGTCCTTGGGCTGATCGGCCAGCAGGACGACGACGCCGCCCCCCTCGCTCTCGTTGGCGATCGCGATCTGCTGGATCAGCGGGACGACCCGATCGCTCCACCCGAGGATCAGGGTGTGGCCCTCCTCGAGGACGCGGCTGCGCCCGCGGCGGAGCTCGTCCATCCGCTCGCCGATCCCGTCGGTGATCAGGCCGACGAGCATCGCGAAGAAGAGGACCCCGCCGATGCTGATGAAGACGGCGACGACGCGGGCGATCCGCTGGCTCTCGGCGACCTGCGTCCCCGGGTCTGAGACGAACGTCCAGGCCGCCCACATCCCGTCGAGGAACCCGCCGGAGGGCTGACCGTCGTCGCCGTCGAGCGGCTTGTGGACGAGCAGCTCCCAGGCGACCCCCCCGACGATGATCATCACGATCACGAGCGCGAAGAGAGCGAAGACCTTCGCGAGCGGTTGTCGCGCCAGGAGGTTGTCGAGGCGGTACGAGAGCTGCTCTCGCAAGGTCGGAGGGCCGGGCTTCAAGGCGCTACCTCCCTGAGATTGGAGAAGATGCGAAGCCTACCGATCGTGCCGGATGGTGTCCACGGAGGTTGAGGGCGCCTGTACATTGTTGTGGCACGGGCCCGGGGGGGTGTGGTTAGAATGCTCCGCGTCATGGAGCCTGATCACAGTCCTTTCAATGCGTTGACGTCATCGAGCGCGACGGCCGAGGCCACGCCCCGGCGTCCCCGTGCCGTCACCCCGACCGATCCGGCCCGTCGCGCCCCGCCGCGCCTGCCGCCGCGACCGGGCACCGGACGACGCTGGCCGGCGCCGCCGCCGCCTCCCCCGCGGGCGCGGATCGGCACCAACCCCGTTATCGCCGTCGCCCGCCCGGGGACCAACCCCGCCCTCCCGGCGGCGCGCGTCGGAACCAACCCCGCCCTCCCCGTCGCGCGCCCGGTCACCGACCCCGAGCGCCCCGCCGGGCTGGCGAACCGTCGCCTCGGTCCCTTCACCCTCGAGCGCGAGCTCGGGCGTGGCGCGTACGGGGTCGTCTACCTCGGGCGACGCGACGGCGATCAGGGCCACTTCGCCGTCAAGATCCTCCTCGACCATCGCCAGGACGGTCAGTCGATCGCGCGCTTCCGGCTCGAGTCGATGATCGGGCGCAAGATCCAGGACCCCGGCGTCATCCCCGTCGTCGAGACCGGCCAGCACGGCGAGATCGCCTACTACGCGATGGAGTTCGTGGAGGGACAGACGCTCCACGAGATCATCTATCGCCAGGGACAGCTCGGCACGCCGCTGCCGTGGAAGCAGGCGGCCGAGATCGTCGCGGCCCTCGCCCGGACGACCGCGACCGCGCACGGCGTCGGCGTGATCCATCGCGACCTCAAGCCCGGCAACGTGATCGTCGAGGCGACGACCGGCCGGCCGCGCATCACCGACTTCGGCCTGGCGCGGGACCGGAGCCTCGTCGGGTCGATGACCCAGACCGGCGACGTGATCGGCACCCCGGTCTACATGGCGCCCGAGCAGCTCCGCGGCGAGCGCGAGATCGATCACCGCGTCGACATCTACGCCCTCGGCGCGATCCTGTATCAGTGCCTGACCGGGCGGATGCCGCACGACGCGCCGGACCTCACCCTCGTCGAGCTCCAGGAACGGGTCGCCCGCTACGACCCGCCGGCCCCGAGCCAGCTCGTCCCGACCGTGCCGATCGGCCTCGAGCGGATCTGCATGCGGGCGCTCTCCAAGGTCCGCGGCGACCGTCACCCCGAAGCGAGCCTGCTCGCCGACGAGCTCGAGGCGTGGCTCCACGACCCGGAGGCCGCCGACCGGCGCGCGCGCCGCTCGACCGGTCCGCGCGTCGTCGCCGGCGACGCGGCGGGCATCGCGCCGCGGCGGGCGGCGCCGCGATGGCCGATCGTCGTCACCGGGCTCCTGATCGCCTTCGCGCTCGCCGGCGGCGTCGCGCTGCTCGTCCGTCACGGGCGCGCGACGGGCCGCGCCGACGCGCTCGTCGCGGCGCTCCGCGACGTCGACGGAGGCCTCGAGAACGCGGCCGGATCGCTCGTCGATGCGCAGGCCGCCCTCGGCCGGGCCGAGCGGCTCCTGCCCGAGGCGCCGCACCTGCGCACGGCCGTCCGCTCCGCCGAGGCTCGGGTGAGGGGCTGGGCCGCCCTCGCCGACGCGCTCGCCATCCTCGACGCGGAGCCCGACGCCGACCTCGGTCCCGTCGAGGGTCACATCGACGCCGCCCGCGGCGGAGCGGGCGAAGACGCCGCCCTCGCCGACGCCGTCGCCGCGGCATCGCGACGGTTGGCCGCGCGGCGCGCCCTCCACGAGTTCGAGGCGACCGTCGGCATCGAGGCCGCGACGAACCAGCTCGCGCGGGCGCACGAGCTCGCGGGCGAGCAGCCCGACGCCGCGCTGGCGACGCGCCTCGCGGCCGCCGACGCGCGGCTCCTCGGCCGCAAGCGACTCGAGACGGCGCGGTTCCTGGCCCGCGAGGCGGAGCCGTTCCCGCGGGTGCGCGAGACCTACCAGGAGGCGATCGCCGGGATGGCGGGCAACGCCGACCTCCAGGCCGCCGCGACCGCCGAGCTGGCCGACCGGTGTCGCCGCCGCGGTCGCTACGGCGAGGCGGTCGTCATCGCGGAGGAGCTCACCGCGCGGACCGACCGGATCGGCCTCGAGGCGCGCTTCACCCGCGCCTTCGCCCTCGTCCGGATCGACGGCCGCATCGAGGAGGGTCTCGCCGAGCTCGAGAAGCTCTTCGCCGACGACCCCGACGGCGTCGTCGGTCTGACGGCCGGCGCGAGCCGCCGTCTCTTCGGGCGGGGAAGCAGCGTGCGGGGCGACCCGATCGCGCTCGCGCGACGCGCCCTCGAGATCGAGCCGCGCTCCGTCCACGCGATGGTCACCCTCGGCCACGCCCTCTTCGGGAGCGGCGAGCGCGAGGAGGCGGTCCGCATCCTCGACGAGGCGCGCCAGATCGCGCCCGACGACGCCCGCGTCCACTACTACCTCGGCCGGGTCTACCTCGAGACGAACCGACCCCACCGGGCGTTCCGGGCCTACGACCGGACGGTGCGGCTGACCGAGCCGAACCCGTTCACGATGGCGCTCGACTACCGGATCGAGAGCGCGTTCGCCGCCGGCTCGCGCGAGCACGTCGTGCGCGACCTCGACCGGCTCCTGGAGCGACGACCCGCCGACGCGCTCGCGCGCTTCCGGCGAGGCCTCGTCGCGCTCGAGGAAGGGCGCCCCGCGGACGCCGAGTCCGACTGGTTCCGGGTGCGCGAGGTCGACCCCGAGGGGTTCGACCTGCTCATCGGACGCCTACCGCGCGAGCTCCGCGCGGGCGCGAGGATGCTCCTCGACGACGCGGACCGCGAGCGCTAGAAGCCGCCGCCGTTTCCGTCGGAGCAAGACTCCCCGCCACGCCTATCGTGATTCCAGGGGTCAGGTCCAGGATTCACACCAGAGGGGCCGGGCCACACGAGCTGCTGCGACAGATTCGCTCGTGTGATTCCTGGACCTGACCCCTCGATTCACACCAGAGGCTCGGTGCGAAGGGTCGTTGCGCCGCGCAACGGAGACGGCGCGGGCCGCGGGCTACCGCGAGTGGATGGCATTCCGGGCGCCACGCCCGCGGGAGGGACTCGTCCTCGTGCCCCCGCGGGCTGGCTCGCAGCGGTGGGATCCGAGGTTCCGACGCGGCGCCGACCGCGGATCGAACCTGACCGGCTCGATGAGAAGGCAGGGGGCGGCGACGGGGCGAAGACGAGGCGACCTGCTCCCGAGCTGATCTCGGGCCGTTCACCCAAGGTCGAGGTAGCGGGCTTCTTCGTCCCGCGGCGACGACGATCCCCGCGACGAACCAGGCCCGCCTCCACCTGCCCGGCATGAGCCCGCCAGGCCGAGCCGCCCTCGGGGTCACGCGGCTCGTCCACTCCGGTCGGCCATCGGTTCGCTCATGGAGAGGGAAGACCCATTCGGGTGCGAACCGCCGGACGGCGCTCGAGTCGTCCGGTGACTGCCAGCCCGCGGAGGGCAGAGTACCGGGTCGCGGCTGCGGCGAACCGTGCGATCACTCGCTGACCTCGGTGGCCACGCAGTCGAGCCTTCCGCCCCCTCCGGCGATGCGCGATGCCCCACTACGCCGGGGCAAGGCGCTACACTAAAAACCTTAGATCCAATGAAACATCTCCCTCACTTCAAGCGTCTAACTGGGTGGTCACTGACGACGAGGGAGTCCCCGATGATCGCATTCACCGAGACGCTCGACCTCCCACCCTGCGAGGCCG
>JAJDCQ010000226.1 GCA_029260755.1 Planctomycetota bacterium | reverse complement strand
GGGGCCCCCCCTGTGCGTTCCCCCCCCTCCGTCCGTCGGAGCTCAACCCCGACCCGCCCTCCGGTGGGGCGCGCACCGTCACCTGACCCCTTCAGTTGTTCGTTAATGCGAAGATCCGAGACCTGACCCCTTCAGTTGTTGCTGGGGCATCCCGCCCCGGGTCTTCCCGCCCCGCCGGTAACCCGCCCGGGAACGGTGGGTCCATCGTTCCACGTTTTTCCCGGATCTGGACCGGTGATGAGCCCGTACGGTTACCCCCGTCAACTTCTGGAGCGTCGTAACTCCAGTCTATTTTTTGATTGACGGCCGAGGGGCGTCTCGGGTTCATTGGCGCGTCCATTGCATCAGACCCGGTCTTGACGGCGCCCGATCCGCGAGAGAGATGCGGACGATCGATCCTGGCGCCGTGCGGAGCAAGCCGGAAAGCCCACTCAGGGAGGCACACATGATCATCACGCGTCGCAAGAGCGTTGCCGGACGCCTTGCCAAGCTCGCCGTCGTCGGCCTTTGCGCCGTCGCCATGGCCACGGGTTGCAACACGGGTAGCCGCGGAGGCGGCGGTGCGGCTGGTGGTGGCGGCGGCGGCGGTGGTGGCGGCGGTGGCGGCGGCGGATCCGTCACGCCTCCCGCGGGCCATCCGACCGTCGTGAGCGCTCTGCTCGCGGACGTCGACCAGAGCGGTACCGTCAGCGCGGGCGACACGGTCACCGTCACGGTGAACGAGGAAGTCCAGCTCGCTCCGCAGGCGCTGAGCCCGGACCAGGAGTTCCGTCTCCCGGTCGCACAGAACACGTTCGGCGCGGGCGCCTCGATGGCGGCCGGCCAGCTTCCGATCGAGATCGTGATCACCCTCGGGACGAACCCGAACCTCCGCGTCTCGGGCGTCTTCGCCCAGAACGCGACGGCGGCCGGCGATCCGAGCGGCCTCGACTTCCCGATCACCGCGACGCAGAACATCGCGGATGCGCTCGGCGACGTCGCCGCGGCGAGCACCGTCGTCGATCTCGACGGCCCGTTCGTCGAGGGCTTCAACGCCGGCGGCACGATGAACACGCCGCGTGGCCTCCACACCGCGACGCTCCTCGACGACGGCCGCGTCCTCGTCTGTGGCGGCCTCGACACGAGCGGCGGCAACGGCGCCCAGTTCGCGATCGAGCCCGAGATCTTCGACCCGGCCACCGGCCAGTGGACGAACACCAGCGACGCGAGCCTCGGCGGCAACCCGGGCGGCTTCATGATCCGGACCGTCACCGTCAACGGTCAGCAGCAGGCGCTGCCGATCCCGCGCGTGTTCCACACCGCGACCAAGATGGGCAACGGCCAGGTCCTGATCACCGGTGGGTTCGGCTTCGAGCGGATCGACCCGGCGACGGGCAACCCGGTTCAGGAGGAGCTCGAGAGCGCGTTCCTCTTCGACCCGCAGACGAACACGTTCGCCGAGACGGGCACCCTCAACACGCCGCGCCAGGACCAGTTCGCCGTCGCGCTCAACAACGGCAGCGTCCTCGTCTGCGGTGGCTCGGTCCGCCCGGCGGCCGCCGGACAGCCCGGCCTCACCACGCAGAGCGCCGAGATCTTCAACGGCGGCGCGTTCGCCCCGCTCAGCCAGACGGGCAACGACATGGTCGAGCCCCGCCAGAACGGCGCCGCGGCGGCGATCAACGGCGGCGCGATGATCATCGGCGGCGTCGCGATCGGGATCAACCCGCAGAACAACCAGCCCGGCCTGTTCGTCGCGGCCGGCAGCGAGACGTTCCAGACGGGTAACAACGTCTTCATCCAGAGCGCGGCGCCCGCCCAGGATCGTCGCCAGATGGCGAGCGCCACGATGGCCAACGGCGACGTCGTGATCGCCGGCGGCGACCTCGGCGCCGCGAACCTCTTCGGCACCGTCGAGGTGTTCGACTCGGCGGCCGGCCTGTTCGTCCAGCCGGGCTCGCTCAACACCGCGCGGAGTCGTGCGGGTGCGGCCGCGAGCGGCAGCCAGGTCCTCGTCGTCGGCGGGACCGACTTCTCGGGCACCGCCGGGACGAACGAGATCGGCGACGCCGAGATGTTCGACCCGACCAGCGGCGCGGTCACCGCGACCTTCCAGCTCACGACGGCGCGCAACAGCCACACGGTGACGGCGCTCCTCGACGGCCGGATCCTGGTGGCGGGCGGCTTCAACAACGGCACCGACGCGTTCAGCCTCGACGGCCAGTCGGTCGCGGACGCCGAGGTCTTCAGCCGCAACTGATCCTCGACGACATTCGGTGACGGGGCGCGACCGGCGAAGCGCCCCGTCAGCTCCGCGGAAGGGGACTCGCTTTGCGGGTCCCCTTTCCTTTGTACGTCGAACGAGCGGAACGACGATGGCTCACGCAAAGGCGCAAAGACGCAAAGGAGCTCCGTCAGGACGAGATCTCGGCTCGGAGCAACGACCCTTTGCGTCTTTGCGCCTTTGCGTGAGATCTCCCATCGGTCACGGCTCGGACGGGGCTGAACTTGTGACCCCCGAAACGCGTCCCTATACTTAGGGACAAGAGATCATTGCGACCGCGGAGCTCGAAGCGGATTCGCGCGATCAGCACTTGCGGACGGTAGGAGGTTGTCGTCGTGGCCAGTCAGAGCACGCTCGCGATCGGGTTGGGAGTCGGCGCCGTCGTCGTGGTGGGCGGGATGGGATTCGTCCTCCTCGGCCCGTCGGACCGCGAGGCGCGCTCGGGGTCGCCGATCGTCGCCGGCGCGGATGACGTCACGCCCGAGGCCGACACACCGGCCCCGACCGCGCCCACCGCCGCCGTGCCCGAGGGGCCGACGGTCGCGCCGACGGCGACGGCCGCTCCTGCGCCGAAGCCCACGGGTCCGAAGCATCCGACCCAGCTCGTCGTCGAGGATCTGCTGATCGAGCTCGAGGCGATCAAGCGCGGTCCGCAGGACGGCGGGGCGGCGATGCTGTATGCGGCCAACGAGCAGATCCAGGCGATGCGCGAGCTGATGGACCGGATCGCCGCGCTCGGCGAGGAGGCCGTCCCCCATATCCTCGCGGCGCTCGAGGAGACGGTCGACGCGCACCAGAAGGTCTTCCTCGCCCGCGCTCTCGTGCGGATGGCCACGCCGACCTCGGACGAGGCGCTCGCCAAGATCTTCGCCGCCGTGCCGAATCCCGCCGTCAAGACCGGCGTGATCATGGAGCTCAAGACGCGCGATGATCCCGACGCGAGCTTCGTCATGGCGAAGCTCTACGAGGGCGAGCTCGCCGCCGCGAAGAGCGCCGGCGAGAACGGGCTGCCCGACCGCGGCGGGGCCAACCGGGCGGCGCTCCTCCGGACCCTGGGGCGACTCCAGGCGTCCGAGCACCTCGGCGTCCTCTCCGATGCGGCCAGGAACGACCCCGACCGCAGCGTCCGCGCGACCGCGGTCGACATGCTGAGCAAGTGCGAGGACCCGCTCGCCGTCGCGATGCTCGAGCGCATGGTCACCGAGGAGAAGGCGACCGAGGTGCGGCAGAGCGCGGTCGTGAGCTACGCGCGCCTCGCCAAGGACGGCGCGATCCCCGTGCTCGAGGGCGTGATGTCGGACGAGACGACGAGCAGCCGGGTCCGCGCGAGCGTCGTGTATGCGCTCAGCCAGATCGGCGGCCCGAGGGCGGAGCAGATGCTCGCCTCGATCGGCAGCTACGACCGCGACCCGAAGATCCGCGAGCGCGCGATGGGCACCCTCGCATCGCTGAAGCGCAACGCGGCGCGGGCGGCGTCTGGCGGCCCGAGCGTCAACGTCGGCCCGACCGGCACCGTCCCGTTCAACCCGCCGAAGCCCACCGGCGCCGCCGGCGAGGGCGAGGGAGACGGCGGCGGGGTGCCGACCCTTCCCGACGGGAGCCGGATCGGCCCGGTGACCCCTCCGGGCGGCGGCTAGCCTGCGGGGGAGCTCGGAGCTCGGAGCTCGGAACGCGGATCGCGGACCGCCGACGGTCGTGGAGGCGCGCGAGGGGAACCCTCGGCGGCGCCCGCGACAATCTGTGTAATCTGTGTAATCTGTGGATCGTCTCGCCCGCGACGGCAAGCGCATTGATCGATCGAGAGACCGCCCCTCCGAGACTGCCATGCCGCGTCCACTCTTCGACCTCTCCACGATCGACCTCGACCACACCGAGGTCGACACCGCCGGCGTCGAGACGGTGAACCCGCAGCGCGGCGCGATGCGCCACCTCGATGCGATCGTCCACATTGACCTCGAGGCGGGGACCGCGGTCGCCCGACGCGAGGTCCGGGGCGACGAGTTCTGGTGCTCGGGACACTTCCCCGAGCGGCCGCTCCTCCCCGGCGTCCTGATCGTCGAGGCGTGCGCGCAGCTCTCGTCCTACTTCGCCAACACGGTGCTCGGCCTGGCGGGGAAGCCGCTCCTGTTCGCCGGGATCGAGGACGCTCGCTTCCGGGGCCCGGTCGAGCCCGGCGATCGGCTCATCCTCGCCGCGGTACGCGGTCAGGTGAAGCCGCGGCTGGTGCGGTTCGACTGCCAGGCGCTCGTGCCGCGGGACGGCGCGCTCTCGATCGTCTTCACCGGCAAGATCCTCGGGGTTCCCCAGTGACCGAGCCGGGGGGGGCGCCGAGCCCGACGCGGTCGACCCGTCATCCCACGATCATCGGTCGCCCCGAGCTCGAGGCGCGCGAGGACGCGACCCTCGCTCCCTGGGGCGCCCGCGCCGCGGACAGCCGCGGCCGTCGCTGCGCGGAGGAGGAGCCGGAGTACCGGACGTGCTACATGCGCGACCGGGACCGGATCGTCCACAGCACCGCGTTTCGCCGCCTCGAGTACAAGACGCAGGTGTTCGTCAATCACAAGGGCGACTACTACCGGACGCGGCTCACCCACACGATCGAGACGGCGCAGATCGCGCGCACCATCGCCAAGGCGCTCGGCTGCAACGAGGACCTGACCGAGGCCGTCGCCCTCGCCCACGACCTCGGCCACACCCCGTTCGGCCACGCCGGTCAGGACGCCCTCGACGAGCTCATGCGAGAGCACGGCGGCTTCGAGCACAACCGGCAGAGCCTTCGCGTCGTCGACGTCCTCGAGCAGCGCTACGCGGCGTTCCGCGGCCTCAACCTCAGCTACGAGGTGCGCGAGTCGATCGTCAAGCACAGCCCGAATCGGAAGGGCTTCGCCGAGCTCGGGATCGATCCCGAGACAGGACCACTCCTCGAGGCGCAGATCGCCGACGCGGCCGACTCGATCGCCTACGACAACCACGACATCGACGACGGCCTCAAGGCCGGCGCGATCACGCTCGCCGACCTCGACACCCTCCCCCTGTGGCGCCGCAACCGCGAGCAGGTCGAGGCGGAGAACGCCGCCCTCGGAGACGCCGCCGTCTCGGCGCCGCTCGACGGCGAGATCGTCGGGCGCCAGGTGGTGCGGCGCCTCATCGGGATCCAGGTCGCCGACCTCATCGAGGAGACGGGCCGCCGGATCGAGGCGGCCGGGATCGAGACCGTCGACGACGTCCGCGCTGCCCGCGCGCCGCTCGTCGGGCTCTCCGACGAGCTCAAGGCCGAGAAGGCGGCGCTCAAGCGCTTCCTCTTCGACCGCGTCTACCGCCACTACGCCGTCTGCCGGATGGCGGAGAAGGCGAAGCGCTTCATCACCGGCGTCTTCGAGGAGCTGATCCGCTACCCCAAGAGCCTGCCGCCCGACTTCCGCGCCTGGGCCGACGAGGTCGGCCTGCAGCGCGCGGTCGCCGACTACGTCGCCGGGATGACGGACCGCTTCGCCCAGAAGGAGTATCAGCGGCTCTTCGCGCCGTTCGAGATCGAGTAGAGACGCGGCGGGCGGGCGGCGGGCGCTTCGCCTTCGGCGAAGAGGATGTCACCACGGAGACACGGAGAACACGGAGGATCACGGAGAGAAGCGCGGGCAGCGTCTCCTGGGTCGGTGTTGTCGCTTCGCGACCAGGATGGAACCACGGAGACACGGAGAACACGGAGGAGCTTCGGGTGCGCCTGATCTCCGTAGGACCGGACGGGCGGACGGACGGCGCGCCAGTCCGGGACGAGCTCCTCGCGTCTTTCTCCGGGAATCCTCCGTGTCCTCCGTGTCTCCGTGGTGACATCCCGCTCGCCGAAGGCGAGCCCCCGTCCGGCCGGCCGCGCCCGACTCTTGCCCGGGGCTTCGAATGATGTTGAAGTAAGCGCCGCCAGGACGAGCCCTTGGGACAGAAGACCCGAATCACTCTCTACATCATCCGCGCCCTGTTCTTCGCCGGGGCGGTCGGAATCGGTCTGTACACCGCCAAGGCGCTCGGCATGCCCGACGAGCAGCAGTACCAGGCGATCATCGTCTCGGGCGTGCTCGCCGGCGTCCTCGTCGTGGCGGAGGCGTTCTTCAGCGGCGCCGACATCCGGGTCGTCAGCTCGATCGTCTTCGGCCTGATCATCGGCTTCCTGATGGCGAACCTCTTCAAGGGCGTCATCACGGTCATGGCGCCGACGGCCGACAAGGGGCAGATCGACGCGATCGCCGTCCCGGTGCTGGTCGTGATCTTCAGCTACCTCGGCGTGACCTTCCTCCTCCAGACGAAGGACGACTTCCGGTTCATCATCCCCTACGTCGAGTTCAAGCGTGAGGCGCGCGGGCCGCGGCCGCTCATCCTGGACACGAGCGCGATCATCGACGGCCGCATCGCCGACCTCTGCGCGACGCGGATCTTCGAGTCGCGGGTCGTCGTGGCGAAGTTCGTGATCGACGAGCTCCACGCGATCGCCGACTCGCCCGACAAGCAGCGCAAGGCGCGGGCACGCCGCGGCTTCGACATCGTGAGCAAGCTGCGCCAGACCGAGGGGCTCGAGGTCGACATAGGCCTCCACGACATCGGCGGCGACGGCGGGGTCGACCAGAAGCTGATCCAGCTCGCCGACGACGTCGACGGCCGGATCGTCACGAACGACATGAACCTGGCGAAGGTGGCCTCGCTCCAGGGGCTCGAGACGGTCAATCTGAACGACCTCGCCGACGCCCTCAAGCCGGCGCTGCTGCCGGGCGAGAAGATGAGGGTGAAGCTCGTCCGCGAGGGCGAGAACGCCGATCAGGGCGTCGGCTACCTCGACGACGGGACGATGGTCGTGATCGAGAAGGGCCGCGAGAAGATCGGCGAGGACGTGAGCGTCGTCGTCACCGGCGCCTACCAGACGAACGCGGGGCGGATGATCTTCGGCCGCCTGGCCGGATGATGATGAAGCTCGCGCAAAGGCGCAAGACGCGATGATGAACCTCACGCAAAGGCGCAAAGACGCCAAGGAGCTCCGCCGGGTCGAGATCTCGGGTCGAGTCAATGCTCCTTTGCGCCTTTGCGCCTTTGCGTGAGCTTTTCGTGACCGGGGCAGAGACGCACGACACATGAGATCGGTCAGTCATGGCTGAGGCGGGCGTCTCCGCGATCATCGTCGCCGGCGGGCAGGGCACCCGCCTCGGCGCCGGCGTCCCCAAGGCGCTCGTTCCGATCGCCGGGCGGAGTCTCCTCGAGCGGTCGGCGGCGCGGCTGGCCGCGGTCCCGAGCGTGGACGAGGTCGTCCTCGTCGTCCCGGCGGACGAGCAGGGCAACGTCGCCGTCATCGCGGCCTCGCGCACCGTCGAGAAGGCGGGTCGCCGGGCCGTCGTCGTCGCGGGCGGGGCGCGCCGGCAGGACTCGGTCCGGTGCGGGATCGCCGGCGCCTCCGCTGGCGAGGGCCGTCTCGTCGCGGTCCACGATGCCGCCCGCCCGTTCGTCGCGGCGGACGACGTCGAGCGGGCCGTCGCGGTCGCCCGGGAGGTCGGCGGAGCGGTCCTGGCCGAGCCGGCGCGCGACACGGTGAAGTGGGTCGCCGAGGGCGAGGGCGAGAGGATCGAGCGGACGATGGAGCGCGCCCGGGTGTGGCTCGCGCAGACGCCGCAGGTCTTCGCCCGCGAGGTGCTCGACGCCGCCCTGGCGAACGCCGACGCGGACCGTGCCGAGGTGACCGACTGCAGCAGCGCGGTCGAGCGGGCGGGCGGCGCGGTCGCGATCGTCGCGGCGAGCGGTCCGAACCCGAAGGTGACGACCCCGGCCGACCTGCCGATGGCGGCGGCGATCGCGGCGGAGCAGGACGGGGGAGTGGCGACGATGAGCACGCGCGCGGTCCGGGTCGGCTTCGGGTCGGATCTCCATCCGCTCGTTCCGGGGCGGCCGTTCATCCTCGGGACGATCCGTCTCGAGCATCCGACGGGCCCCAAGGGGCACAGCGACGGCGATGCGCTGAGCCACGCGATCGTCGACGCGATCCTCGGCGCGGCGGCGCTCGGCGACATAGGAGACATGTTCCCCGACACCGACGCGTCCATTGAGGGCATCAGCGGGACCGAGATCCTGAAGGGCGCCGTGGAGCGAGTGCGCGCGGCCGGCCTCGAGGTCGGAAACATCGACGCGACGGTCAACCTCGAGCGGCCGAAGCTCGGGCCGCGGAAGGCGGAGATGCGGGAGCGGATCGCGGCGGCCCTCGGGGTCGACCAGGATCGCGTGAACGTGAAGGCGAAGCGGGGTGAGGGGCTGGACGCGGTGGGACGCGGGGAGGCGGTGGCGGCTCATGTGGTGGCGACGTTGATCCCGCACCCGCAAGCCGCGGGCGACGCCCGCTAGGAGGCTGTTGCAGAATGACGCGAGCGGCTCGTCGAGACAGCGTCGTGCAGGCCGAGGCGCGCGGCCGAGGGAACCCGTTTGGCGTTCGCGAGGCCGCGGAACGAAGGCCTGCGCGACGATGTCCGGCGAGACGCC
>JAJDCQ010000225.1 GCA_029260755.1 Planctomycetota bacterium | reverse complement strand
GAGGGCGTTGATGAACGTCATCGCGCTCGCGTGCGACTTCTCCCCGATCTGGGTGATCCGCTGCTGCCAGAGCTGGTGGGTGGTGTGGAAGCTCACCAGGTTGAAGTAGGCGCCCTTGCCGAGGGCGCCGACGACCTTTCGGAGCTCCTCCTGGCAGACCTCGAGGCGCGTCGGCCCGGTCGGCTGCTGTCCGGGCTGGACCTCCTCGCCCTCGCGCGGGACGCGCGCGCTCATCGAGCCCGACACGTCGACGATGAACGCGACGCGCTTGCTCACCACCTCGCTGCCGTAGTAGGTCGGCGCGTCGACCTGCGTGCTGACGGGCTTGCGCGGTCCGGCCTCGGGCGCGTCGCCGGCGGACCGGTCGGGCAGCTCGAAGTCGGCCACGACGACGCTCCACCAGCCGTCCCACGCCTTCCAGTCGGGGCCGGGCTGGGCGCCGGTCAGCTCCTCGAGAGCGCGGATGATGTCGGCCTGGAGCCGCCCGGTCTTGTTCTTCTTGAGGCCGGCGACGAGCGCGGTGACCGCCTCCTTCGTCCCGATCTTCTTGAGCGCCTTGACGGCCGCCGCCCGGGCCGGGAAGGCGCGATCGGTGAGCGCCTTCTTCGCGAGCGCGATGGCGCGCGGGTCGTCGGTCGGGCCGAGCGCCCCGAGGCCGATCGCCTTCAACCCGGGGTTGCCGCTCTTGCAGAGCTTGAGGACCGCGTCGAGCGAGGCGCCCTCGGGGCCGATCCGACCGATCGCGACGCCGGCGGCGATGATCACCGCGTCGTCCTTGTCCTTGAGCAGCCTCGTCAGCAGCTCGAGGCTGTCGGCCGCCTCGCCGCGCTTGCCCTCGTCGAGCTCGCCGAGGACGTCGGCCGTCGCCGCGCGGGCGGGCGCCGACTTGCTCTTCGCGTGGATGGCGAGCGCGTCGCGCAGCTTCGGGTGCTTCGAGCTCGCGCCGAGGGAGATGAGCTGGCCGAGGGCGGCCGGGAACGGGGACTTCTTGGCGAGCGCCGTCTCGACGAACCAGGTGGCGACCGGCTCCTTCGGGAGGATCCGGCGGAGGCTGTCGACGATCGAGCGCTTCAGGTAGCTCGCCGTGCTGGCGTTCGTCGGGGCGACGCCGGGCGCCGGCGGCGCCGAGATGCGCGCGAGAGCGCTCGCCAGCGCGTTCGCGACCTGCTCGGTCGGGTAGTTGCCGAGGGCGCGCGCGGCCGCCTGGTGGAGGGTCGCGTCCGTCCCGGCGAGGCCGGCGAGGAACCGGTCCGGCGGGATCGGCGGCTTGATGTAGGTGAGGGCGTTGAACGCGCCGCTCTTGTCCGAGGCGTTGGACTGGGGCGAGTCGAGGATCCCCTCGAGGATCTGCCGGGCGGGGTCGACGCCGACCTGGCCGATGTAGTTGAGCGTCTGCCGCTTGATGTTGGCGTCGGTGTCGGTGCGGCGGACCTCGTCCAGAAACACGACGCACTCGCGGGTCTTGAACCGGGTGAACGGCGACAGCGTCCGCACCCGCTCGATGTAGGGCTTCCCCACCGCGGCGAGGAAGGCCGCCTTCGCCTCGGCGAACGTCTGCGGCTGCGGCGGCTGCGGCGCCGGGGTCGGCGCGGCGCCCGGGGCGGGGTTGCCCGGCGGGGTTCGGCGCGGATTCGGCGCGACCTGGGCCGTGGAGGTTCCGGGCGCCGCGAGGATCGCCGACAGGGCGAGCAGGGGCGCCGCGATGAGGAGGCGGAAACGCATGAGGGGCCTCGCTTCGGGTGGGGACGCCCGGACGGTAGCAACCGCCGCGCACCGGCGCAAGAATGCTCACCGGGCCGCCGGGGACTCGCCTCCCCCCCCGTCAGCGGGCGCTCGGGGGCGCCCCGTCGAGCCAGTAGCGGTGGATGATGAGCCACTGCTCCGGGTGACGCCTCACGAACTGCTCGAAAACGGCCGTGAGACGGTCGAGCATCGCCTGCTCGTCGCCGTCGTGGTCCTCGGGGAAGATCGGCGGCGCGATCTCGAGGCGGTAACCGTCGCCGTCGCCGTTACCCTCGCGGACGATGAAGCAGGGCAGGAGCGGCGCCCGGGCTGCCCGGGCGACCCGCGCCGGCCACGTCATGAACGGCGCCCAGCCGTCGAAGAAGGGGCGCGGCGCCGACTCCGCGCCGGCATCTTCGCCGTCGAAGCCGACGTCGCCGGCGACGAGGAGCGTTCCGTCGCGCCGCAGGACGTCGAGCATCCGCAGGCCGAGCTGCAGCGACGGCACGCCCTCGACCGGGATCTCCTCGATGCCGCACCGCCGCCGCTGCCGGCTCCGCACCCGCTCGAAGATGTCCATCGGGTCGCGCCGGTAGACGATCGCGACCGGCCGGTGGAGCCGCGTCAGCAGCATCGGCCCCGCCTCGTAGTTGCCCATGTGGAGCGTGATCCCGATCACGCCGCGGCCGGCGGCCCGGGCGCGGTGCCAGTGCTCGCGGCCGCGCATCGCCTCGAAGAGCTCGGGTCCCGTCGGCAGTCGGCGAGGCGCGAGGACGAGCTCGAGGGTGAACCGGGCGAAGCTGGCGAGCACCTCGCGGGCGAGGCCGAGGCGCTCGTCGTCGGTCGAGTCGGAGCCGAGGATGTGGCGCGCGTTCTCGGTGAGCGCCGCGCGAACCTCCGGCGCGAGGGCGAGCATCGCCCGGGCGCCGAGGCGCCCCGCCGCGAAGAGCCACGCCGGCGGGAGGACGGCCGCGGCCACCCGGGCGAGCCCGACGCCGATCGCGTCCGGTCGGAGCCCGCCGCCGTTTCCGGGGCGCGGTCGGCGGGCCGTCACTCGCCTTCGGTGAGGACGAGGCGCTCGTCGACGTCGAGGCCGCGGAGGACGGTCTGCCGCCCCGAGGGCCAGTGCACGACCAGGCGATCGATCGTGTCGGCCGGGCCGAGGCCGAAGTGCTGCGCGAGCGAGCGCCCGGCGAGATACCCCTGCGTCGTGGTGACCTCGCGGAGCTGGGTCCGGCCGCCGGCCTCGACGAGGACGCGGGCGCCGATCGCGTCGCGGTTGCTCTCGGTGCCGCGCAGCCGCACCGACAGCCAGTGATGCCCGGGCGTGCCGCGATTCACGAGGAGGGCGGCGGGCCGCTCGAAGTTCTGGTTGACGATGTCGAGGTCGCCGTCGCCGTCGATGTCGAGGACGGCGCTCGCCCGGCCGTCGGCGATGTCGTTGCCGCCCTCGAGCCACGCCGCGTCGAAGAACGTCAGCTCGGCGTCGCGGCCGCCGCGGTTGTGCCAGAGCCGGTTCCGCTCGAAGCCGTTGAGCGACTTCTCGCCGATCTGGATGAAGTGTCCGAACTCCCCGTGGTCTTCCGAGCGCCGACCGACGCTCTCGAGGAAGCTGGGTCACAAGTCGTCGGGGTCGACGTTGCTGATGAAGCCGTCGACGTTGTAGACGTCGACCCGCCCGTCGTCGTCGAAGTCGATCGGGACGGCCGCCCAGCCCCAGCCGGCGTCGCGGCTGCCGGCGGTCGGGCTGACCTCCTCGAAGGTGCCATCGCCGCGGTTCACGTAGGTGCGGTTGCCCCAGAACATCTCGCGCATGATCGAGACGATCTGGCCGCGGAAGAGGAGCGCGATCGGCCAGGGGGCGGGGAGCGGGAAGCTCTCCTGCTCGACCATCCACGCGGTGTTGCTCGCCATGCCGGAGATGAACAGGTCGGCGTCGCCGTCGCCGTCGAGGTCGTCGAACGCGGCCGACATGCTCGACCCGCGGTGGGCGATCCCGACCTCGCGGGCGACCTCGGTGAACTGCAGGCCGCCGTCGTTGCGGTAGAGCGAGTCCCAGCCGAAGTCGTTCGCGACGAAGAGGTCGGTGTCGCCGTCGGCGTCGTAGTCGACCGTCGTCACCGCGAGGGTCCAGCCGACGTCGCCGACGCCGGCGGCGTCGGTCACGTCGCGGAAGGTGCCGTCGCCGAGGTTCTCGAAGAGCTGGTTCGCGGCGCCGTTCCGGGCGTCGTAGATCGGGTCGGGCGTGTTGCGGTGGAGGTTCCCGCCGCTGCCGACGTAGAGGTCGAGGTCGCCGTCGCCGTCGGGGTCGAAGAGGCAGGCGGTCGTCGTGTCGCCGCTGCTGCGCAGCCCGCTCTCCGCCTCCGGGACGCGCTCGAAGCGGCCCGACCCCTCGTTGCGAAACAGCAGGTTCGGCCCCTCGATGACGCCGACGAACAGGTCGGCGTCCCCGTCGCCGTCGACGTCGCCGAAGACGCCCATCCGGCAGATCCCGGTCTCGGGGGTGATGACGCCCCGGGCCGCGGTCTCGTCGGCGAACCGCCCCGTCCCATCGTTTCGGAAGAGGCGGAGATCGCCGCTGCCGACGAGGAGGATGTCGTCGTGGCCGTCGCCGTCGACGTCGCCGACGGCCAGCCCCGACCCGGCGTGGTAGGGCTGGGTCGAGCCGTCGCGCGCGATCACGCCGCGGCAGCGGTTGTCGAAGGTGAGGCCGCGCGAGGTCGCCTCGTCGGTGAACCGCGGCGCCGAGGTCCGTCCCTCGGCGTCGGGCCCGATCGTCTCGGCGTCGACGAGCTCCCAGCCCTCGCCACCGTCCGCTCGCCGCCCGGCGACGAGGCGCCGGCTCCGGGTGAGGGTGAGGCGGTCGCCCTCGGGGGTCGTCCCGTCGACGCGCAGGTCGACGAGGGTGACGACCCTCTCGCCGCCGTCGGGCTCGGCCATGGCGTCGCGGATGACGCACTCGACGTGCTCGACCGACGTGAACCGACCGAGGAGGGCCGCCATCTCCCGGCGCTCCCGCTCGGCGAGCGCCGTGCCCGGGCGGTAGAGGACCATCACCGCCTCGAGCTCGCCGCTGCGGATCGCGCGCGGGTAGCTCTTGTGGACGAGCTGGTTCACCGGCTGGACGACGCCGTCGCGGATGTCGGCCCAGGACTGGCAGCCCGTCAGGGCGCCGGCGCAGGCGCAGGCGGCGAGAGCGGTCAGGAGTGAGCGACGCATGACGGGGCGAGCGTATCGCGACGAAGCGCGCGTGACAAGCGTGCTCCTCGGCCGCCGGTGCGGGATCTTCCGCGCCTCGTGGCCCGCGCCGGGCCGGGTGGATCACGGAGCATGTTTGACCGCGGTCGGCGGGCCGCGCTACGATCGTCCCCCATGGCTCCCCGCGCCTCCGCCCCTCTCCTCGTCGTCCTCGTCGCCCTCGTCGCCGCGACCGGGTGCGCGTCCGTGCGCTGGGAGGAGACGCGGCGCGACGTCGTCGACCCGCTCAACGAGCTCGTCCACTCCCTCTACGCGAAGGCGTTCCTCGCCCGCGACGTCGAGGCGCTCCGCCGCCTTCACGTTCCGGCGGAGGCGGCCAGCCCCGAGCTCCGCGCGCGCCTCGTCGAGGACGAGCGCCTCATCGAGGCCTTCGTCCAGGTCGAGCGGGCGCGGTCGGTCATCCGCGACGCGAGCCGCCCCGACGCCTCGGGCGTCGCCACCGTCCTGTGCCACTTTCGTCTCGACGGCGTGGATGCGGCCGGGGATCGGGTGACCCTCACCCAGGACCGGCGCCTCCGGTGTGGCCCGGGCGCGGACGGCCGCTGGGTGATCGAGGACGTCGAGCTCCTCGACGAGCGACGCGTGGCGCGCGACCGGCCGGCGTTCACCGAGGAGGCGGTCGCCCGCGGGATCGCGTTCCGGCACCGAAGCCGCGGCGCGCCGGCGCGCGACGGGACGACCTGGAAGTTCTACCCGGGGTCGGGTCTGGCGCTCGGCGACGTCGACGGCGATCGGATCGACGACGTCCTCTTCGTCGGCGGCGCCGAGCTCCGCCTCTACCGAAACCGCGGCGACGGCACGTTCGAGGACATCACGGCGGCCGCGGGTCTGGTCCCGCCGGTCGGCGGCGAGATGCGCTGCGCCACCTTCGCCGACTTCGACGACGACGGCGACGCCGACCTGTTCGTCGGGGTCATGGATGGCGCGAACATCCTCTGGGCGAACGACGGCGCCGGTCGGTTCGAGGACGTCACGGCGCAGAGCGGGCTGACCGCGACCGGCGAGACGATGGGCGCGCTCGTCGCCGACTTCGACCTCGACGGGCGGCTCGACCTGTTCGTCGTCAACTGCGACGACCTCCTCCAGAAGGACCCCGAGCCGATCTACGACGCGCGCAACGCGCGCGAGAACCAGCTCTTCCTCGGGCGCGACGGCCTGCGCTTCCGCGAGACGACCCGCACCTCGGGGGCGGACCGCCGAGGCTGGTCGCAGGCGGGGAGCGTCGCGGACTACGACGGCGACGGCGACCCCGACATCTTCGTCGCCTGCGACTTCGGGTTCAGCGCGCTCCTGCGAAACCGCGGCGACGGGACGTTCGAGGACGTCACCGAGGAGGCGGGCGTCGACCTTCGGACCGCCGGGATGAGCGCCGCGTGGGGCGACGTCGACGGCGACGGCGACCTCGATCTCTTCGAGGGCGGGATGCGCAGCAACACCGTCTGGATCATCGACCAGGCGGGGTTCCCCCTCCCCGGGCCGTCGCTGCTGATGCCCCTGATCCGTCCCTACG
This sequence comes from Planctomycetota bacterium, assembly GCA_029260755.1. Classification (GTDB taxonomy): domain Bacteria; phylum Planctomycetota; class J058; order J058; family JAJDCQ01; genus JAJDCQ01. The sequence continues at coordinate 43,772 of JAJDCQ010000225.1, read as the reverse complement.
TCATCGAGACCATCAAGGAGATGATGTACGGCAACCGCTTCTACCGGAACCGCGGCGACGGGACGTTCGAGCACGCCACCGAGGCGGCCGGCCTCATCACCAGCGACTGGGCGTTCTCGGGCGTCTTCCTCGACTACGACAACGACGGCCGCCTCGACATCTACTCGAGCACCGGCTTCTTCTCCGGGCCCGACCACGACGACTTGTGACTGTCGCTCATCGAGAACGTCGGTCGACGTTCGAAGGTGCGCGGGGAGGAGGGGAGCTTCGTCGGGATCGGCGTGAAGTCGCTCAACGGCTACGAGCACGACAAGCTCTTCCGCAACCTCGGTCCCGCCGCGGGGGGTGACGGCTCCGGCGAAGCGGGCGTCCCGCGGTTCGCCGACGTCGCCTACGTCGAGGGGAGCGACCGGCTCGAGGACGGGCGCGCGATCGGGGTCACCGACGTCGACGGCGACGGCCGGCTCGACGTGATCGGGTGGGGGTTCGAGGGCGAGGCGCTCCTGCTGATCAACCGCTCGCCGGTCGCCGGCCACTGGCTCGCCCTCGACCTTGTCGGCACCCGGAGCAACCGCGATGCGATCGGCGCCCGCGTCACCGTCACGGCAGGAAACCGAACGCTCGTCCGCGAGGTATCTCCCGCGGCGGGGTACGTCTCGACCCAGTCGCGGATCGTCCATCTCGGCCTCGGCGAGGCGGCGGTGGCCGATCGGATCGAGGTGCGGTGGCCGTCGGGAGCCCGCACGGTGCTTCGAGATGTGGCGGTGGACCGCCGCGTCACGATCACCGAGCCGACCGACGCGGCGTGGCGGGGTCCGTCACCCTCGGGCTCGGGGCGAGGCTCGTAGCCGGGAGGTTCGCGTAAAGCCTCTCCCTGAAAAGTGTTCTTGCCAACGGAGCCTCGCTGGCGTAAAAGATGAAGCTCCGCGTCTTCGAGGCCCAAACATGCGTCGTCCCCTGCATCTGATCCTCTTCGCCGTCGTCGGGGTCGCCCTGATCGCCGGGAGCGGCTGCGCGGGCGCGCGGGTCGTCGGCGTCGAGGCGCCCAAGCCCGGCGAGGGGACCCTCATCGTCCACGCCGAGACGAACCTCCTCTGGCCGCACGAGAAGGACAGCGAGATCGTCGTGCGGTGGGGCGAGTGGGAGGGGCGCGGCCCGGTCTTCATGTCGCCGACCGCGCCGCAGCCCGAGACGATCAAGAGCCACATCCGCGAGTGGCGCAAGGTTCGCACCGGCCGCGCGGCCGTTCGCCTCTCCGGGAGTCCCCCGCCGTCACGCGACGTCGTTCAGGTCCAGTTCGTCTTCCGGCACCAGGTGCTCTCCGAGCGGCTCTTCCCCGTCCCGAAGGGCCTCCCCGGCATGCTCGCCGCGGAGGAGCGCGGCGGCGGCTCCGCCGATCCCGATCCGCGGCCCCGCACCCCGAGCGGATGGCCGAAGAAGGGCGCGGTCCTCTCGGCGAACATCGACCATCCGACGCGCCACGATCACCGCCGCGAGCTCGTCTGCCGACTCGATCAGTCGATGGGACCGGTCTACGCGATGGTCACGGCGCCCGCCGGCACCTGGAAGGTCACGATCGACATCCGCAGCCACAGCGACCCGCGCCTCGTCCTCGACATCACGCCCTGGTGGGTCGAGCTCCTCGACGCGGAGGGCGTCCCGACCGGGACGAAGAAGCACTCCTTCATCGAGAGCGGCAACGAGCTCCGATCGGTCGAATACTGGGAGCTCGACGGGCGTCCTGCGATCATCAAGCTCACCTCCGGGAGCAAGCCGGGCGACTCGGTCCGAGTTCGATTCGAACGGGCGGACGACCCGCAGTGAGCGCTCCGCCGCTCTCGAGCGGAGCGGCAGCCTGACGGAGAGACCCACACCCCCGTGCGCATCTGTGATCTGACGACCCTCTGGCTCGACGGCTCCGAGAGCGGTGTGAACACCTATCTCACGGAGAAGGCGCGCTACTACGCCGAGCGCCAGCCCGGCGTCGGTCACGTGATGATCGTGCCCGGGGCCGAGACGGGTCGCCGCAAGCTGTTCGGCACGACGATCTACACGGTGAAGAGCCCGCGCCTGCCCGGCAACCCGCACCATCGCGTCCTCGCGCGGGTCGGCGACGCGGCCCGGCTCCTCAAGGAGGAGGCGCCCGACGTCGTCGAGGTCGACTGCGCCTACATCCTCGGGCGGGTGGCCGCCAACGCGCTCGCGGGCCGCAACGTCCCGGTGATCGGCTTCTACCACGTCCACCTGCCGACCTTCATCGCGCGTCCGAGCGCGGCGCGCTTCATCGGCAACACGTTCTCGGGCGTGGCCGAGCGGCTGGCGTGGCGCTACGTCGACATCTGCTACCGCCATTGCGACCGCCTCGTCGTGAGCAGCCGCGACGTCCACGATCGGCTCGGCGAGCGCGGCTTCGAGCGGCTCGAGCAGGTGCCCCTCGGGGTGAACCTGCAGCTCTTCCGACCCGACGCGGCCCGGACCCGGACGTCCCACCACGGGAACGGGAACGGCAACGGCAACGGCGACGCGGGCCGCGTGATCGAGCTCCTCTACGTCGGCCGCCTCGCCCGCGAGAAGGAGCTCGAGGTCCTGATCGACGCGTTCCGTCGCCTCCGCGAGCGAGGCAACCGCGAGTATCGCCTCCGGATCGTCGGGGACGGCCCGATCCGCGCGAAGCTCGAGGAGCAGGCCGGCGACGAGCCGCGGATCGAGTTCACGGGGATGTGCCCCTACGGCGAGGAGCTCGCGGCGATCTACGCCTCGGCCGACCTCCTCGTCTTCCCGAGCCCGAACGAGACGTTCAGCCTGACGGTCCTCGAGGCGCTCGCGTCCGGCGTGCCGGTCGTCGCCGCGCGCCGCGGCGGGCCGACCGGCATCGTCACGCCCGAGGTCGGCGAGCTCGCCGAGCCGTCGTCTCCGGCCGACTTCGCCGCGCGGATCGAGCAGGTCGTGAGTCGGCGCGATCGCTACGGCGGTTGCCGGCGTCACGCCGAGACCCACTACGCGTGGGAGCGGACGTTCGACCGTCTCCTCGGCGTCTACGACGCCGCCCTCGCGGCGCGCGGACGCGGCATCCGCTCGGGCGCGGCGCCGGCCGACCATCGCGGTCGGGCGCGCGTGATCGCCTAGACCCGATCGCCGTCGTGACCGAGCCCGAGCCCGAGCCGCGGGGCGTCCTCATCACGGGCGCCACGAGTCCCATCGGCGCCGCGATGGTGACCGCGTTCGCCCGGGACCGGTGGCGGATCGGGATCCACTTCCATTCCGACGAGGACGGCGCCCGCGCCCTCGAGGCGAGCGCCCACGACGCTGGCGCGGCCGGCGTCGTCGTCATCGGGGGCGACCTGACCGACGCGGACGCCGCAGCGGCGGCCGTCACCGCGTTCACCGCGGGCGGGCCGCTCGACGCGCTCGTCAACAACGCCGGCCGCAGCGGCGACAAGCTGCTCGTGTTCACCGAGCCGGCCGACTGGGACCGCCTCATCGCCGCGAACCTCCGGTCGCTCTACGCGGTCTCGCGCGCGGCGGTCCGGGCGATGGTCGCGCGCCGCGCCGGCTCGATCGTGAACGTCTCGAGCGTGGGCGCCCTCCGTGGCCTCGCCGGGCAGAGCGCCTACGCCGCCGCGAAGGCGGGCGTCCACGGCTTCACCCGCAGCCTCGCCCGCGAGGTCGGGCGGTTCGGGATCCGGGTCAACGCGCTCGCCCCCGGCGCGATCGAGAGCCCGAGCGTCGAGCGGCTCGACGAGGCGCAGCGCCGCCACCTCGAGGAGGCCGCCTGCCTCGACCGGGTCGGCCGGCCGGACGAGGTCGCGGCCGCGGCCCTCTTCCTGGCCGGCGACGCGTCGAGCTTCGTCACCGGGCAGATCCTGGCCGTCGACGGAGGCGTGACTTAGGACCGCATCGTGGTGGTTGATCGGGGCCCGTTCGGGTGCGAGGCCGGCTTTCTCCAATGCGGGTGATACAAATCTCGCGCTCCCCGCCACGAACCGACGGGAGAGAAGGTCCATGAACGCCTGTCCGAGCCTCAGACTGCTGCTCGACGCTCTCGATGATCGTCTCGCGTGGCGCGGGATGACCGACCACGCCGCCTCCTGCCCCGGCTGCGCCGAGCGCGTCGCGGCGGTCGAGGAGACCGATCGCCTCCTCGAGGCCGGCCTCGAGACGACCGGTCGGAGCGCGACGCCGTGCCCCGGGGCGGAGTCGCTCGCCGCGTGGGTCGAGCACGGCGCCGGCGATCCGGAGAGCCACCTCCTCGCGTGCGTCGGCTGTCGCGCCGACGTCATCGGCGCGGTCCGCGCGCTGGAGCTCGCCGGCTCGTCTGCGCCGGCCGTCGTCGCCTCCGCGCCGGCCGCGGCCGCGCCCGTCGCCCGCCCGATCTCGAGCCGGACGGCCTCGGCCGCCGCCCCGGCGATCCCGGGCTGGCTGCCCCAGGCGCTCGTCGCCGCGGCGGTCGTCGGCGCGCTCATCGGCGCGTCGCTCGTCCTGTTCTCCGGGCCCGACGTCGGCCCGTCGCCCGACGCCGTCGCGCGTGATGGCGGCGAGGACGCGACCGACCGGGACGCCCCGTCGCCTGCCCCTCGCCCCGACCGCAGCTCGCCGACCTCGGAGGGTGGCGGCGGCGCGGCGGTGACGCCGCCCCAGGGTCCGGACGCCGTCTGGGATGACTCGGCCTGGGACGACCCGACCGAGGACGACCCCGAGCCCGAGACGCTCCTGCTGCCCGAAGACGATGATGACGAGCCCGAGGCGCCGAGCACTGCGCCGACCGAGGATCGTCCAGCCGGCGGCGACACCACGCTCGCCGACGCGGGAGGCGGCGGCGTCGGTCCGCTCCCGCCGACGCCCGAGCCGATCCCCGAGGCGCCCGATCGCGACGGCGGCGCGGGCTCCGATCGCGGCCCCGACGCGCCCGGACGTCCCGACCGTCCCGGCGCGGTCCGCCGGCCGGTCGTCCTCGCCTCGATCGCGGTCGACGAGGCGCTCGGCGTTCGCGTCCGTAGCGCCGGCGAGCGGAGCTTCCGCGACCTGGCGGCGGGCGAGGAGCTCCGTGACGGCGACGAGCTGCGCCCGTCCCGGAGCGGCGGCCTCGTTCGCGGCGATCGGGTCGCCCTCTGGATCGCGCCGAAGGCGAAGGCGAGCTTCACGGACGGCGCCCTCGCGCTCGAGTCCGGTCAGGCGCTCGTCGAGGGGGCGCGCGTGCCCGTGCGCACCCCGTCGGGCCAGATCCAGGCGCACGGCATCGTCTTCGTCGAGGTGCGCCGCGGCGTGACCGCCGCGCTCGCGATCCGCGGCGTCGCGATGGCGGCTCCGGCGGGCGGCGAGGAGAGCCGGGTGGCCACCGGGGAGCTGGCGACCCTCCGGCGCGGCGAGGTCTCGATCGGCGAGCGTCCCGACGGGTTCCGGCTGCCCGACTGGCTCGGCGCCCTCCGTCGGCACGCCGGGGATCACGCGCTCGGCGGCGACGGGCGGCCCGGCGCGGCGCGCCCCGACGGACGTCCCGACACGGGCGCCAACCGGCCGCGCCCTGGCGGCGCCAACCGCCCCCGACCGAACGGACCTCGCGGCGGCGGCAGTCGCTGAGCGAGCGCGGAGCGAACCGCAGGCAGCGTTTGAACGAGAGGACCCGTGCCCGGTAGCATGCCTCGAGCTCGTCTGGCCCCGACATCGCGCCCGCGCATCTCGCCGCGGATCGCGCGCCGTCGGACCGAAGAGGCATCGCCCGTGGCGACTCCCGAAACGCCTCGCCACGCCGACGACCTCGACCTCGTCGCCGCCTGCATCGCGGGCGACGAGCCCGCGTGGGAGCGCTTCCACGCCACCTATCGCCCGCTGATCCTGGCCCTCGCCCGCCGGGCCCTCGTCCAGCGCGGCGCGCCTGATGCGTCGAACGCGGCCGAGGACGTCGCCGCCGATGTCTACGCCGAGCTCCTCGGCAACGAGCGGCGCGTCCTCAAGAGCTACGCCGGCCGGAGCTCGCTCGGCACCTGGCTCGGCGTGATCACGACCCGCTGCGCCGGGCGGTCCGCCCGCCGCCAGCGCCGGCAGCCGATCGCGAGCGACGCGGTCCCCGAGGCGAAGACGGACACGCGCGACCTCCCGCCCGTCCGGGCCGAGGGCGAGGAGCGCCGGGCGCTGATCGCGGCGCAGCTCGCCGAGCTCGGCGACCGCGATCGCCTCGCGCTCCAGCTCTTCTACGAGGGCGGTCGATCCTACAAGGAGGTGGCCGCCGCGCTCCGGCTGCCGGTGAACCGGATCGGCACGCTCCTCGCCCGCGCCCGCGCCCGCCTCGCGAAGACGCTCGGCGCCACCTTCGAGGCGGAGCCGGAGTAGGGCGTCCCCGGGGCACGCGCTATGATGCGGCCATGCCCCACTCGGTCCACGGGAGCGTGCCGCCCGACGACCTCGAGCGCGCTCGGCGCGCCGGCGCCGCGTCGCATGGCGCCGCGTCGCATGGCGCCGCGTCACATCAGGGCGTCCCCGCCGAGGTCGCCGGGGCGATGGTCGACCCGCGCCGCCGGATCGGGCGCTACTGGGTCGTCGCCGAGCTCGGCAAGGGTGGGATGGGGCGGGTGCTCAAGGCGTGGGACGCGCCGCTCGCCCGCTGGGTCGCCCTGAAGCTCGTCCACGACGCCACCGACGCGAAGGCGCGCGCCTACTTCCTCCGCGAGGCGCGGACCGCGGCGCAGCTCCAGCACCCCAACATCGCCGCGATCTACGAGGTCGGCGAGGACGAGCAGGGCCGCGAGTTCATCGCGATGCAGTTCGTCGCCGGGAGCGACCTCTCCGGCGGCGCGGGGCGGCGGCTGGGGCAGACCGAGGTCGTCCGGGTGATGACCGACGTCAGCCGCGCCGTCGCCGCGGCCCACGAGCAGCGGATCGTCCACCGCGACCTCAAGCCGCACAACCTGATCGTGGACGACGCCGACGGGCGCGTCTTCGTCCTCGACTTCGGCCTCGCCAAGCAGACCGGCGGCGGCGCGGCCGAGGACCTCGGCGGCCTGACCGCCTCGGGCGCGATCATGGGCACGCCGTATTACATGGCGCCCGAGCAGGCGGCCGGCGAGGTCGACGAGATCGACGCCGTCTCCGACGTCTACGGCCTCGGGGCGTGCCTCTACGAGCTGCTGACCGGCAAGCCGCCGGTCACCGGAAGCAGCTACACCGAGATCATCGTCGCCGTCATCCAGCGCGACCCCGTCCCGCCGCGCCGGATCGTGCCGACGATCCCGAGGGACCTCGAGACGATCGTCTGCAAGGCGCTCGCGAAGGAGAAGGGGCAGCGCTACCCGAGCGCGGCGGCGCTCGCCGATGACCTCGAGCGGTTCGCCCGCGGCGAGCCGATCGTCGCGCGGCCCGCGTCGCTGGTGTACCGCCTCAAGCTCCGGGTCCGGCGGGACCGCCGGTTCGCCGCGGCGATCGGGGTGATCGCGCTCCTCCTCGTCGCGGGCGCCCTCCTCGTCCCCTGGGCGCTCGGCCGGGCGGCGGAGGCGCGGCGCGAGGCGGAGGCGATCGCCGACGCCGCGGTCCGCCGGGCCGACGCGGTCGCGGCGATCGATCGGGCGCGCGAGCGCTACGACGCGGGCGACGGAGCGGCCGCCCTCGTCGCCGCGAAGCTCGCGCAGACGCTCGCCCCCGACCTGGTCGGGGGCGCCTACTGGGAGGCGCGCTGCCGGATCCGGCGCTACGCCGAGGAGCGGGCGCTGCCCGAGCCGTGGATGGCCGACGGCGTCCTGGTCCTCCGGCCGGCGCCGCCCGAGTTCGACGCCGCCCGCCGCGACCGCGAGCGGGCGGTCGCGCTGATCGCGTCGCTCCGCGCCGCCGACGAGGCGGGCGGCCTCGCCGCCTGGGAGCTCGACGCCGCCCTCGGCATGGTCGCGGTCCTCGAGGGGAGCCACGCCCGCGGGATCGACCTCCTCGACCGGGCGCTCGGCGACGCGGATCCGTCCGCGTCGCTCGCCCTCGAGGCGCGCGCCTACCGAGCCCGCGCCCTCTACCTGGAGGGTCGGTTCGACGAGGCGAGCGCGAGCGATGGGGGGGCGGCCCTGCGCCTGCCGGCGTGGTTCGAGGTCGCCTCGCTCGCCCTCCAGGGCGTCGCCGTCGAGGCGCAGGTGGCCGGGCGGACCGACGAGGCGCTCGTGAAGTACCAGGAGGCGGCGAGCTACGCCGACCTGGCCCTCGGCGACACGCCGCGCGGTCGACTGCTCCGCGCGAGCGTCTCGGTCGCGCGTGGCAAGCTGCTCCTCGACATCGGGCGCGTCGACGAGGCGGCGCGCGAGCTCGAGGCGGCGGTCGAGATCGCGGACGCGATCGTCGACGCCGCCGACGGGGCGCTCCTCGTCCGGGCGCTCGAGCGGCGGGCCCAGGCGCGGCGCGTCCACGCTCGGTTCCTCGTTCAGCAGGCGGGGATCGCCGAGGGGGTCGCGCTCCTCCGGGCGGCGGTCGACGACCTCGACCGGGCGGCGCAGCTCGCGCCGGACGATCCGACCGTCCGGCTCCAGCGGGGGCTCGCCCTCGCCTCGCTCGCGCAGCACGTCGACCACGACCGGAAGGCCGGCATCCGCGATCGAGCGCTCGCCGAGCTCGCTGATTTCGAGGAGAACGGCCGGGCGTTCCTCGCCCGGCTTCGGCTGTCGAACATCGGCCACGAGGAGCGCATCGGGCTGCTCGAGAGCCTGCTGCAGAGGTTCCCGCAGGATCGGCCGCTGCGGGCCGAGCGGGTCTCGATCGCGGGGGAGTGGGCCGAGTGGACGTGGAACCAGCGCCGCGAGGACCCCGAGGCGCGCTTCCGCGAGGCGCTGGCGATGGCCGACCGCCTCGTCGCCGACTTCCCTGGCTGGGCGCCGGCGTGGCAGACGCGCGGCGACGTCCGCGCGATGGTCGGCGACTGGCACATGATCCACGGGCGCGACCCGACCGAGGACTACGCCCTCGTCTTCGAGGACATCGAGCGCGCCCTCGCGATCAACCCGCGCCTCCGCGACGCCCATCAGAAGCGCTCGGAGAAGGGGCTCAGTCTCGGCGGCTACCTCGTCGGGCAGGGGCGGGTCGAGGAGGGGATCGCGGCCTGGAAGGCGGCGATCGAGGCGGGGCGGCGGGCGATCGAGATCAGCCCGCAGCACGGCCACGTCCACTACACCCTCGCGATGGTGCACCTGAACATCGCGCAGCTCCGCGAGCGGAGCGACCCCGAGGCCGCGCTCGTCGAGTACGGCCGCGGCCTGCGGATGTGCGAGGAGGCGCGCGCCGTCGAGCCCCCCGGGTCGCCCGCGAGGCGCGAGTCGGCGTTCATCGGGCTCGCCTACGGGTTCACCCTCGCGAGGAAGGGACGCAACGAGGAGGCCGTCAAGGCGATCCGCGACGCGGTCGCCGCCCTCGACGCATGCCTCGAGGGGACCGACGAGACGCTCCACGTCCAGACGCACTTCCTCGAGATCCTGAGGGCGCGCGCGCAGGGCCGCTGCGCCCTCGGAAAGCACGCCGAGGCGAGGGAGGACTGGAGCCGAGCCGGCCCCGGAGGCGCGTCGATGGACGACGCCATCCGCGCCTGCGTCGAGCAGCACGGCCGATGAGCGAGGGCGTCAGGAGTGAAGGAGGAGTGAAGGGGTCAGGTCTCGGATCTTCGCATTAACGTCGCTAATGCGAAGATCCGAGACCTGACCCCTTCGCGCTAATGCGAAGATCCGAGACCTGACCCCTTCGCGTCCGACCGGGTCAGGCGCCGACGCGGAAGACGATCGGCTGGAGCTCGTCGTCGGGGGCGTCGAGCGGGCGGAAGAGGACGTGGAACGTCTCGAGGTCGCCGTCGCTGCGCTCGATCCGTTCGAGGCGGAAGCCGTGGATCGATTCGCCGGCGCTCACGTGGAGTGCCGAGGTCTTCGTCTTGCCGCGCTGCCTCACGTAGCACGAGGCGAAGCGGTCGGTGAACGTCACGGCGATGACGTCGAGGAGCGCGTCGGCCGTCGGCGGTGGCGCCGGCTCGGGCGTGGGAGGCGCGTGGTCGGTCGGGTCGATCGGGGCGGGCGGATCGAGGACCGTTGCGATGACGGCGTACTCCCCGATACGCTTCGGGGCGTCGTCCGAGATCGTGAGACGGGTCTCGTCGACGACCGGGACGACCGGCTCCACCGCGGGCGGCAGGAAGAAAACGATCCAGGCGACGGCCGCGATCGCCGCGACGAGTCCGATGTCCGTCGAGAAGATGAGCCAGCGAAGCGATTTCAAAGCGAGCGTCTCCGGGGTCGGCGTCTCCGAGGGTGAGACGCCGCAGGCGCCGACGAGGTTCAGCGAGGCGATCATGAGCGACGCAACCCCTTCCCGCGCAGGGCGCATCGAGTGGATCGGGATCGGCCCGGGGCGCGGCGCGCCGATCGAGCCGCGCGACCGCGTCACCCTCGTCGAACGGCACGGGATCGAGGGCGACCGCCACGCCGGCCGCGGCAAGCGGCGTCACGTCACGATCGTGCAGTGGGAGCACCTGCCCGTCATCGCCGCCGTCCTCGGTCGCGAGGCGGTCGAGCCCGGGGAGCTACGCCGCAACATCGCCGTCTCGGGCATCAACGTCCACGCCCTCCAGAAGCGACGCTTCCGCCTCGGCGACGCCCTCCTCGAGGGCACCGGCTACTGCGATCCGTGCGAGCTGATGGACACCTCGATCGGACCCGGCGGCCTCGACGCGATGGCCGGCCACGGCGGGATCACCGCGAAGGTGCTCGAGGGCGGCGAGGTCACGCTCGGCGCGCCGCTCCGGCCGGTGGATTGACCGGGCGGGGCGCGCAGCGATGAGCGGACTCGACGAGGAGATCCGCCGGCTCCGGCGCGCGGAGCTCGAGCGCCCCGACGATGTCGAGACGGCGCGGCGACTCGATCAGGCGCTCCTCCGGGCCGGCTTTCGTGACGAGGCGCGCGGGCGAGTGCTCGCGCGGGTGCGCTGTCCCCTGCGCTATCTCGACCTGGTCGCCCTTCACGAGACCGAGCGCGCGCGCGACCTCGACATCGTCGACGACCGGGACCGGCTCGGGGGCTGACGGACGTCAGTTGGCGGAGTCGATCGCCGACTGGATCTCGACCTGGATGCGGTCCATGTCGCGCCGCACCTTCTCAAGCTCGGCGACGCTGCCGGCGACGGTCGCGGCCTGGAGCAGGCTCATCGAGTACATCGAGATCGGCGTGATGACGATCACCGCTCCGGCGAGGACGGCCCGGCGAAGGGCCGTGATCGCGCCGTCCCGGTGGAGCGCCGCCGCCGCCTTCCATCCCTCGTCCGGCTTGGCGCCGCGCGAGGCGAGCGCGTTCAGGTCGACGAGGAACGGCGTCTCGAGGAGCGTCCCGCGGAGGCTGCTCGCCCAGGGATCGCCCGCCTCGAGGCGCTTCGCGGCGAGCTCGAGCTCGTCGCGGAGCCTCGGGACCGGTTCCCGGGATGCCGCCCGGCGGAGGGTCACGTTCGCGGCGATCCCGGCCGTCTGCTCGTGCCGCAGCGCCTCGACGAGTCGCGCGCGCGCCGAGTGGCGGGCGTGCGCGCGGAGAAACGGAACGTAGAGCCGGATCGAGTGGAGGAGGAGGCGGAACTGGTCGGGCCCCATCCAGCCGATGTTGAACGCGATCCAGCCACCGATCGTGAGGACGACGCTGAGCGCGCCGAGGGCGAGGCGGTTCCGGTAGGCCTCGAAGTTCTCGAGCGCCTGAGGGAGCCGGTCCCCGGAGGGGATCATCCGGTTCACGTCGGCGATCTGAGCCGGGACCATGATGAGGCTCATGTAGAGCCCGAGCGCCGCGAAGATGAGCGCGATCACGGCGAACGGCAGCACCCGGGTGATCGCGGTCCGCCGCGCCTCCTCGTCCGCCTTCAGCCGCTCGGCGTCGCTCTTGACCGCCTGGACGAGCGAGGTGCCGCTCTTGGCGCCGCGGGTGGCGATGAGGGTGATCTCGAGGCCGAGCTTGTCGAGGGTGTCGTCAACCGGCGCGCCGTGGCGGAGCGCCTTCACCTCGTGGTCGAGGATGCCGCGGAGCCGCTCGGGGAGCGAGGAGCGCGGGAGGGCATCGAGCGCCTCGACCAGGCCGTAGCCCGCCGCGATGAGATCGGCGAGCGACTGCACGGCCTGGGCCGGGAGGCGGAGGCCCTGGGTGCTCGCGGCGATCCGTTCGGCGATCATGAGCCGGCGCGCATCGGGTCGTTCATCGCGTCGACCGGCGGTCGCGCCGGCGGGCGGCTCGGCCCGGTCGATGGGGGCGCAGGCCTCGGCGGCTCGCGCGTGGCGCCTCCGGGCGCGCGCGGCCGAGGTTCGCCGGGGCGGGAGCGGGCGGCGGTCGCGGCGTCCCGGCGGACCCGGGCGCGGCTCGTCTCCTGGGTGGCCATCTGCCCGGCGATCTGAGCCCGGAGCGCGTCGCGGGCCGCCGGGTCGAGCTGCGACATCTCTCGCTCGATCCGCGCCCGGAGCTGGTCGCGCTCGCGAACGGAGAGGCGCCGACCGATGGCGCGTTCGACGTCGACCTCGGCGCGGCGAATCTCGGCGTAGGAGACGGGACGGCTCGCCCCGGGTCGGGCGCCCGCGCCCGACCCGCCGGTCGCGGCGGGGCGGCGGCGGGGAGCGGCGCGCGTCTTGTCGGGCCGCGCCGCGGCGCCGCCCGGCTCCTGGAGGTTGATCCGGACGGTCACGCCGGAGTCGTCGACGAGGGTGACGGCATCGGGGTCGATCTCGCGGACCTCGAAGCCCTGAACCGTTCCTCCGATCCGGAGGTTGCGGCCATCGAGGAGCGCGATGCGCGCGGACGCGTCTTCCGACCAGGCGACGCCTTCGAGCCGGAGCCCGGCGCCCGCGAGGCGCCGGCGGGCCCAGGCGCGATCGAACGGAGTCGGCGGCGGCTCGGACGCCTTCAGGATGTCGCGGGCGACCGTCATCCCTCCCGTGGGGAGCTCGTGCCAATCGGGGGGAGGCGGGAACTGACCGCCGCCCGGCTGCCCGGCCGCGGCGCGGCGCGCGGCGGCGGCCGCGGCGGTCCCCGGGAGCAGGGGCGGGGGCGGCGGACCCTTGACGCGTTCCGACGGTGTCAGGGAGATCACGCCGCTCGCGAGGAGAAGGGCGCCGAGGAGCAATGCGGCGCCGATCGCGATCGCGACGAATCGGGTGGAGCTGGTCATGAGCCGCCTCCCGACGGGGCGCCGGCCGAGCCGGGCGCGCCGCCCTGGTTCGAGCGGAGCTCCTCACCGAGATCCTTCGTCGCGCGGAGGACGACGAGCGTCATCGAGGCACGGACCCGCCCGGCCCCGACCGGCTCCAGCTCGAGGGTGCGCGCGCGGGGCTCGTCGGGCCAGCGCTCGACGCTCCGGAGGAAGTCGACCACGGCGGCGAAGCTCCCCTCGACCTCGATCACTCGCTCGTACGCGGCGGCCCCGTCGATCGGCGGCGTGGTCTCGGGATCGACCGGCGTCCACGGCCAGGCCTGGACGGTGTCGAGCCCGACCGCCCCGAGGGTGGTCTCGAGCCGTTCCTGAAACACCTCCGGGTTCTCGTTGATCGCGAGGAGCCGTTGCTCGAGCAGCGCCTTGTAGCGCTCGAGGATCCCGCGCTGCTCGCTCAGCACCGGCAGGTCGTCCACCTTGCCGGCGGCGAGGAGGGCGGTCTCGGTCCGGTCGGCCGTTCCGTGGGTGAGCCACGCATCGTGGGCGAAGTAGACGCCCTGGGCGAGCATGAACAGACCGACGATGAAGGAGACCATCTTCATTGGCCACCTCCCCCCGCCCCGGCGCCCGTGCCCGCGGGGCTCGGGCTGGGGCTCGCCGCGGGTCGAAGCGTCGCGGTCGCGGCGAACGACTGGAGGAGGGCCAGGCCGGCCTCGTCCCCGATCGGCGGCTGCCAGGTGACGTTGACGAGGCGTGGATGGCCCTGGAGGAGACGCCGGAACGCGCGGAGATCCTCCTCGGCGGTCGATCCGGCCGCCGAGACCTCGATCAGGAGCCGCCCCTGGTTCAGGGCGACCCGTTCCCAGCCGATCTTCGGCGGCTGGCGTCGGGCGAGGTCGTCGAAGAGCGTCGCGACCTCGGGGAGGGCGAGCTCGAGCTCGCCGACGCGGGTCTCGAGGACGTCGGTGCGTTGCTTGAGGGCGTGCACCTTCGTCAGCTCCTCGATCTTGCGCTGGGCCTCGGTGAACGCGCCGGTCAGGCCGGCGAGACGCTCCTCGGCGATCGCGCGCTCGCGCATGGCCACGAGGAAGATGGCGAGGCCGACGATGAAGATCAGGACGCCGACCGAGACGACGCGGCGGTCGGCCGCGATCTCGCGGGCGCGGCGCTCGAGGTCGGGGCTCTCGAGGGCGGGCACGGTGGTCGCGGTCGCGAGTCGCCACGCGAGCTCGAAGTCGTCCGGGAGGGCCGGCCCATCGCCGGGTCGCGGAAGCGTGGCGGGCGACGCGGAGGCGAGCGCGGTCGAGATCGCGCTCCGGTCGCGGCCGATCACGCTCGTCGCGCCGGCTTCGACCCGGCTCGTCTCCAGCGTGCGCCGAACCTGGTCGAGGATCGCGTCGTCGAGCGGCTGGGCCGCCGGGAGCCGGATGCGCCGCACGACGGTGCCGCCATCGACCGCCCGGACCGCCAGGCCGATGCCCGCGTCGGTGCGTTCGAGGATGCCCCTCCCGCGCTCGAGCGACGCCGCGAGCAGCTGGAGGTCGGCGACCATCTCGGGGCCGGCGGGGACGGCGGCGTCGAAGCGGTCGGCGACCGTCGCCACCTCGACGTCGCTGCAGGCCGCGGCGATCGTGGCGCCGGACGCGTCGCGGAGGACGAGCCAGGCGTGTGGCCCCGAGGGGGCGGTGAATCCCTCGCGGGCGAGCGCCGCGACGGTCGCGTCCGCGTCCTGACTCTCGCCGATGCTGACGCCGCCGACGGCCACCTTGGGGGCGCCGAGGGCGACGCGCAGCTCACGGACCGTCACCGTGAGCTTCTCGGCGGCGGCGACGGCGAGGACCGCTGGCGGCTCGGCGCCGCGAGCCCGCGCCCAGGCGACGAGCGCTCCGTGCTTGTCGACGGCCACGGCGATCGCCTGACCGGGCGTCCGGAGGTCGAGGGCGACCCGACAGGCGACGCGACTCAGCGAGGCGTGGCCCTCGGAGGTGATGGCGTCGTCGGTTGCGGGCGGCGGGAGGCCGGTGGTGGCTGAGGCACTCATGACTCACCCGTCACCTTACCTCGCCCGCGGTCGGCCTTGCGAGGCGGCGTGGGGTCGGCGTCGAGCTCGATCCCGATCACGCGGCGGACCTCCTCGGCGGTCGTGACGCCCTTCTCGGCGAGGCGCTGGCCCACCTGCTGGAGGGTCTCGTGGCCTCCCTCGCGAGCGAGGTCGAGGAGCTCGGCCGCCGAGGCTCCCTCGGCGATCCGCCGCCGGAGGACGGAGTCGAGGGCGAGCACCTCGTAGGCCCCCGTCCGTCCCCGGAGCCCCGAGCCCTCGCAGCGGAAGCAGCCGCCGCCGGCGCACTGGTCACAGATCGTTCGCAGCAGGCGCTGACTGACGACGACCCGGACCGTCTCGGCGACGAGGCGCCGGTCTCCCCCGAGCTGATCGAGGCGGTCGAAGACGCCCATCGCGGTCGACGCGTGGACGGTCGTCAGGACGAGGTGTCCCGCGAGCGCGGCCTGAACGGCGAGCTGGGCCGTCTCGGTGTCGCGCGTCTCGCCGACCAGGATCACGTCGGGGTCCTGGCGCAGGATCACCCGGAGGGCGCCGGCGAAGTCGAGCCCCGTCTGGCGCCGCACCGGGACCTGACGGATGCGACGGGTCCGGATCTCGACGGGCTCCTCGATGCTCACGACGTTCCGGCGCTCGCAGTCGACCTGGGCGAGGAGCGAGTGGAGCGTCGTCGTCTTTCCCGATCCGGTGGGACCCGCGAGGATGATGAGTCCGTCGGGCATCTCGGCCGCGTCGACCAGCTTCGCCTCGCCGGCGGCGTCGAGCCCGAGGCTGGCGGGCGGTGGAACCTCCCCCTCGAGGCCGAGGAGGCGGAGGACGGCGGTCTCGCCGCGGTCGGCCGGGAGGATCGACACGCGGAGGTCGACGGTGCCGTTCGGTCCCTGGGTCGTGAACTGCCCGTCCTGGGCGTAGAGACAGTCGCCGAGGTCGAGGTTGGCGAGCGCCTTGACCCGCGCGATGGCGCGCGGCGCGAGCCAGGCGGGCGGAGCCGGGCGATCGACGAGCATCCCGTCGACCCGGAAGCGCACCCGGGGCCGGTCGGGGTGCGGCTCGATGTGGACGTCGGTGGCGCGCTCCTCGATCGCCGACTTGAGGAGGAGGTCGACGATCTGGACGGCCGGAGACTCGGCCGGGTCGTCACCGGCGGCGAGCGTCGTCTCGGTCGCGTCGATCGGCGAGGCATGAAGGCGCTCGCAGAGCTCGAACAGATCGCCGGTCGAGCCGTACCACGCCCGGATGATCTCCGCGACGAGCTCCTCGCTCGCAGCCTCGACCGCGATCTCCCCGCCGCCGAGTCGGGCGAGCGCGTCCTGGACGCGCACGTCGTCCGGATCGACCGTCCCGGCGACCAGGGTGTCACCGTCGCGGCGGAGCGGGATCATGCGAAGGTGTCGAGCGACCTGCGGGGGGACCGCTCGGAGGGCCTCGACGACGGTCAGCTTCGGCGCTTGGTTGCTCATCGGGGGATGAGTATAGCAAGCGGGGGGCCAGATCGCTGCCTGGCCTCGAGATTGCCATCTTGTCGCTCAATGTATTGGGAACACGCTGCTTGTGGCTTTCGGTCGCTTCGTGACCTTCGCCTCGTTGCGTCCCGCGCAAATCCACTCGCGATCACGGAGGTCTCATGGCCTCGCCGGCGGGTCTGTCCACATCCCGCCGGCGCCGCTCCATACACCGTAACTGCCTGGTGGTTTGGTGTGCACGATGTGCTCGGCGTTCCGCTTTCCGCAGCCTCCCCACAACCGACGGTGACGGCAGGACTCGGGCGGCCTCCGGCCGATCGGGCGTGATCCCGTCCACTTTCGTTCCAGGGGCGAGTCGCTCGCGGCGCGGTGCGCGATAAACGTAACGCTGCGAGTCAGTTTACGAGTTGACAGCGGGTTACCAGCGTAGCACGGCGCCCCGTGTCGGCCCTAACAACGGATCGGTTCGGCGACACGTCGAGGGTTGGCACCGTTTCCCGAAATCCGTCGTTCATCGACGACACATCGCGTCGCGATCGGACTCCTTCGGGGCTCTCTCGGCGGCGCGTCGGGGGCGCGGCGACTCGCCGTCAATCGTCGTTCGCGTCTTCGGTTACACCTCTCGGCGCACCCTCGCGAGAAGCTCGATCACGAAAAACCACGGCCAGCGGACGCGATGGGCCCGGCATGTGCATTCGAAGATCGGCACTCACGTGCGCATGATTCGGGTATTCGCCCGACATGCAATCGCTCGGCGGGAACACGAGAACGACCGTAGTAGTAACACGGACAGAAGACATCGGAGGAAATAACGATGGCTGCCGGATTCAACATTGATGGCTCCCACACGATTCTTGGCAAGAACGCCCTTTGGGCGGCGATCGCGACCACCATCGCGGCGTCCTGCCTCTTCGCGGCCGTGATGGATCGCGAGAGCGCCCACACGATCAGCACGACGGCCTTCGAGAATCAGGTCGACAAGATGGTCGAGAAGACCGTCGACGTGATCGAGTACCAGGAGAAGGCTGCCGAGAACTTCCTCGAGCAGGTTCGGCTCGACCTCGTCGCCGCGCAGCAGGAGAACGCGGCTCGGTGCCTCCTCATCAACGCGAAGGTCTCGGGCACCGTTGATCAGGCCTACCCCTAGGCCTCGTCGCGTCCTGAACTGTCAAGAAACAAGACATAGCCAAGAACACACAAGGAGCTAACCATGCTTGGGAAGAATGCCCTCTGGATTGCCATTAGCAGCACGCTCGCTGCTTCGTGTCTCTTCGCGGCCGTGATGGTCCGCGAGAACCAGCACAAGCCCAGCACCTCGGGCGTCGACCTCGCGGTTGATGCCCTGGTCAGTCAGACCGGCTCGCAGCTCGACGCCCAGGAGGGCGCCGCGGAGGCGTTCGTCGGGACGACGACGAGCGGGATCAACGCGATCAAGGGTTGCGTCACCCCGAACTGCAAGAACATTCGTGAGGCCGCCGGCGCGAAGCGCGCGCTGAACGTCTACGAGTAAGCGGCGAACACACGATCACGACGACGGTCGCCTCGCGCGACCGTCGTCGTGCGTCGGTCCTCGTTGGAGCTGAATCATGCTCAGTAAGAACGCGCTGTGGATCGCCATCTCTAGCACGCTGGCGGCCTCGTGCCTGTTCGCGAACGTCATGTGCCGCGAGGTTCTGCACCGGCCCTCGACGGTAGGGATCGAGACCGCGGTAGACGGCCTCGTCTCGCAGGCCGGTTCCACGATCTCCACGCAGGAGCTCGCCGCGGAGAGCTTCGTGGGCGGAGTCACCGACCAGATCTCGAGGCAGGCCGATGCGGTCGGTGACAACTGCGACACCATCCGCGAGTGCGCCGGCGCCGCGAAGCTCCAGGTGGTCGTCAAGCAGGACGTATCCCGCTCGGACGGATTCAACTAGGAGCGAGTCCGCTGTTCTTTCATTCGGTTCGCACCGATCGTCGTGGCCTCGTCGGATTGCCGACATGGATCGACGTCTCGGGCGCTCCGTCCGACTCTTGTCGCAGGTAGGACGAGATCATGTTGAGTAAGAACGCCCTCTGGGTGGCTCTTTCGAGCACCCTCGCGGCCTCGTGCCTCTTCACGGCCGTGATGTGTCGCGAGGCGACCCATCGACCTTCCACGAGCGGCGTGGAAACGGCGGTCGATGCCCTCGTCGCGCAGACCTCCTCGGTCGTCGGGCAGCAGGAGGTCGCGGCCGAAGGGTTCGCGACGGGCGTCACCGCCCAGCTCTCGTCGCAGACCGATCAGGTCGACGACAACTGCGTCGGCATCCGCGACGCCCTCGGTCTTCCGAAGGAGCCCGGCGAGCCGGAGACGGAGCCCGAGCAGCCCGACGGTCCGCCATCGGCCGAAGGCCTCACCTACCTCGAGTGGCTCGCGCAGTTCGTAGCCTACCTCGAGTCGATTCTGGCCTAGCTCGGGGCGGCCGCCCGGCCGACCAGCGCGAGGTTCTCGACCGGGCGTCCCCCTTCGGTGGCGCCCGGTTCGTCGTTTGATAGACTCACCCGCTCGTGGCCGACCCGACCGGTCCGGCCGACGGAACCTCGACCCCCTACGCGAGATCGCGCCGTGAAACCCCGGAGGAAGTCGCCTCGGATCGTCGTCGCCCTGATCGCCTTCGGGGCGATCGCGCTCGGTGCCGTCGCCGCGCCTCGCGCGAGCTTCGCGCAGGAGCCGACGCCGCCTCGCTCGAGCGTCGACCTGAGCGACGCCTCGGTCGAGGGCGCCCTGCGCCTCATCGCGGACATCTACGATCTTTCGCTCGCGACCGGGCCGCTCCCCGATCTCCGGATCTCGCTGCGCCTCCGCGACGTGACCGCGGACGAGGCGCTCGATGCGGTCGCGACCGCGGCCGACCTTTCGATCTCGCGCCGCGGGAACGTGATCCAGGTTCGGCCTTCGGGGCCGGTCGAGGATGGTCCGGCTCCCCTGACCCGGCGGCTCCTCTCGGGGCCGTTCCCGCCCGATGCGATCCGGGCGCTCGAGGGGCTGACCGAGGTCGGCATCACGACGAAGCGGATCACCGACGACCTCATCGTCATCGAGGGCAAGAATGTCGAGGACGTCGAGGCGGCCGCGGCGATCGTCCGGGACTTTCAGCTCGCGGAGGTCCCCGAGGGCGGATCGGCTCCCGGGGATGGTCCGCCGCCGGCCGCCCGTCAGGTCGTCATGGGTCCCTTCCCGGCGCCCGTCCGCGGCGTGATCGACGATCTCGAGTCGGCCGGCTTGACGGTCCGTCGCGGTGGCGAGTCACTCGTCATCTTCGAGGGCGATGTCGATGAGGTCGAGCTCGCCGTCGCCGCGATCCGCGATGCGACGCAGGCGATCCAGCGGCAGGCGATCACCGAGCGGGTCTTCCGCCTCGGCTTCGCATCGGGACCGGACACCCTCGCGGCGATCCAGCCGCTCCTTCAGCCCGACCTCGAGGCGGCGGCCTACGATGAGAACGGCCATCTCCTGACCGTCCGGGCGCTCCCCGAGACGCTCGAGAAGGTCGACGCCGTCATCGCGGCTCGCGAGGAGCCGCCCGTCCAGATCGAGATAGAGGCGCGGGTCTACGAGGTCAGCGACGAGGACCTGGAACGGTTCGGCGCCGAGTGGGCCGTGCGGTTCGGCGCGCGCGGCGGTCGCTTCCCGACGACGTTCCCGCTCCAGGACTTCGACGATCGCTCCGATTTCATTCCGAGCGTCAACGACCTCGCGAACCTGCCGACGATCGTCAACGTCGTCCAGCAGCTCGACAACCTCCAGGCGGGGACGCTCTTCGATCCGGGCTTCATCTTCGGCAGCGTCGATGCCAGCGAGACGTCGATCTTCCTCGAGTTCCTCGCCCAGACCGGCAACATCAAGATCGTGGCGACGCCGAAGGTCCACGCGATCCAGAACCGGCCGGCCTCGATCGAGATCGTCGACACGATCCGGGTGCCGCTCCTCGCCCGGAACGACAACCTCGACGTCCAGGTGATCGACGACCTCGAGGAGATCGACATCGGGACGACCCTCGAGGTCACCCCGCGCCTCGGCCGCGACGGCACGATTCATCTGAACGTCAAGCCCGAGGTAAGCGAGAGCGTCGCCGACTTCAGCGGCTTCCCGGTCGTCAGCCGTCGCACGGCGACGACCGAGGTCATCCTCGATGAGGGCGAGACGCTCGTCATCGCCGGCCTCCTCCGCGAGCGCGAGATCCACCGGATCCGGAAGATCCCGGGCATCGGCGACGTGCCGATCCTCGGCCGCGCGTTCCGGATCGACGACTACGACGAGAGCAAGACCGAGCTCTTCGTCTTCCTGACGCCGCGGCGTCTCCCGTCGGCCGCCGAGCGCCGGCATCTGAAGCGCGTCGACGACCGCTGGATCAGCAAGGAGGCCGCGCGGCGCCTCGGCCTCGCCCGCGTCTTCATCAAGAGCCCCGACCCCGAGGAGCGCCTCTCGGCGGTGAAGACACTCGCGGCGATCGATGCCGAGCTCACCGAGGCCCGCCTCGACGTCGAGACCGACATCGAGCCGATGAAGGACGACGAGAGCCCCGCGGTCCGCGCCGCCGCCGCGCGTTTCTACGTCCAGCGGCGCCCCGCGATGGCGTTCCGCAAGCTCGAGGCGTTCCCCGACAACCGGGCGCTCGTCGCCGACCTGCTGGCCGAGCCCATCGCTCCGCATCTCCGCGCCGGCCTCGCCTCGTGGCTCCGGCAGGGGTCGCTGCAGGGCGCGGTCGAGGAGCGCTTCCTCGCCGCCGAGGCCCAGGACGACAGCCGCGTGGCGGCCGTTCTGCTCGAGGCGCTCGCGGTGACCGCGTCGGACCGCGCCGTCCGGCATGCCCGACGGATCGCGGCCGACTCCGCGCCGAGGGCGCTCGCCGTCGCGGCGATCGACGTCCTCGCCGCCGCCGGCGGCCCTGACGACGTCGACGGCCTGACGAGCACGGCCCTCTCCTCGCCGCGCGCCGAGAACCGCATCCGGGCGATGACCGCGATGTACCGGCTCGTCGGTCCGGCGAAGGCCGAGGCCGCCTTCCTCGAGGCCGCCCGCTCCCGCGGCGTCCGGAGCGCTCGCCACCGCGTCGAGGGCGCCCGCCGGGCCGCGGCCCGCGCGCTCCCCTACGCCGCCGAGGGTCCGCTCGCCTGGTCGAAGCCGGCGTTCCCGATCCAGGTCACCGGCCCCGAGGCCGAGACGGCCAAGGTCGAGGCCGCCCTCGACGTCCTCGGCCGCGACGCGCCCGACTATCGCCATTTCGTCGAGACCGCGTTCGGCATCATCGAGGCCGGCGGCACCCGGACCGACGTCGACGCCGAGACCCGCACCCTCTACCTCGCCACGCGCGGGGCGAACCCCGAGCGGCTCGCCCACCGACTCGTTCACCACGCCCGCGCCGTCTACGACGCGCGGGTCGGCGGGTTCCCGGTCGGCGGCGGTCGAGCCGTCGCCGCGTCCGTCCGGGAGGAGATCGCCGCCCTCGAGCGCCTCTCGGGGACGCGCTGCCCGGACGCGCGTCTCGACCGGACCGTCGGCCAGGTTCTCGGGGCGCTCGCGCCGCAGGAGGCCGCCCCGTGAGACGCTTCGTGACCACCGGGTGGACGTCGCTCTCGGTCGCTGCCATCGTGATGCTGGCCGGCTGCAGCAGCGATCCGGATCCCTCGGAGCTGCCGCCGCCGCCGCTTCCGCCCGTGGCGGAGGTTCCCACGTCGACGCCCGCCGATCACGACGAGCTCGATGCGGGTCTCCGATGGATCGTGGATGAGGCGATGGACTACCGCTCGAGCCCCGGCCTTCCGACGACCTACGCCGCCCCCGTCCGGGTGCGCGGCGCCGGCTCGAGGTCGGCTCCGACTCCGGTCCCCGCTCCCCGGACGGACCGCCGCGATCCGCGGCAGCCGCCGCGGATGCGGATCCGGTCGAACTGAGCGGGGACGAATGCGATGAAGATCACCTCCCTCGCCAGCGGCCTCGTCGTCACCGTGATCCTCTTCTGCGCGATCGCGATCATCGGCAGTCTCATGATGCGGATGTCGGCGACCCAGACCCACACCAGCATCGAGATGCTCCGGATGCACATGCAGGTGCAGGATTATCACCGCAAGCTGATGGAGAAGTCGGCCGAGCGGACCGGCGTCAGCGTGAAGGAGGTCGGCGGCGGAGGCGGACAGCATCGCTCCGACGACGACGATGACGACGACGGCGAGGATCGGGGACGCGGTCGCGGCCACGACGGCCACGGTAGCGGTCACGACGGCGGCGGCCAGGGTCACGTCCGTCATCACGATGACGATGATGGCGATGACGACGGCGGCTACGACTTCGTGATCGGCAAGAAGTGGAAGAAGAAGAAGGACCGCCGCGACGACGACTAGGATCAGGTCGTCCCGCCTTCGCCCCCCACCGCCGCGCTCACCATCCCCAGCTCCCCGGGCCTCCCTTGAACGGTCCGACGACGTGGCTGGTTACCCAGCCCCCGTAGAAGCCTCCCGGCTGGGGCTCCGCCTTCTCGCCGCCGACGAAGCAGCCGTCGAGCCTGGCCGCGTAGAACGCGAGGTGGTCGACGATCGCCGCGAATCGTTCGCTCGGCTCGGGGTAGCCCCAGGTCGCCTGCTCGACGACGATGGGGTCGCCGCCCGTCGGTGACGGCACGACGAGGTCCCAGTAGCGGGCCTGGCCCTTCCACTCGCAGAACGACCCGGCGCCCCGCGCCGGCCGGAGCTCCGCCCCGGTCACCGCCGCCGCGGGGACGTAGTAGGTCGGCGGGTGGCTCGTCTCGAGCACGCGCAGCGCCGCGTCGGTCTCTGCGACGACGGCTCCCGCGTGGACGATCCTGATCGGGTGGGGGCTCGGCTCGAGTCGCGGCGGTCGGGGGAAGTCCCAGACCGACTCCTGACCGGCGGCGGGCTCGATCCGTTCGGGGTGGCGCATCCGCTAGCGGCCTCGCCTGGCGAGCCGCTCGTAGACGTCGGCGAGCACGTCCGCGTTGTTCGGATCGATCGTCGCGGCGGCCTCGGCGTCGGCGCGCGCGGCGTCGAGCTCGCCGCGACGCAGGTTCAGGCGCGCGCGCATGCCGCGGAGCCCCGCCCGGCTCCAGCATCGGCGGTTCAGGTCGTTGAGGTCCCACACGTAGAAGTACGTCATCGCCGTCGTCCCGATCGGCTCGAAGTCGCGGGGCGTCGTTCGCCGGAGGGTCGTGAGCGCCTCGTCGAGGAGCGCCTCCGCGCGGGGGGCGTCGTCTCCGAGGAGAGTGAGGGCGAGGGCGACTCGAAGGCGATGGTCGTCCGCGAGCTCGGATGCTCGCTCGAGCGCGTCGCGCTCCCGTGCGCGCGTCGCCTCGGCCGGCTGGTCGTGATGGCGACGGAGCTGGCGCCAGGCGATCGACTGTAGGAGCCACGCGACCGGGTCGTCGCCCGCGTCCGCCTCGGCGGCCTTTCGCCGGCTCTCGAGCCGGCTCTCGACGCGGGAGCCGACGCCGCTCCCCGCCGCATCGGACTGGAGCGGCCCGCACCGGTCGATGAGACCGCGCGCCCGCTCAGCCGCCTCGGCCGGGAGCCCGGCGGCATCGAGGTCGAGGATGCGCACGATGTAGTCGCCGGTCGCGCCGTACGCGACGAGACGCCCGATCGCCTCGAGGCGTCGCCCGGGGTCCGATTCGATCCTGAAGGCGATCGCATCGACGTCGCCCAGGTTCGGCGCGAGGCGTCGGGCGACCTCGAGCGCCTCCCGCGCTCCCTCGAGCTCGCCGGCGCCCGCCCGGGCGCGCGCGAGGAGGAGCCAGGCGGCGACCCAGCTCGGATCATGGCCGAGCGCGGTCTCGAGCGGAGCGAGCGCGGCGCGCGCCGCCGCGTCGGTCGGGGTGCCGACGAGGTGAGGGAGGGCGCGGGTCACCGCCTCGCCGGCAGGGTCGAGCGGGGCGGCCGCGCCGCCGACCGGCGCGGCGCCGATGACCAGCGACCACTCGGCCGCGAGCTCGGGCGCCGCGACCAGGAAGACGGCTGCCTGCGGGACGGCCCGGAGCGCCCGGGCGAGG
The DNA here is from genome assembly GCA_029260755.1 of Planctomycetota bacterium. Lineage (GTDB taxonomy): Bacteria > Planctomycetota > J058 > J058 > JAJDCQ01 > JAJDCQ01. The sequence continues at coordinate 19,115 of JAJDCQ010000225.1, read as the reverse complement.
TCGCGGGCGCCGGAGGTGCGCACCCGTTCGTGCTCGCTCGTGATGTGCGACATTCCGCGGAGCAGCATCGAGAACACGTCATCGGCGTCGATCCGTCCGGCGCTGATCGCCCGGGCGCAGCGGCCGAGGTCGTCCTCGGCGCGGCGGAACCGGCGGATCGCGGTGAGCGCTCCCTTCGCCGTCTCGGCCGCCGCCGCGAGGTCGCCGGTCGCGGCGGCGCGGTGCGCCTCGAGGATCATCGTCCGCGCTTCCCAGCGAAGGTGGCCGAGCGAGTCGGCGGGCAGCGACGCCCCGATCTGTCGCCGAAGGGCCGCGATCGCCGCGTCGGAGCGCGGGTCGTCCGCCTCGAGCAGCAGCCTCGCCTCGAGGTGCGCCATCGCGAGCGCGTCGGCGCCGAGCGCGGTCGCGGCGCGCGCATCCGCGATCGCGAGGTCGACCGCGCCTGTGCCCGCGTGGCCGTGGGCGCGGAGAACGAGCGCCTCGCGACGGGCCGGTGCGCTGAGCTCCGCTGCGGTCGCGGCGGTCGTGAGGGCGACGACCGAGGCGTGTTCACCGTCGGCGCGAACGCGGTAGGCCTGGGCGAGGCCCGGTGCGCCGGATCTCGGCCGTCGCGATCGCACGGCACGGGCCAGTCGGTCGGCCTCCTCGCGCCAGCGCGGGAGCCGGGTCCGCGCTGCGAGCGCCGCCACCGCCGGAGCGCGCGCCTCGAGCCAGTCGGTGACGCGCGGGTTGCCCACGGCGACTCGGTCGACCGCGGCGACGAGGCCGACGCGGGCCGCGACCGCGCGGGCGCGGTCGAGGAGGTCGGCGGCCTCCTCGTCGCGCCCGGCGTCCGCCGCGAGCCGAGCCCGCTGGGCGAGCGCGACCGGTCCGTCCGCGTCCCGAAGCGCGTCGCGCGCCTCGTCGACCCGTCCGATGGCGGCGAGGAGCTCGGCGCGGAGCGTGGCGATCGCGTTCGTGGCGCCGCGCGCCTTCTCGAGGGCGGCGAGCGCCTCGTGCGGGTCGGGCGGGTCGGCCGTGAGCGCCGCCGCCGCTCGCGCCAGTCGCCCCGTCGCGTGCTCCGCGCGATCCTCACCTTCGGTCAGGACGGTGTGATCGCCCGCCTCGAGCGCGGCCGCCGGGAGGGCGGTCGCCATGGCGTCCGGCGTGGCGGTCGGGCCCGGCCGCTCTCCCGTCGCCCATGGCCCCTGGAGCCGTCCCAGGATCAGACCGGCCGCGGCGACCGCGATGATCGTCGGCACCGTGAAGCGCGCGACCCGCTTCGCCTGCGCGCGTCGGAGCTGGCCGACGGCGGTCACCTGCGATCCGCGGATGAACGCGGCGAGGTCGTCGAGCATTCCCCGCGCCGTCGGATAGCGATCCTCCGGACGCCGCTGGAGTGCCCGGCGGCAGATCGCGTCGAGGACGCCGGGGACATCGGGCCGCAGGGTCGATGGCGGCGTCGGGTCGCGATGGAGGATCGCCGCGAACGTCTCATTGAGGTTCGCGCCGTCGAACGGCCGGACGCCGGTGAGCAGCTCGTGGAGGATCACGCCCGCGGCCCAGACATCGGTCGGCGGCCCGATCGCGTCGCGGCGGCCGCCGATCTGCTCGGGAGCCATGTAGACCGGCGTACCGAGGACGTCGCCGGTCTCGGTGAGCGCCTCGGCGTCGTCGGTGTCGTCGCGCACCAGGCCGAAGTCGGTGATCCGGGCGCGGCCCTCCTCATCGAAGAGGACGTTGGCGGGCTTCAGGTCGCGGTGGATCAGGCCGCGTTCGTGGATCCAGGCGAGGCCCGATAGGATCTGACGGACGATCTCGGTCGCCTCGACCGGCGACAGCGGCGCCCGGGCGACGACGGTGTCGAGCGTCCCTCCGCTCGCCCACTCGAGGATCAGGTAGGGCGTGCCGTCCTTGGTCTTGCCGGTCGCGTGGACGCGGATGACGTTCGGGTGGCCCTCCGCCCGCGCGAGCGCCTGCCCCTCGCGCCGGAACCGTTCGAGGCGGGCCGAGTCGCCGCGCCCCTTCGCGTCGAGGATCTTGAGGGCGTAGTCGCCGCCGGTCGTCACGTGGCGCACCCGGAAGACGGCGCCCATCCCGCCGCGACCCGCGGGCTCGACGATCGTGTAGGCGCCGATCCGCGCGCCCGGGGCGAGCGGTTGGAGCGTGTTCGCGCTGCTGTCTGTTCCGGATGTCACGGGCTGGCAAGCTCTTGATCACAATGGCAGCCGCCGGGAGGCGTTGCAAAGCGACCGGGCGCGGGCCCGGCCACGGGGCGTTGAATCTCGCGTGCGATCGCGGTCACCATCATCGGACGACGATGCCCTCCTCGCAGCCCGACTCTCGGCCGGATCCCGAGCTCGCCCGCGCCATCGCCGCGGCGACGGCCGACCCCCGTCGAAGGCTCGGTCGGTACGTCCTCCTCGAGGAGCTCGGCCGGGGCGGCATGGGGGTCGTCTACCGGGCGTGGGATCCGGAGCTCTCGCGCCTGGTCGCCCTGAAGCTCCTCGGCGATCGGGCCGCCCTCGAGCCCGATGCCCGGGAGCGGTTCGCCCGAGAGGGGCGATCCGCCGCGAGTCTCCGGCACCCGGGAGTCGTGAGCGTCTACGACGTCGGCACCCACGGGGACTTGCCCTTCCTCGTGATGGACTACGTCGCCGGCGCGCCCCTCTCGAGCAAGCGAGGCAGCCTCGGTCGCGAGGAGGCGATCCGGATCACCCGCGAGGTCGCTCTGGCTCTCGATCACGCCCACGGCGCCGGGATCGTCCATCGCGACGTGAAGCCCGAGAACGTCCTCCTCGATACGGAGGGCCGGCCGCTCCTCACCGACTTCGGGCTCGCCCATCACGTGACGAACGACGGCCGCCTGACGGCGACCGGCGAGATCCTCGGGACGGTGCGCTACATGGCGCCCGAGCAGGCCGAGGGGATCCCCGACGGCATCGGCCCGCCCGCGGACATCTGGGCGCTCGGCGCGATGCTCTACGAGGCGTTCTGCGGGCGACCGCCCTTCGAGGCGGGCTCGCCGATCGAGACGCTCGCCAGGATCCTCACCGAAGACCCGGAGCCGCCGCGGGCGGTCGACCCGACGATTCCCGAGGAGGTCGAGGCGGTCATCCTGCGCTGTCTGCGCAAGGACCCTCGGGCTCGCTTCGCGTCGGCCGGCGCGCTCGCCGAGGCGCTCGGCCGGCTCGGCGAGGCGCGCTCCCCCAGGCCTGCGACGGGCTCGGGATCGGTCGCCCGGCCGGCCGCCCCCTCGACCCTCGTCGTGGCGGCGATCACCCTCGTCGTCCTCGGGCTCGTCGCCCTCGGCGCGTTCCTGGTCGGCCGGTCCGGGCCATCCGACGGGCCGACCGATCCGCGAGGCGGCGGCGGGCCGAGCGCGCCCGTCGCCCGGATCGTTCTGCCGTCCGAGCCGATCGTGACCGACGGCTCGGACCGGCGCGTCGGACGCGTCGAAGGGGCGGACGTCGACGTCGTGTGGTTCGGGGACGTTCCGGTCCCGACCGACGACGGTCGCTTTGCCATCCCGACGCCGTCGACCGACGGAGCACACGTGCTCGTGGTCTCGCTCGAGAAGGGCGGGGGCGGTGCGACCGGCCGGGTCACGGTCGTGCGCGACGCGTCGCCGCCGATCCTCGCGGTCGACGCGCCGGCACCTTCGGGAGAGGCGGAGGTCGAGGTGGTCGGCCGCGTCCGGGATGCGCATCTCGACGGCGTCTGGATCGAGGGCGAGTCGCTCGACGAGCCGGTCCCGGTCGCGGTCGACGACGACGGCGCGTTCGTCGGGTCGGTGTCCATCGCGGACGACGGACGCCACGAGCTCGCCGTGGTCGCGAGGGACGTGCTCGGGCACGAGTCCCGGACCGCGCTGATCATCGTCGTCGACCTCGGCGATCCGGCGCTGACCCTCGACCAGCCGGCCGACGGCGGGCTCGTCTCGATCGGGAGCGTCCGGGTGGTCGGCCGGGTCGAGGACCTGACCGAGACGACCGTCACGATCGATGGCCGGCGGGTGGACGCCCCCGGCGGCTCGTTCGAGGTCGAGGTCGAGCTCCCCTCCGACGGGGAGCACCCGGTCGTCGTCGAGGCCGTCGACGCGGTCGGGCGGCGCGCGACCGTCACCCGCCGGGTCGTGCGCGACGCGTCGCCGCCGGTCGTCGAGATCGAGGCTCCCGCGTCCGGCATCGAGGTCGAGGACGCGTCCGTCGTCGTCCGCGGGCGGGTCGCCGACGCCCACCGCCCCGAGGCCGTCACCATCGCCGGTCGCTCGGCGCCCCTCGACGACGAGGGCGGCTTCTCGACGGAGGTCGACCTCGCCGTGGGCGAGAACCGGATCACGGTCGCGGCGACCGACCGGGCCGGTCACGAGGTCGAGGTGACCCGCGTCGTGACCCGGATCGAGCGCCGCGGCCCGACGATCGTGCTCGAGCCGGAGCTGCCGACCGAGGTCTTCGGCAGCGCGAGGAAGCTCGAGGTTCGCGGCAGCCTCGATCGCGACGGGTGCCGGGTCGAGGTCGACGGGAGGGAGGCCGAGGTCGCGAGGAGGGCGTTCACGGGGTCGGCCCGGCTGAAGGAAGGCGAGAACCGGATCGTCGTCATCGCGCGCGATCCGGCCGACCCCGATCACCCCGGTCGCCTCGAGGTGGTCGTCGCCTACGCTCGGAAGCGCCCCACGAAGCCCGAGGGGACCTGGTGGTCGCCGCCGCGCGAGCAGCTCGCCGCCGTCGAGCCGGACCGCCCGCTCTGGTTCGAGAGCACGGTCGGCCTACGAATGGTGCTCGTCCCCGCGGCCATCCGGTTCGCGATGGGCTCGGCCGAGCGGCCGGCCGGCCCGCACGCGCCGGAGCCACGCCGCACGGTCGCGATTCCACGTTCCTTCTACGTCGGCGCGACGGAGGTCTCCTGGACTCACCTCGCCGAGCTTCACCGCCGCCGGGCCGGCGACGTGAAGGAGCTGAGCTTCGACGGGGATCACCAGCCGGCCGTCGCGGTCTCCTGGGAGCTCGCCGGCGGGTTCTGCCGGTGGCTGACCGACCGGGAGGGCGGGAGGCTCCTCTACCGGCTCCCGACCGAGGCGGAGTGGGAGTGGGCGTGCCGGGCCGGGACGACGACCCGCTGGTACTGGGGAGACGAGGCGTCGGGCGGAGAGGGCCACGTCAACGCGAACGACGCCGGGAGTCGATGGCCGGATGCCAGGGGAAACGCCCGTCCGTTCTTCGATCATGACGACGGGCACCGAGGCTCGGCGCCGGTCGGCTCCTTCCGGCCGAACCCGTGGGGGCTCTTCGATGTTGCCGGCAACGTGTCCGAGCTCACGGCCGACTTCGTCGATCCCGACTATCCGGAGGGGCAGAGCCCGATCGACCCGGTCAACCGGAACCGCTGGTCGGGATCGGTGATCGTCCGCGGAGGGAGCTGGTCGCTCCCGCCCGACCGCGTTCGTTCGGCCTCGCGTCAGTCGGCGCCGACCAAGGGGGGGCACGGCATCGGCTTCCGGGTCGTCGCGGAGGTGCTCGAGGGTGTCGAGATCCCGAAGGGGACCTGGTGGACGCCGACGCGCGAGCAGCTCGACTTCGCCGCCAAGGAGGAGCTGCCGCTCTGGTTCGAGGTGCCCGAGCTCGAGCTGCGATTCGTCCTGATCCCGCCGGATGACTTCATGATGGGGTCTCCGCCCGACGAGGTGGAGCGCGTTGACAACGAGGGGTATCGGCCCGTTCGGCTGACTCGCGGCTACTACCTCGCGGCGACCGAGACGACGGTCGGCCAGTTCCGGCTCTTCGATCCGGACTTCGACTTCCACGGCCGGGTCGCGCCCGAGGTGCCGCGGATCGAGGGCGGCGACGCTCCCGAGGTCCCCGTGACGAGGGTGACGTGGGCGGAGGCGGAGAGCTTCGCTCGCTGGCTCACGAAGCGGTCTCACACCCGACTCGGACGAAACGAGGTCGCGTTCGGGCTGCCGACCGAAGCGCAGTGGGAGCGCGCCGCCCGGGCGGGCACGCGGACGCCCTATCTGTGGGGCGCCGATCGCCGGGGCGGCTTCCTCGACGCGAACGGCCTCGGCACCGACACGAAGAAGCTGCCCTTCGCGGCGGGGAGGTGGACGAAGCATCCGATCCCCCGGGTGCCCGACGGCTTCGCCGCGTTCGCGCCCGTCGGGACGTTCCGGTCGAATCTCTTCGGCCTCTTCGACATGAGCGGCAACGCGAGCGAGATGTGTCGCGACGGGTGGGGGCTCGACGCATCGACCGATCTGGCGGTCGACCCGATCCGCCCGGCGAGCTCGGCCGACGAGAGACGCGTGATCCGGGGAGGGAGCTGGATGACCTCGCTCGCGTGGGATCGGGTCGCGCGCCGCGGCCCGGGCGCGGCGGGCGAGGTCCGGAGCGCGGGGCGCGGCTTCCGGCTCGTCGCCGAGCTGCGCCCGCGCTGAGCGAACGAAGCGCGGCCGGCCCTCGGGAGGACCGGCCGGCTTCGGTGAGTCCGGACCGAGGTGTCCGCTACGTGCAGTGGCTCATCACCCGGCCGATCCAGGCGCGCGTCTTCTCGCGGCCCTCGCCGAGCTTCAGGTTCTCGTGGAAGTGCTTCATCATCGGCCCCTCGGCCGCCCGCTCGGCGGGCAGGATCCCGTAGGCCATCCACGGGGCGTTGAGGACGTCGGCGGCCGTCATCGCGTCGCCGACGAGCCAGTCGCTCTCGCCGAGGCGCTCCTCGATCCGGGCGGTGATGTCGTTCAGCCGCGCCGACGCCTTCGCGCCGGTGTCGGGCTTGGGATCGCTGAAGCCGAGCAGCTCGGACACGATCATCACCGTCGGGCGCTTGCCGTCGGTGTGCTGCCACTGCTCCCACTCCTCGATCTCGCGGATCGCGGGGCGCTCGGTTCCGAAGAGCTTGGGCCCGTCGAAGTTCGCGTCGAGGTAACGCAGGATCGCCGACGAGTCGAAGATCGCGCGGTCGCCGTGGGTCAGCGCGGGCGTCAGCGGCTGCCCGGACGCCTTCACGACGGCCTCGCGGTCCTCGAAGCCGACCACGACCGCCTCGAACGGGATCTTCTTGTAGTTGAGGGCGATCCGAACCTTCATGTTGTTCGGCGAGGGGGGAAGCTCGTAGAGGGTGACCTTGTCCGACATGGTGGCGCTCCTTGGAGGCGATGGTTTCTGGGTTCGAGCGGTTGATTCGGGTGGGTGCCGGCCCGCGGTCGGCGCGACACGGGGGGATTCGACGCGAAACCGACGGCCGTCTCAAGAAAATTTCAGAATAATCGTTCCGAAACAATCGAACGCTGCCGGATGTTCCTTTGTGGTCTCGGGATCCGTCAGTGGACTCCGTCGTGCTCGGCCTGGAGACGGCTGAGGATGCGCGCGCGCCGACTCGGGTTCGTCGGATCGATTCGCTCGGGTTTCCAGTTCATCAACAGCTTGATCGCGCCCTGGAGAAGATTCTCCACGAGTTGCCCATCCGCGTCGCAACACTCGGGCTTCACGTCCAGGAGCCGCCGGATCGCGTCGATCGTCGAATTGATGATCTCGCCCTGCGTCGCGAGCTGCCGCGGAATCAGCCGCGTCCACTCAATGCCGGCGGCGACCGGCTCGAGTCGGTCCATCTGGATCTCGAGGGCGAGGCGGAGCGCCTCTTCGATCGATCGCGCGGCCTCGCGGAGCGCGGAGGGGGCGCCTTCCCCGAGCAGCTTGAGCCGGTTGCCGCCCAGCCTCGACCGCATCACCGGCCACGGTCGGTCGGCTCGAAGCTTCTCGATCTCGATCGCGCGCTCGAGGAGGGCCGCCTTTCGCGCGACTCCGGAGAGATGGTTGGAGGCCTTGAAGAGGACCCAGCGTTCGACGTCGGGGTCGGCGAGGAGGGGAGCGTACCAGCTCTCGATCCCGTCCAGCCAGCTCCGGTCACTCAGTCGCCGGGACCACGCGATACGCGCCAGGAGGACGATCACCGCCCGCTCCGGGCGCGACCTGGACAGCTCCAGGGCTGCACGGTCGTCGACCCACTCTCGGGGGATCCTCTCGATCGCGTCCTCGAAGTTCTCCTGGTCCTTGAGGACGAGGCCGTAGCGCTCGAGGAACGCGACGTTGCGGAAGGCCGGTTCCCAGGCGGGGTCTCCGAAGCGGCCGGACCGGAACGCATCGGCGGCGGCGTGGGTCGCCCAGACGATCTCGGGGTGGATCTCTTCGACGCAGCCGCTCATCTCCGTGAACCGGTTCGTGAGCTCGAAGGCCCGCTCGGTGTCGAGCGCGACGATGCGCACGACGGTCGAGCCGACGAGAGGTGCGATGAGCTCGTAGTCTCGGTCGACGATCTCCGGGGCTGCAAGCGCGGAGTCGATGACTCGCGTCACGACCTCGAGCGGAAGGACTTCGTCGGACCTGGCACATTCGCGGGCGAGGCGAAGGGCTCCCTCGGCGGGAGCGAGGGACCTCGACCCGCCGTGGAGGATCCGGGCGAGCTCGCCCCAGCGTTTGGTCTGTCGGTACTGGTCGTCGATCTGCTCGACGACGACTTGCCGCAGCTCGTCGGAGACGCCCGGCGCCCGGAGAGCCGCGCCGAGCTCGTCGCCTCCGATGCGCCGCGCGAACGCCCGGACGACCGCGATTCGAAGCTGGAGCGGGGCGTCGCCGGGAGCGCTCTCGGCGACGTTGGCGAGCTCATCGAGCTCGCTCGTGGTGAGCTTGCCGCGGGCGGCGACCTTCGCCTCCAACAGACGGAGGATCGTGGTCGGCTCGGGTATCGGCGGAGTCGACGGCCCGGTGAGGCCGACCCAGTCGAACATGAGCGCCGGGATCGAGAGGAACGCGAGCACGACGAGCACCGGCACCCAGCGCGGGGCCCGCCGCATTCGCCGCCGGAGCCGCCGCCCCGCCCGCTCGACCGCCCCGACCGGGCGCGCCTCGATCGCCGAGCCCCGGAGGAACCGGTCGAGGTCGTCGGCGAGGGCGGCCGCCGACGGGTAGCGACGGGCCGCGTCCTTCTCGAGGGCGCGCAGGCAGATCACCTCGAGCTCGACCGGGATCGTCGGGCGCAGCTTGCGCGGGCGGAGCGGGTCCTTGGTCAGGACGTCGTAGAGGACGAGCTGGATGTGGCGGCTCGCGACGAACGGGGGCGTCCCGGTCAGGAGCGCATAGAGGATCCCGCCGAGGCCGTAGACGTCGGTGGCGGGCACGGCGCGGACCGCCCCGTCGGGCCCCGGCTCGATCTGCTCCGGCGCCATGTAGGACGGGGTCCCCAGGATCTCGTTCGTCTTCGTGAGTGGGCTCTGCTCGGGGTCCTTGGCGAGGCCGAAGTCGAGGACGCGGGGCTGCCCGGACGGGTCGACGATGATGTTCGGCGGCTTGAGGTCGCGGTGGAGAACGCCGGCGCCGTGGGCGTGGTGGACCGCCCGCGCCGTCTCGGCGACGAGGCGAGCGGCCTCCCTCGGCTCGACCGGGCCGCAGTCGAGCATCGCGGCGAGGGACTCGCCCGCGACCAGCTCCATCACGATGTAGAACGACCCGGCCTCGAACCCGCTGCTGTGCACCCGCACGATGCCCGGATGCCCGGACAGCCGGGCGAGCAGCTCGCCCTCGCGACGGAACCGCGCGACGTCCTCCTCCTCGATCGCGCCGACGTCGGTCCGGAGCACCTTGAGGGCGTAGTCGGCGCCGGTGCCCTCGTGACGAACGCGGTAGACCGCGCCCATCCCGCCGCGGCCGAGCTCGTCGGTGACGAGGTACGGCCCGAACCGGGTCGGGCGTCGTCGGACGGCCTCGCCGGCGGAGGTCGGCGGGCTGGGAGGGAGCGAGAGGGACATCATTGGAAGCCTGACAGAGCGCCCGACTCCGGCGCAACCGGTCGCCCTTGCGAGGCGACCGGCCGAGGGATACCGTCGCCTCCTCGACCCCCGAGGAGGATCCCCATGTCCGACGACGCGCCGCCCCCCGCCGAGATGGCCCCGGCCCAGTACATCGAGAAGGTGAGCCTGCTCACCGGCGAGGTGCTCGACGACGAGATCCTCCCGAAGCACCTCCTCGTCAGCGGTCACCGCGACTACCACGTCGTCGACGTCCAGGCGCGCTGGTTCATGAGCCAGCTCGTCGACGTGACCGGCGACGAGGACGTCGTCCGCGGCGCGATGAAGCAGGTCCGCAAGATCGGCGGCGCCGCCCAGAACCTCCTCTCGAGGGTGATCGGCGAGAGCACGTCCGACCGCCTCGGCAAGGCGCTCTTCGGCTACAAGGACCGTGAGTACTACTTCCGGTACAGGCGTCACTCGGTCCCGAAGAACGAGATCTACTCGGTGATCCACCGCCTCCAGGACGAGGCGAAGAACAAGCTCGAGGGGCACCGCGGCGCCGACGGGAAGCTGGCCGTCCGCACGCTCCTGACCGGCGGGACGGGCTTCGTCGGCAAGGAGGTAATGTGGCAGGCCGCCCACGACGACCAGGTCTCCGAGGTCGTCGTCGTGATCCGGCCGAAGCAGATCCGCGATCGGAAGACGAAGGAGGTCGTGAAGACCCTCAGCCCCGCCGACCGCGGCGCGCTCCTCCTCGACCAGCTCTGGCTCGACGACGCGCAGCGCAAGAAGTTCCGGTTCGTCGCCGGAGACGTCGAGCAGCCGAACCTCGGGATCGCCGACGACGACCTGGCCGAGCTCGAGCGGACGCTCACCCACGTCATCCACTCGGCCGCGAGCGTCAGCTTCGACGACCCCTACGAGAAGAGCTTCCTCGCGAACGTGACCGGGACGCTGAACGCCCTCGCGTTCAGCCACCGGCTCCAGTCGAGCGAGGGGAGCCCGTTCGTCGCCCACCTCGGGATCGAGACCTCCTACATCCACGGCCGCCAGGTGCGGCAGGTCGCCCGCGAGGACGAGGTCGTCTTCCCGCGCAACTTCTACAACAACTACTACGAGCTGACCAAGGCGATGGCCTCGATCGAGACCGAGCGCTTCATGCTCGAGAAGGGGCTGCGGGTCGTTCAGCTCAACCCGGCGATCGTGATCGGCGAGGGCCGCGCCGGCAACAACCGCGGCGATGCCAAGGTCGTCAACGCTCCGGTGAACGTCTTCGGTCGCGCGAAGGAGGCCCTCCAGGACGACGAGAAGGGCATGATCGAGTGGAGCAAGGGTTGGGTGCTCGCGCAGATGGCGTGCGTCTTCCCGGGCGACGCGTCCGCCGAGCTCAACCTGATCCCGGTCGATCGCGTCGCCGAGGGGATCATCGCCGCCCTCAAGAAGCCGCGCGCGGTCGGCGAGCGGATCCACCTCGCGACCGACAACCGGATCACGAGCGAGCGGATCCGGGACGTCGTCAAGGAGGAGATCGGCGTCAACGTCCGGCTCGCCGACCCGACGATCCACCGCAACTTCACGTTGCCCGCGCTCTCGCGCGTGCTCGGCGGCCTCGGCCAGAAGCGGCTCGCGAACGGGCTCGAGAAGCTCGGGACGATCTTTGGCGGCTACAGCGAGTGGGGGCAGCCGATCCACGAGGTCGGCAACGACGTCCGGATCCTCGGGATGAGCGAGCCGCGTCCGAACACCGAGCAGGCGTTCCGGATGCTCTGCCGCCACAACCGCTACGTCCAGAGGTTCGGCCAGCTCAAGGACGACGACGAGATCAGCCGCCGCGAGAAGGTCTGGTGGGACTTCTGCCTCGACCTCGAGAAGAAGCACGGCCAGCCGGTCGGCAGCCTCCAGGCCGAGCTCTTCAAGCGCGAGGTCGACGACGGGATCGACCTCGAGGCGTTCGCCCGGAAGTAGCGCGCGCGGACCTCGCGGGCCCGCGCCGGTCAGCGCCCGCGCCCGCGCCCCCTGCGGAGCTCGTCGAGAGCGGCGCGCTGCGCCGTCGCCTCGTCGGCCCGGCCGCGCGCCTCGAGCAGCCGAACCCTCCAGGTGATCACGCGCCGCAGCGTCGAAGCCGAGACCATCTCGCCGTCGGAGTCGTGGTGGAGTCGGAGCGCACGCTCGAGGAGCGGGCCGGACCGTTCGAGCGCCACCTCGACCTGGCCGTGGTCGGCGAGATGGATCGCGCGGCAGAGCAGGAGCAGCTCGTCGTAGCGCGTCTCGAGGGCGACGCAGCGGTCGATCAGGGCGCCGAGGTCGATCCCGTCCGTGCAGCACCCCTCGTCGCGGCCGACGAAGTGGTCGAGAACGGCGGCGAGGAAGAAGCCGAGCCGATCACGTCGATCGAGCGTGCTCGGGAGGGGCTCGATCCCCTCGATCCGGGCCGTCTCGAGGACGGCCTCCTGCACCCGCACCCACTCGTCGATGAGCCGGAGCCGCTCGGCGCGCGTCTCGGGGGCGCGTCCGATGCGCTGGAGGACCGGCGGGAAGAGGTCGGGCCAACGCTTGCCGTCCGGCAGCCTCCGGTCGACCTCGAGGGCGCGGTGCGCGCTCGCGAGCGCCTCGTCGTGGCGATCGATCCAGGCCAGGAGGCGGGCGAGCGTGATGTGGAACCAGCGCTCGTCCTCGACGCCGTCGAGGCTCGCCGCGGCCCCCTCGATCGCCCGGACCGCGGATGGAACGACGACGCCCGAGCGACCCCGGTAGAGGAGGCCGAGGAGGAGCAGGATGTCCGGCCGCCGCGCGCGCGCCGGCTTCCCGAGCTCCCGGTCGACGAGCGCGTCGAGCTTGCTCGGTTCGACCGACGCGGACCAGATGATAGGGTCGCTGACCTCGCGTCCCCAGCGGGCGGCGAGGATGAGGCGCGCGGCGTTCTTGCCGGTGGCCGAGACGCGCGCGCCGAGGAGCATGTCGACCGCGGCGCCGACGATCTCGCGGACTCTCTCCTGGGGAGGGAGTCGCTCGCCGCGATACACCCGGCAGGCGAGCTCGACGGCCGCCCAGCCGTCGGCGTCGATGTCGCCGCGGATCGTCGGGTCGATCGCGCGCGCCGCCTCGTCGACGACCCGGACGACGAAGGCGTCCGGCCAGGCGTCGGGGTCCGCCCGGACGTGGTACTCGGTGAAGGCCCGGACGAACGCGTCGAACGCGCGGTCGAACCCGGTCGGCCCCTCGGCGAGGGCCGCCTCGCCCGAGGCGATGACGAGGTGGGCGCGCTCGTCGTCGTCGAGCTCCGGCGTCCGGATCAGCGCCCCGAGAATCGACGGATCGCGGGGCGGGGAGGCATCGCCGCGCGCGACGGCGCGCGCGAGGTCGGATCGGAGGCGCGGGTCGCCCCCGTGGAGATCGGCGGCGTCGGTCAGGATCGGGACGGCGGCGGCCGTCGCGCCGGCCGCGTGGAGCGAGCGCACCGCGCGCCGCCGGACGGCCCGTCCACCGGCGCCGTCGAGGTCGACGATGAGGTCGGTGAGCCGGGCGGAGACATCCTCGCCGCGGCCTGCCCGGACGAGGAGGAGGGCGAGCTCGGCGCGTCCGGCGAGCGCCGGGTCGTCCGCGAGGGCCGGGTCGGCCGAGAGCGCCTCGATGGTCGCGACGTCGGGGAGGCGGCCCGCGGCGATGTCGGCCTCGAGCGCGACGAGTCGGCTCCTCGCCGGATCATCCGGCTCGGCGACGCCGCTCCGGTAGACGGCGAGGCCGGCCGTGGCGAAGACGGCGAGCGCGACGAGCGGCAGGACGAGCCGGGTCATGGGGCGATCGGCGACGGCCCGTCGGATCCAGCCGACGGCGCGGATCGTCTCGGAGCCCGAGCTCCCTGACCAGGTCTCCGCCCACGCGTCGAGGGCGTCGGCGAACGCGCCCGCCGAGGCGGGGCGGTCGGCGGGCCGCTTCGCGAGTGCGTGGAGGCACTGGCTGTCGAGCGCCGGCGGGATGCCCGGAGCGCGCGCGCTCGGCGGGTCGGGCGGGCGGGCGACGACCGCGTGGAGCAGCTCGAGCCCTTCGCCGGCGAACGGCGGGTGACCGGTGAGGCAAGCGTAGAGGACGGCGCCGAGGCCGTAGACATCCGAGGCGGGTCCGAGGGCGTCGACGTTGCGGTCGCGCGAGACCTGCTCGGGCGGCATGAACGCGGGCGTGCCGAGGAGCTCGCCCGTCCGGGTGAGGGCGTCGTCGAAGACGTCGAAGGCGAGCCCGAAGTCGGTCACGCGCGGCTCGCCGGTGGCCGCGTCGATGAGCACGTTCTCCGGCTTGAGGTCGCGGTGGAGGACGCCGCGGGCGTGGACGTGGGCGAGGGCGCGGGCGATCTTCGCGACCAGGCGCGCGGCCGCCCGCGGCTCGATCGGGCCATCGCGGAGGCGGGCGTGGAGCGATGCGCCCTCGACGAGCTCCATCGCGATCCACGGGATGCCCGCGCCGCGGCCGGCGCTGTGCACGCGGACGAGGCCGGGGTGGGCGTCGACGCGGGCGAGCACCTCGACCTCCCGGCGGAACCGGGCGAGCGCGCGGTCGAGGCGCGGGCCGGCGAGGCTCGTTCGCATCAGCTTCACGGCGTGGACCGCGCCGGTCGTCTCGTGTCGGGCTCGGAAGACCGTGCCCATGCCGCCGGCGCCCAGCGTCTCCTCGAGGAGGTAGGGACCGATGCGGCGCGGGCTCGTGCGGCCTGGTGATCGCGGAGGTTGGCTCATCAGCGCCGGCCCTCGCCCGCGCCGTCGAGCGCCTGCTCGCGCCGGCGCTCCTCGACCTCGAGCTCGGCGAGGGTCGCCTTCGCGGCCGCCGCCTCGTCGGCGCGGCCCCGCTTCCGGAGGAGCTTCGCGCGCCAGCGGATCGCGGAGCGGATGTCGTCGAACGACTCGGCATCGCTCGCCCCGGCCCGGTAGCCCGCGAGCATCTCCTCGATCAGCGGAGCCGATCGCTCCAGCGCCTCGTCCGGACGAGCGTGCCGGGCGAGGTGAGCCGCTCTCTGGAACCGGAGCTCGAGGTCGTAGCGGGTGCCGAGCGCGACGCAGCGGTCGATCAGCTCGCCGAGATCGACCCCGCCCGAGCAGCAGGGATGGCGGTCCTCGATGACCCTCTCGGCGAGGCGGGTCAGATGTTGTCCGAGGCGGTTGCGGCGCTCGAGCGTGTCCGAGGTGCGCCTCGTCGGGTCCTCCTCGCCGAGCATCTCGAGGACGGCTGCCTGCACGCGTAGCCCCTCGGCGATGAGCTCCGCGCGCGCGAGCGCCGTCTTGGGCTCCCGGCCGAGCCGGTCGATCAGCCGGGTGATCGTGCTCGGCCAGCGCCGCGCATCCGGCAGGGCGCGGTCGAGGGCGACCGCGCGCCGCGCGCTCTCGATCGACGATGCCTCCCGGCCGAGCCACTCGTGGATGCGGGCGAGGGTTACGTGGAACCAGCGCTCGTCCTCGACCGGCTCGAGGACGGCGATCGCCGCGTCGACCGCCGCCTCGGCGGTGCTCGGAACGGGCGCGTCGTCGCCCGCGACGCCGAAGCGCATGAGGGCCAGGAGGAGGAGCAGGTCGGGACGGCGCGTCTCCGCGGGCTTCTCGAGCTCTCGCGCGATCGCGTCCTCCACCACCTCGGCCGGCAGGGCGGAGCCCCAGTCGGTCCCGTCGCTGACCTCGCGCCCCCAGCGCGCGGCGAGGAGCATCCGGGCGGCGTCCCTGGGCGCGATCGACGTGCCGGCGTGCGCGAGCCGCTGGAGCGATGCGTCGATCAGGGCGCGCGTCGCCAGGGCCGGGGGGAGTCGCGCGCCGCGGTGCGCTCGGCAGGCGAGCTCGACGAGCGCCCAGTCGCGGTCGTCGATGTCGTCCCGAGCGTCCGGGTCGAGGGCCTCGAAGACGGCGTCGTCCACCCGGGCGACGAACGCGTCGGGCCAGGCGTCGGCGTCGGCGCGCACGCCGTGCTCGCGGAAGGCGCGCGCGAACGCATCGAGGGCGCGGTCGAACCCGTCGGGGCCCTCGGCGAGCGCCGCCTCGCCCGATGCGATGACGAGGCGGGCCCGGTCGCCGTCATCGAGGTCCGGCGCGCGGGCGAGCGCCTCGAGGAGGTCCGCCCGCGCCGGCGCGGCGACCTCCCCGCGGGCGATCGCGCGGGCGAGGTCGATCCGGAGGCGTGGATCGCCGCCGTGCAGCTCGAGCGGGCTCTCGATCGACGAGAGGACTGCCTCGAGCGCGCCGACCGCGTGGAAGGAACGCAACGCGCGCGCGCGGAGCGAGCGTCGGGCCGCGTCGTCGAGGTCGTCCGCGAGGGCGGCGAGATCGTCCTGGACGTCCTCGCCCGCGCTCGCCCGGGCGACGAGCCCGATCAGCGCGACCCGGCGGGCGAGCGCCGGGTCGACGGCGACGGCCGGGTCGTCGGCGAGCGCCGCCACGGCGGAGCGATCGGGCGCGCCGTCAGTCGCGAGGGCCGCCTCCCACGCGGCCACCCGATCGCCGGGGGAGTCGACCGGTTCGGCCGCGCCGCCGCGGTAGGCGAGCGCGCCGACGGCGACGGCTGCGAGGAGGATCACCGGGATGAGCAGCCGCTCGAGCGGCCGCTCGGCGACGACGCGCCGGACGCGGCCGAGGGCGCGGAGCGCGCTCGAGCCCGAGGTCCCCGACCACTGCGCGGCCCAGCGCTCGAGCGCCTCGGCGAACGCGAGGGCGGTCGGAGGACGGTCGGCGGGGCTCTTGGCGAGGGCCTGGAGGCAGAGGGCGTCGAGCTCGGGGGGGACGGCCGGCGCGTGCTCGCTCGGCGGCGCGGGCGTCCGATGGACGACCGCGTGGAGGATCTCGAACCCCTCGCCCGGGAGCGGCGGGCGGGCGGTCAGGCAGGCGTAGAGGATGGCGCCGAGGCCGTAGACGTCGGCGCTGGGGGCGAGGGCGTCGACGTCGCGGTCGCGGGCGACCTGCTCGGGCGGCATGTAGACCGGCGTGCCGAGGAGCTCGCCGGTGCGCGTCAGCGTCTCGTCGAACGCGTCGTAGGCGAGGCCGAAGTCGGTGACGCGAGGCTGGCCGGCGGCGTCGATGAGGATGTTCTCGGGCTTGAGGTCGCGGTGGACGACGCCGTGGCCGTGGATGAAGTGCAGCGCGCGGGCGATCGCGGCGACGAGGCGCGCCGCCGGCCGAGGGGAGAGGCGCTCCCGGCGGAGGCGCCGGTCGAGCGGCTCGCCCTCGACGAGCTCCATCGCGATCCAGGGAGCGCCGGCGTGGAGGCCGGCGCTGTGGACGCGGACGACGTTCGGATGCGCGTCGACCCGGGCGAGCACCTCCACCTCGCGCCGGAACCGGGCGAGGAGCCGCTCGGCGTTCGCGCCGTCGAGGCCGGTCGCGCGGAGCAGCTTCACGGCGTGGACGGCGCCGGTCGACCCGTGGCGACCGCGGAAGACGGTGCCCATGCCGCCCGCCCCGAGCTGCTCCTCGAGGAGATACGGCCCGACGCGGCGCGGGGGGAGGTGGCCGTGCGGGGGCGGGGGCGAATCGCTCACGCCATCCAGGATGGTGATCGCGGGAGAGTCGCGCCATCGTCAGCCGGCCGAGGTCGCCCCGATCCCGAGGAGGGCGGCGAGGATCGCGACGACGGTCATGACGACGACGCCGGCGGCGAGGAGCGTCGGTCCGATCACGATCGCGAGCCAGACGGCGAGGAACGCTCGCTGGAGCTGCTCTCCCTTCACGGGTCGGTCGCAGCGGGGGCAGAGGCTCACCGGAGACCGAGGCACCCGGACGGGCACGACGTCGACCTCGCAGTGACGGCACCGCAGGAGCCGCGCCTTCTGGCCGACCGGATAGCCGCAGT
The DNA here is from genome assembly GCA_029260755.1 of Planctomycetota bacterium. GTDB lineage: Bacteria > Planctomycetota > J058 > J058 > JAJDCQ01 > JAJDCQ01. Next base: position 1,543 of record JAJDCQ010000225.1, on the reverse strand, counting down.
GGGGGCAGTCGAGGGCGGAGCGAGAGACGGGCTGACCGCAGTCGTCACAACTCACGGCCGGGGCGGCGGCTGGGGCCCCGCCGGGGCGGGATCGGGGTCGAATCATCTTGCCGGAGGCTCCTCTCCGGAAGAGAATGCCCCGTCCGCTCGCGAAGTTTCACCCCCATCGAAGGCGATTCGAGAACCCCATGCCCCCGACCGACTTCACCCTGCCCGACGCCGACGACAAGCCGTTCGCGTTCGACGCGGCCTACCGGGCCGAGAAGAACGCGATCCTCTTCTTCTACCGGGGCTGGTGGTGAACCTTCTGCCGCGCTCAGGTTGAGGGCATCAAAGAGCTGGCCGCCGACTTCGACCGTCTCTCGGTCGAGTTTCTCCTGATCTCCACCGACTCGCCGGAGCGGAACCGGGTCTTCCGCGAGAAGCTGCTCTTCGACACGCGGACGCCCGACGGCGAGCCGCGCGTCACCCGGCTCCTCTCGGACGAGGTCCACGAGGTCGCCGACAAGTACGGCCCGGCGATCGCGCGCTACCACCATCCGAAGGCCTGGAAGTACAAGGACGGCTTCATCCAGCCGGCCGTCTTCGCCTTCGCCGGCGACGACGAGATCTTCCGCTTCATCCAGAACCCCGGCGTCACCAACCTCTGGGGCGCCGCCCGCCGACCGAGCCCGCAGCAGCTCCTCGACGAGATCAGGCCGAAGATCGAGGCGAAGGCGCCAGCGAAGACCGAGGGCTAGGTCGCGCCCCGTTTCCGCCGGATCTTCGACCCGCCCGAGCGTCGGCCGCGGCGGATCTCGCTGCGTGTGCTGTGGCTGGTGCCACCCGTCGCGGTCGCGCTCTTCTGGCTCGCCGGCTCCCTCCGAGCGCAGAAGCCAGATGTTCGGTTCGGCTCGCTTGTTGCGCCCATCGAGCTGGCGGCGCGAGGCGGTCGCCTCGTCGACGCCACCCTCGGCACGCCCGTCGAGCTCGCCGGGGTCACCCTCCCGCTTCTCTGCACGTTCTCGGAGCAGATGGTCACCGAGCTGATCGCCGAAGGTGCGGAGCTGCATCTCGCGGGGCCGAACGCCGAGGTCGAGCGTTCGTGATGGTGCCGGTGTGGAACTGGTGCGGCACCTGCGGTCCGCCGACCCGGTGGTACCGGTTCTCGCTCAACGCGTTTCTCGTCGCGACCGGGCACGGTCGCTACGACGCCTCGACGGTCACCGATCCGGACCTGCGCGCCCGACTCGAGCGGATCGTGGCCGCGCAGGAACAATGGGGCGAGCCGCCGATGGATCAGGGATACGGGCCCTGCGGCCCGAACGTCCATCCGCACCCGCGTGTCATGGCGGGGATCGGCATCAACGTCAGCGAGTGACGTCCATCACGGCCGGGTCCTCCGTCGTCGAGGGTAGCATCCCGCGGTCGGCCTCCGGCGCGCGAATGGAACGAAGGGGTCAGGTCTCGGATGTTAGCATTAACGTGGGTAATGCGAACATCCGAGACCAGTCCCCGTCGTGTGTGGCTTGGCGTGCCGCTAGCGCGTTGCGTGGGTCGCGGT
>JAJDCQ010000224.1 GCA_029260755.1 Planctomycetota bacterium | reverse complement strand
CCGCGGCGGCGGCGGTGATGTCGGCGTCGATCGCCTCGGCGATCTCCGGATTGGTGAAGGCGGCGAGGGCCGCCTCGGGGTCGTCGTGCGGCCGCGGCGCGATCGGGCCGAGCCGCTCGGCGAGCGCCTCGGCGATCGCCTCGGTGTGACGGCTCGCCCAGATCCCCGACGCGTTGATGCAGCTTCGCCCGGCGTTGCGCGCCACGCTCGCGACCATCAGATCGAGGTGCTTCTCCCAGTCGTCGACGATGTCGTCGCCGAGGATCACCTTGCTCCAGCCCGGGCCGTGGACCGACACGCGCGGGTCGGACTCGTACTGGGCGACGGTCGCCGCGCTTCCGAAGATCAGGCTCCGGGGGCAGAGGTTCAGGATCGTCTGGCCGGCGTCGTGGCCGCCCGGGAAGATCGCGATCGCCTCCTTCGGGATGCCCGCGGCGCGCAGCGCCGCCGTCATCCGATACGGCGTCCACGGCTCCGACGACCCCGGCTTGAGGACGAGCCCGATCTGCATCGCGAGCACCGGCAGCCACAGCCCGTGGACGCCGGGCGAGTTCGACGGCAGGACGAGGCCGAGGGCTGGGGTGTTCGCCTGGTAGCTGTGCATCACCCCGTTCTCGAGGCCGAACCCGCTCGTGAGGATTTCGAGGTCGAGGCCGCGCAGGAGCGACGCGAGGATCTCCTCGGTGCGCGCGAGGACGCCGTGGAGCTTGTCGACGTTCGCCCGGCAGAGGTTCTCGGGCAGGCCGGTCGTGGCCGCCTGGCAGCGGACGAACTCATCGACCGTCTGCTCGCGGTCGCCGATCGGGAGCGTCCCGTCGCGGTAGAGGTCGGCCGCCTTCTCGCACATGGCGAGGAGGTCGCGGCAGGGGATCTCGCGGAGGACGGCGCGGGCTCGCGGCATGTGCCGGCCGAGGTCGCGCTGGACGAGCCCGGCGTTCGCCTGGCCGACCTCCGCGACGGGGTCGCCGGTCGCGAAGTGGCGGAGCGTCTCGGTCTCGAGGCTCTCGTAGGGCTCGCCCCATCGGAGGACGGGGATCTTCAGCGGCTTGGTCATGGATTAGTAGACCCCGACGGTCGTCTTCTTGCCGGCGACGCCGAACGGGCGGACGCCGCTGACGCCGTTCCACGGGAACTGAGGCGTCGGCGCCTCGAGCTCGCCCTGGTCGCGCTCGAGGAGACGCGGGAGGAAGATCTCGCGGGTGAGCGTCGTGAGGAGGACGCGTCCGGTGCCGCCGACCTCGACCGGCACGTCGGGCTGCTCGGGGTTCACCACCTCGAGGACCGCCCGCGGCTGGGGCGCGTAGTAGGAGATCCTGTAGCCGTCTTCCTTGCAGAGCGGCTTCGCGCGCGCGAGCCCCATCAGCGTGTTGCCGTAGGTGGCCGCGAGGTGGATGTCGGGGCCGAGCAGCTCCTCGATCGCGAAGCGCGCCCATTGCGGCGTCATCTCGGTGCCGCCGCAGAAGATCCCCTTGATCCCGCGCTGGGCCAGGCTGCTGCCCTCGGCGTCGAGGCGGTTGGCGAGGGCGTCGAGGAGCTTCGGTGTGATGAACATGCATTGGATGTCGTGCCCGGCCGAGAGCACGGTCATCGCCTGATCGATCACGTGGTCCTGGTAGCGGCGCACCTCGTCGAGGGCGCCGCGCTTGATCAGCTTGACGACCCATCGCGGGTCGAGGTCGACGCCGAAGCAGATCCCGCCGCGGTACTGGCAGAGATGCTCGACCGAGAGGCGCAGGCGGCGCGGGCCCGACGGGCCGATCATGAGCCAGTTCGCGCCGCGGGGGAAGTGGGCCTCGGGGAGGGCGTCGGCGAAGTGCTCGTAGTCGATCCGGAAGTCCTCGACGCTGGCGCGGCTCTTCGGGACCCCGGTCGTGCCGCCCGTCTCGAAGACGAACACGGGCCGGCCGGAGAACCCCTTCGGCACCCATCGGGTGACCGGGCCGCCGCGGAGCGCTTCGTCCCGGAAGTGACCGAAGCGCTGCAGGTCGGCGAAGCCCGAGATCGCCTCGCGCGGGTCCCAGCCGGCGCTCGCCGCCCAGTCGAGCCAGAACGGCGTCCCCGTCTCGGGCGAGAAGTGCCAGGCGACGATCTCGCGGACGTGGGCGTCGAGGGCGTCCGCGGCCTGGCGGACGGCGTCTGTCAGGGCATCGGTCTCGGCCATGGCGCCCGATGATACGGCCGGCGCGGGCTTCCGGCTAGGCGTCCGCGCAGCGCTGGGGGTCGTTCGGGGTTTGTGGGCGTCAATGTTCTGTAAAAGGCAGTAGTGAGGTGTGGATTCATCGGAGATGCCGCCGCGCACGCTCGGTATGATGCCGCCTTCATGGCCAAGGAGCTCCGCTACACCCGGTCCCGATTCTCGACGCCGCTCATCGAAGATCGGCTCTACACCGCCGGCCACTACTGGCTCGAGCGCGACGAGGCGGGCGAGCGCTGGCGGGTCGGCCTCACCCGGTTCGCGATCCGGATGCTCGGCGAAGCGGTCGAGCTCGATCTCGAGGTGGAGCCGGGCGTTGCGATCGAGACGGGGCAGGTGATCGGGTGGCTCGAGGGGTTCAAGGCGGTCACCGATCTCTTCTCTCCGATGGCGGGGACCTACGAGCGCCGGAACCCCACCCTCGACACCGACATCAACGTTCTGGCCACCGATCCGTATGTGAAGGGCTGGCTCTTCGAGATGCGGGGTCAGCCGGGCGAGGAGTGCGTCGACGTGCACGCCTACGTCCAGGTCCTGGATACGACCATCGACGCGATGATCGGAAAGCGGAACGAGCCACCCCCCGACGCGGAAGCCGATGACTGACCTCGCACGCTACCTCATGATCGGCGGATTCCTCGGCGCGGGGAAGACGACCGCCGTCGCTCGCCTCGCGCGGCTGCTGACCGACCGCGGGCTGCGCGTCGGTCTGATCTGCAACGACCAGAGCCAGGGCCTCGTCGACACGACGCTCCTGCGGTCCAAGGGATTCGACGTCGAGGAGATCACCGGCGGCTGCTTCTGCTGCCGGTTCGCCTCGCTCCTGGAGGCGGCCGACGCGCTCACCAGGGAGGCGGCGCCCGACCTCTTCCTCGCCGAGCCCGTCGGAAGCTGCACCGATCTGGTCGCGACCGTCTCCTACCCGCTCCGCCGGATCTACGGCGATCGGTTCCGGGTGGCGCCGCTCTCGGTGCTGCTCGATCCGAAGCGCGCCGCGCGCATCCTCGGTCTCGAGGAGGGGCGGAGCTTCTCGGAGAAGGTCGTCTACGTCTACCGGAAGCAGCTCGAGGAGGCGCGGATCATCGTCGTCAACAAGTGCGACGCGCACCCGGTCGAGCTGATCGATCGCCTCGAGGCGAGGCTCGGTGAGGAGTTCCCGCAGGCGCGCATCGTGCGCTGCTCGGCGAAGGAAGGCGACGGGGTCGAGGCGTGGCTCGACGCGCTCCTCGCCGAGGACGAGCGCGACACGGCCCTCGACATCGACTACGACGTCTACGCCGAGGGCGAGGCGCTCCTCGGCTGGTGCAACGCGACGTTCCAGCTCACCGCCGACGGCGACGGCCTCATCGAGGCGGACGCGACGCTGCTTCGCCTCGCCGACGCGATCCGCACAAGAGTCCGCGCGGGCGGCGGCTCGATCGCGCATCTCAAGATGACGCTCGACCCGCTCGACGGGACGCGCCTCTCGGTCGTGAGCCTCGTCCACGACGAGGCGGAGCCGGATCTCCGCGAGTCGCTCCTCGACCGGATCGAGCGGGGCGAGCTGGTGGTGAACCTGCGCGCCGAGGCGGCGCCCGAGCTCCTCGAGGAGGCGGTGCGCGAGGCGCTCGCGGCGCTGGCAGCGAGTCCCGAAGGAAGCGAGCCCGGGGTCGGCGTGACGGCGACCCTCGATCACCTCGAGCAGCTCCGCCCCGCGCGCCCGGAGCCGACCCACCGGATGGAGGCGGCCCGATGAGCGACGCCGTCACGCCGCGGGTGCTCTACTGCAACTGCACCTACGCGAAGGTCGTTCCCGAGGAGACCAAGGGCGACGTCCTCCGGCAGCTCTGCGACTCGGGCGTCGCGTTCGACGCCGTCGCCGACCTCTGCGACATGGCCGCCCGGAGCGATCCGGCCCTGGCGAAGATCGCCGAGGGGGGGCCGGTCCGCATCGCGGCCTGCTTCCCGCGCGCGGTGAAGTGGCTCTTCCACGGCGCGAAGACGCCGCTCCCCGAGGAGGGCGTCGAGGTGCTCAACATGCGCGAGGCGCCCGCCGACGAGATCGTCGCCGGCCTCCTCGCGGCGACGGCGCCCGAGACGGAGGCGACCGCATCGTGAGCCGCACCGAGGGCAAGAACCTCCGCGTCGTCGTCTACGAGGGAGCGGGCAGCCAGCCGCTCCCCGACGAGGACCGGTTCGCGATGATCTCGTCGCTCCTCGCCGAGGGCTTCGAGGTCACCCGCGCCGCGCCCGGCGGCGACGTCGCCGACGCCGACGCCCGCACCATGCTCGTCCTCGGCCGCTTCGACGAGAAGAGCCCGCCGACGGCGCGGGGCCTCGACGGCGAGACGACCGTCCACTTCCGCGACGTCACGGGCGTCCCGGCCGAGGGCGTCGTGGAGGTCGCCCGCGAGGTCCGCGGCGAGACCGGCGCGCGCGACCTCACCGCGTGGAAGCCGTGGTTCCCGGTGATCGACTACGATCGCTGCACCAACTGTCTTCAGTGCCTCACGTTCTGCCTCTTCGACGTCTACGGCGTCGACGGGAAGCAGGAGATCACCGTCCAGAACGAGGACAACTGCAAGACCGACTGCCCCGCGTGCAGCCGCGTCTGCCCCGAGGTCGCGATCCTCTTCCCGAAGTACCGGAAGGGGCCGATCAACGGCGACGTCGTCCGCGCCGAGGACATCCAGCGCGAGGCGATGAAGGTCGACATCAGCACGCTCCTCGGCGGCGACCTCTACGGGTCGCTCCGGACGCGCCAGCGCTCCGCCCGCGAGCGCTTCTCGACCGAGCGCGACGAGAGCAAGGCGCTCCTCGAGCGGAAGCGCTGCCTCGGGAAGCTGAAGAAGGACCTCGACATCCCCGACGAGGTGCTGATGACGCTCCCGTCCGCCGAGGACATCGAGGCGCGGGCCGAGCGCGCGCGCCTGAAGGCGGAGAAGCGGCGGGCGCGGAGCACGACGGTGGCGGACACGAAGCCGGCTCCGACCGAAGACGACTGGGGCATCTAGTGAGTCCCGAAGGAAGCGAACGAGCCGAGCGTCAATGAAGACTCGCGCCCCCAACCCCGTGCAGACCGGCATCGCCACCGCGGCGCTCGGCCATCGCATGGCCACGACGGCGGACTGGCGCCTCCTCTGGAAGTTCGCCTACAACTTCGGCTGGAAGGGCATGCGTTCGGTCCAGCGCTTCAAGGCGCGGCTGAAGGACGGGAAGCACTTCCCCCCGTTCCTCCACATCTCGATCACCAACAGCTGTAACCTCCGCTGCCAGGGCTGCTGGGTCGACGTCGACAAGCCGCAGCACCTGATCAGCTTCGAGGATCTCGACCGCCTCATCCGCAACGCGAAGAGCCACGGCAACAGCTTCTTCGGGATCCTCGGCGGCGAGCCGTTCCTCCACCCGGACCTCTTCCGGGTGCTCGAGGCGCACCCCGACTGCTACTTCCAGATCTTCACCAACGGCCACACGATCACCGACAAGACGGCGAAGCGTCTTCGTCGGGTCGGCAACGCGACGCCGCTCATCAGCGTCGAGGGGACCGACATCGTCAGCGACGTCCGCCGCGGACGCGAGGGCGTCCTCAATCGGACGCTGGCCGGGATCGAGAACGCGGTCCGCAACCGCCTGATCACCGGCGTCGCGACGAGCGTCTGTCAGAGCAACTTCGACGACCTCGTCCGCGAGGAGTGGATCGACCGCCTGATCGCGATGGGCGTCCACTACGTCTGGTTCCACACCTACCGGGCGGTCGGCCCCGACGCGAACCCCGAGCTCGCCCTGCGCCGCGAGCAGGTCCGGACGCTCCGGCGGTTCGTGATGGACGTCCGGAACCGCAAGCCGATCGCGGTCGTCGACGCCTACTACGACGACAAGGGCGAGGCGCTCTGCCCGGCCGCCACCGGGGTGAGCCACCACATCAGCCCGTTCGGCGACGTCGAGCCGTGCCCGATCGTGCAGTTCGCGACCGAGTCGATCCACGACAACGACGGCGACCTCTACAAGACGCTCACCGAGTCGAAGCTGCTCGCCGACTTCCGGAAGACGGCCGCCTCGGCGACGCGCGGCTGCGTCGTCCTCGAGCGGCCGGACCTCCTGAAGGACGTCGTCGAGCGCCACGGCGCCCGCGACACGACGCTCCGGCGCGGGGCGATGGCCGAGCTCGAGGCGATGGAGTCCCGCCCGAGTCAGGACGACCCGGGCTTCGAGGTGCCCGAGGAGAACTTCATCTACCGCTTCGCGAAGAAGAACTGGTTCTTCGGCTTCGGCGCGTACACCTAGCCGACGCCGGGAACCGACGCACCGCCGCACCGCTCGCACCCACGAGAGACGACAGAGAGACGAGAGCCAGGGGATGATTCAGAAGCGAACCGAGACGGGCGACGAGACGCCCGCCGCGATCGTCGGCCCGCCGCCCGCGGGCGGTCGACCGTTGCCGCTGGTGACGCTCCCCGCGCCGGTCCCGCGGCAGCGGGCGCGCGAGGTGCAGTCGAACATCCCGGGCGACAAGCTCGTCCGGGCGCAGCTCAAACGGATGGCGGAGGAGCGGATCGCGCGCCTCGGGATCGTCCCGCCGATCAGCCTCGATGAGCTCGTCGAGCACGCGAGCGCGATGCTCGACGAGGCCGGCCTCGACCCGAAGTACGCGAACTTCGCGGCGATCCTGGTCGGCAACGCCGCCTGGAAGGACGCGCTCGCGACCGTCCCCTACGAGCGGCGGCTGCTCCTCGTTCCGAAGTGCCTCCGCGTCGAGGAGAAGTGCCCTGCGCCGTTCGACGACTTCGGCCTGCTCTGCAAGGAGTGCGGCCTCTGCTCCATCGAGGACCTGACGGTCGAGGCGGAGCGCCTCGGCTACGCGGTGCTCGTCGCCGAGGGCTCGGCGATCGTCCGCGCGATGATCGAGACGGGCAAGATCGACGCCGTCGTCGGGGTGAGCTGCATCAATGTCCTCGAGAAGTGCTTCCCCCACATGGAGGCGGCGGCGATCCCGGGCGTCGCGATCCCGCTGCTCCAGGACGACTGCATCAACACGAACGTCGACCTCGACTGGGTCTGGGACCTGATCCACCTCACGAGCGACGACAAGACCTACCGCCTCGACCTCGACGGGCTCAAGGCGACGGTCCGCGAGTGGTTTCAGGCCGACTCGCTCGACGCGCTCATGGGCGCGCCCGAGGACGACACGGCGCGGATCGCGCGCGACTGGCTCGCCAAGGACGGCAAGCGCTGGCGGCCGTTCCTGGCCGTGTGCACGTTCCTCGCCCTCGAGGCGGACCGGGTCGAGGGCGACCCGGTCATCACCGACGCGGTGAAGAAGGTCGCCGTCGCGATCGAGTGCTTCCACAAGGCCTCGCTCGTCCACGACGACATCGAGGACGACGACGACACCCGCTACGACGCGCCGACGCTCCACAGCGAGGTCGGCGTTCCGGTCGCCCTCAACGTCGGCGACTTCCTCCTCGGCGAGGGCTACCGTCTCCTCGGCGAGCTCGACCTCGACCCCTCCGTCCAGGTGGGGCTGCTCCAGGCGGCCGCCGCCGGCCACGTGACGCTCAGCCGCGGCCAGGGCGCCGAGCTCCTCTGGACGAGCGACCCGAAGCAGCCGCTCCCGTCGCTCGAGGTGCTCCGGATCTTCTCCCAGAAGACGGCGGCGGCGTTCGAGGTGGCCCTCCGGATGGGCGGGTGTCTGGCGGGCGCCGACGCGGCGACGTTCGACGTCCTCGCGAAGTACTCCGACGCGCTCGGGATCGCCTACCAGATCCGCGACGACCTCGAGGACCACGTCGACGCGCCCGAGGGCACGACCGACGACCTCTCGCGGGTGCGGCTGTCGCTCATCCTCTCGATCGCGCATCGGCGCGCCGAGGAGGGCGAGGAGAAGGAGCTGATCGCATCGCTCTGCCGCGGCGACGTCCGCTACGACGACGTCGCCGGCGAGCTCCGGCGGATCCTGGATGAGCGCGGCGTGATCCGGAAGGCGGACGATCTCCTCGAGGCGTACAAGGAGGAGGCGATCCGGTCGTTGCGGTTCCTGACGAGCCCGACGCTCAAGGGGCTCCTCCGCCGGATCATCGGGAAGATCTTCGGCGAGCAGCTGATCGAGGGATACTGCGGTGAGTTTGAGGCTGCAAATGCTGCAGGTCGCGAGGCTGGCGCCCGACCTGCTGCAGCAAGCCGCTGAGCGCGTCGCGGAGTTCCTCCGCGGGCAGATCGCCGAGGACGGCGGCGGGAAGGACCGGGCCGGGAAGAGCGACCTCTACTACACCGTCTTCCTCCTCGAAGGGCTGATCGCGCTCCGGGAGGAGCTGCCGGTCGATCGGGCGCGCCCGTTTCTGGAGCGGCACGAGGACGGAGAAGGGCTCGACCTGATTCATCTCTGCTGCCTGGCGCGGTGCTGGGCGGCCCTCGGAGGCGCGGAGCCCGATCGGGCGCGCGCGATCGGCGAACGGATCGAGGCGGCGTGGACACGCGACTCCATCTACGAGAGCTTCCTCGCCTACGGGGCGTGTCAGGACCTCGGTCGGTCGCCGACCGAGCCCGACGCGCTCGCCCGGTTCATCGCCTCGCTCCGGCTCGAGGACGGCTCGTTCCCGGATCGGGCGTCGATCCCCGTCGGGATGACGCCGACGACGGCCGCGGCGGTCGCGTTGCTCCATCAGCTCGGCGAGCCGCCGCCGGCCGAGACGGGCGCGTGGCTCCTGGCGCGGGCGCGGCCGGAGGGAGGGTTCGCGGCGGGCAAGGACGCGCCGATCCCCGACGTCCTCTCGACGGCGACGGCGCTCCACGCCCTCGCGGCGATGAAGGTCCCGCTCGGGGCGTCGATCAAGGAGGCGTCGCTCGACTTCCTCGACACCCTCTGGACCGGAACCTCCTTCGTCGGGAACTGGACCGATGACGAGCTCGACAGCGAGTACACCTACTACGCGCTCCTCTCCCTCGGCCACCTCAGCCTCGCCTGAGGCATTCGCGGCCGCCGCGCGCGCGGCGCTCCTCGCCGAGCGCGTGCCGTCCGGACACTGGGAGGGACGGCTCAGCTCGAGCGCGCTCTCGACGGCGACGGCGGTCTGCGCCCTCGAGCTCGTGAGGCGGCGCGGCGTGCCGGTCGACGCGGCGATCATCGCGCGCGGCGTCCGGTGGCTGCGGGACGACCAGAACGAGGACGGCGGCTTCGGCGACGCGGACGGATGCCCGGCCAACATCAGCACGACGACGCTCGCCTGGGCGTCGCTCCTCCTGCACGGCGAGACCGACGCGGCGGCCCGCGCGGCGGCGTGGCTCGGCGAGAACGGGATCCCGGAGCGCAGCGCGACCGTGATCGCCGACGCCATCTCGAGGAAGTACGGCGAGGACCGCACCTTCTCGGTGCCGATCCTCACCCACTGCGCCCTCTCGGGCGCCTTCGGCGAGGGCGCGGCGGCGTGGGCGGAGATCCCGGCGTTGCCGTTCGAGCTCGCCGCGTTCCCGCGCTCGCTCTTCGCGTGGCTCGGGCTGCCCGTGGTGAGCTACGCCCTCCCCGCGCTGATCGCGATCGGCGTCACCCAGCACCACCACCGGCCGAGCCGGAACCCCTTCGCGCGGGTGGCCCGCGCGGCGACGCGGCGGCGGACGCTCCGGGTGCTCGAGGCGATCCAGCCGGCGTCGGGCGGGTTCCTCGAGGCGGCGCCGCTCACGAGCTTCGTCACGATGAGCCTGGCCGGCTGCGGCGAGGTCGACCACCCGGTGGCGCGCGCCGGCGTGCGGTTTCTCCTGGAATCGGTCCGCGACGACGGAAGCTGGCCGATCGACACCAACCTGGCGACCTGGGTGAGCACCCTGTCGATCCAGGCCCTCGGGGCCGATGCGTTCGAGCCGGCCGAGCGCGACGCGCTCCGCGCGTGGCTCCTCGGCCAGCAGTTGAAGGCGGTGCATCCCTACACCGGCAGCGCGCCCGGCGGATGGGCGTGGACCGATCTCAGCGGCGGCGTCCCCGACGCCGACGACACGCCCGGCGCCCTCCTCGCCCTGCGCGAGCTCCGCGCGGGCGACGACGATCGCGAGGTCCGCGAGGCGGCCGTCGCCGGCGTGCGGTGGCTCCTCGACCTCCAGAATCGGGACGGCGGGATGCCGACGTTCTGCCGCGGCTGGGGCAAGCTCCCGTTCGACCGGAGCAGCCCCGATCTGACGGCCCACGCGCTCCGCGCGTGGCGGGCGTGGCGGGCGGAGATGCCCGACGACCTCGTCCGGCGCGTCGACCGCGGCACCGAGCGGGCGGTCCGCTACCTCCTCGCCGAGCAGCGCGACGACGGCTCCTGGGTGCCGCTCTGGTTCGGCAACCCGTGGACGTCCGATCAGGCGAACCCGGTCTACGGCACGGCGCGCGTGCTTCAGTGCGGCGACCTCATCCCCGAGGCGGCGCGCCGTCGCGCGGTCGACTGGTTGCTCGGCGCGCGGGGCGAGGACGGCGGCTGGGGGACGATCGAGGAGACCGCCCTCGCCGTGACGGCGCTCGCCGACGCGCTCGCCGACCCGGATGCGCGCGCGGCCGGCATCCGCTGGCTGGCCGATCGAACGGCCGGCGGGCGCGACTTCCCGCCGGCTCCGATCGGGCTCTACTTCGCCAGCCTCTGGTACTCCGAACGACTCTACCCGCTGGCCTTCACGGTCGGCGCTCTCGACCCGACGCGATAGGAGACGTCATGAAACGCAGCACTCGCACGCACTGGCTCCGCACTCTCATGATTCCGGCGGCGATCCTCGGCCTGATCGTCGGCGCGTCGACCGCCTCGAGCGCCCCGTCGCCCGACGAGGGCGACTGGAACAGCTGGCGCGGCCCGAACCGCGACGGCCGTTCGCCGGACACCGGGCTGCTGAAGAGCTGGCCGTCGGGCGGGCCGAAGCTCGCGTGGAAGACGAGCGGGATCGGCCACGGCTACTCGAGCGCGTCGGTCTGGCGCGACCGGATCTACACGATGGGCGACTCGGGCAGCAACGCCTACCTCTACTGCCTGCGCGCGAACGACGGCGGCGAGGTCTGGAAGACGCGGATCAACGCGGCGCGGACCCACCGCCAGTACCCCGGCCCCCGGAGCACGCCCGCGACCGACGGCGACGTCGTCGTGGCGATGGGCGAGACGGGCGAGCTCGTGTGCGTCGAGGCGAAGACGGGCAAGGAGCGCTGGAAGAAGCACATGGAGCGCGACTTCGGCGGGCAGATGATGTCGCGCTGGAAGTGGAGCGAGTCGCCGCTCATCGACGACGACCTCGTCCTCGTCACGCCGTGCGGGAGCGGCGGGGCCGTCGTCGCGCTGAGCAAGGAGGACGGGAGCCAGGTCTGGCGGAGCACCTCGATCAACAGCGACCGGGCGGGCTACACCTCGCTCGTGCCGATCGAGATCGACGGGACGCGGCAGTACATGGTGCTGACGGACCGCACCATCGCGGGCGTCGACGCCAAGAGCGGCAAGGCGCTCTGGAGCGCCAAGCGGCTCGGCAGCACGGCCGTCGCCGCGTCGCCCATCTACGCCGACGGTTACGTGTTCACCACGTCGGGCTACCGCGTCGGCTGCAACGGCTTCCAGGTCTCGGGCAAGGGCGGCAGCTACACCGCCAAGGAGATCTACCGCGGCCGTCAGATGGCGAACCACCACGGCGGCTGCGTCGAGATCGACGGCTACGTCTACGGCGTCGACGACAGCGGCGCGATCAAGTGCCTCGACATCAAGACCGGCAAGGAGAAGTGGGCGAGCCCGCGGGTCGGCAAGGGGTCGGTCGCGTACGCCGACGGCCACATCGTCTACCGGGCCGAGAACCAGAAGCGCGGCACGACGATCCTCTTCGAGGCGACGCCGAGCGCCTACAAGGAGAAGGGCCGGTTCGACCCGCCGAACACGAGCGGCCCGAAGTGGGCCCACCCGACGATCTCGGGCGGAAAGCTCTACCTCCGCGACAACGACCTGCTGCTGTGCTACGACCTCGCCGAAGGCTCGGGCGGAAGCTCGGGATCGAGCAGCGGAAAGAAGCCACGAGGGAAGGCCTACTAGGGCAGGCCCGCCGAGCGCGACCCGATCGACACCGGATGACGTAGGGCAGGGTCCAGCGGGTGAGCGACCCCTCGTCCTTCACGTAGATCGCCTTGCCGGCGATCACGGAGCGAAGGGGTCAGGTCTCTGATGTTCGCAATAGCGGCGGCGTTAATGCGAACATCTGAGACCTGACCCCTTCTACGCTGCCCGCCGCGGGATGGGACGGGCCGAGCGGCTCCGTCATGCGCCCGGTGGCGTTGGCCGTGCATCGAGCCTGCCCGGCTGGCTCCATGAGCGTGTCGATGATCGACCGGAGCGAGCGAAGCGCGTGACGTCGAGGGTGTCTTGGCCGGGAGATGGCGGTGCGGCCGGGGCTCACGGCAGGGTGCGGATCCGGATCTCGCTGCCCGAGACGTGATAGAGCGTCTTGCCGTCGCGGCTGAGCGCCGCCATCGAGCCCCAGAAGGAGCCGCCCTCGATCTCGGCGCTGCTGCGCTCGGTCGCGACGATGGCGATCGGCTCGGCGGCGCCGTCGCGGTAGATGACGAACCCCTTCTGCCGCGCGAACACGCCGGCGGTGGATCCGGTCCCGTCGAGGAACGGCGGGATCATGAAGGAGTCGCCCTCGGGCGGCTCGAGCTCGGCGAGCTTCTTCGCCGCGGCGACGTCCCAGAGCTGGAGCTTGCCCTCGGTCACGATCGCGAGTCGCTTGCCGTCGTCCGAGATGTCGAAGACCGGCCGCCACCTGGTCCCGCCCGCGCTCCTTCGGTCGGGGTTGGTGGCGAGAGACGCCACAACCTGGCCCTTCCTCAGGTCGAGCACCTCGATGCTCTTCAGGGTGTGGAAGATGATCGCCTTCCCGTTCGGCATGGGCAGGGCGTGGATCGGCGAGTCCGAGACACTCATCTCGTCGGGCTTCGACTTCAGCTTCCTCACCGAGCGGATCTGGAGCTTGCTCCCGTAGAACGACCCGAGCTTCTTGCCTCCGTCGAGGAGGACGAGGTCGTCGATCGATCCCTCGACCTTCTGGGCGCGCGCCTTGCGCTTGAGGCTCGGGAGGCTGAAGAGCGTGATCGTCGTCTCGTTCTTCTTCTGGTCCCACTGATCAGCGAGCGCGAGAAGCTTCCCGTCGGGGCCGACGACGATCTCGCCCGGGCGGGCCTGCAGGGCGACGCGGCCGACGATCGGCGCCGCCCCGTTCGTCGGGTCGACCACGAGCAGCTCGCCCGGGTCGTCCCACTTCTTCGAGCGCCAGACGATGAGCTCGTCGCGTCCGGGGATCGCCCGGAGCATCTTGGTCGGTGTCCCTTGCAGGAGAACGGCCGGGTCGGCGCTCGGCGTCGGCTCGGTCGGCTTCGCGGCGGGGTCGGGCGTCGGCTCGGTCTTCGGGTCGGGCTCGGGTTTCGGCTCGGGTCTCGGCCTGGGGTTCAGCTCCCAGAGGACCGTCTTCTTGTCTCCGGTGAGCACGGCGGACTTCCCGTCGGGCAACACGGCGGCGCGCTGGCGGTAGCCGACGTGCGGGCTGAGAGTCTTGTCTCGCCCCGTCCGTGCATCGACCAGGACGGCCTGATACGCCTTCGCGACGAGGACGCGGTCGCCCTTCGGTGAGAACGCGGCGTACGCGCACTTCTCGCGCTCCCAGCGCATCTTGCCCGACGCGACATCGAACAGGCGCGCCGCGCCGGGGAAGAGCCCGACCGTGAGGATGCTCTTCCCGTCCGGAGAGAATGCGATCTGCTCGATGCGCTCGCTCGGCGTCTCGATCAGACGCGCCTCCTCGCCCGATGCTGCATCGAGGACGAGGACGTTCCCCTCGTCGAGCGAGAGGGCGACGAGAGACCCGTCGGGCGAGACGGCGAACCCGTCGTCATCGATCTTCCGACCCTCGTCGACGGCGATGGCCCGGCGCGTCCACGTCGAGACGTCCCACACGTCGACGCCCTTGGGCTTCTTCACGAAGAGCTGGTTCGGATCGCCAGCCGATGGGAACGCGATGAAGTTCCAGCGATAGCAGTCCTCGTCGGTCTTGGCGCTCACCGGCTTCGGGGCGCCCGAGAGGTCCCAGAGGGTGAGCCCGCGGCTGCCCGAGTCCGGGACGCCCTTGGCGATCCGCCCGAGGAGAACCGCGTGCTTGCCGTCGGCGCTCCAGGCGAGCTGGTAGAAGCGGCTCGAGTCCTTCTCGAAGGTGAACGTGCGCTTCCGGTCGACGACGTCGATGAGGAACGCTTCGTGGCTGTCGCCGATCAGGGCGAGGTGTCCGCTGGGCGAGAGGGCGACGAGCTTGCTGTCGGCCTCGTCGATCGACGTCACCTCGCCCTTGCCCTCGTCATCGGGAGCGGCGTGGAGCGCCGCGGCGACGCCGCCGACGACGAGGCTCGTGACTACGGCAAGAGATGCGAGGCGGCGGCGGCGCATGACGTCGGTCCTCGGTCAGGGCAGGGTCCAGCGGGTGAGCGAGCCCTCGTCCTTCACGTAGATCGCCTTGCCGGCGATCACGGGGTGGGCCCAGGTCGGCGTGTCGGCGACCTCGTAGCGAGCGTGCTCGTGGATGTCGTCGTCCTTCGCGGCGAAGAAGACGAGCTCGGAGTTGGTCGTGAGCGCGATGACCGTCTCGCCGGCGATCCAGACGGCGGCGTTGTCGCCCTCGCGGCCGTCGCTGGTCCAGAGGGCGTCGCCCGTCTCGAGGTCGAGGCAGAAGAACTGTCCGCGCCGCTTCTCGCTGAAGCCGTAGAGGCGCCCTTCGTGGGCGACGCCGGTGCTCATGTACATCGAGACCTTCGTCGTCCGCCAGAGCTCCTCGGGGTCGCCCGCGCCGAGGCGGTAGGCGATCGTCCCGTTCTTGTAGCCCGAGATGATGAGGACGTCGCCGACGATCACCGGGGTGACCGAGTTCTGCTCGTAGTTGGTCTTGAACTCCATCTTCCAGAGGAGCTTGCCGTCCTTGGCGTCGAGGGCGACGACGTGCGACTCGCTCTGGGTGATGATCTGCGTCGTCTCGCCGACCTTCGTGGCGACCGGCGACGCGTAGCCCGGGCCGTCCTCGTCCCAGCTCCACTTCGGCGCGCCGTCCGCCAGGCCGACCGCGACGATCCCGCCCGCCTTGGTGTCGCCGACGTGGACGATGCAGAGATCGCCGACGACGATCGGGCTCAGCGCGCTCCCGTAGCGCGGCTGCGGCGGGTCGAACCGGTCGAAGCGCTGCTGCCAGAGCTTCTTCCCGTCGCTCGCCTGGTAGCAGGTGAGCACGCTCGTGACGCCGAAGGTGAGCACCTTTCCGTCGTGGACGAGCGGCGAGGACTTCGGCCCCTTGCCGTGCTCGGTCGCGGTCGGGTCCATCTCGTAGCCGACCTCGTAGGCGTCCCGCCAGAGCTCCTTCCCGCTCGCGGCGTCGAGGCAGAGGGCGACCTCCTCCTCGCCCTGCCGGGCGTGGACGTAGAGGCGGTCGCCGACGAGCGCCGGCGTGGCGTGGCCGGCGCCGACCTCGATCGACCAGCCCTTCTCGAGCTCCTCGGGCCACTCGGCCGGCGCCTCGAAGCCCGCGACGTGACCGTCACGGGCGGCGCCGCGCCAGCCGGGGGTGTCGCCGGCGCTGGCGACGCCGGCGGCGAGGATCGTGAGCGTCGAGACGATCGAGAGGCGTGCGAGGCGATTCATCGGAGCTCCGAGTCCTTGTCTAGTAGGGCTTGCGGCCGGGCTTGCTCGCGCCGCTCTTCTCGGCGTCCTTCCCGGCGTCCTTCTCCTGGGTGCCGCCCTCGATCCGGTAGAGGTTCGTCGCCGTCCGGATGAACAGGCTCTTCCCCGAGACCGCGATGCTCGAGAGGGTGTAACGGTCCTGGAGCTGGTTCTCCGCCAGCACCTCGAACCGCGGCCCGGCCTTCACGACCGTCGTGACGCCGCCCTCGCTCGTGACGTAGATCTTCCCGTCGGCGAGCAGCGGCGACGCGTCGTAGATCCCGCGGGCCACTCGCTGGTTCTCGTAGACGCTCTTGCCCGTCGCCACCTCGACGCAGCTCAGCGCCCCGCGATCATTGAGGATGTAGAGGTACGTGCCGTCGGTCGCCGGCGTCGGCACGTCGTAGGCGATCGGGTTGCGCCACGCGACGTTGCTCCCCGTGACGTCGCCCTTCCCGCCGCCGCGCACCGCCAGGAGCGGCCCGCTCCGACCGCACGACACCACGAGGTCGCCGATGACGACCGGCGAGGCGACGAGCCGGTAGTTCCCCCGGTTGTTCGGGTTGAGCCCGCCGCAGCGCCAGGTCTCCTTGCCGGTCGCCGGGTCGTGGGCGGTGACGACGTCGGCGCCGGCCACGATGACCTCGGTCCGGTCGCCGTAGCGCATCACGACCGGCGTCGTGTAGGCGTCCGGCGACTCGCGGGTCGCCTTCGTCGGTCGATCGACCTTCCAGGCGATCTCGCCCGTCTTCGCCTCGAACGCGACGAGGTAGGACGGGCCGCGACCGTGGAGCACCGGCACGATCACCCGGCCCTCGTGCAGGAGCGGCGATGCGCCGTAGCCCCAGCCCGCCGCGAATCGGCCGAACTGCTTCTGGATGTCCGCCTGCCAGAGGAGCTTCCCCTCGAGGTCGAGCGCGGAGACGATGCCCGAGCCCGTCATTGCGTAGACGCGCTCGCCGTCGGTGATCGGCGACGGACTGCTCAGGTCGTGCTTCCCCATGAGGTAGTTGCCGCCGGCGACCTTGGTTCGCCACAGCTCGCGGCCGTCCTCGGTGGAGAGGCAGAGGATGTAGAGGTCCTTCCCGACCGGGGCGATCGGCGTCCGCCAGCGCTTCTTCGTCGGCGCCGGGTCACTCCCGGGCGCGCCGGCGGTCGCGACGAAGATCCGGTCGCCGGCGATCACCGGGCTCGACGCGCTGAACGCCGGCAGGGCCACCTTGAAGCGGACGTTCTCGCTCTCCGACCACTTCGTCGGCAGGCCGGTCGCCTCGCTCGAGCCGTCGAGCGAGGGGCCGCGCCAGTGCGGCCAGTCGCCAGCGCTTCCCTCTTCCCCGGCGAGGGCGACGCCGCCGAGGGTGCTCGTCGCGACGAAGATCAGCCCGAGGGCGAGTCTGGAGAGGGTGTTCACTTTCCGGCCTCCTTGATTGCGAAGAGCTTCGTGTCCGCCGCCAGGTAGAGGACGCCGCCCGCGGCGACCGGCGACCCCTGGTAGAGGTCGGGCAGCTCGTTCCGGCCGAGCTCCTTCGCCTCGCGTCCGAGGGCGAGGATCAGCAGCTCGCCCTCGCCGTTTCGGACCCACAGCTTGCCGTCGGCGACGAGCGGACTCCCCCACACGCTCGCCATCAGGTCGTGCTTCCAGACCGCCTTGCCCGTCTCGAGCTCCAGGCAATGAAGGAAACCGTCGAGCTCGACCGCGTAGACGAGGCCGTCGTGGACGGCGACCGTGGAGATGCTCGTTCCGAAGTCGTCGCCGGCGCGCCTCCACAGCTCGGCCGTCTTCGTCACGTCGCCGCGCTTGCGGGCGTCGACCGCGCGGATGCACCCCGGCATCGCCCCCTCCTCGGGGTTCGTGCCGAGGGCGACGATGAGGCGGTGCCCGGCGTAGACCGGCGCGGCGAGCGCGTAGGTGTGCGGCTCCTCGCCCTCCTCGTGCGCGTTGCCGTCGAACTTCCACAGCAGCTTGCCGGTCTCGGGCGCGAACGCGTAGATCCAGCCGTCGCCGCCGGGGAAGCAGACCTGCGGCGTCCCGTCGATCACCGCGTAGGCCGGGCTCGTCCACTGGCCCTGGATGATCTTCTCGCCGGGAGATGCGTCCTGCCAGACGACCTTGCCTGTCTTCCGGTTCACGGCGATGAAGCTCGGCGCGTCGGGCTTCTTCACCTTGCCGCTCGCGTCGTCGACGCCCTGGCCGGTGACGACGAAGACGAGGTCGCCGACGACGAGCGGCGAGCTGGCCGACGCCTGGTACGGCGAGGCGCCGAGCTCCTTCCGCATGTCGAGCACCCAGACGATGTCGGCGTCGGTCTTGCCCTTGCGCGTCTCCGCCTCGAACGGGCCGTCGTTCTCGTCGTCGTGGAAGCCGTTCGCATCGGCGCAGACGAGCTCCGCCCGGTTGCTCACGTAGTAGACCCGGTCGCCGACGATCTGCGGGCTCGAGCAGATCCCGATGTTGGCCCAGTCCTCGGCGTCGCCCGTCTCGAGCTTGTCGTGGACGGCCTGCCAGAGGAAGCTCCCGTCCTTGCGAGAGAAGGCCATCAGGATGCCCTTGTCGCCCTCGACGGCGGCGTCGCGCGGCTTCCCGTTGTTGGTTCCGACGATGACCCAATCCCCGCCGACGGCCGGGTTGCTGTAGGTCTGGTCGCCGAGGTCGGCCGACCAGAGGACGTTCGTGCCGTCCTCGCCCCAGCTCGTCGCCAGGCCGGTCGTGGCCGAGACCATGTTGCGGTCGGCGCTGCCGCCGAGCAGCGGCCAGTCGTCGCCGTCGGCGGGCGGGGTCGCGGCGACCGAGGCGGCGCCGATCGTGAACGCGATGAGGGCGAGGGGGAGGGCGATCCACCGGCGGCGCATGAGGGAGCTCCGGGAAGTCGGGCTGGCGGGAGGCATCGACGAGCGACCAGGTTCGCCGGGGTCGTTCACCCCGTCAAGACGGGCCGGGCCGCCGCCCTGTTCAATCGGACGGGCGGGCGGCTCGCGGGGTCGCGCCGGTCTCGAGCGATGGGCTAGGCTGGGCTCCATCATGATGGAATCCGAGCCCGCGAGCGCCCCGAGCGCCGAACCTTCCCCCGAGACCGCCCCCCGGGTGCGATGGTGGCCCGCCGCGGTGATCGCCGCCGGCGCCACCGGGTCTCTCAACTGGGTCTGGCTTCGCGAGGCGGCTCACGAGCAGTCGCGGGTCGTCGGCACGATCGTCGTCGTCGGCCTCTCGACGATCGCGGCCGTCATCTGGCTGCTCCTGCTCTCCCGGCTACCCCGCGCCGTTCGCCTCGGCGCCGTCGCGGTCGTCGTCGTCGCCGTCCTGATCGCATCGACGGGGATCCGATTCAGGGGCGTGAGCGGCGACCTCGTCCCGATCCTCGAGTGGCGCTGGAGCGACGCCCCCGCCGAGCTCACCGGGCCGGGCGAGGCGGCGGCCGCGGCCTGGACCGAAGTCTCGACCGCCGACGTCGTCACCCACGACTACCCCCAGTTCCAGGGGCCCGCGCGCGACGCCGTCGTTCGCGGGGTGACCCTCGACCCCGACTGGGCCGAGAGCCCGCCCGTCGAGGTCTGGCGCCGGCCGGTCGGCGCCGCCTGGTCGGCCTTCGTCGTCGCCGGCGACCGGGCCGTCACCCAGGAGCAGCACGACGAGGAGGAGCGGGTCGTCTGCTACGCGCTGCGCACCGGCGAGGAGCTCTGGCACCACGTCGAGCCGACCCGCTACGCGACGAAGGTCGGCGGCGAGGGCCCGCGCGCCACCCCGACGATCGCCGGCGACCGGGTCTTCGCGATGGGCGGGACCGGCATCCTGACCTGCCTCTCGCTCCAGACGGGCGACCTCCACTGGCGGGCCGACACCCTCGCGCAGGCCGGAGTGAAGGAGAAGAAGTGGGGCGACGCCTGCTCGCCGCTCGTGACGCCCGACGGCCTGGTCGTGGTCAACCCGGGCGGCGCCGACGGCTGGAGCCTGGTCGCCTACCAGGTCGCCGACGGCGAGGTCGCCTGGCACGGAGGGAGCGACCCGGCCAGCTACAGCTCGCCCCGGTTCGCCGAGATCGCCGGGCGGGCACAGATCGTCATCTTCAATGATGGGAGCGTCGTCGGACACGACGCGGCGACGGGGGCGTCGCTCTGGTCGGTGCCGTGGAGCAAGGTCGAGTGCGTCTCGATCCCGCTCGCCCTCGACGGCGACCGTGTCCTCGTCTCGACCGGCTACGGAAAGGGCGCGCGTCTCTACCAGGTGAGCGTCACCGATGAAGGCGCCTGGAGCGCGGAGGAGCTCTGGCGCAGCCGGCAGCTGAAAGCGAAGTTCACCGACCTGATCGAGCGCGACGGCGTCGTCTACGGCCTGTCGGATGGCGCCCTCTCCGCGACGAATCTCGAGGACGGGAAGCGCCTCTGGCGCGGCGAGCGCTACGGCCACGGCCAGGTGATCGCGGTCGGCGACCTGCTCATCGTGCAGGCCGAGAAGGGGCCGGTCGCCCTCGTCCGGATCGGGCGCGAGGGGGCCGAGGAGCTCGGCCGCCTCGACGCCCTCTCGAGCAAGACGTGGAACCCGCCCGCCTTCGCCGCGCCGTTCCTCCTCGTGCGCAACGACCGCGAGGCCGTCTGCTACCGTCTCGCCCTCGGCTCGGAGTAGGAGCGACGCGCCCGTGGAAGATCTCCCCGCCGCCGCCGGCGACGCCGACGCCGCGGCCGACGCCGCCGACGACTCCGCCGCGAGCCGAGGCTCGGGGCGACGGCGGCGAGTCGCGATGATCGGCCTGCTCGTCGTCGCGCTGGCCGCGCTCGCGGGGCAACGCCTCTGGCTGTTTCTGACCGGCGAGCAGAGCCGACCGGCCGTGGCCAAGCTCACGGGCCCGGGCCGCGACGCCGCCGCCGCGTGGACCGACGTGCCGACCGGCGAGGTCGCCGTCCGCGACTACGCCCAGTTCCAGGGCCCCGATCGCGACGCGACGATCCCCGACGTCGAGCTCGACCCCGACTGGACCGCGAACCCGCCGCTCGAGCTCTGGCGTCGCCCGATCGGGCCGGGGTGGTCCGGCTTCGTCGTCGCCGGCGAGCGCGCCGTCACCCAGGAGCAGGACGGCGAGAGCGAGCTCGTCACTTGCTACGGGCTGCGCACGGGCGAGGAGCTCTGGCGTCACGCCGAGGCGGCCCGGCACTCCGACAGCGCGGGCGGCCCCGGACCGCGCGCGACGCCCTCGGTCGCCGACGGCTGCGTCTACGCCCTCGGCGCGACCGGCGTCCTCGTGTGCGTCGAGCTCGAGACGGGCGCGCTGCTCTGGCGTCGCGACGTGCTCGCCGACGCGAAGGCGGAGACCAAGCGCTGGGGCCTGAGCGGGTCGCCGCTCCTGACGCCCGAGGGGCACGTCGTCGTCAGCGCCGGCGGCGGTGACGGCTGGAGCCTGGTCGCCTACCGGGCGAGCGACGGCGAGGTGGCGTGGCACGCCGGCGACGACGAGGCCGGCTACGGCTCGCCCGCCCTCCGGACGATCGGGGGGCGCGCGGCGATCGTCGTCTTCAACGAGGGCCGCGTCGTCGCCCACGATCCGTCCGACGGCGCGATCCTCTGGACGGTCCCCTGGCACAAGAAGAGCCTCGGCGGGATGGTCACCCCGCTCGTCCTCGAGGGTGATCGCCTCCTCATGGTCACCGCCTACGGCGGGGGCGCGAAGCTCTTCCAGCTCGCCGGCGACCCGCTCGAGAGCGCCGAGCTCTGGCACAGCACGCGGCTCCAGACCAAGTACACCAGCCTCGTCACGCGCGACGGCGTCGTCTTCGGCACCTCGAGCGGGTTCCTGTCGGCCGTCCGCCTCGACGATGGCGAGTCGCTCTGGCGCGGCGACCGCTTCGGCGACGCGCATCTCCTCGCCGTCTCCGACCTCGTCCTCCTCCACGGGGGCAAGGGGACGCTCGCGCT
The DNA here is from genome assembly GCA_029260755.1 of Planctomycetota bacterium. GTDB lineage: Bacteria > Planctomycetota > J058 > J058 > JAJDCQ01 > JAJDCQ01. Next base: position 92,739 of record JAJDCQ010000224.1, on the reverse strand, counting down.
CCTCCGCCTCGACGCGACGGGAGCGACCGAGCTCGGCCGGCTCGACGCGCTCCCGGGCCGGTCGGGCGCCCCGCCCGCGTTCGCCGCGCCGTTCCTCGTCCTGCGGAACGACCGCGAGGCCGTCTGCTACCGGCTCCCGCTGCGGTAGCCTCGTCCGGGATCCGGCGCGAAGTCCTTGAAGCGTCGGGCCCTAGCGAGTACATAGATGGTGATGCTCCGCGCTCTCACCATCGCCGCCGCGCTCCTCGTTGGCCTCCTCGCCTCGCCGACCTCGGCCGTGGCCATGCCGATCTTCCAGGACTTCCGGGGTTCGACGAGCAACGGGCCGGCGCTGGTCTTCACCGACGGCACGGTGACCGCGACCGACGGGGGCGTCGGCGCCAACGTCTTCCAGACCTCGGATGACGGCCTCGGCGTCGTCAACCGGCAGATCGACGACAACACGCCCGGCGGGGTCGAGGGCGACGAGTTCCTCATCTTCACGTTCAACGGTCCCGTCTCGCTCGACTCGGTGATCTTCCGCGAGTCGGCCGGCGCGAACGACTCGTTCGACCTCTTCATCGACGGCGTCGATCAGGACGTCATCGCGATCCTCGGCTCCGATCGGATCCAGACGCTCGGCGTCGGCGGCGGCGAGGAGTTCACGGTCGACTTCACCGCGTTCGGGGCGGGAACGGTCTTCGCGTTCACCGACGGCAGCGGTCAGGTCGGCGGCGACGACTACTCGGTCGCCGCGATCGAGTTCCAGCAGACGCCGGAGCCCGGGTCGCTCGGGTTGCTCGGTCTCGTCATTCTCGCGCTGATGCTCGCCCGCCGGCGCGCTGCCTAGCTGGCGAACCTGCGCTCCACCCGTCTACCGTGGCCATCGTGAGCTTGCAGGATCTGCGGCAGGCGGTCGGCGGCGATCGCGATCCGGATCTCGGTCGAGTCGTCGGCTGGTGGCGGCTCGAGCGGCTCCTCGGCGCGGGCGGGATGGGGCGGGTGTACCTCGCCCGCAACGCGGGCAACGGCGCGACGGCGGCGCTCAAGATCTTCGGCGCGGGGACGCCGGGCGGTCAGAGCGGCGTCGCGCGGGAGCGATTTCTCCGGAGCTGCCGTCTCGCCGCGTCCATCCATCATCCCTCGATCGTGCGCGTCCTCGACGGAGGCCACGTCGACGACCGGCCCTACCAGGTGACGGCGTTCGTCGACGGTCCAAGCCTCGCGGGCGTCCTCCGCGAGCGGGGGCCGCTCGCGTTCGGGGAGGCCCGTGCGATCGTCGCGACGCTGGCCGGCGCGCTGGGACACGTCCACGAGCGCGGCGCGGTCCATCGCGACGTCAAGCCGAGCAACGTTCTGTGCGGCCGGGACGGCTCGATCGCGCTGACCGACTTCGACCTCCTCCGCGAGGTCGACGACGGCGGCGGGAGCCTGACCAAGACGGGCACGGCGCTGGGGACGGCGGCCTACATCGCGCCCGAGCTCCTCCGCGGCGCGAAGGCCGATGCGCGGGCGGATCTCTACTCCCTCGGCGCCCTCTGGTACGAGCTGCTCGCGGGGCAGCCACCGTTCGGGTCGGGCTCGATGGTCGAGCTCGCCTCGCGCGTTCTCACCGCCGACGCGGCGCGGATCGAGCGGGCTCGCGCCGACGTTCCCGAGGGGGACGCCGCGCTGGTCCACCGATTGATCGCACGGGATCCCGCGGGGCGGCTGGCGAGCGCCGCCGAGCTGATCGAGTTGCTCGAGAGGTCCGACCCGCCGAGGCCGGCGCGGCGGAGCTCGGGCAGGATCTCGCAGCGTCGTCGGGGCGTCGAGCGCCCGAGGTCGCCGTCGAAGGGGCGGCCCGAGCTCGTGGTCGGGGGGCTGGTGGCGGCGGTCGTTCTGATCGGCGGCGTCGCGTTCGTGCTCGGGCGCCAGAACCGCGCGGAGGTCGAGGGCGGCTCCGGCCTGGCGGATGCCTCATCCGTCGAGGGGGCCCCGGACTCGGAGGTCCCGACTCGGCCCACTCCCATCGTCGAGCCCGAGCCCGAGCCCGAACCCGAGGTCGAGCCCGAGGTCGTGCCGCCTCCCGACCGCGATCCCGATCCCGATCCCGAGCCCGTGCGTGCGCCAGAGCCGGAGCCGGAGCCGGAACCGGAGCCGGAACCGGAACCGGAACCGGAGCCGGAGTTGGAGCCGGAGCCCGCGCGGGCGCCCGAGGCCGATCCCTCTCCGCCGGCGCCCACGCCGCCGCCGAAGACGGCTCTTCCCGAGCCGGTCATCTTCTCGGCGACCCAGGCCTGGCGGCTCGACGAGGGCGGCGAGCGGCTCGCGCTCGATCCTCGCGGGCGGATCGTCGTCGCCGGATCGATCGATGGCCAGAAGGCGGCGCCGATCATCCGGGTCCGCGACGGCCGAGTCCTCGGGCGGCTTCCGCATGCGTCGGCGGTCCGGGACGTCTCGATCGGCCCGAAGGGGCGCCTCGTCGCGACGGCCTCGGGGCGGTTCGTGCGCGTCTTCACCCTCACCGACGCCAAGGAGCGCGCCAAGCTCGGTCCGCACGGCAAGGCGATCGAGACGGCCGCGTTCGATCCCTCCGGCCGGCGGCTCGTCTCGGTCAGCGCCGATCAGGCGCGGGTCTGGTCGCTCGAGTCGGGTCGCATCCTCTTCGCGCCGCCGGGCGCTTGCGGCTCGTGGACGTCCGCCGCGTGGTCATCGGATGGGGAGCGGGTCGTGATCTCGTGCAAGAGCGCCGGCGGCGTCCGCGTGCTCGACCTCGCCGAGAGCAGCTCACGGGACGTCGAGGTCGGCGAGATCCAGGCGGTCGGCTGGAGCCCCGACGGGGCGCGCTTCGTCGCCATGAGCGACGACGTGAGCTTCCTCGATCCGGAGACGCTCGACCTCATCGAGAAGGGGGCGATCAACGGCCGGAACGGCTCGCGCGCCCTCGCGTTCTCGCCCGATGGGCGCCTGCTGGCGGTGTCCCACTCCAGCGTCAGCGACGTGTGCGTCTACGACCTCGCGGCGCGCCACAAGGTCGCCCAGCTCGACGTCGGGGGCGAGGGCTCGGAGGGCGTCGTCTGGACGCCGGATGGGAAGCGCGTGATCGCGACCGCCGACGCGCCGAAGGGAGGCGTCTACGCGTTCGACGTCTCCTGGGAGGCGCCTCGAGCTGCTCGGCCTCCGGTGGAGCCCGCGCCGGAGCCGGGGGACGCGGCGATCCCCGCGGACGCGACGCCTCCGGCTCCGTCGGGTGCTGTGCGCGAGCCCGTCACGTTCACCGCGACCCTCGCCTGGCGCGTCGACGAAGGCGGGCAGCACGTCGCGATCGACCCGCGGGGCAAGGTGGTCGTCGTCGGCTCCCAGTACCGGAAACCGAGCGCTCCGATCATCCGGGTCCGGGACGGTCGCGTCGTCGGTCGGCTCCCGCACGCCAAGATCGTCACCGGCGTCGCGGTCGATCCCACCGGGCGGTTCGTCGCGACCGCCTCGGATCGCCACGCCCGCGTCTTCACCCTCGCCGACGGCGAACAGCGCCTCGCGCTCGGTCCGCACGGCGGCGAGGTGATGGCCGTCGCCTTTCACCCATCCGGTCGGCGGCTCGCCTCGGTCGGAGAGGACGGGGCGAAGATCTGGTCGCTCGAGACGGGAGAGGTGGAGGTCGAGCCTCCCGACAGCTGCGAGACGTGGATCACGGCAGCGTTCACCGACACGGGCGACCGCCTCGTCTTCTCGTGCAAGCGCGCCGACGGGCTGCGGGTGATCGACGTCCGCTCGGGCAGCGCCCGCGATGTCCCCGTCCGGGGCGCGCAGGCGTTCGCCTGGAGCCCCGATCGTTCGCGAATGCTCGTCGTCGGGTCGAACCTGAGCTGGTTCGACCCCGATGCGATCGAGCCCGTCGAGAGCGACTTCATCTTCGGAAAGGGAGGATCGCGCGACGTCGCCATCTCGCCCGACGGCCGGCTGGCCGCGGTGGCGACGTCGGGGAAGTCCGACGTGGCGATCTACGACCTCGAGGCGCGACGCCAGGTCGCCGAGCTCGATGTCGGCGGCGCGGGCTCCGAGGGCGTCGTCTGGACGAGCGACGGCAAGCGCATCATCGCGACTGGCGACCTGACGAAGGGCGGCGTCTACGCCTACGACGTCTCCTGGAAGTGACCTCTCGCGCTTAGAACGTCCACTCCGCGAGCAGCTTCTCCCGGAGGCTCGAGACGTCGTCGGTCCCCCGACCCGGCATCGCCGCCCCCGCCGTTGCCGTCGCCGGCGGGCTCGCTCCCTCGCCGGTCTTCCCCTCGATCTGCTCGATCAGCGCCATCGCGTGGCCGTTCATCGCCGCCTGTCGGCGCGCGAGGACGGTGAGGATGTTGTAGGCCATCTTGAGGACGGCCCCGTTCCCCTCGCGGACGAGCGTCGCGAACCGCTCGCCGCTGATGAGGAGGGCGTGCGCCTGGCCGACGGCGCGGACCGTCGCGGTGCGCGGCCCGCCGAGGATCATCCCGAGCTCGCCGAGGATGGTCTGGCCGTTGATCTCGGCCAGGATCTGGACCTTCCCCGACCCGTCGGTCTTCTCGATCCGGACGGTGCCGCGGTCGACCAGGAAGGCGTCTCGGCCGGTGTCGCCCTCCTGGACGAGCGTCTCGCCGTCCTCGTAGACGACCGCGCGGCAGAGGCCGCCGATCTGCTCTCGCTCGATCCGGTCGACCCCGCGGAAGAGGAGCGGCGGGAACGACTCGGCCTCGCTCGTCGGCACCGTCATGATCTGATCTCCTCGGTTGCGGTCGGCATCGCGACCCGCCCGCTACTGGATTCCGCGCGTGACCGCGGCCTTGGCGACCCGACCGAGCCCGACGACGAACGCCGCCGTGCGCAGGTCGACCTCGCGCCGTCGCGCCACCTCGAAGACCTTCGAGCAGGCGCTCCGCATCCGCTTGCGGAGCTCGGCGTCGATCCGATCGATGTCCCAGCGGAACTGCTGCACGTTCTGCACCCACTCGAAGTAGGAGACGGTCACCCCGCCGGCGTTCGCCAGGATGTCGGGGATGACCGTGACCCCGCGCGCCGCGAGGATCTCGTCGGCCGCCGGGGTCGTCGGCGCGTTCGCCGCCTCGACGATCAGGCGGGCGCGGATGTCCGCGGCGTTCTCGTCGGTGATCGCGTTGCCGAGGGCGGCCGGGATGAGGACGTCGCAGGGCTGGAGGAGAACGTCGTCGCGATCGATCGAGTCGCCGCCGTCGAAGCCCGCGATGCCTCGATGCTCCGCGACGTGCTCGATGAGGCGCGGCACGTCGAGGCCGTCGCCGTTCACGAGCCCGCCGGCCACGTCGGAGACGGCGACCACGCGCCCGCCCGCGTCGTGGAAGAAGCGCGCGGCGTGCGAGCCGACGTTGCCGAACCCCTGGATGACGAAGCTCTTTCCCGAGATCTCCTGGTCGGTGCTCCGGAGATACTCCTCCGTCGCGAAGAAGACGCCGCGCCCGGTCGCCGCTTCCCGGCCCTCGCTCCCGTGGAGGTGGACCGGCTTGCCCGTCACCACGGCGGGCGAGAAGCCGTGGAGCTTGGCGTACTCGTCCATGATCCAGGCCATCACCTGGGCGTCGGTGTTGACGTCGGGCGCCGGGATGTCGGCGTGCGGCCCGATCACATCGTGGATGCGCTCGACGAGCTTGCGCGTCACCCGCTCGCGCTCGCCCTCCGACAGCTCCTTCGGGTCGCAGTCGAGGCCGCCCTTGCCGCCGCCGAACGGGACGTCGACGAGCGCCGTCTTCCAGGTCATCAGGCTCGCGAGGGTCCGCGCCTCGTCGATGTCGACGGTCGGATGGAACCGGAGCCCGCCCTTGTAGGGGCCGCGCGCGTTGTTGTGCTGCACGCGGAAGCCGCGACAGGTGTAGACGTGACCGTTGTCGCGGGTGATCGAGACCTGAACGCTCACCTCGCGCTCGGGCTCGATGAGGTAGCGCTCGAACCGGTCGCCGAGATCCAGGATCTTCGACGCCCGGCCGATGTAGAGGTTGGTCGCCTCGAAGGGGTTCATCCCGGCTCCTCCCGGAGGTGCAGGGCCCCCGTGACGAGCGAATCGCGTTCCTGGGCCGTCCACGCGTAACGCCCGCAACTCCGAAGAGGAGCGCGGGCGTTTTCGCGGGAAGGGCCCGCGGCGGGCGGGGATGGCGGGGAAGATTCCGCGCCTAGTCGCGCTGCTGCTGCTGGCCGAAGCTCAGCGGGAGATTCACACGGTCGCGGGTCACGACCGGCTGCTCGGCGCGCGCCGCGGGCGCCGGCTTCAGGTGCGGGACGAGGAGGTCGAGGCCCTTGTGGGTCACGTCGACCGGCCGGTGCGGGCTCTCGCCGCGGAAGCCGGGCTCGAAGTGGTCGAGGTCCTCGAACGTGTGCTCGGCGACCGAGCCCGGGATCCGCTGGTGCTTCAGGGCGACGAGCCCGTCGCTGTGCTCGCCGAACTGGTGCTCCACGAGCATCTGGGTGAGCACGAGCGGCTGCCGCAGGACGTGGCGCGGCTTGAACGCGTTGCGGCCGTCCATGAAGCCGCGGATCACGACCGTCGGAACCTGGTCGGCCGGGTAGGGGTGCCGCGCGAGGAGCGCCTGACGGGTGCTCGTGCGGAGGTCGCGAACGGCGTCCCGGCTGCCGGTGTCGTCGACGCGGTTGATCGCGGGGAGCCACACCTCGAACGCGCGGTCGGCGATCGCCTGGAGCGCGCGGTGATCCGCGGCGATGTCGGAGACGAGCGAGCCGCCGTAGACGGGCTGGATGGCGATGAAGCCGGCGATCTGCGGGAGGAGATCGCGGTTCGCGGGGTCGGAGAGGGCGGTGATCGTGTCGGCGCCGCCCTTGCTGTGGGCCACGAGGATCACCCGCTTGCCCGCGTCGACCTCGGTCCGGATCTCGGCGGCGATCTCGGCCGCGTTCTGGCCGACCGACGCCTCGGTGTTGATCGTGAGGCGCCGGGTCGGGAGGCCCGTCCGGGTCCGGATCGCGGCGATGTTCTCGTCGAGGTAGTTCACCCCGTTCTGGTTCCACAGATTCGTCGAGAGGCCGGGGACGACGAGGACGACGAGGTCGTGGGCGAGCTCATCCTCGAGGCGCCACGTCTGGGCCTGCTCCTTCACGGCGCCCGAGAAGCCGTTCGCGTCGTCGCCGGCGAGGGTCACCTCGACCATCTTGATGATCTGCCCGTCGACGATCCGCTCGTCCTCGATGGTCTGCCCGAGCAGGCGACCGCGGAAGCCGAGGCGGATCCGATCCCAGGCGCTCGCGTCCTCGCGGGTCTCGATCTCGAATCGGATCCGGGACGGCGACCGCTCGAGGAGCCTGCCCTCGACGCTCAGGTCGTCGACGCCGTTCCGGAGGACCCCGCGCCCGTAGCGCTCCGCCGTGAGCGTCACGCTGCCGTCGTCGCCGATCGTGGCGCGGCCGGCCAGGTCCGGTCCGGACACGACGAACCGCTCGTCGGCGAGGGCGACCGTGGGCGTCGCGGCGGCGACGAGCGCGGCGAAGGTGAGCGTGGCGGCGAGTCGGCTGGTGGGGAGCATGACCTCTTCCTCTCTCTTCCGGCCGCCCCTATCGCAACGGGCGCACCGACTCGAGGGAAAATGCTCAATTCGTTAGGGGGGAGGCGTCTACGCGAGTCGGGCAGCAGCCCTGCGGCGGGGGTCCGGGGCCGCATGCGTCTCATTCCGTCCCGGCCGTATCAGCCGGGGAACGGCGCGGTTGCTCACTCGTCGATGGCCTCGAAGATCAGGACGAGCCCGTCGTCGAGGCCGACGGCGACCCGGTTCGCCGCGACGAAGGCGACGCCGACGACTCGGCCCGGCACCGCGGAGAGATCGACCGTGTCGACCGGCCGTTCGGGAAGGACGACGTCGACGGACCGTGCCTCCAACGACCAGGCGACCTCCGCTCGAGACCATCAGGCGCGACCGAGAGGTGTGGAGCGACCGCGTCGCGGCCGCGAGGAAGGTCGACCGCCGTTCGGAGAGATCGGGGAACGCCGGCTCCAGCACGAACCGGCGCAACTTCCCGTCCTCGCTCCAGACTGGGAGCGTCGTGGGGGAGCGCGTGGGTACGCGGATGCAGGGGCGCCGCCCCGCGGTGACCTCGGACGGCCAGCCCGTCCGACGCCAGCGGCTGACCCTTCCTGATGACGAGACCGCGGGCGTCGTGGATGACGACGCTGTTGATCTGGCGCGACGCTCCGGAGTGGGCCGTCCCCGAGCCTACCCGCCCGCCGTCCCCCGGCTCAATCGACGGACGCATGGCTTGCCCGCGGAAGGGGTAACGCGTCCGCCCCGATGTTTCTCCGATCCCCTGTAAGATCGGCCGTCGTGAGGACCGTCATGTCGTCAGAGGGGTTGGAGGGGCCGTGGGCCGTGCTGGACCGCAGGAGGCCTCGCTTCCCGCGGTTGCGCGGCGGGGGTTTCCGCGGCTCGTTCGTTCGAGCGAGCGTCGCGTGACCGCGGCGGGCGGGGACTCTCCGGCAGCCTGGGTCGTCGCGGCCCGGGCGGGCGACCTCGAGGCGTTCGCGCGCCTCGTCGATCGCTTCCGCGATCCGATCCATCACCTGGCGCTCGCGATGGTGGGCGACCCGCACGAGGCGGCCGACGTGACGCAGGAGACCTTCATCAAGGCCCACGCTCGCCTCGGCGAGCTCCGCGACCCCGAGCGGGTGGCCGGCTGGCTTCGCTCGATCGGGCGCAACGAGGCGCGCGAGGCGCTCCGGTCGCGGGCGCGCCGCGGGCGGCTCGCGACCGTGACCGAGCCCGCCGCCCTCGACCGGGTCGCGACCGAGCCCGGCGCGGGACCGCTCGAGCGTCGCGAGGCGTGGGACGCGCTCGTCCGCGCGCTGCCCGACGAGCTTCGCGAGGTGCTCGTCCTCCGCTTCTCGACCGGTCTGGCCTACCGCGAGATCGCCGAGCTGCTCGAGATCAGCGTCGACCTCGTCGGCGTGCGCCTCCACCGGGCGAAGGAGGCGCTCCGGCGCGAGCTCGGCGAGTCGGCCGAGAGCGGCGGCGACTCGTGAGCGCGGGCTGCCCCGATCCGGTCGCGCTGTCGCGCTGGCGCGACGGCGAGCTGCCGGCCGACGAGGCCCGCGTGGTGAGCGCGCACGTCGACGCGTGCGTTGGCTGCCGCGACGCGCAGGCGGCGTGGCGCGCCTTCGAGGCCGAGGCGTCGGCGGCCCTCGCGTCGCCGGGGCTCCCCGGCGACTTCACCGCGGCGGTGATCGCGGCTCTCGCCGCGCCGACCTCGGCGTCCGAGGGGCCGTTGGCGGGTCCGGACGAGCCCGAGGTGGCGCGGCCGCCGACGCCGGGCGACGTCGTGACCCGGGCCGCGATCGCCGCGGTGGCGGTCGTGGCCCTCGTCGCGGCCGCGGTCATCGGACTCGGTCGATCGCGCGAAGCGGACCGGGGCGAGGCCCTGGTCGTCGTCTCGCCGGCGCCGCCCGCGCGCTCCGGATCGCTCGACGCCCTTCGAGTCGAGTCCCGGGCGGCCGCGACGTCCCGGCGCCCCGATGCGCGCCCGGCGCCCGCCGCCGTCGTCGGGGCGATCCGTCCCCGCGTCCCCGCCGCCGCGGTCGTCGCGGGCGAGCTCCGCCAGCGCGGCATCGACGCGGCGCGCCGAGGCTCGCCGAAGGCGCTCGTCGCGGATACCTACGCCCGATGGCTCGAGGTGGGCGACCTGGCCGTCGAGGCGGAGCCCCTCGAGGGAGCGGCGGCGCGCCACCTCGTCGAGCGCTTGCTCTCGGCGACGGGCCGAACGACACAGGTGGCGTTCGCTCGCGCGTGGCTCGCGGCCGACCCCGACGGCGAGGCGGTGGCGGTCCTCCTCGACGCGACCCCGGAGGACGAGGCGAAGGTCGAGCTGGCGCGGCGCTTCATCGCCGCGGGCGAGGAGGCCATCGAGCGAGTGATCGACGTCGTCGGCGACCTCGACGCGCCGCTCGAGCGTCGCCGCCGCGCGGCCTTCGTGCTCGGGCGAGTCGGCGACGCCTACGGGTCGGACGCGTCGACGGCGGCGGCGCTGACGAGCCTCGCCCTGGAGCCCGGCGGCCTCGACGCCGCGGTGGCGGCGCTCGGTGAGCTCGGAACGCGGTCGGGGCTCGAGGCGCTCGCGACGCTCCACGCGCGCCTGAGCCGGCGTGGTCCGGGCCGGTCGGTCGCCGGGGAGCTCCCGCGGGACGCGCTCTACGCGAGCGCCCGCGAGCGCGTCGCCGCGCGACGCGCCGTGATCGAGGCGCTCGCGCGCTACCGCGAGCCCGGCGCGGTTCCCCTGCTCGCGGATGGGCTGCAGAGCGCGTCGACCCGGAAGGTCGCCCGCGCGGCCATGAGTCAGATCGTCGGTCGGGACCTCGGCGGGTCGCCGCGGCGCTGGAAACGGTGGTGGTCGGACAGACGACGAGGCGGAGGCGGCGCCGCGGGGCGGCTACCCTTCGCGCCGTCGTCGTCGTCGTGATGACGAGGAGAGTGGAGACGATGAGCGGAACGAAGATGATCGAGCGTGGCCCGTCCCCGAGCGGGAGGGCGCGGGCGGCGCGGGCAGCGATCGCGATCCTGGCGGCGGCGGGGATCGTGGTGACCGCGACGGCCGTCGGGCCGGTCCGCGCCGATGACGATGGAAGCCTCGAGGGGCTCCGGAAGAAGCTCTCCGCGGTCAGCCTCGACCTCGACCTCCGCGGCGCGCCCATCGACGACGCGTTCGCGGCCGTCCGTGATCGGAGCGGCCTCAACCTGATCGTCTCGTCGAATCTCCGCGAGGTCTTCGCGGACGACGGCGCGCGTCTGGACCTCGAGCTTCGCGACGTCTCGGCGTGGGGGCTGCTCGAGCTGCTCGGTGAGCTCTACGAGTTCGAGGTGGCCGCCCGGGATGGCGTCGTCGTGATCCAGGAGCTCGGCGAGTCGCTCGCCGGAGTTCCGCTCACGACGCGGATGCACGACGTGAGCGACCTCGTCGTCCCGATCCGGGACTTTCCGGGTCCGGTCTTCTGGCCGAGCTCGCTCGGGGACGGGAGCTCGAGCGGCGCGAGCGGCGGGGTCGCCCTCAGCTTCGACGATAACGAGGAGGCCGAGGTCGACCTCGACGTCCTCATCGAGCTCGTCACCGGGAGCCTGCCCGAGGATGTCTGGGACCGCGGGGCGAGCATCGTCACGACCGGGCGGACGCTCATCGTGACGCTCCCGCCCGACGCCCACCGTCGCGTCGATGCGATCCTCGGCGACCTGCGACGGCACGCCGCCTCGCGGGTCAGCATCGAGGCGCAGCTCTGGCAGATGAGTCGGGACGTCTGGGTCGAGATCGCCGGCGATCGGTCCGCGGGTCAGGGGGCGGTCCTCGACGAGGGGAGCCTCGCCCGGCTGCGCCGGCTGTCCGAGAGTCGGGCGCGCCTCGTCGGGTCCCATCGCCTCGCCGCGCACAACCTCCAGCGGGTCCATCTCTGGACCGGCGGGGAGCGGAGCTATCGGAGGCGGTCGAGCTCGCGCGGCGGGACCCTCGAGAGTGTGCTCCGACACGGAACGGTGATCGACGCTCGGCCGGTCTTCGCGCGCGGCACCGACGAGGTGACCGTCGACATCCGCTGGTCGACCCTCGAGGGGAGCCTCGTCGACTCGGCCCACGACGAGCACGACCCTCGGCGCGTCCAGCTTCCGCAGATGAGGCACCGCGTCCTCAAGAGTCAGGTCACCGTTCCGGTCGGCGGGACGGTCGTCGTCGGAGGGGGCCTCGAGCCGCGCGAACCGCTCCCGGAGACGCCCGAGCACGTCGTGCTCCTCCTCTCGGTCGTGCGCGAGCTTCCGGCCGGCGCGGATGGCGAGGCGGGCTCGCGCCGCGATGCTCCGATCGTGGACGGGCGCGCCGCCCGTCTCCGCGAGCTGCTCGAACGGCGGCGGGTGACCCTCGAGCACGACGACGAGCCGCTCGACCGGGTGCTCGAGAAGCTCGCCGAGGACGCCGGGATCAACCTCGTCGTGGCGCCCGGATACGACCTCTCGGAGTACTCGGTCGCGGTGCGCCTGCGCGACGTGCCGCTGCGGCTGGCCCTCGACCTGATGCTCGGGGACAACGACCTCGCCTATCACGTCCGGGAGAACGTGCTCCTCATCACCGAAGGAGGTTGGGGGAGCGCGAGCTGGGTCGACGCGGTCGAGGTGCTCGACGTGCGCGACCTCGTGCACTCGGTGCGTAGCTTTCCCGGCGGGGTGTCCGACCTGGTGATCCCCTCGGGGGACGGCGACGGTGAGTCCGAGTCCGGAGGCAACGTGCTCACGTTCGACGAGGACGATGGCGACGACCGTGGTCCGGTCGGTCTCGAGGCAGACCGGTTGATCGAGATCATCGAACAGCTCGTCGACCCCACTGGCGAGGGGATGGTGGCGTCGCTCGAGATCCACGGAGGCGTCCTGGTCGTGCGGGCGTCGCCCGCGGCGATCGAGCGGATCCGGGCGATCCTCGGGTCGCTCCGCAAGCTGGCCCGGCGCCTCGTCACGGTCGAGTACGAGGTCTGGGACGTGCCGCTCTCGGCGCACGAGCGGCTGCTCGACGGCAAGACGCTCCTCTCCGACGAGGCCTACTCGACGCTCGTGGACGAGGCGTCGCGGAAGGCGGCGACGATCCGGCTCGCCGCCGCCGGCGTCGCGACCCTGGCGAACGGCCAGCGGAGCGCCCTCGTCGACACCGAGGCGCGCGTGTTCAGCGTCCGGCGGAAGCGAGCCGACGAGGACGTGGTCGACGAGATTCCGGGCGTTTACGAGACGGGCGTCATCCTCGACATGACCCCCACCCTGCACGGCGCGGGCGATGCGCTCACGATCGAGGTGCGAGCCGACCTGACCGTCGGCGCCGAGCCCAGCCTGACCGCGCCCGACCGACCCCGTCACGAGATCCTGACGACCCTGTCGGCGCCGCTCGGGCGACCGATCTACGTCGGCGGCGTGAGCGTCCTCTCGGACGGAGTCGAGAAGGCGGGATCGCGCCGGGCCGTCCTGATCATCCGGGCGCGCCAGACGACGCTCGGCGACTGACCGGCGCGCCGCCGCGTTGCCCGCGGCGGCGGCCCTCGCTACCGTCGAGGCCTCTATCGACACCGACCCCGGAGGGCCCGCCGCCATGGCCGGCTACACCAGGAAGACCTTCGACCTCGACGGCCTCGCGGGCCTCGTCCTGCCGCGACGCGAGCTCGGGCTGACCGCGGTGGCGTTCGCGTTCATCTCGCTCAGGGCCGGTCGCGGCTACACCTTCACCCATCGGCACCGCGAGCAGGAGGAGGTCTACCTCGTCCTCCGCGGGCGAGGCCGCATGCTCCTCGATGACGAGGTGATCGAGATCGCGCCGGGCGACGTCATCCGCGTCGCGCCCGAGACGAAGCGCGCCCTCGCGGCCGCCGAGGACGAGTCGCTCCTCGCCATCTGCGCCGGCGCCGCTCCGACCGGCCGCTACCGGGAGAACGAGGGCGCCGACGTCCTCATCGACGATGGCCTCCCCGACTTCGACGACGTCCCCCCGTGGTGGAGCCACGACCTCGACGAGGCGAAGCGTCGCAACGAGAAGCTCAGGGCCGCCCGCGAGGGACGAGGATGAGGGGAACCGCGCCCTTCGGCTTGAGGGTGAAGGTCGGGTCGGGGATCGCCGGCGGCGTCCCGTCGGGTCGCTCGAGATGGAACCGACGCACCATCAGGGCCAGGGCGAGCGTTCCCTCGACGAGGGCGAGCTGCCGTCCGATGCAGACGCGCGGGCCGCCTCCGAACGGGAAGTAGGCGAAGCGGTGGCGGGCGGCGACCGCGGCCGGCTCGAAGCGGCTCGGGTCGAAGCGGTCGGGCTCGTCCCAGAAGTCGGGGTGCCGGTGGGTGACCCACTGGGCCAGGGTGACGATCGTCCCCTTCGGGATGAGGTGGCCGCCGATCACGTCGTCGACGGCCGCCTGGCGCGGCTGTCCCCACGCGGGCGGGTAGAGGCGCAGCGCCTCGTCGAAGCAGCGCCGGGCGAGGCCGAGGCGCGGGACGTCCGCCGCCGTCGCCGGTCGCTCGCCGAGCACCGCGTCGACCTCCTCCTCGAGCTCGGCGAGCACGTCGGGGTGGCGGCTCAGCAGCTCGAGCGTCCAGGTGAGGGCGGCGGCGGTCGTGTCGTGGCCGGCGATGAGGAACCCGGCGACCTCGTCGATGAGCTCGGCCGGCGTGTAGACGCTCGTGTCCTCGTCGGACGCCGCGAGGAGCATCCCGAGGAGGTCGCCTCCCTCGGGCACCTCGCCGGCGCGGCGGCGCGCGATCACCGATCCGATGATCCGCTCGAGGGTCGCCTTCGAGCGGCGGAACGCGCGGTTGCGCGACGTCGGGAGGAAGAGCGGCGCCGGCATCGGCGAGTCGAGCCGGTAGCGGAGGAAGGCGAACGAGTCGGCGAGCGCGCCGGCGAACGACTCGGCGTCGGCCTCGAGGTCGACTCCGAAGAAGGCGCGGGCGGCGAGGCGGAGGGCGACCCGGTTGATCCGCTCCTGGACGTCGACCGCCCCATCGCCGGCGGGGAAGCGATCGAGCTCAGCCTCGATCGCGGCCGCCATCGTCGGGATCAGCCCCTCGAGGCGATCGCGCGAGAAGGCGGGCGCCGCGAGGCGGCGCTGCCGGCGCCAGCGACCGCCGTCGCTCAGGAAGAGACCCCGGCCGAAGAGCGGTCCGACCGCCTTCACGAAGAATGGCGGCTTCGGGTAGCGCTCGTGGTGTGTGCCGAGGACGTGGGCGACGGCGTCGGGATGGACGAGGACCGCCCAGCGGAAGATGCCTCCGAGGGCGCGGAACTCGACCGCGTCGCCCTGCTCGCGCCACGCCCGCTCGTAGAGACCGAGCGGATCCTCGATGGCCTCGGGGGCGTGCCCGATGAAGAACCGGCCACCGCCCGCGCGGGGAAGCGGGCGCGGCCGGACGGGGCCGTCCGATGGTCGGGAGGGTGGCGACGATGCGGCGGGGAGCTCGGTCGGGGCGGCGGGCATGACTCCCTCCGGAGCGTGGTCGGGGCGTGACTCCGTCCGGTCGGGGGACCGGATGACTTCGACGCCCGGTCCCGCGCGAAGTCGCGGGGCGATCTCATTCATCCGCCTCCCGACCGCCGCCCGCGGCGGCGTCAACGGTCGAGTTCGGTCTCGGTGAGGACGCGGACGGGTCGCGCGATCACGGCGCCGTCCCGGAACATCGTGTCCGACATCTCGAGCGTCTCTCGGATCAGCTCGTCGGTCGCATTCTCGGCGATCCTCTCTCCGGACGGGACGAAGTGCCAGTGATGGCGCGCGCCGACCACGAGCGTCGCACCGTCGGCCGAGAACGCGAGGGCGTCGACCCGGGAGGGGAACGAGCCTGCGAGGCCCGCGAGCGCGCCGTCGGCGCCCGAGCGGATCCAGACGGATCTCCCGATC
The DNA here is from genome assembly GCA_029260755.1 of Planctomycetota bacterium. Classification (GTDB taxonomy): domain Bacteria; phylum Planctomycetota; class J058; order J058; family JAJDCQ01; genus JAJDCQ01. The sequence goes on along the minus strand of JAJDCQ010000224.1, from coordinate 77,381 downwards.
CCGAGCGCGACGCTCGCGCCGGAGGGCGAGATCGCGACGCTCGTCGCGTCGGCCGTGGTCGCGTGCGCGACCCATTGGACCTCGGCGAGGGTGCGGTTGTAGAGCGCGAGGGCGGTGCGCCGCGATCCCGGCTGGGGGTGAGCGAGCACCGCGATCAGCTCGTCGTCGGGCCCGCCCACGGCGACGACGCTCGCGGCGCGACCCGGGAACGGGTTCGCCAGCGTCTCGGGGAGGCCCAGGCCGTCGGGGCCGAGGGCGAGCGATGCGATCCCGTCCGGGCTCGCGGCGATCAGCTCCGCGCGGCCTGAAAACCCGAACGAGAACGCGTCGGCGGGAACCCGACGCGAGCGGATGCGTCCCTCGCCCTCGACGAGGTGCGCGGTCAGGCCGTTGCGGTCGCGGGAGAGCCCGACCAGGCCTCGCGCGGTCCAGGCGAGCCCGACGACGACACTCCCGGTCAAGGACTCGATCCGACGCTGATCCGGATCGAAGACGTGCACGAGGCCGTCGCGGTCGGCGAAGGCGAGCTTGGCGGGCAGGCCCGGGGCGAGGCTGGCGGCCGTGACCGGCGCCCCGACGGTGTGAAGCGCCCGCGTCCCCTTCTCGAGATCGAGCCCGACGGCTCCCGCCTTCGACGGGCCGGCTCCGCCGGACGCCACCAGGATGCGGCCGGGGCCGGTCGCGACGACCGGGGCCGCGCCGCCCCGGACGACCGCGGCGATGCGGGGCGGGAGGGTCCACAGCCGCGCGCTTCCGTCGTCGAAGCCGGCGAGAACCGACGAGTCGTCGATGTCGAGCGCCGAGACGGCGCGGGTGCCGGTCAGGGTGGCGATCGATTCGAGAGTGCTGCTCACGAAGATGCGGATCTCTCCGTGATCGTCGGCGATCGCGAAGAGCTCGCGCGTCCGCGAGATGGCCAGCGCGGAGACGTGGCCACGGGGCCCCGTGATGACGTGACGCGCGTGGATCCCCGCCTCGATCAGCGCGGCTTGCCCGTCGACCAGCGCGACGAACTTGCCGGGTGCGTAGCACGCGACCGCGTCGATCCGCTCGCCCGGACCGCTGGTGATCCGCTGGGGCGTCGTCGCCTGCGCGCCGAAGCGTCCGAGGGAGCCGTCGGCGAGCCCGACGATCGTGTGATCCGGATCCATCCCCGGGGCGACGGCCGTCGCCTCCCCGCGGAACGTCCGTCGGGCCGGGTCGCGGTCGGGATGAATCGCGTGGAGGAGGATCCCCTCGTCGCCGGCGCCGAGGTAGACCTCGTCGGGGGTCGCGCCGAACGCGGCGACGCCCTCGGGGGCGTCGAGCGCGGCCAGCTCGCGGGGAGCGGAGCTCGTCTCCGCGGCGCCGAGCTCCCAGGAGACGATCCGGCCGTCGCTCAGCACCGCGCGGACTCGGTCGGCGCTCGACCACGCCGCGTCCCGGATCGTCGCCGGCGCCTGGAGGCGAGCCCGATGACCCGGCGCCTCCCGGCTCGCCCGGGTCAGGACGACGGCCGCCTCGCCGCTCGACACGAAGATCCGCCGGGCGTCCGGCGAGATCCGCGCCACCGCGACGCCGCCGGGAAGCCCGCCTCCCGTCACGTAGTCGGCCTGGCCGCGGCTCACGACCAGCGTCGGTCGCCCCGACCGTCGGCCGAGGCCGGCGAGCGTCGACCCGTCGGGGGAGAAGCCGGCGGCGATCGCGCGCTCGAGCCGTGCGCTCGACGCCTCGGAGCCTCCGCTCGTGATGTCGACGACGTGGCGGGCGCCGTTCCCGTCGGCGACGACGAGCCTCTCCCCGCGAGGCCCGACGGCCAGCACCCTCGCCGCGAGGGTCTGCGCGATCGGTCCGCCCAGCGTCTCGCCCGTGGCGAGGGACAGGAGCGAGACGGATCCGTCCTCGCGTCGGAGCGCGGCGTACCGTCCGGATGGGTCGACCGCCTCGACCCGCGCGACGTCCGGGAGGTCCGCCTCGACGGAGCCCCCACCGAAGCGGTGGACCTCGAGGCGGCCGTCCGCGCCGACCGGGCCGAGCAGTCGGTCCTCGGCGATCAGGGCGACCGAGCCGACGAACGGGGCGTCGATCTCGTCGCGGATCCAGGCGCCCATCTCGAGGTCGACGCGCCTCGTCGATGTCCGTCCCCCGGCCATCCGGAACGTGACCGCCGCGCGCTCGCCCGTCGGAGAGATCGCGACGCCGATCGGCCGGTGCCCTCGGGGGACGGGGAGGCGCCAGGCGATGGAACCCTCGCGCGGGCTCCAGGAGGCGATCACGTTTCCCGCGGTGATGATCGGCTCGCCGTCGGGTCCGGCCGCGATGACCTCGGCCGTGAGGTCATCGTCGAGCCCGGGCGGGGCGAGCTCCGCGACGACTCGCGGCGACTGCGCCGCCGACCATCGGAAGGTGAGCCTCGCGGCGGGATCGTCGGGTCGGCGGGCCGCCTGGTGCGCGGTCAGGAAGAGGGCGACGTCGTGGCGGCCGATGCCCTTGGAGGTCGAGAGCGCGAAGGAGAGCGCTGCGGTCTCCGGGACGGCGGGCTTCGGGGCGGGCGGTGCGTCCGGAGGGGCGCCGTCGCGACGGTCCGCCTCGTCGCGGAGCCGCGCCACCTCGGCCTCGAGCTCCCGGGCCCGCTCGTTTCCGGCGACGCCCCAGAGCCAGGCCGCGCCGGCGGTCGCCGTCGCGGCGATCGCCGTCAGCGTCGCGACCACGGCGACGTTCTTCCGAACCCACCGGAGCGACCGGTAGAGCGCGTTGCTCGGCCGGGTGCGGACGCTCCTGCCGGCGACGAAGCGCTCGAGCTCGTCGGCGAGCTCGGCCGCGCTCCGGAATCGGTCCTCGGGTCGCCGCTCGAGGCACTTCATGACGATCGCGTCGATCGACCTCGGGATGCTCGGATCGCGGGTCCGCGCGGCGACGGGCTCGTCGAGGACGATCTGCTGCATCACGTCGATGACGCTCTCGCCCTGAAAGGGCGGCCGCCCGACGAGGCCGCGGTAGATCACGGCGCCGAGCGCCCAGATGTCGATCTCGACCGCCGCGCCGCTCGCGCGGCCGAGCGCCTGCTCGGGCGCCATGTAGGCCGGCGTGCCGACGACGACGCCGGTGACGGTGAGCCGCCGGCTGCCGCCCGCCTCGGCGTCCCCGGCGAGGCCGAAGTCGCTCAGGCGGGCGTGGCCGTCGGCGTCGATGAGGATGTTCTGCGGCTTGACGTCGCGATGGATCACCCCGTGGGCGTGCGCGTGCGAAAGCGCTCGCGCGATCTCCGCGCCGATCTTCGCGACCAGCTTGGCGTCGGGGGAGGTCCGGTCGAGGTAGGTCTCGAGGTCCTCGCCGGCGACGAGGTCCATCACGATGAAGGGTCGCCCGCCGCTGACCCCGGCCTCGTGGACGCTGACGATGCCCGGATGGCGGAGCCTCGCGACGACCCGCGCCTCGCGGACGAACCGATCGGTGCTCTCGGGGTCGGACTCGTCGGGCAGGAGCATCTTGATCGCGACGGACCGATCGAGCGCCGGGTCGTGGGCGCGGTAGACGACGCCCATCCCGCCGCGCCCGAGCTCGGCGTCGATGACGTAGCGACCGATCGCGGAGGAGGACGTCTCGGAAGGGTCGAGGCCCGACCCGGCCTGCGGGAGCGGGGGATGCGTCCGGGCCGGCGAGAGCCGGGCGTCGAAGCGCTCGGTGGGGCGCGGGCCGGATCGGGCCGTCCCGCAGCGAGGGCACCGGGGGGCGTTCGTCGCGTGCGGGACGCCGCACTGGGAGCAAGGAGTCAGCTGGTGCACGAGCCGTCCCACGGTGGCTCTCTCTCGCCGACTGGAATGGACGCGGGCCCTCCGGATAGTTCACGCATGTTCACGCGTCGCCGGACGGGCTTTCGAGGCCGAGCGTCGCGAGGCTTCGCCTCCGGACGGAGCGGCAGAGGTCCGCGTCGGCGTGGAGCGACCGACCGAACGACGGGAAGAGCTCGGCGAGGCGCGTCCGCCACTCCGGCGACCGCCACCGCTCGGGGAAGCAGCGCTCGATCAGGTCGAGCATGATCGAGGCGGCCGTCGACGCGCCCGGCGATGCGCCGAGGAGCGCGGCGATCGAGCCATCCGCGCTCGTCACCACCTCGGTGCCGAACTTCAGGACGCCGCCGCCGCGTCCGTCGTTCGCGATGATCTGGACGCGCTGGCCCGCGATCTGGTGCTCCCAGTCCTCGGAGCGAGCGGCCGGGTAGTAGCTCCGAAGCGTGTCCATCCGGCTCTCCTGGGAGAGCAGCGCCTGGCCGATGAGGTAGCGGGTGAGGTCGAGGTTCTTGAGCCCGGCGTGGACGACCGGGACGATGTTGTCGAAGCCGAGCGAGCGGAAGAAGTCGAAGAACGACCCCTCCTTGAGGAACCGGGTCGTGAACCCGGCGTAGGGTCCGAAGAGGAGCTGCTGCTCGCCGTCGATCCAGCGCGTGTCGAGGTGCGGCACCGACATGGGCGGCGCTCCGACGGCCGCCTTGCCGTAGACCTTCGCCCCGTGCCGGGCGATCACGTCGCGGTTGGTGCAGCGGAGCCACTGGCCGCTCACCGGGAACGCGCCGTAGCCGTCCGCCTCGGGGATCCCGGATCGCTCGAGCAGCTTGAGCGAGTAGCCGCCGGCGCCGATGAAGACGAAGCGCGCGCGGACGACGCGGGTGCGGTCGTTCTCGAGGTCGTTCACCTCGACGAGCCACCGCGGGCCGGCGGCCGCGGTCGGCCCGTCCTCGTCGACCCGGTGGAGGCCGCGAACCTCGTGGCCGAGGTGGAGGGCGACGCCGTCCTGATCGGCGAGCGCGCCGATCAAGGCGCGGGTCAGACCGCCGAAGTTCACGTCGTTGCCGATCGCCATCCGCGTGGCCGCGAGCGGCTCGCGCCGCTGCGCGCCCTCGGTGACCAGCGGGATCCACGAAGCGATCCGGTCCGGATCCTCGGTCAGCTCCATCCCCTCGAAGAGGGGCGAGCGCTGGAGCGCCCGGTAGCGGGTGCGCAGGAACTCGAGGTTGGCCTCGCCCCAGACGAAGCTCATGTGCGGGATCGAGCGGATGAACGTGCTCGGCTCGGGGAGGTCGCCCTGCTCGACGAGCGAGGCCCAGAGCTGCTTGCTCACCTCGAACTGCTCGGCGATGCGGATCGCCTTTCCGACGTCGACCGTGCCGTCGGGCGCCTCGGGCGTGTAGTTGAGCTCGCAGAAGGCCGAGTGGCCGGTGCCCGCGTTGTTCCAGGCATCGGAGCTCTCGGCGCCGGTCCGGTCGAGCCGCTCGAAGATCTCGATGGTCAGGGTCGGGTCGAGCCTCCGCAGGAGCGTGCCGAGGGTGGCGCTCATGATCCCGGCGCCGACGAGGACGACGTCGGTCGGCGGCCCGAAGCTCGAGGGGGCGGGCGGCGTCACGGTCGGGGTCCTCGCTCGGTCACCGGCAGATCCAGATCTTGTGGAGGGCCCAGCCACCATCGGCCCGGACGAAGTCTACGTGGATGTGGCCGAGCTCGCTCGCGTGTCCGCCGAGCTTGAAGCTCCGGCGGATCCACGGAAAGCCTCGGCGCCGGTAGCGGGCGCGAAGCGACTGCTCGGCGTGGCGCTCTCCGAGCTGCGAGATCGCCCGCAGGAGGTACTCGCGCGCCGTGGGGAGGCCCGCTGTGGTGGCGGGTGGGCGCCCGGGCGCCTCCTCGGCGCACGCATCGGCGATCGCGTCGCGATCGCCCCGGTCGAGGGCGTCGGCGAGGAACTCGATCGCGTGGCGGAGACGCTTGAACCGCGGCTTCACGACGATCAGGGCGAGCGGAGCAGGCCGTAGTCGTGGAGCTTCTGGATCGAGCTTCGACCGACGTAGGGCACCTGGTCGAGCGACCACTGCCGGCCCGACTGCCCGAAGATCCAGCGGAACGGGCGGCGCCGGTCGTCGGCGTTGCCGAGGAGGTGGTCGGGGCCGCCGTCGCGGTAGCGGACGATGTTGTCGGCCGCGCTCCGGCGGAGGCCGACGGCGTCGTCGAGGAGCGCGGTCGAGGTGAGCGGGTCGTTCGCGAGGTCGAGGGCGACCGAGTCCAGCGTCGTCACCCGGCTGACGTGCTGCTCGATCAGGAGGAGCGCCTCGGGGCCGGTGCGGAGGACGTCGTAGACTTCGCGGAGGGTGTCGAACGGATCGTCGTCCGCGGTGCCGGAGACGCCGTCGGTCCCGTCGCGATGCCGGACGAGCTTGGCCGCCGCGTCGCGGCGCAGGCCGACGCCCCCGTCGCGGACGGGGCGGTCGAGGAGATCGTAGGTCGTCGACGGCGCGTTCAGGAACTCGAGGAGTCCGTCCTCGAGGCTGAGCGGCGCGGCGATCGTGCCGGGCCGCCGGCGGAAGACGACGAGCCTCCCGCTCCCGATGATCCCGCACGCCCAGATGCCGCTCGGCCCACTCGCGGCGGAGCCGCCGGTGTTGTTCCACGAGCCGGGCGCGTAGGCCGTCTCGTCGACGTTCGTCCAGGTCGCGGCCGCCGTCCGCTCGCGCGACGCGATCGCGATCGTGTTCCGATTCCGGAGCGGTGGGACGAGCGTCTCGAAGTGGTAGCTGCGCGTCGCCAGGACGGCGATCCCGCCCTCGGGGCGCGCGGTTATCGAGGGCATGTCGAACGACACCCCCTCGAGCTCGACGCCGTTGTCGCGGCTGTAGGCGTCGAAGACCGACCCGACGGTCCCCTTCTTGAAGCTCCGCCCGGTCCAGCGGTAGAGCTCGATGCCCGGCTCGTTCGTCGCGACCCAGAGCGTCCCGTCGGCGAAGACCGAGTCGTGGACGGGCGGGCTCCGCCCGGCGACGATCATCTCGCGATCGCGGAGGGTGCCGTCCTTCAGGAGACGCCGGCCGACGAGCCCGTCCGGCGCGCGGAAGGTGACCCAGACGTCGCCATTGTCCGCGACCGCCGTCTTCACCGATTGAAAGGTGATCGGGCGCTCGATCGCGGGCCCGAGGTCCTGGACCGGTCCGACGGCGCCGGTGGCCGGGTCGAACGACGAGAGGTTGACCGAGCCCGGCGTGATGTTGTCCGAGGCGCGCCAGGCGAAGAAGACGCGGCCGTCGGGCGCGGCGTCGAGCGAGACGTCCTCGACCATGCCGGGCGTGATCACGCGGTGCCAGTCGCTCCACGCCGTGCCGTCGAAGCTCCTGAGGAGCAGCGTGTACAGCTTGCCCTGCCCGCGGAGGCGCGAGGTCGAGTAGCGGACCCGCATGCCGGCGACCCACTTGATGCCGGCGGGGTTCGGCTGCGGGATCGCGACGACGTAGTGGTCGAACGTGTTCTTCACCGTCGGGCCGTAGCTCGACGCCGGGTAGAGCGGGTAGCCACCTTCGAGGCGCGTCGGCGCCGACCACGACCGGCCGGGGCGCGTGCGGAAGATGCTCTCGTTGCGGACCTGGCCCGAGGGCAAGACGATCGCCCGGTGATTGAAGAGGCCGACGGTTCCGTCGCGCGACACGTCGATGCCGGCGTAGCCGCTGCGCGTCTCCTTCAGCACCTTGCTCCAGTCCGCGTGCGCCTCGGGCGCGAAGCCCACGAGGGCGGCGAGGAGCGCCAGGGCCGGGGCCACGCGGACCCGTCTCATCTCGATCATCGGTCTCTCCTGTCGCGCTCGAGTCGTTCGACGAGCGCGCGGGCAAGCGGCTCCGAGGCTCCGCCGGCGGCGTCCGCGAGGACGCGGCGGGCGATCTCCAGGGAGCGTGGGTCGGGGGAGCGAAGCAGCGTCGCGGCAGCGATGCGCCTCAGCTCGTGGTCGGGCGCCTCGAGGATGAGCTGCGCGACGCGATGGGTGGCCGGCTCGGTGCCGAGCTCCGCCATTGCCGCGAGCACGCGCGCCCGCTCGGCCGGGCCGAGCGGTCGCGCGAGGGTGTCCTGAAGGCGCGGGAGATCCGCCTCGAGGCGGGTGAGCCAGCCCCGCTCGCCCGCCTCGCGGGCGCGCCGAGCGAGGATGAGGAAGCTGGCGGCGCGCGTCGCCGCCGGGTACTCGGAGGCGCGGTCGTCCCAGCGCGCGTAGAGGCGATCGAATGTCTCGGGGCGCGCCGACTCGAGGAGGGCGAGCTGGGCGACGCCCTGGTGCGTCGGCTCGACCGAGCGTCCGGACCACCGGAGGAGGACGTCGTCGGCCTCCGGCAGATCGAGTCGGGCGACCGCGTGGAACGGCGCCGGGTTGTCCGCTTCGAGGGCGACGCGCTCGAGGACGCCGGCGGTCTCGGGGAGCCGGATCGCGCCGAGGAGATCGACCGCATCACGAAACGCGTCGACCGTCTCGGGGTCGCGCGCCCAGGCCGGCAGGACGGCCTCGAGCTCCGCGAGGAGGGCGAGAAGCTCGCCGCGGCGGTGCTCGAGGAGGGTCGGGTCGGCCTCGATCGCGGCGGTCACCTCGGCGAGGGTCGCCAGCGCCCGCTCGGGCGCGAGCCCGTCTATCGAGCCGCCGTCCTCGAGCGGGCCGGACGGGGCCGCCGCGGCGGCGTCGGTCGCGCCGGTCGGAACGCCGCCCATCGCCGCCTCGACCGAGGGAGCCCGGACGCGGGCGGCGTCGCGTCGTCCGACGGCGATCGGCGGAGCGGGCTCCGCGCGATGGCGGTCGCGAACACGTTCCTCCTCTCGACCCGGCCGGGTCGGGGTGAGGACGAAGGCGAGGACGCCGGCGCTGGCAGCGAGCACGCTCGCGATGGCCAGCGACGAGACGACGATCCGGGGGGACATGGATGCCTGCTCGATGCGGGGGTGAGGTCGACCCCGGTCGGGCGCAACTGTCGTGCCGCGGAGCGTTATGCCGAACCTACCTGGGGATCACCGGTTGGAAGAGAGGTCACGCTCCACCGTTTCCGCCACGCGCCCGATCGGTGTCCCGGATCCGGAATCTGGCGACCGGGCCGGACGCGGTTCTCGTGGCGTGAATCGAGTTCTCTCGACGACGACGGCATCGTGAACGACATTCCGGGAACATCGGGCACACCTGACGCAACTTCTTCTCACCGCTCGCCGGTCCACCAGGACGCAAAGTAAGCGGCGTAGGGGCTTACGCGTCGAGCGGGTCGCGGCGACCCGTGTGGCACGGAGCGTGCGACTCCGTTCGTTCTCGAATGGCGCGGGGGGCGTCGTCCGGGACGGGGAAGAGGTCGCATGGGAGTCGCCAATCGCGCGGCCGCGGTTCTCGCGGTCGTGGTCCTGACCATCGTACTGCCCGCGTCGTCTGCGGCGGCGTTCGAGCCCTCGGGTCTGCTCGAGATCCACACGATCAACGTGGCGCAGGGCAGCTCGGTGCTCGTCATCGGTCCCGACGGCACCACGGTGCTCCTCGAGGCGGGTCGCAGCGGGAAGGGCTGGACGGTCGCCCGCTACCTCGAGAGCCTCGGTCTCCGTCCCGAGGACGGCCTCGACTACACGATCGCCGGGCACATGGACGGCGATCACATTGGTGGCCTCGACGACGTGGTCGCCCGCGGCTACGACGTCCGCGTCGCCAACTACAACAACGGGAGCCGCGCGTCGACCTCCGGTGGCCAGCACGCCTACACCTCCGCGTTCGCGCGGACGACGGCCGGTCGGCCGACGGCGATCGGGCTCGGTCAGGTGATCCGGCTCGGCGGCGGCGCGAAGATCACCGTCGTCGCCGTCGGCGGCGAGGTGCTCGGGCGCGGCCGGGTGTGGGGCGCCGACGAGAGCGAGAACGACCTCTCGGTCGCCCTCCTGATCCAGCACGGCGGCTTCGACTACCTCTGGGCGAGCGACCTCGGCGGCGGCGCCGACGACCGGCGCCAGACCGGTCGATGGACCAGTCAGGTGAACGTCGAGACGCCCATCGTCGAGTCGATCACCTCCGGCGGTCGCCGCGCCCTGATGTCGGAGGGCGGCCTCGACGTCCTCGCGGTCAGTCACCATGGGAGCGAGTCGTCGACGAACAGCGACCTCATGAACGTGCTCCGGCCGGAGGTGGCGATCATCTCGGTCGGCGCCGGCCAGCGCTCCTCGTTCGAGCATCCGCGCCAGGCCGTCGTCGAGAACGTCCTCCTCGCCCGCGCTCGGGCGATCTCGGCCCCGCCGGCGCTCGTCCTCCAGACCGAGGAGGGCAGCCCGATCGGTCGGGAGACCTCGGTCGCCGGCTTCTGCGCGGGCGACATCGCGATCAAGACCGACGGCCGACGACGCTACACGATCAGCGCCACCGGGCGGGTCGGGCAGGGACCGGACGAGCGTCGTCGCGCCGGCCTCCCGCGGACGATCTCGATCGACGAGGCCTCCTCGACGTCGACGTCGGGGAATCGCCCGCCGACCGTCGACGCCGGCTCCGATCAGACCGTCTACGATGGGGACGGGGACGGCGCCGAGACGGTCGTCCTGAGCGGCGATGCGTCCGACCCCGAGGGCGCGTCGGTCTCCCTCGAGTGGCGAGCGGGCTCCGAGCGCCTCGGCAACCCGGCGCGGCTGATCACGACGCTGCCGATCGGGACGCATCGCCTCAGCCTGACGGCCGAGGACGTGGGCGGGCTCGCGGGCTCCGACTCGGTCACCGTCAGCGTTCGAGAGAACCGCAGGCCGACGGCGCGCGCCGGCGCCGATCAGACCGTGACCGACCGCGGCGGCGACGGCGCGCAGCGGGTCACCGTCACCGCCACCGCGTCGTCCGACCCCGATGGACGGATCGCCGCCTACACCTGGTCCGAGGGGTCGCGCGTGCTCGGCCGGACGGCGCGCCTGACGACGAACCTGTCGGTTGGCCGGCACCAGCTCACCCTCACCGTCGAGGACGAGGGCGGGCTGACCGACCAGGATACGGTCGTCGTGCGGGTCGTCGACAACCGTCCGCCGGTCGCGAACGCAGGGCATGACCGCGACTCCCGCGACGGCAACGGCGACGGGGTCGTCACCACGACCCTCGACGGCTCGGGCTCCTACGATCCCGACGGGAGCATCGTGGCCTGGGAGTGGCGCGACGCCTGGGGACGCCTCCTCGGGCGGACCGAGCGCGTCCGGGTGACGCGCGGGGTCGGGAGCACCTACACGTTCACCCTGAAGGTGACCGACGACCGTGGCTCCTACCGGACCGATCGGGTGGCGATCCGGTTCGTGGCGTCGCCCTGAGCTTCGGTCAGCGGAAGAGCTCCGGCAGGAGGATCGCTCGCTCGAGCACCTCCGCGCGGCGCTCCGGATCGTCGACCCGGCCGAGCAGCCGCAGGAGGCTGTACGGGAGCTTGAAGGAGTGGCCGAAGAACCAGCTCCCCTTCTGGATCACGCGCGGGTCGTCGCTCACCCAGTAGGCGGGCGCTCGCCAGTCGGTCAGAGCCGGCGGGGCCGGCGGATCGCCGGGCTCGGCGCTCTCGATCGGATGATTGATGTACTGCTGGTGAGCCGCGCCCGCCTTCTCGGCGAGCTCGACGTGGCCGAGCTCGCGCAGGGTGACGAGCGCGTCGGCGTGGGTCACCCAGTGGACGACGTTGCCGGCGCTCGTCGGCGTGCCCTTCACGAAGTGGCTCCACGGGCGGAGGACCGCGTCGAGCGTCGCCGCGACGATGTCGTCGACCTCGCGGTACGGCGTCATCGGGTAAGAGCGATGATGCTCGCTCGGCTCCTCGACGGAGACCTCCCGCTCGAAGCGGCGGAGCAGCCGCCTCACGCCGTCGATCACCTCCGGGGTGGCGGCCTCGGGCGCGTCCTGGAGGGCGCGGAGCGCCAGCGATCCGTAGATCGCGTCGTGCCCGCCGCTGCGGAGCGATCCGACGGTCTCGGCGAGCGCCTCGAGGATCGGCTCGACCGACGCGCCCCCGTCGCCACGGATCGGTTCGTCCGGCATGAACTTCGCGCGGTGACGGATGAAGCGGTCGAGGTGGTCGGCGATCCCGCGGAGCGCACCCGGTGCGAGGTCGTTCTCCCGGCCGAGATAGTATCCCGCGATGACCGCGCAGCCGTGGTGGCCGACGTTCCAGCGGAACTCGTGGGCCCGGGCGAGCGCGGCGAGCCCGCGGATCAGGTAGGCCTTGCCGACGGTCTCGTCTGCCTCGCCCCCGTCTTCGTCGTCGTCCGCGTGCGCGCGTCGCCATCCGGCGGCGCCGAGCGGGGCGAACGCTCCGGTCGCGGCCATGAGCCGCAGGAGCTCGCGCCGCGAGATCACGGGTGGGCGGAGGCGGCGGTGGCCGCCGCGATGAGGGTGCCGAGGGCGGCCAGGACGGGGATGCACCCCGGCGGCCGCTGCCACTTCGCCTGGGTGACGTTCCACCCGCCCTCGTCGCCTTCGAGGGCGGGCGCCGTCGCCGGATCGGCGCCCGCCGGGGGCTCGGCCTCGAAGCGGGCGGAGAGGGCGAGGCACGCGGCGCGGAGGCGGACGACGTAGCGCCCGATCACGTTCAGGTCGCGCGTTCGCTGGACGATCCCGACGATCCTCTCGCTCGCGATCCACAGGAGCGACCACGGCCGCATCACGTCGGCGTCGAAGATGAGGTCGGCCGTCGCGTACGGGGCGCTCCGCTCCTCGAGCGTGGCCGCGAGCGCGTCGGCGCCGCCTCCTTCGGTCGACGGCCACGCCGCGAGGATCCCCTCCCGGAGCGCGGCGAGGGTCGCCGCGCGGGCGTCGGGAGCGAGCGTCTCGGTCAGGCGTCGCTCGACGTAGTGGTGGAGGAGGGCGCAGGTCTCCCGGGCGACGACGGCCCGCCTGTCGGTTGGCGGGCTCAGCGTGCGCGTCGTCGCGAGCGCCTCGCCGACGAGCTCGGCGCCGAGCGCCGTCGCCTGGGATGGCTCCACGGGTCAGTCGTCGCGCTGCGCTTCGATGAGGGCGTCGATCGCGTCTTCGTCGATCTCGAGCCCCTCGTCGCGCGCCGACTTCATCACCCGCCGCGCGGCCGCCTCGTCGAGCACGCCCGCGCCGAAGAGGGCCGCCGCTCCCTCGGCCCAGTTGGCGACCGCGTGGAGGCCGGCGAAGCGCTCGGCGTCTCTGGGGTCGTCGGTCACGATGTGGATCACGCCGACCGCGAAGCGCGACGGGTGGCGCGCCTGGATCGTCTTGTAGACGGCAGGGTCGCGCTGGCTCGAGTCGCCGAGGAAGACGAAGCGCTGGTTGCGCGGCGTCCGCCCGAGGATCGCCTCGCAGTCGCGGACCTTCTCGGGCTCGGCGACCCACGGGATCCCCGAGACGCCCGTCTCGATCGGGCCGGTCGGGATGCCGTGCTCCTCGAGCCACGCGGGCACCTCGGTGACGCGCTCGGCCTTGCGGGCGGTGACGAAGCTCACATCGCCGGGCTTCTCGCCCTCGAGCGCGTTCACGAGCGCGGTGATGCCCGGGTAGGGCGGCGGCTGAACGCGGCGGCGCTCGGGCGGGATGATCGTCTTGTCGAGGTCGGAGATCAGCCCGATCTCGACGTCCTCGACCGGGTCGGTCCCGATGACCTCGGCCTCGTCGTCGCCCTCTCCGGGCTCGGTCTCGTCCTCGGCGTCGCCCTCGCCCTCGCCCTCGCCCGGCTCCATCTCCTCCTCGGCATCCCCATCGCCGTCCTCGCGACCGGCGAACATCGCCCGGGCGGCCTCCCGGAGCTCGGGCTTCGACAGGAAGCCGTTGTCGTTCGCGTCGTGGTCGGCCGCGACGAGGAGGAAGGCGTCCTCGTCATCCGCTTCGAGGCCGAAGTCGACGAGGACGTCGGCGAGGACCGACGGGGTCCAGCGCAGGCCGTGCCCGGCGCGCCCCGGGCGATAGGCGCGGGCGGACCCGGAGATCCCCTCGCCCGAGTGCTCGCCGCGCATCGACGTGGCGAGCGCGTTCGGCTCGAACGAGCCGGTGATCTCGAGCGGGTCGCCCGCCTCGACCCCGTCGAGGCGCCCGGCGATCCCGACCGACGCGTCTCGCTCGTAGGTGTAGGTGATCCTGCCGTCGGCGTAGCGGCCGACCGCCTTCCAGGAGATCTCCGTTCCGTCGGCGAGGCGGAGGGCGGCGCTCAGGTCGAGCTCGCCGTCGCCACCATCGGTGATGGTGACGGACCCGGTGAACGCCTGGTCGTTCTCGGTCCCCTCGACCTCCCACTTGCGGAAGAGGTCCTTGGTGTCCGGGGCGGCCAGGGCGGCGCCGGCGCCGAGCCAGAGGGCGAGGCCGCCCGCCACGACGATGGCCCCGAGCGTCCGCGTTGCTGCGCGCATGTCCCCCGCCTCCCTCTCGTCCGGCTCGCTCGAGCCGTCCGTCGCAGTATAGGCGACGAGGGGCGCGGGCGCGAAAGCGGGGCGGCGCGACCGGTCGAGTCTCCCGCGGACGCCTGACTTGCGCGCGCTCGGGCGGGCCCGCCACACTTGACCGAGGGCAAGCGCGTCATGCGGATCGACCGCTACGAGGTGACCGGCGAGCTGGGTCGCGGCGGGATGGGCGTCGTGTATCGCGCGACCGATCTCACCCTCCATCGGGACGTCGCGATCAAGCTCATTGGCAGCGGGACCGGACCCGTCCCCGACGACCTCCTCGCCCGCTTCCTCCGGGAGGCCCGCGCCGTCGCGCGGATCCGCCACCCCGACATCGTCGCGGTTCACGAGATCGGTCGTCACGAGGGGAGCCCGTTCCTCGTGATGGACCTGATCGAGGGAGAGTCGTTCATCGACGAGCTCCGTCGCGGGAGGCCGGCGCCTCGTCGCGCGGCCGAGGTCACCCTGCGGGTCGCGCGGGCGCTCGAGCACGCTCACGAGCAGGGGATCGTCCATCGCGACGTGAAGCCTCACAACGTCCTCATCGACGCCGAGGGTCATCCGCGCCTGGCCGACTTCGGCCTCGCGCGCGACCTCGGAGCGACGGACGCATCCCTCACGGCGAGCGGGCAGGTCGTCGGCACGCCTGCCTACATGGCGCCCGAGCAGGCCTCCGGGCAGTCCGAGCGCCACGGTCCGGCGACCGACGTGTACGGGGTCGGGGCGCTCCTCTACCACGCGATCACCGGGAGCGCGCCGTTCCGCGGCGAGAGCATGATCAACATCGTCGCGCAGGTGCTGTTCCACGATCCGGTGCCGCCGCGACGCATCGACCCCTCGATCCACCCCGACCTCGAGACGATCGCCCTCCGTTGCCTCGCGAAGGCGCCCGAGCGCCGGCTGGGCTCGGCCGGTGCGGTCGCGGACGAGCTCGAGCGCTTCCTCCGCGGCGAGGCGATCGAGGCTCGCCCGATCGGGCGGGGCGAACGGGTCGGTCGCTGGCTTCGGCGTAATCCGCTGCTCGCCTCGCTCGTCGGCGCGCTCGTCCTCGTCGGGGTCGGCGGCCTCCTCGGCGGGCTCCACCTCTACCGAGAGTCCCGGCTGGCGGACCTGCGCGCGGAGGCTCGCGACGCCATCGCCGAGCTCGCTCGAGTCCGCGATGCGCCCGGCGACCGGGAGTTCGACGATCTCCTCGGACCCGGGCTCGCCGCGGTCGAGGCGACGGGGCGTCTCGTCGCGATGACGCCGGGCGATACGGAGGCGCGAGCCTCCGCGTTCGGGGTCGCCGTCTCGCTGGCCGAGTCGGCGAGCGCGGCCGAGCAGTGGAGCGTGGCGGCCTTCGCGCTCGATCGGGCCGGCGCGCTGCGCGTCGATGCCGGACGCGTCGGAGCCGCGCGCGCCGAGCTCGAACGCGCGAGGCTCCGCGCCGACGCGGAGCGCCGATCGGCCGTCGCTCGGATCGTCGACGACGTGGAGTCGGGCGCCGTCGAGGAGCGCAGGGACGGCCTCCGCGACACCGTCATCGAGCTCGTCGGTCTCCGTCATCCCGAGACGGCGCGGGAGGTGGCCGAGCGGCTCGATCGCATCACCGAGCGGGTGCGGCAGGTGACGCGTTCGGCCCTCCTCGAGGTGGCAGCGCCGACCGTCGAGGAGGAGCGCGCCGGCGAGGGCGAGATCGTCGGCCTCGCCGCGATCCTCGATCGGTTCGGTGCGTCGCGACCGAGCGAGTCGATCGCGACGGTCGACGCGCCGGCAGCGGAGGTGGTCGCGCGGGCCGAGCGGCGGCTCGTCGCGCGCGAACGGCGACGCGTCGGACGCTCGGGGTCGGCGCGGGACGTCCTCGCCGCGGTCGTGGCGACGCGCGTCGGCGAGGCGCCGCTCCGGGCGGCCGAGCTGTGGTGCTCCGCGCTCGGCTCCATGTCGATCCGTGAGCACGCGGTCGATGCGCTCGCCCGCCATCTCGCGGAGGTCGACGAGCGCCACGCCATCGCGCCGGCCCTCGCCCTCTGCCGGCTCGGGGGCGAGCGGGCGCTCGGATTCGTGATCGAGGCGCGGACCGATCGCTTCGGCACCGGAGGACCCTACTGGCGACAGGTCGCGCGCGCGCTCCCCCGCGCCTCGACGGGCGATACGCCGCCGGTCGAGGGGCCGAGCGGCGGCGCACGGGCCTCGACCGAGTCGATGGCGACGGAGGCGGCGAGCCTGACGGCGCGCGGCGACTACCAGGAGGCGATCGAGGTGCTCACCCGGGCGATCGAGCTGGACCCCCGCGACGCCGCGCTCTGGCAGAACCGCGGGAACGTCCGTTCGCTGAATGGAGAGGCCGAGGCGGCGATCGCGGACCTCGACCGGGCGATCGAGCGCGCGCCGAAGTGGGCGCCCGCCTGGAACGCGCGCGGTGGAGTGCGGTATCGCGCCGGGGAGCTCGTCGCCGCGTCGGTCGACCTGACCCGGGCGATCGAGCTGGACGAGGCCCTGGTGGAGGCGTGGGCGAACCGCGGGTGTTGCCGGCGCGAGCAGGGCGACCTCGAAGGGGCCATCGCAGACCTCTCGCGCGCGGTCGCTCTCGACCCCGGCTTCGCGAAGGCCTGGAGCGACCTCGCGGCGGCGCGGAAGGCCCGGGGAGACCTCGACGAGGCGATCGCCGATGCCACCCGCGCGATCACGCTGGACGGCGGATTGGCCGAGGCGTTCACGCATCGCTCCGCGGCGCATCGAGCGGCGGGCGACGCCCGGAGCGCGCTCGACGACGCCTCGCGCGCGGTGCAGCTCGATCCGGGGTCGGAGGCGGCCCTCATCGCTCGCGGGCTGGCGCGGGCCGCCGAAGACCCCGAGGGTGCCATCGACGACTTCACCCGGGCGATCGAGCTGGATCCCGAGCGGCCCGAGGCGTGGAGCTGTCGCGGGTCGGCCAAGCTGCGGCTCCGCGATGGCGCCGGCGCGGTGAGCGACCTGGGCGAGGCGATCGATCGCGCCCCGGGCGACGCGCGCTTCTGGCTCAACCGCGGAAACGCGTGGCTTCACCTGAGCGAGAACGAGCGCGCGATCGCCGACCTCGATGCCGCGCTCCAGCGCGACTCCGGGCTGGCGGAGGCGTGGTCCTCGCGCGGGGTGGCTCGCTATCAGTCAGGGGATCCGAAGGGGGCGATCGCCGACTACTCGCGCGCGGTCGAGGTCGATCCGGAGATGATCGAGGCCCGTCTCAACCGCGCCCTGGCGCACCGGGCGCTCGGCGAGAACGTCGCCGCGGTCGCCGACGCCTCCGCGGTGATCGAGCGAGCGCCCCGCCACGCGATCGCGTGGAGCATTCGCGGAAGCTGCCGGCTCGCGCTCGGTCGCGTGGACGACGCCATCGACGACCTCACCCACGCGATCGAGCTCGACGCGAGCCTCTCGAGCTCGTGGTACAACCGCGGCGTGGCGCGGCTCACCTCCGGGCAGGTCGACGAGGCGATCGCCGACTTCACCCGCGCGATCGAGCTCGAGCCCACCTTCGAGGGCCCCCTCGCCCAGCGGGGTCAAGCGAAGGCGACCAAGGGCGACGTCGAAGGCGCGATCGCGGACTGGGAGCGCGTCCTCGAGATCGCGCCCGATGGACGGGCGGCGGCGTTCGTGCGACCGGCCCTGGAGAAGCTCCGCGCCGGGCGCTCGTCCGACTGACGGGGCCTGCCCACCGGCCCGCCGTTGATCCGCTCCGCTGGATCGAATAGAACGGGCGTCCCTCCTGCCGCGCGTGAGCCGGGACGACCCCGTCACGAGGCGAGCAGCGACGGGCCGACGGGGGCTGAAAGAGCCTGCTTGGAAGGGCTTGCGGCGAAGGCCCGCCCCGAGCACCCCACCGGCGATGTACACCTCCTTTCATCATCACACCTTCGCAGACCGGGAAAGACCATGACTTCGAAGATCACCTGGACGCAGATCGATGAGGCTCCCGCCCTGGCCACGCAGTGCTTCCTCCCGGTCATCCGGGCGTTCACCAAGGGGACGGGCGTCGACATCGAGACGGCCGACATCTCCCTCGCCGGCCGGATCCTCGCCAACTTCCCCGACAGGCTGACCGATGCCCAGAAGATCCCGGACTACCTCGCGCAGCTCGGCGCGATGGCGAAGACGCCTGACGCGAACATCGTGAAGCTCCCCAACATCAGCGCGTCGATCCCGCAGCTCCAGGAAGCGATCAAGGAGCTCCAGGGCAAGGGCTACGACGTCCCGAGCTACCCCGAGGAGGCGAAGACCGACGCCGAGAAGGCGCTCCAGGCGCGCTTCGCCAAGGTGCTCGGCTCGGCCGTCAACCCCGTCCTCCGCGAGGGGAACTCGGACCGCCGCGCGGCGATCTCGGTGAAGAAGAACGCCCAGAAGAACCCGCACAAGATGATGCGGCCGTGGCCCGAGTCGGGCTCGAAGGCGCGCGTCGCCCACATGAGCAAGGGCGACTTCTTCGAGACGGAGCGGTCGACGACGATCGCGGCGGCCACCGAGGCGAAGATCGAGTTCGTCGGCGGCGGCGAGACGAACGTCCTCAAGGAGGGCATCGCGCTGCAGGCGGGCGAGGTGATCGACAGCGCGGTCATGAGCGCGTCGGCCCTCCGCGCCTTCTTCGCCGAGACGATCGACGCGGCCAAGAAGGACGGGGTCCTCCTCTCGCTCCATCTCAAGGCGACCATGATGAAGATCTCCGATCCCATCATGTTCGGCCACTGCGTCTCGGTGTACTACAAGGACGCCCTGGACAAGCACGCCGCCGTGCTCGACGAGATCGGCGCCAACGTCAACAACGGCCTCGACGACATCCTGAAGAAGCTCGACCGCCTCCCGGCCGACAAGAAGGCCGAGATCGAGGCCGACATCACGGCCGTCTACGAGTCGCGCCCGGCGCTCGCGATGGTCGACTCGCGCAAGGGAATCACGAACCTCCACGTCCCGAACAACGTGATCGTCGACGCCTCGATGCCGAACGTCGTTCGCGACGGCGGCAAGATGTGGAACACGGCCGACGAGCTCCAGGACACGATCGCGATGGTGCCCGATCGGTCCTACGCGACGATGTATGCCGAGATCCTCGAGGACGCCAAGCGGAACGGGCAGTTCGACCCCTCGACGATGGGCAGCGTCGCCAACGTCGGGCTCATGGCGCAGAAGGCCGAGGAGTACGGCAGCCACGACAAGACGTTCGAGGCGCCGGCGGCCGGCACGATCCGCGTCGTCGATGGCTCGGGCGCCGTCCTCCTCGAGCAGGCCGTCGAGCCGGGCGACATCTTCCGGATGTGCCAGGCGAAGGACGCCCCGATCAAGGACTGGGTGAAGCTGGCCGTCACCCGCGCCCGCGCGTCGGGGTCGCCGGCGATCTTCTGGCTCGATCAGGCCCGCGGCCACGACGCCGAGCTGATCAAGAAGGTCGAGCAGTACCTCCCCGAGCACGACACCGACGGCCTCGACATCCAGATCATGAGGCCGGCCGACGCGATGAAGCACGCGCTCGCGCGGATCCGGAAGGGCGAGGACACGATCGCCGTGACCGGCAACGTCCTCCGTGACTACCTGACCGACCTCTTCCCGATCCTCGAGCTCGGGACGAGCGCCCGGATGCTCTCGATCGTGCCGCTCCTCGCCGGCGGCGGCCTCTTCGAGACGGGCGCCGGCGGCTCGGCGCCGAAGCACGTCCAGCAGTTCCTCAAGGAGGGTCACATCCGCTGGGACTCGCTCGGCGAGTACTGCGCCCTCGCGCCGTCGCTCGAGCAGGTCGCGAGCACGACCGGCAACGCCAAGGCGACCGTCCTCGCGAACACGCTCGACGCGGCGATCGGCGACTACCTCGAGAACAACCGCTACCCCTCCCGCAAGGTCAACGAGATCGACAACCGGGGCAGCACGTTCTACCTCACCCTCTACTGGGCGCAGGCGCTCGCCGCGCAGGGCGAGGACGCGTCGCTCAAGGACCGCTTCGGTCCGATCGCGGCGAAGCTCGCCGAGAACGAGGCGAAGATCAACGAGGAGCTGCTCGGGGCGCAGGGCAAGCCGGTCGATCTGGGCGGCTACTACCTGCCCGAGCCGAAGAAGGCCGCGGCGGCGATGCGTCCGAGCGCGACGCTCAACGCCATCATCGACGGCTGCTAGCGCCGCGCCCGCCGCCGCAGCTCCCTGACGAGGGGACTCGCCGATGGGCGCCGACGTCGTCTACAACCCGCTCGACCCCGGGGTCCGCCGCGATCCGTACGGCTGCTACGCCGAGATGCGCGCGGCGGGCCCGGTCCTGTGGAACCCGCTCCTGTCGATGTGGACGTTCCCGAGATACGCCGAGGTCTGGCGTCTCCTGAAGGAGCCGACCTTCTCGGCGCGGCGGGTCGAGGGAATCATCCAGCGCAACCCGACCCTCGACGACGACGGGGCCGCCGCCCTGCGGAAGCTCCTCTCGGGCTGGATGCTGTTCCAGGACTCACCCGACCACGTGCGGCTCCGGTCGCTCGTCAGCCGGGCGTTCACGCCGACCTTCGTGGCCGAGCTGCGGCCGCGGGTCGAGCGTCTCTGCGCCGAGCTCCTCGCGCCGGCGATCGCGAGCGGCGAGGCCGACATCATGGCCGCGGTCGCGAACCCGCTCCCGTTCGAGGTGATCGCCGAGATGCTCGGGATCCCGGCGGGCGAGCGGGTCGAGCTGCGCCGGTGGTCGGACGGGATCGCGACGCTCCTCGGCTCGCTCCGGCCGGACGAGGCGATCGGCCGCGAGGCGGTGCGCTGCGTCGGGCAGCTCGGCGACTACCTCGGCGGCGTCATCGCCGACCGTCGGGCGCGGCCCGCCGATGACCTGATCACTCATCTCGTCGAGGCCGAGGAGGAGGGCGGTCGCCTGAGCGCCGACGAGGTGCTCGCGACGTGCGCCCTGCTGTTCCTCGCCGGCCACGAGACGACGACGAACCTGATCGGGAACGGGCTGCTCGCCCTGTTGAACGCGCCGGATCAGCTCGCCGAGCTCCGGGCGGACCCCGGGCTGGCGCCCCGCGCGGTCGAGGAGCTGCTGCGGTTCGACAGCCCGGTCCAGTTCCTCACCCGGATCGCGACCGAGCCGGTGGAGGTCGCCGGGGTCACCGTCGAGCCGGGCCAGCGGGTGCTCCTCTTCCTCGGGTCCGCCCACCGCGACGGCGACGTCTTCGACGACCCGGACCGGCTCGACGTGACCCGGGAGGAGTGCCCGCACGTGGCGTTCGGGCGCGGGGCGCACTTCTGCCTCGGCGCCGCCCTCGCCCGGCTCGAGGGCGAGGTCGTCTTCCGGGCGCTCCTCGACCGCTGCGCCTCGATCGAGCTGGCGGCCGATCCGGCCGAGCTCGACTGGCGACCCGACATCGGCTTCCGCGGCGTCCGCAGCCTCCCCGTTCGCCTCGTCGCTCGCTGATCGCGAGCGACGTCCGTGGGGATCGCGCTCGGCCTGATCGGGATGATCGTCCTCCACGTCGGGATCGGCGTTCAGAAGATGGGCGTCGCCGTCCTCGCCGAGCCGCCCGAGACGCGATCACACTCGCGGCGCTGGGGGATGGGCGTCCTCGCCGGCGGCTACCTCATCACCGGCGTCGGCATGCTGACGAACTTCGTCGCGATGCGGTTCGGGCTGGCCGCATCGACCCTCGCTCTGTTCACCGGCGTCGGCCTGATCGCCCTCGTCCTCTTCGCGCGTCGGTTCCTCACCGAGGACGTCGGCGTCGCCGAGGCGGGCGCGATCGTCCTGATCCTCGCCGGCACGACCGTCGGTGGGATCCCCGCCGAGCCCGGCGAGCCGATCGAGCGCTCGCTCCTCGTCCTCGGCGTCGCGACCGGCGTCGTCCTGCTCTCGGCGCTGCTCGCCGAGCTGGCGATGGCGCGCGGGCCGCGCGAGCTCCTCCAGGGCGTCGCCGCCGGCGTCGCGGGAGGGCTCGGGCTCAACGTCCAGAAGGAGCTCGCCGGCGCCCCGTTCGACCCGTCGGCGATCGCGCCGGGAGCGCTGCTCACGGTGATCGGGGTCGGATCCGCTCTCTCGCTGAACCTCGCGTTCCGGCGACACCGGGCCGTCCTCCTCGTGCCGCTCGGCGCCGCCTGCTCGGTGCTGACGGGCGTGACCGCCGGCGTCCTCGTCCAGGGCGAGGGCCTCGGCGTCCCGCGCGCGGCCGGCGTGGCGCTGACGCTCGTCGGCGTGCTCCTCGTGATACGCGCCGGCCTGGTCGCCGACCGCGGCTGAGCGCCGCGTGTTGGTGGCGCGGCCGCCGGTCGGTCATGCTGCCGTCAGCGTGAGCGCCGCCGACCGTTACGAGATCCTGGGGATGATCGCCAGCGGAGGCATGGGGGTCGTCCTCCACGCGCGCGATCGCGTCGACGGGAGCGAGATCGCGATCAAGCGCCTCCTCGGCGTCGTCGACGCCCACGCGCGGCGTCGCTTCGCCCGCGAGGCCCGCGCCCTCACCCAGCTTCGTCACCCCGGCGTCGTCCGCATCATCGAGGCGGGCGAGGACGCCGACGGCGTTCCGTTCCTCGCGATGGAGCTCGTCCCCGGAGGCTCGCTCGCGGGGCGGATCGAGCGCGAGCGCCGCCTCGAGCCCGACGTCGCCGTCGAGCTGACGATCGCCCTCGCCGACGCCCTCGAGGCGGCGCACGCGAAGGGCTTCCTCCACCGCGACATCAAGCCGGCCAACGTCCTCCTCCGCGCGGACGGGGCGCCGCTCCTCACCGACTTCGGCCTCGCCGGGATTCTCCGCGGCGAGGATCGTCCGGCGACGGGCACCACGACGATCGGAATCCCGATCACCATCCACGGCGCGTTCCTGGGGACGGCCGGCTACGCGGCGCCCGAGCAGGCCGCGGGGGAGACCGAGCGAATCGGCGTGGCGGCCGACGTGTATGGGCTCGGCGCGACCCTCTACGCGATGCTGACCGGGGTCGGTCCCTACGAGGCGGACTCGCTACCGACGCTGCTCCGCATGCAGCTCGCGGCCGACGTGGCGTCGCCGTCCGAGCACGAATGGCGGATCGAGCCGTGGCTCGACGCCGTCGTCCTGCGCTGCCTCGCCCCGGCGCCCGAGGATCGCTTCGACTCGGCGGCGGCGCTGGCCGAGGCGCTCCGGGGGCGCGTTCCGGTGGCGACGCCGGGGCGTCGTCGGCCGCGCGCCGATGCCTCCGGGCTGGCGATCGGTCTCACGTTCGGACTGCTCGTCGGTGCGGTCGCTGCCGCGGTCGTCCTCGCTCCCTGGTCGGGCGATGCCGACGACTCGAGCGTCGCGCCCGAGGTGCGGACATCGCTCGGGGGGACGTCAGCGACCGAGACGCCGCCGATCGGGACGCCGGCGATCGGGACGCCGGCGCGGGAGGCGGGCGAGTCTTCCCCCGACGACTCGGGCGAGGAGGAGCCATCGTCCGTCCCCGTCGTCGACGGGGGAGCCGACCCACGGCGGAGGATCGACGCGATCATCGCGGCGGGCGAGCTCGACGCCGAGCTCGCCCGGCTCGATGCGCGCATCGCCGAGACGGGCGGAACGCCCGAGCTGCACTTCGCGCGCGGTTACGCGCGCTACCGGGCCGGAGATGCGCGCGGCGCCCTCGCCGACCTCGAGCTCGCCGATCCGGCCGATCCGCCCCGTCGGCGGGTGGTCGTCGTCCGCGCCGCCGTCTACTCGGCGATCGGTGAGCCGGAGGTCGCCATCCGAGAGGTCGAGCGGGCGGTCGAGATCGATCCCGAGGACGCATCGCTCTGGTCGTGGCTCGGCCGGGCGCGTCTCGCCCAGGATGACTTCGTCGGCGGCGCGGATGCGCTCCGACGCTCCCTGGCCCTCGATCCCGAGGATTCCGAGGCGCTCATCGGGCTCGCCCTCCTCGAGCAGGTCGACGGGGACCTCGCGACGTCGCTCGCCTTCCTCGAGCGTGCCTGCGCGGCGGCGCCGGACGACGCCGAGGCGTGGACCCTCCGCGGGCAGGTCCTGATGCCGTTCGGCCGGTTCGTCGAGGCGATCGCCGCCCTCGATCGGGCGGTCGAGCTCGCTCCGGGCGACCGGACGCCCCGCTCGCTCCGCGGGCTCGCCCGGATGTCGAGCGGCGACCACGCCGGGGCGATCGCCGACCTGACCACGGCGATCGCGATCGAGCCCGACGACGACGACCTCTACGAGTATCGGGGGCTCGCCCGGGCGATGTCGGGCGATCCCGCTGGGGCGATCGCCGACTACGACCGCGCCATCGCCCTCGATCCCGACGACCCCGACAACTGGTCGGGGCGCGGCTCCGCGAAGCTCAAAGCGAAGGACGCGGCCGGCGCGATCGAGGACCTCGACCGCTCCCTCGCGCTCCTGCCCGACGACGTCACCGTCCTCTCCGATCGAGCGGACGCCCGGATCGCGGCGGGCGACCCCGAGGGGGCGCTGGTCGACATCCGGCGTTGCCTCGAGCTCGAGCCGCGGGGTCAGTTCGCGCCGGCTCTCCGCCGGCAGCTCGCCGAGATCGAGGCGTCGCGCGAGGCCGGCGACCCTCGCTAGGCGCGCGCGTCACGAAAACGTAAATCGGTGAGGGAACCGAAGAATCTGAGTGACGCCGGGGTAGGGAAGGGCCACGGGTTCTCCGAGAAGGCAAGGGAAAGCCAGAGAGAGGGACCCGATGAACACCCGAACGAAGAAGCACCGCACGCGGTCGAGCGGTGGGCGGATCATCCTCGCCCTCGGCGTCGCGAGCCTCGTCAGCCTCGTCGTGATCGCCGACGCCCACGCGATCGGTCGACGCCGGACGCCGCCGCCCGCGAGCGCCGCGCCGATCGGCGCCCTCGAGGCGATCGACGCGGCCGGCACCGTCTCGGGCTGGGCGCTCGATCCCGACGACCCCGGCCGCGCGCTCGAGGTTCGCCTCTTCGTCGACGGCCCGGCCGGCGGCGGCGGTCGCGTCCTCGCGTCCGTGCGGGCCAACCGGTCGCGCCCGGACGTGAACCGGGCGACCGGCCACCCCGGCGACCACGGCTTCTCGTTCACGGTGCCGGGCAGCCTGCTCGGCAGCAACCGCGAGCTCTTCGCCTACGCCGTCGACGCGGACGGCAGCGGGCGGGTCGCCCTCCTCGCCGGCTCGCCGAAGGCGATCGCGGGCTCGACCGCTCCGCCCCCTCCGCCCCCGCCCTCGCCGGATGCGGCGGAGATCGTCTCGGCGACGATCCCGGCCTCGATCGGCGTCGGCCAGCGGGCGCCGGTCTCGGTCGTCGTCCGGAACACCGGCCAGGCGACCTGGACGCGGAGCGACGGCTTCAAGCTCGGCGCCATCGACGACTCGCGCGGGGACGCGGCGCGGCTCATGCCGGGCGGCGGCGTCCGGGTCTACCTGCCTCGCGGCGCGCGTGTCGCGCCCGGACAGACCCACACCTTCGCGTTCGAGATCGAGGGGCCGGCGCGCTCCGGCACGCTCCGGCCGGCGTGGCGGATGGTGCACGAGGCCGTCCGCTGGTTCGGCCAGCGCGCCGAGGCGACCGTCACGGTGACGGCCGGCGCGCCGCCACCTCCTCCGTCCCCGCGGACCCTCGCCCCGATCACGACCCGCGGCGATCGCTTCCACAGCGGCGGGCAGGCGACCTTCCTCACGACCGACTTCCTCACCGCCGTCCGCCCGGGCGACGACATCATCCGCTTCAACACCCACTGCTATCTCGGCATGGACGCGAGCCGACGCCGACGCATCCGCGAGGCGATGGTGCGCGAGGGCTACAACAGCATCTACATCTACACCCTGAACCAGGGCGACTACCGGGGCGCCTCGGCCGGCAACGTGGTGACCCCGTACGGTTCCGACGCGAGCCGCTTCTCGATGACGCCCGGGTCGC
The DNA here is from genome assembly GCA_029260755.1 of Planctomycetota bacterium. Classification (GTDB taxonomy): domain Bacteria; phylum Planctomycetota; class J058; order J058; family JAJDCQ01; genus JAJDCQ01. The sequence goes on along the minus strand of JAJDCQ010000224.1, from coordinate 51,446 downwards.
CGAACCGCGCTCGGATCACCGAGTGGCAGGCCGCTCTCCAGGAGCTGATCGACCTCGGCATCCGACCGGTCATCTGGCTCGCGGCCGACGACTCGCCGGAGATCCGGCGCGCGTCGCTCGGCGACTTCAACCGCTACGTCGACGACATGGTCCAGGCGTTCGAGTCGCTCCCGATCCTGTGGGTGATCGGGCTCGAGGTCGACGAGTACTGGAGCGAGGGCGCGGTCGCGCGGCGCCGGGCGCATCTCCAGAGCCGGACGCGGCACCCGGTCGGCGTGCACCTCACCACCGGCGAGTCGCGCAACGTGAACACGCCCTACAAGCGCGGCTTCGACTTCGTCTGCCTCCAGCTCGAGAACGGGATGGACCTCTCCGGCTACCGGGCCGACAGCCGGCGCCTCATGACGGGCGATCGCCCCTACATCGCCGCGGAGTTCAACGTCCGCGACCGCGGCAACGATCCGACGATCACCGACCACAGCCAGGCGATCGGCGGCGCGATCCGGAGCACCGGGCGCGCGGCCGGGCTCGGCAACGGAGCTCCGCGAGCTTCGTCCGCGCCGACGCCGACGCCGGCTCCCTCCCCGGCTCCGCCCCCCGCGGGCGGCGTCGATCAGATCGATCTCTCGACCGTCACCTGGCTCCACACCGACGTGAGCGGCTGGCCGCGCACCTCCACCATCACGAACGTCGACATCACCGACGCTCGCATCTGCATCGATCACACCGAGCGCGGACAGTGGCCGGTCCGCAACATCAACGGCACCGACCTCGCCGGCAACCCGTGGGTCTTCGTGAAGCGAAACGGGCAGTGGTACGCAGCGACCTACGAGTGGCTCCGCCCCGGTCAGCACTGCAAGGCGCTCGGGAGTAACCCCCCACGCGTCACCGTCGCCGATCAGATGGGCAACCACATCAAGCGCGCCCCGCTCGATAGCTGGCGGCCCCGCTCGGGCGAGCTCGTCGGCTTCATGGTCAGCACCCTCGCGCGCGATGGCAACCGGACCGTGCCGAAGCGGAGCAACGTCGTGACCGTCCGCTGGCCGTGAGCTGCTAAGCTGCCGTCATGGCCAAGCGCAAGGGCAAGAAGGCGTCGAGCGGCCGGAGCGCCTCCGAGACGTGGGTCGCCTCCGGCCGTTCGGATCGCAAGCACACCTCGATGGCGGGGCCCTGGTCGGGTCACGAGGAGACGACCGAGTGGAGCGTCGAGCTGAGGCTCGAGGCCGATCGCTTTCAGCTCACCTGGAGCTGGTCGAACGAGCACACGGCCAGCAACCGCGGCAGCCGCACGAACCTCGACGTCGTCCTCGCCGGGCCGGTTCGGCGCCTCGAGAGCGGCGCGTCGCTCCTCTCGTTCGAGGAGAAGGTCCGCGCCGAACGTCGCTACTCCGAGCCGGGCGAGGACATGTGGACCCCCGAGATCCGGGAGGAGGAGGACGAGCCCTCCGGCCCTCTCCCGGACGACGAGCGCTTCGTCCTGCGGGCGGCGCGCGCCGGCGCGGGCCTCGCGCTGAAGGTCCATCGGCGAGGGGAGCGCGCCGCGAGCGGCTGGCTCCGCGAGTCGAGCCTGCTCGAGGCGCTGAAGGCCGGTCCGCTCCGGCTCGGCTAGGATGGGAGCCTGCGACGAGTCGTCGCTTCACGCTCATTCTGCCACAGTCTCCCAGGGCGAGAGCCTCCGCCCGGCCGAGGGCTCGCCTCCCGGTCAGTCGGCGAGGTTGATCTCGGCCAGGTCGAGGTCGCCCTCGGGGACGAAGCTGACGCTCGAGTCGAACTGGAGCACGTTTCGTCCTCCCGCGTGGTTGCCGCCCTCGCCGGTTCGCCGGTCGGCAGAGAGGACGGCCGACGAGGTCGAGTTGCCGTCGGTGCGTGCCTTCTTCGTCCAGCCGTAGGAGAACGCGGACGAGGTCGTGACGTCGCTGTCCGCGAACCGGAACGCGGAGACCTGCTCGTTCGGGCCGAGTCTCTGGACCGTGTCGCCGGATGCGGCGCAGACGTAGACCTCGGTCTCGTCGATCTCGCCCACGCGCATCAGGAGGCCGAGCACGGTTCCCACGTCGGCCGGGCCATCGTCGGTGTCGAGCTGGTTGACGTGCGGCATGAACCCCTTGCGGCCCTCCGGCCCGAGGTTGGAGGCCATGTAGGCGATCGAGGCGACGCCGATCTGGCGCAGGTTGTTCGCGCAGTGGGTCCGGTGCGCCTTGTCGTGGGCGGCGCTCGTGCAGGCGGGCAGGAGGCTCGCGACCACGAGCAAGGCGAGGAGCACGACGAGGGACTCGACGAGAGTGATTCGAATGCGACCGGGCATGGGAGCCTCCGGGCAGGGGGAGGGGGCGAACGGCGCCCCGCGATCGGTGCGATCCTAGCGGTGAGGGGCGGGTCGCATCTACGGGAAGAGCGCTCGGCCTTCGACCCGAGTTGACCCGCTTCGCGCGGAGCCGCCATACTGCCGGACCGCGCCGGGCGTCGGCGCGCGACCCCACCGACGTCGAAGACTGGAGCCGCCCGATGAACCGCCGCCTGATCGCCGCCCTCGTCGTCGGTCTCTCCCTCTCGATCGCCGGCCCCGCCGCGGCCGTCCCCGGCGACGGCTCGGGGGCGAGCGGCGACGAGGTTCGCGGCGCCGAGGCGGTCGCGCGCGCGTTCTACGATGCGTTCGTCTCGGGCGACGCCGAGACGATGGAGCGTCTCTACCACCCCGACGTCTCGTTCCGCGACGAGATCTTCACGTTCTCGGATCGCGCGGGGACGATGGGGATGTGGCGGGTCCTGGTGAGCCCCAGCGGCGGCGGCACGTTCTCCTACGAGCTCCTCTCGGCGAAGGGCGACACGGCGACCGTCCAGTGGGTGGCCGACTACGACTTCCCGCCGGGCCGCTTCGGGCGCCCCGTCCACAACGTCATCACCGCGACGCTGACCGTCCGCGACGGTCTCATCGTCGATCACCACGACGCGTTCTCGTGGGAGCGATGGTCGCGCCAGGCGTTTCCGCTCGGGTCGCTCTCGACCTGGGGTCCGATCGAGCGGCTTCTGAAGTGGACGATCCGCACCGTCCTGGGGCGCCTGGTCGCCGCGAACGAGGAGGAGGCGGAGGCGGCGAAGCCGGCGCCGGCGCCCGCGCGCCCCGGGTTCACCGACCGTCTCCGCGAGTCGGACGACTGACGCGAGTCGTTACCCGTCGCTCTCGTCGCTCTCGACGCTCGGGCAGGTGCACGCGCGGATCGACGGGCGCCACGCCGGGCTCGTCATCTCGGCGACCTCGACGTCCACCGGCGCCCCGGCCCGGCAGATCGTCAGCAGGCCGTGGTTGCCGTCGAGGAGCCAGCGCCCGTCGCACCGGGCGCAATGGAGCGTGATGACCCGAGGCGTCGGCCGCGCCGGCCGATCCGCCCGGCTCGCCTCGAGCTCGGCGACCTTGGCGGCGAGGAGCGCCGGCGAGGCGAGGAGCTCGGCGAGCGCGATGGCGCGGCGAGGCTCGGCGCGCGGCGCGTCGGTCGGGATGAAGCGCGAGCGGTCGGCGTCGGTGTCCCACGCCGTCACGACGCCCGCGGCCACGAGCTCGGCGGACGAGGCGGTGAAGGTGCGGTAGCGGACCTCGCCGCTCGCCGCGGCGACGCGGCGGATCGTCGCCTCGTCGGCCGGCACCTCCACCTCGCGCCGGCAGGCGGCGAGGAACGCCTCGAGGTCGATCGGCTGCTCGCCTCTCGGCCGCACGGCGGGGGCTACAGAGCGCCGGGGCGCCGACTCTCCGGGCGGAGCACGTAGCTGCCGGCGCCGATCACGGCGATCACGATCGGCGGGATGATGTCCCCCGCCCCGTCGCCGACCGCGGCGTGCGAGACGACCGCGCCGAGGAGGTCGAACGCGAAGCCGGCGTAGGCCCACTCCTTGAGGGTGCCGAAGCCCGGCGCGAGCAGGGCGATCGTGCCGAGGATCTTGAGGACGCCGAGCAGAACCGCGAGGTAGGGCGGATAGCCCAGGTGCTTCATGATCTCCTGGACCTGCTCCACGTTCAGGACGTCGGCGACGCCGCCCGCCGCCATCGGGAGCAGGAACAGCACCGTCAGGATCCAGTACGAGACCGTGAACTTCATGGCGAGCTCCTCGTCGTCGCGTTCCCGACGATCGGGCCAGGGCCGGTCGAGCGACCGAGTCTGCCATGTCGTGCGCGCGCGGGGAAGCCGACCGGAGGACGCGTCAGTTCGGCCGCTTCGGCCGGGGAACCGTGACCGCGATCCGGGTGAGGACGAGGTCTCCCGACGCGGCGACCAGGATCTTCGACGGCGCTCCGAGGACGTGGAGGCCGCGGAGGCGGACCTGGCGTCCGCCGATCTCGAGGCTCGCCTGGGTGTCGGCCGAGGCGCCCTCGCCGATGGCGAGCCGGGCGACGACCTCGCCTCGGATCCCCTTGGAGAGCTGGGTGAGCGACGGCACCGACGGATTGGTCTTGGCCTCCGCGGCGGCGACCGTCTCGAGGACCGCCTTGGTCGGTCCGCCCCGCACGTGCGCGAACCGTCGGCCGAGGAGCACGACGTAGCCGCCGCCCGGGATCGCGCCCTGCGCCGTCCCCGGGTAGCCGAACGACAGGTAGGGCGCGCGTTCGCCGCCGGCCTCGCCGGCGAGGGCGATCACGCGGACGGCCTTGGGGAGGGTGAGGGGGAACGGCTTCACGGCGGCGACCGCGGCGAGGTCGGCGTCCTCGCCCTTGCGCGCGAGACCCTTGCCCGGCACGAACGCGTAGGTGGCGGCGGGCGCCCCGAGCGCCGCGCCGATCGCCGGGTCGTCGAGGTCGATCACGACGTGCCCCTTCGCGGCCGCCGAGCCTCGGGCTCGGAGGCGCTCGCGGCAGGTCTCGGCGAGGGCGCGCGCGGTCGCGTCGCCGAACGCCTCCTCGTCGTGGGCGTCGAGCCCGGCGATCGCCGTCTTGATCTCGTCGATCCACGCGACCAGGTCGAGCTTGGCCATCCCGGCGCAGGGCCGCAGGAGCGCCGCGCGCGCCTTCACGAGCGCGCGCAGCGGCCCGAGGCGCGCGTCGGGGACGAAGCCGTCGAGCGCCTTCTCGCTGGCCGCCGGGAGCACGCCCTTCGATGGGTCGCCCTCGATCGCGATCCGTCGGCAGGCGGCGAGGGCCGCCGCGGCGGCCGCGCTCGGCTTCGTCGTCGCCGTGAGCTTCTCGTCGGCACCCGCCGAAGCCACGGCGGCCGCGACGTGGGCGTTCGCCGCATCGGCCTCCCCCGCGTCGAGCCGCTCCGCGGCGTGGAGGAGCCGGGCGTGGACGGTGAGCGCCGGGACCCCGATGGCCTCGATCGCCTCGATCTGCCCGCCCGCCCCGGGGCGCGCGGGCGCGAAGGCGGCCTCGAGGTCACCCCGGGCGCGCGCGTCGATCGCTCTCGTCAGGGCCGCGACCGCTTCGATCGACGCGGGCGCGAGCCGCGACTCGAGCCGGGCGGCGCCGATCGCCGAGGCGAGGGCAGCGGCCTCGGGCCAGCGGGACGCCGCGAGGTCCGCGCGGAGCACGTCGTCGATGTCGTCGATGCCGTCCTCGCCGCTCGATCCGAGGGTGCCGGCTCGTAGCTCATCGGAGGTGGCTGCGACCATCCAGGCGACGGCGAGCGTCCAGTCGGCTCGGAGCTCGCCCGAGCCCGGGTCGTCGGCCACGAGCGATGCGCGCGCGAGGACGTGGCGAGCGGCCGGGAGGTCGCCGCCGATGAGCCCGAGAAGGGCCTCGTCGAGGGGGCGCGACGGCTCGTTCGCCGTCCGGCGCATGACGGCACGGATCACGTTGGCCCACAGGCCGGGGGCGCCGCGCAGGGCCGGCGGCGCCTCGGGGGCGGCGACGCTCGCGACGAGGAGCCTCAGCAGGTCTTCGGCGCGATCGCCGTCGCCGTCCGAGATCGCGCGAGGCAGGTCGACGGCGACGAGCGACGCGAGGCGCTCTCCCGACGCCGGGCCGGTCGGCTCGGGCGGGGCCGCTCGGTCCGGCGGCTCGGTCGACACCTCCGGCGCCGCGCCGCCGCTCCCCTCCGCGGTCTCGGGCGGTGCGGGCTGGTCGTCGGAGGCCGTCGGCCCGGAGGTCGCGCCGCCGGCTCCGCCCGTCTCGCTCCCGGCCGCGTCGTCGTCCGGGCCGGCGTCCGGTCGGGGCGTCTCGCCGGAGTCGTCGTCGTCGCCAGCGCCGTTCTCGGGGCGTCCGGAGCCGGCGGCGGCCAGGGCGGCCGCGACCCTTCGACCAGCTCCCGCTCCGGCGTCGTCGGTCGCCGCCTCGGGGGCGGGATCGCCCGATCCGACGAGGACGATGATCAGGACGAGAAGAAGCACGACCGGCGCCGCCGCGGCGAGGATCGTCGTCGCGAGCTGGCGATCCGCGCGGGTCGCCGCGGCGTCGAGCTCATCGGGGTCGGCCGCGGCGGGGCGGAGCGGGTCGGTGCGCTTGATCCGTCCCGACGGCACGCGGTGACGCCCCGAGACGCGGCGATGGCGGGCCGAGCTGCCGATCGCCCGATGGCGTGCCGAGCTGCCGATCGCCCGGTGGCGGGCCGAGCTGCTCGGCGCCCGGTGGCGGCCCGAGCTTCGCTGGGCGCGGAGCCTCGTCGAGCTTCCGGATGCCTCGTCCGGAGCGGGCGAGGTCGCCGGCGCGGGGACCGGCGTCGTCCAGCCGGCTCCGGAAGGCGCGGCGTCGGCGAGCTCGGCGAGCGCCGCGGAGAGCTCGGCCGCGCTCGCCCAGCGCTGCTCCCGGTCCTTGGCGATCGCCTTGAGGATGATCGCGTCGAGCGCCGGGGGGACGAGCGCGCCGTGGGCCGACGGGGGCGGCGGCGGGGCGCCTTTCAGGACCGCGTTCACCTGCTCGACGAGCGACGCCTCGTAGATCGGGGGGCGCCCGGTGAGGCATTCGTAGAGGACCGCGCCGAGGGCGTAGACGTCGCTGCGGGCGTCGACGTCGTGCGCCGGCTGGAACTGCTCGGGCGACATGTAGTGCGGCGTGCCGATGCATCGGCCCGGCTGGGTGAGCTGGGCGCCGCCGCCCTCGTCGTCGAGCTGCCGGACGAGGCCGAAGTCGATCACGCGGATGCGACCGTCGCGATCGACGAGGATGTTCTGCGGCTTGAGGTCGCGGTGGACGACGCCCTGGCCGTGGGCGTAGCCGACGGCGTCGAGCACCAGGCGCAGGGTCCGGACGGCGTCGGGCCAGGCGAGACGTCCACCCGAGGCCGCGACCAGCTCGTTCAGGGGGCCGCCCTCGACGAGCTCGAGCACCAGGTAGATCAGCCCGTCGCCGCGGCCGAAGTCGTAGACCGAGACGATTCCGGGGTGGTTCAGGCGGGCGACGACGTGCGCCTCACGGAGGAAGCGCTCGAGGGCGAGCGGGCTCGTCTCGGGGCCGGCGAGGATGACCTTGATCGCGACGGGGCGGTCGAGCTGGAGGTCGTGGGCTCGGTAGACGATGCCCATCCCGCCGCGTGCGATCTCGCCGACGAGCTGGTAGCGCTGGAGCGCCGCGATCGCTCCGAGCGGATCTCGCATCATTGCCGAGCTGGCTCCCGTCCCGGACCTACTCTCGCACCGGTCGCCGGGCGACGCAAAGCGCCGCCCGTTCACCAGTCGTCGTCCTCCTCCTCGTCGGAGTCCCACGGGAGCGTCGCGCCGCCCGGATCGCCGACGCGTCGGGCGGCGGCGAGGAGCTCCCGGCATCGCTCGAACACCTCCTCGAGCGCCTCGAACGGCAGCTCGCTCACGGTCGCCTCGTCGTCGTCGACCCGCAGGGAGAGGTAGTCTTCCTTCTCGAGGTCGTCGCCCGTGAGCATGTAGCCCTGATCGGTGCGCTCCCAGTGGACGTCGCCCGTCGAGCGCCAGATGAGGAACGAGTCGATCTCGCCGTCGGTGAACCCGCTCGCCTTCTGGAGGGCGGCCTCGACCGTGGCGTGGTAGATCGGCAGCGACGCCTCCGCGACCGGCGGCGTGAACGGGTGGAGCAGAAGGGTCGTGCTCTCCGGGAGGCGCTTGGGAAAGAAGCGCCGCTGCATGTCGATCACGAGCTGGAGCTCCTCCCAGCGGAGGACGTCCGGCCGCGGGGCGAGCAGCTCGCGCCGCGCGAGCTCGACCGGCGACTCGAAGCTCGGGTGGGCGAGGAGGAGGGCGGCGTCGGGCAGGTGCTCGTCGAGGCGGACGAGGAGGGCGTGCTCGATCGAGAGGGGGAGCTCGATCGTCTGGCCCTGGAGCCCCGAGATGTCGTCGTTGAAGCCGAGGTAGCCCCGCCAGAAGCGGCGCGACCGGAGCGACTTCCTCGGCCAGAACGAGCCGAGCTCGCCGGTGCGGGACAGCTCGTCGAGGAGGCGGACCTCGTCCTCGAGGGCGCGGGACTCGCGCCAGGCTTGCTCGAGCGAAAGCAGCTTCTCGCTGGTCACCGTCGTCACTTGAGCGGCGTGTCGCACTTGGGACACACGGTGTGGAAGTCGAAGACCGACGCGTTGCACTCGGGGCAGCGCGGGAACGCGGATGAGGCGGCTGGCTTCGGCGCCGTGCGCCGCCCCTCGATCCGTTCCCGCTCGAAGTCGGCGAACTCGGCGACCACCTCGGCCCAGATCGTCGGCTCGGCCGGGTCCCAGAGGGGGCGGTCGAAGAAGGCCGGCTCGGGCGCGCGGTTCTCGGCGAGCCAGGCCCGGTCGGCCGCGCGCGCGGCGCGGAACGCGTCGCGGACATCGGCCTTGCGGCGAGCGCTCGTCACGGGCTCGCGCGGCGGGCGCGTTCCGAGGGCCGGGCCGATCGTCGCGTACTCGGCGGCGAGGGCGGCGTCGGAGATGGCGTTCGCGAGCGCGGCGTCGTCGTCCGATCCGGCGAGCCGGTCGCTCAGGGCATCGACGGCCGAGGAGACGAGGTGGGCCGGGACCGAGGTCTGCTTGTGCTGATTCGTGAGCCGGCTCCGCTGTCGCCGCGCCTCGGCGTCCTCGGAGGAGCGCTCCTCGTCGATGTCTTGCGCCGCGGCGGCGTCGCGGGCGCGCTCGACGGTCGACGCGAGCCAGGCGCCGGGCTCTCCGTCGGTCGGGATGGGCGAGAACGACTTCGCGGTGTCGTCGGGATGCTCGAGCTTCGGCGGAAGGAGCGCCGCCGGGAGCGCGCGTTCGACGGCGCGGGCGGCGAGGGCGAGGGCGCGCCACGGATCGAGCGCGTCGAGCGCGGCGGCGTCGATCGGAGGCGCCAGCCCGTCGTCGGGCGTCGCCGATCGCGTCGCCCGGACGAGCAGACCGGGGTCGGGCATCTGCTCCTCGCTCACGACCTCGCGGAGCTCGTCGATCGTCGGATGGCCGAACTGATCGCCCGCCTCGTCGATCTGCCGGATCGCGTCGATGCAGCGGAGGCCGAGGCGCTCGAGGGGGGGCCCGGAGACGAGCCATCGTCGCACCCGTGACCAGGTCAGCATCGATCTTCTGGCGAGGTCGTCCCAGCGTTGCGTGCCGTCATCGCAGCCGCGAACGACGCCGATGTCCTCGATGACGTCGAGGACCGCCGGAGATCTCAGGCTCTCGAGGGCCGCGATGCGGTGGTCGACCTCGCCCTCGTCGACGCGCTCGACCGCGCCCCAGGCGCGCGCGAGCGCCTCGTCGGCGGGCAGCGTCGCCGCGAGGGCCGTGACGGCCTGCCGGCCGACTGCGTGAGGCGGCAGCGCTTCCCAGAGCTCCCGGCACCAGTCGGCGCCGCCGCGGCCGAGGGCGAGGATCCCGAACGCGGTGTCGATGTCCTTCTCCTTCTTCTTCTTGCCCTTCTCGAAGTGGGCCCGCGCGAGCTCGAGCCGCGTCGCTTCGGGGATGAGCGGGAGGTCGCGCAGGGCGGCCTTCGACGGGCGGTCCCAGCCCTCGAGCCCGGCCCGGAAGGCGGCCTTCACGACCGCGGCGGCGTCGATGTCCGACGACTCGTCGACGGCCTCAGCTGGTTTGGGGTCGCTCGCGAGGATCCGCCCGTGCTCGCTCACGTGCTTGACGAGCACCTCGGCCAGGCCGTGTGGCGCGTCGTCGTCCTCCATCGGGTCGGTCGGCGGGAGGTCGGCGGCGAGCTCCTCGACGAGGATCGGTCGAAGGCGCTCGACCACCTCGTCGTGGGACAGGGCACGGGCTCCGGGGAGCTTCAGCTCCCACGCTCTCGCGGCGTCGACCTTCACCGCGCCGGCGATCTCGACCGACTGGTCGTCCTCGATGACGAGCTTCGCCTCGATCCCACCGGCCAGCAGCGCGATCCCGTGGTTGTAGTGGAAGACGGCGAGCTCGACGTCGACCGGCCCGCCGACCGCGATGATCGCGGAGTTGACGAGCGCCGAGCGGCAGCGAACCGCTCCGCCGATCGAGACGTGAGCTCCTTCCTCGATGCTGATCGGTCCGGTCACGGAGAGGCCGCCGGCCACCAGGAGGGCGCCGTGACAGAAGAGGGCTCCATCGACGGAGAGGTCTCCGGGGACGATGCGGATGTCCTCCCCTCCCACTTCGAGGTCCCCGGCGATCGTCTCGGTCCCCGGGTCGCTCGACGTCGCTTCGCGCATCGCGAGAAGCGCGACGAGGGCGGTCGCCGACCAGCGGTAGATCTCTCCGGGAAACTCGTCCGGCTCGGGCAGGAGCTGGTCCAGGGGCAGGGCGCGCTCGGGCAGCGCTTGGATGTGCCCTCGGAGCGCGTCGAGCTCGAGCACGTCCGCGCTCTCGCAGGCGGCGACGACCTCGCGTCCGCGCGTGGTCGCGACGAACGCGTCGATCGCGGCGATGACCTCGCTCGGCGTCGCGCCCTTCTTCGCCTTGGCTCGTCTCGCGCTCTTCTTCGCGGCGGGCTCCTTCTTCGAGGCCGCCTTCTTCTTGGGGGTGGCCTTCTTCGTCGTCGCAGGCTTCTTCCTCGCCGAGACCGTCTTCGTCGCCTTGGCCTCGGTTCCGGGCGTCTTCTTCGCCGGGGCCGCGGGCGCTCCGCCGGACTCCTCGACGTAGCCCTTCTTCAGCTTCTCGGCGATCTTCTTGTCGTGGTCCTTGCGCGCGGCGGCGGCGTCCGGGAACTCCTTCGCCTTGGTCTGTCCATCCGTGCCCAGTCGACCGAACCGCACGGTGACGGTCTCGGCCGAGAGCTCGATCTCCCAGAACTTGCTCGACTTGGCGTCCTCGAAGGTGAAGCGTCTCATGGCGTGACGAGCCTCCTGGCGGTTGCTGGGGCGCCATGATGGCCAGGCCGCTTCCGAGCGTCCAGCCCTGGCGGGGAACCCCGGGTGGCTGCGCGTCGTCCAACGCGACATGACCCGAAGACCCGGCCAGATCGGTCGGCGTGTGCTCGCGTCGGCGGTCCTCGCAGCCCTGATTCTCCCGATGTTCGGCCTCTGGCGGGCCGCGCCCGAGGCGTGGCACGCGGCGAGCTGTCGCTCCGCCCTCGAAGCGGGCCGGCCCGACGACGCGCTGGCCGCCTACGACCAGGTCGTCGGGTGGCGCGGGTCGGAGCGGCCCGAGCTGCTCGCGGAGATCGTCACGCCGCTGGTCCTCGCCGCCATCCGAAACGCCCCGAGCGATCCGGCCGGCGGCGGGGAGGCGATGGCGGCGGCGAGCGAGGTTGCGACGCCCGAGCTGATCGAGGCGCTCGTCGAGGTCGCCGCATCGACGCCGAACCGCTTCGGCGTCGACATTCAGGCCCATCGCCGGCTGGCCGCTCGCGGCGATCCCGGATCCCGGGCCTGGCTGCTCGCCCTCCTCGAGACCGAGACGGACGACTTTCGCCTCGGCGCGGCCGCCGCCGCCATCCACGAGATCGGCGACGCGGCGGCCCTCCCGTGGGCTCGCGAGGCCTTCGAGGGCGGCTCGCCCGCGATCGCCGGCTGGGGGGCGACGCTGCTGGGCGAGCTCGGCGGCGTCGACGAGCTCGACCTGCTCCTCGCGCGGGCGTCCGCGGAGGGCGCCGCCGGCTGCGACGCGATGACCCTCGCCGGGCTGATCGCGATCGCTCGTCACGACTGGGCTCGCCCCCGGGCGGTCGAGCAGCTCCGTGCCCACCGCGAACACCGGTCGTGCGCCGGGCGCGTGCTTCCCGCGATGGTCGCTCACGGGGGCGTCGGCGTCGACGACGCGCTCGCGGGCTGGTCGAAGCTCGAGGAGACGCCCATGCCCGAGTGGCTCGTGCGACTGAGCATCGGGCGCGCGCTCGCGGAGGCGGGCGATCCGGTCGGGTTCGAGCTCCTCGCCGGCCAGCTCGACTCTCCGGATCCCCAGGTCCGCCTCTGCGCGGCGTTCGTGATCGTCGACGTCGACGCGTCGCGGGGCGACCTCGTCCTCGACTTCGCCCGCGCCGAGCTCCCGGGGTCGATCGCCCAGCCGGGCGGCGCGTTCAACTGGATCCAGCTCCTCGCCCGGGCTGGTGATGAGCAGGACCTTGCGGCTCTCCGACCGCTGCTCGGGGACGACGTCGCGCACGTGCGGAGCTCGGCGGCGTCGGCGGTCCTTCGCATCGTCGCGCGCGCGCGGTGATCGCGCCGTCGGTCAGGGCTCGTCGACGATGAGCCTGAGCCCGACGTCGAGCTCCGAGAGCTGGCGGAGGTGGCCGTATCGGGCCTCCCACGTCCCGTCGTCGAGATCGCGCCGCACGGCATCGACGACCCGCCGGACGACCTCGTCGGGCTGACGCGCGAACCCCGACGTCGCGTTGCGGATCGCCTCGTCGAGCACCCACTCCGGATGCGCCCAGAACGCGCCGAGCATCCGGTCGGGCGAGTCGGCCGGGACGGGCAGCGTCTCGATCCGCGCGCCGCCGAGCCAGCCGGCGATCTCCTCGGGCGGAGGGAAGATCGCGTGGTCGAGCTCGGCGACCTCCGGCAGGTAGTCCGCCATCAGCCACATGGCGCCGCTCACCCGCGGGTCGTAGGTGACGATCACGACGTTGCCGCGCGCGACCCGGCGCATCTCGCGGACGCCTCGCTGGCGGCGATCATCCCAGTGGTGCAGGGAGAGGACCGTCATCGCGGCATCGACGCTGTCGTCGCGGAGCGGGAGGGCGCCGGCGTCGGCCCGGATCGCGGGAGGGCGCTCGGGTGGGCGCTGCGCGGCCATCACGTCGCTCGGCTCGATCGCGGTGACGTGGCGGTCGAGCGGCTCGTACGAGCCGCTCCCCGCGCCCACGTTGACGACGCTCCTCGCCTCGCCGAGGGCGAGGTGGATCCGCCGCCGGAGCTCGGGGTCCTCGCGCCGATGGGCGGCGTAGCCTCGCCCGATCCGGTCGTATCGTGCTCTCGAGGGCTCGTTCATGGATCGCCGGGCCTCACCGCCTCGGAATGCTACCACCATTCCGGTCGTCGAGGGCGATGTCGGCGGGCCGCGGGGGAGCCGCGGGCGCGGCGATCTCGGCTCGGGTATAAGGAGCCTGAGGGACCACTCGTGCGCACGTTCGCCGCTCCGACGATCCTCGCCGCCTTGCTCATCGCTCTGACCGCAGCTTCGCGGGCCGACGCGTGCATCTGGGATGCGAACACTCTGCGGGACGAGCTCGAGACTCGCGCGGATGTCTTCGACCTCATCCTCGGCCAGTTTCCCCACCACGGGGCCGCGTACTGGCAGGCCCGGCTCGTCCGTCTCGAGTCGACGCTCGGAGAGGGACCTTCGCAGGAGGACGCCGCCGCGCTGTGGAACGACCTCGGCGTCGCCCAGCTCAAGCTCGGCCGCTTCGATGAGGCGGTCGCGTCGTTCGGCAAGGTCGAGGAGCTCGCGCCAGGCCGGTACGAGACCCTCTCGAACCTCGGGGTCCTGGAGAAGAAGCGAGGCGATTTCGCCGCCGCGGCGGACTACACGCGCCGCGCCCTGGCGATCAAACCCGAAGGGCACCTCGGTCTCGGCGACCACTACGTGAAGATGCTCGACTGGCGGGCGGCCGTCGCCGCGAACCCCTCGACGCCTCCGATCCACGACTTCCTCGGCTTCGGCTACGTCGACGGCTTCCCCGTGAAGGACCTCGATCCACGGCAGTCCGCGAAGCTCGTTCTGCGGGTTCGCGAGGCGATCGCGAAGGGCGGCTATCGAGACCCGGCGTTCAGCCCATCGCAGGGGGCGGAGTTCGACGAGCGTCGCCTCCTCGCGCTCATCCGAGCCGATCGGACCTTCTCGGATGCGTTCCTCGTCCTCGGAGACCGTCTCTACGCCCGGCGGAGTCGGAACCTCGCGATCTGGGCCTGGTTGAAGGCGAAGGAGCTCGGGCACCCGTTTCCCGAGGTGATCGACGCGCGACTCGACATGGCGTTCGACTGGCTGGGGCAGGCGGTCTCTCAGGGGGAGAACTTCGGACTCCGTCTCCACAGCCGCGAGCATGTCGTCCAGGTCGCGAGGGATGGCTTCGCCCAGGGGCGCGCGTGGGTCGAGGCGTTCGAGGCGACCGAGGCCGAGCTGACCGCCGCGGCGAGCGGCGGCGACGTCTCGTTCGCGGAGGTCGAGGCCGCGCTCGCCGCGAGAGGCGTGCGGCGTTACGAACCGCCGAACGTGGGCGTCACCGGAGTCCGGATCGGGATGGCCGGGATCATGGGGTTCATCTTCGGCGTGCCGATCCTGCTCTGGGTCGTCAGCGTCGTCTATCGCCGTCGGCGCGCGCGCCGGGAGGCCTCCGTCGAAGGGCAAGGTGGTCGGTGACGCTCGCTCTCGTGACGGGGGCGACCGGCTTCATCGGTCGCCGGATGGTGGCCCGCCTCCTCGATGAGGGCCACCGCGTTCGGGCGCTCGTCCTCCCCGGTGAGAGCATCGAAGGTGCGTGGCCCGGCGGCGCCATCGACGTGGTCCGTGGGGACGTCACCCGACCCGACTCGCTCACCGCGGCTCTCGAGGGGGTCGACATCCTCATCCACCTCGCCGCGATGGTGGGCGACTGGGGCGCCGAGGACCTCCACCGGCGGGTGACGGTCGAGGGGACCGAGAACGTCCTGCGCGCGGCGCCGGCAACGTGCCGCGTCGTCCTCGCCTCGAGCGTCGTCGTCTACGGCGACGCGATCGGTCGCGACGTCTGCGATGAGGACCACCCCCACGGCCGGCCGATGGGTCCCTACAGCCGGAGCAAACAGGCGCAGGAGACGCTCGCCCGTGCGCTCGCCGTGGAGCGCGGGATGTCGCTGACCGTCGTTCGACCGACGAACGTCTTCGGCCCCGGCTGCAAGCCGTGGGTCCACGATGTCGCCGACGTCCTCCGGAAGGGGCAGCCCTGTCTGATCGGCGGCGGCGATCAGAACGCGGGCCTCTGCCACGTCGACAACCTGACCTCGCTCCTGGTGCGCGCCGCCACCGTGCCCGAGGCGGTCGGCCGGGTCTACAACGCCGCGGATGGGTCGGATGTGACCTGGCGGACCTACTTCACCGATCTGGCCGGGCTGATCGGCGCGAGGCCGCCGCGCTCGATCCCGCGGGTCGCGGCTCGCCTCGGGGCGAGCCTGGGTGAGGGCTTCGGGCGGCTCCTGCGGCGCCGCTCTCGCCCGGCCCTCACCCACGAGGCGCTCAACCTGGTCGGGAGCCACCACCGCGTCCCGATCGACCGCGCCCGCGCCGAGCTCGGTTACGCACCCGAGGTCGGCTACGCGGAGGCGATCGAGCAGATCCGTGCCTGCCTCGCCGAGGCCGGTCTCGCGGGTGCCTGACGACCCTCTTGGACGCCAGCTCGGGCGAGGGTCATGATGGGTCATGGCCTCAACCCCCCGGCTCCGAGATGCGCCGCCGCCCGACTCCGGCGCGGAGATCCCGCCCGCGCCGCCGCCGGGTCCGTCGAGCCTGGCGAGCCCGACCGACCCGACCTACCGGAGCCCCCCGGTGCGGCGTCCGGCCTCCTCGGGGAGCCTCGCCGCCGCGCCGGCCAGCGTCGGTCGCTACACCGTCGAGAGCGTCCTCGGCCGCGGCGGCATGGGCGTCGTCTACCGCGGCTTCGATCCCCATCTCCGCCGGCCGGTGGCGATCAAGATGATCGACCTCGACCCGACCGAGCTCGAGGCCGAGGATCTCCAGCGGTTCGTTCGCGAGGCGCGCGCGGCGGCTCGCCTGGCGCATCCGGGGATCGTCCCCGTCTACGAGGTCGGCGCCGACCTCGATCGGCCCTACCTGGTGATGGGGCTCGTCGAGGGCGAGAGCTTCGAGGAGGCCCTCGCCGGCGGCGCGCTCCCGCGGCGTCGGGTCGCCGAGGTCGTCCGCGACGTCGCGCGCGCCCTCGATCACGCCCATGGGCACGGGATCATCCACCGCGACGTCAAGCCGCAGAACGTGCTCCTCGACCGGGAAGGCCGCGCCCTCCTCACCGACTTCGGTCTCGCCCGCGACGCCGCGAGCGTGAGGCAGCTCACCCTGACCGGCGACATCCTCGGCACGCCCGCGTACATGGCGCCCGAGCAGGCCGCCGGTCTGACCGACGAGCAAGGCCCGCACAGCGATGTCTGGGGGATCGGCGCCGTCCTCTACCGAGCCCTCGTCGGGGTGCCCCCGTTCACCGGGGACACGCCCGTCGTGATCCTCCAGCGCGTCCTCACCGAGGAGCCGGTGGGGCCGAGGAGGATCGACCCGACCATCCCCGTCGATCTCGAGACGATCGTCCTCCGCTGCCTCGAGCGGGAGCGGTTCGACCGCTACGAGAGCGCCGCCATGGTCGCGGCCGAGCTCGAGCGGTGGCTCGCCGGCGACTCGATCCGCGCGCGCCCGCCCGGTCGCGTCGTCCGGTTGCGCCGGTGGACCCGGCGGAACCGCCTCCTGACGGCGCTCGTCCTCGTCGTGGGCGCAGCCGCGCTGGGCGGAGCCGGCATGCTCGTCGAGATGCGTCGGCGCGTCGACGCGGCTCACTCCATCGAGGCGGAGCGGGCGCGCGCCGAGCGCGAGGCCTTCGCGCGGCGTGTCCGCTCGGAAGCCGACCGCGCCTCGACCGCCTTCGACGCGGCGCTCGCCGCGTCGAGCGGGCCGTCGGCGCCCGGCGACTCCGAGGGCCGCCTCGACGAGGCGCTCGCCCTCGGGCTCGAGGCGATGCAGACGGCCTGGACCGTCCACGCGATCGACGTGAGCAAGAATGACGCCCGGGCGCGCGCGTTCGCGACGACGATGGCCTTCGGCGAGGTCGCCCTCGAGGCCGAGCAGTGGAGCGTGGCGGTCAGCGCGTTCGGTCGGGCGGCGACCCTCGGAGTCGCCGATGCCTCGGCCGAGGCGGCGCGCGAGCGGGCGGTCGCGGCGCGGATCCGTCACGACGAGGAGCTCATCGAGATCGTCGACGGGGTCCTCGCCGACGCGCGCTCCGGCGTCATGTCGACGCGGCCCGACGGGTGGAACGACGCCCTCTTCACCCTCGTCCGCCACCCGGGCGCCGAGACCGTACGCCGGGTCCAGGCGACCCTCGACGAGGCGACGGGTCAGTTGCGTAAGGAGACGCGCGCCGCCCTCATCGCGGCGGTCGACCCGGGCGAGGCCGAACCGCTCGGCGAGGCGATCGACCGCTGGCTCTCCACCCCGCCCGATCAGGAGCCGCCGCAGGCGGAGTTGCAGCGGGCCTTCAGGGCGGCCGAGGCGCTGGCGCGATCCGAGGCGGCGCGGGGCGGCGCGCCGCGCGAGCCCAGGCTCGCGCTCGCGTCGGCCCAGACCCAGGGGGTCGCCCGGGAGGTCTTCGAGACCATCCGGTTGTGCTGTAACGCCCTCGGGCGCCTCGGCGCTGCCGACGGCGCGGACGAGGCGATCGGTCGCTACATCGCCCTCGAGATGGACGAGACCCGCGCGACGAGAGCCGTGATCTCGCTCGGTCGTCTGGGGGGGAGGCGCGCGAGAGCCATCCTCGAGCTCCTGGTGCGCCGATTCCCTCCGGGAGGGATTTTCGAGAAGGCGACGCTGCCGCTTCTCCAGGGTCGCGAGGACACGACCGACCGCGACGTCGCCATCGCCGCGACGAGCACCGCCGTGGAGGCGATCACGCTCGCGGGACACCTCAGCCTTCGCGCCGAGCTCGACGCAGCCGAACGAGCCTGCGACCGCGCGATCGCGCTCGATGCCGGATTCGCGGAGGCGTGGATGGCCCGGGCGACGGTTCGGGAGCACCTCGGCCGCCTCTCGGAGGCGCTCGCCGATGCCGAGCGAGGTGTCGCCCTCGCTCCGCGTCGCGCCGCGACGTGGTGTACTCGAGGGACGATCAAGGTCGGCCTCCGCGACAGCGAGGGCGCCGTCGTCGACCTGACTCGCGCCATCGAGCTCGATCCGTCGCTCGGGGTCGCCTGGTCGGGTCGGGGGGACGCCCACTTCTACGCCGGTCATTTCGAGGACGCGATCCGCGACTACGACCGGGCGATCGAGATCAATCCCGCGTCCGTCATTGCCTGGAGGAATCGGGGCGTGGCGCGGGCGAGGACTGGGCAGGTCGACGCGGCCCTGGGCGACCTCTCCCGGGCGATCGAGATCGACGATCGGTCGGTCGAGGCTCGTGGGACCCGGGCGGAGCTGCGGATCATCCACGGCGACCTCGATGGGGCGTGGAGCGACGCGGCGCGCGCGATCGAGCTCGATCCGTCGAACGCACCCGCCTGGGTGGTGCGCGGTCGAGCCCGGCTGCTGCGGGGGGAGCTCGAGGGCGCGCGCGTGGACCTCGAACGCGCCGTGGAGCTCGCTCCGGGCGAGGCCCCGATTCGCTACTGGAACGCCGAGGTCCTGAAGGCGGGCGGAGACCTCGACGCGGCGCGAGCCGAGCTGGACGAGTCGATCCGGCTCGCCCCGAAGAACGCCGATGCGTGGCTGGCCCGTGGGAGACTCCGGCTCCAGGCCCGTGATCCGGAGGGTGCGATCGAGGACCTCGACCGTGCCGTTCAGCTCGCACCGCGCAGCGCGCAGGCGTGGGCCCGCCGCGCGGATGCTCTCCGGGTCGCCGGCCGACTCGATGAGGCGAGCTCCGATCTCGCCCGCGCGATCGAGCTCGATCCCCGGCTCGCGTTCGCACGTCGCGTCGAGGGGGAGCTCCTCGCGCGCCGCGGCGACGCGAACGGGGCGTTCAAGAGCTTCTCGCTCGCCCTCGAGCTCGACCCGACCGATGCCGGGGCGTGGCTGGAGCGAGGGAGGCTCCTCCATCGAGCCGGAAAGCTGCGGCGAGCGATCGCCGACTACGAGAAGGCCCTCGTGATCACCCCTCGCTCGATCGTGGCTCTCACGAACCTCGGCGCCGTGTTCGGCGCGCTCGGTGAGCACGAGGCGGCGATCGAGCACGCGACCCGGGCTCTCGAGCTCGACCCGGCGCACGCCTCGGCGCTCGGCAACCGGGGCTTCTCGCGGCACGCGCTCGGCGATCTCCGAGGGGCGCGCGCCGACTACGATCTGGCCCTCCGCGTCGACCCCGGTCGGCCCAATGCGTGGATCGGTCGCGCGGACGTTCGCGCGACCGTGGGCGATCGGGCCGGCGCGCTCGCCGACCTGGGGCGAGCCCTCGATCTGACGACCGATCCCGCCGCGGCGGAGCGCGTCCGGAAGCGGATCGCGGAGATTCAGGGCGGGGACTGATCGTCACGCCGGTGAGCCGTCGGCACCGAACGCCGAACGGGCGCGTGCGATGAGGGACGCATCCGACGCGCTGGAAGCGATCGGGCCGGGCGGACGCGTCCCCCGAGCGCTTGCGCCGGTGCGCGCCTCCGCCCATGCTCGGTCCCCGGGCGGCGAGCGCTCGCCCGGCGAACCGTCGCTTCGAGAGGACCGAGACCCGTCGCGTGAACGAGGACCATCTGCCTCGCGTCTCCGGGAGGCTCCCCCAGAGCAGCGCCCGGCGACCGGAGATCCAGACCCAGCTGACCCGTGATCTCGGGCTGGTGTCGGCCCTCGCGATCGGGGTCGGCACGATGATCGCGGCCGGCATCTTCACGCTCTCCGGCCTGGCCGTCGGCAACGTCGGCTCGGCGGCGATCGCCGCCTTTCTCCTCGCGGCCGTGGCGGCGCTCTTCACCGCGTTGACCTACTGCGAGTTCACCTCGATCTACCCCGAGTCCGGCGAGGGTTATCTCTACGCCCGGAAGACGTTCGCCCCGCCGTTCGCGTTCATGGTCGGGTGGTGCCTGCTCCTCGGCTACACCTCGTCGTGTGCGTTCTACGTCGCCAGCCTCTCCAGCTACTTCAACGAGTTCCTCGTCCCGGCGCTGCATCACACTCGGCTCGAGATGCTCGCCGGCCTCGTCGCGCTCGCCGGGCTGACCCTGCTCAACGTGAAGGGCACGAAGGAGAGCGGCACCTTCCAGATCGTGATCACGGCCGGGAAGGTCGTCCTGCTCGTCTGGTTCATCGCGGGCGGCGTCCTCCACGCGGGCATCGACACCGACGTCCTGATCGAGCGCTTCAGCACCGACCTGCTCAAGATCGGCAGCACCGCGGCGCTCGTGTTCATCACGTTCTTCGGGTTCTCGGCGATCGCCGCCTCGGCGGGGGAGGTGACCGAGCCGACCAAGACGATCCCGCGGGCGATCTTCATCTCGATGGGCCTCGTCACCCTGCTCTACTCCGCGGTCGTGCTGGTGATGGTGATGGCCCAGCTGAGCGAGTACAGCGAGGCCGCCATGGGGACGGCGGCCAAGACCTTCCTCGGGTCGGTCGGCGGGATGGTGATCGTGGGCGGGGCGCTCTTCTCGATGGTCTCGGCGTCGAACGCATCGATCATGGCCGGCTCGCGCGTCGCCCTCTCGATGGCCCATCTCGCCCACCTCCCTCCTGACATCGGTCGGGTCGACGCCCGCACTCGCACCCCGGTCGTGGCGCTGCTCCTGACCGGATCGACGATCGGCGGCTTCGCCCTGATGCTCGAGCTCGAGCGCCTCGCGAACTTCGCCAACTGCGTCCTCCTGATCGCGCTGATCGCCGTCAACGTGGCGTTGATCCTCCACCGGCGCCTCTACCCCGACATCGAGCGCCCGTTCCGCGTGCCCTTCGTGCCGGTCCTCCCGGCCCTCGGCATCCTCGCCAACGCGTATCTCCTCACCCAGATCGAGGAGTGGGCGCCGATCCTCCTGGCCGTCGCCGCGATCGGGATGGGCTTCCTCAGCTTCCTGGCCTGGAAGGGAACCACGCCGGAGGAGGCCGAGTTGCCGGGCAGCCCGTCGCGGGTGGCGCTCGAGCGGGCGGCCATGACCCAGGGGCGGTTCCGGGTGGTCGTGCCCCTTGCCAACCCGGCGACCGCGGAGCGGCTGATCGACCTGGCCGCCGCGATCGCCGGTCCGCGCCAGGGCGAGATCATCGCGCTTCGCGTGGTGTCGGTTCCGGATCAGACCGCGCCCGCGCGCGAGGATCTCCTCGTCGACCGGGAGATCGAGGTGCTCGACGTGGCCCGCGCGCGCGCCCTCGAGCATGGCATCCCGGTGACGAGCCTCGTCCGGGTCGGCCACGACGTGGCGCGGGCGATCCTCGAGACCTCGCGTGAGCGCCACGCCCATCTCATCGTGCTCGGCTGGGAGGGGCGGACCACGACGGCGCGGAAGATCCTCGGCGAGGTGACCGACGCGGTCGTGAACCACGCTCGCACCGATCTCCTCCTCGTCAAGTTCGTGGGCGAGGAGCCGCCGCGCCGCCTCCTCCTGCCGTCGGCCGGCGGCGAGCACGCGATCCGCGCCGAGGAGTACGCGGCCGACATCGCGAAGTCGCTCGACGGGTCGATCACCCTGTGCGGCGTCGTCCCCGAGGGGGCCGAGCACGGTGAGCGAGTCACCAACGAGGAGGCGCGCCTCGCGGGCGCCCGCCTGCGGATGCTCGAGACGACGCCCCTCGAGGACGACGAGAGCGTGCGGGTTCAGGTCCTCCGCCACGGCTCGGTCTCCGCCGCGATCATCGACGAGTCCGATCGCCACGACGCGGTCGTCGTCGGCGCCGCTGGCCAGAGCTTCTCGACGCGGGTGCTCTTCGGGAGCATCCCCGAGGAGATCGCGCGCCGGGCGCCGCGGACGGTGATCGTCGTCAAGAAGCACCACGCGGTGAAGGCGCTCGTCGGGCGCGTGATGACCGAGTGAGGGGCCGCCGATGAGAGCTCGGAGCGGATCGGCGCTCGCCGCGGTCGCGCTGACCCTCGCGGTCGCCGGCTGCGCGGGGACGCGCCCCGACGACCTCGGCGTCCGCGAAGGACGCCTGCCGCCCTGTCCGTCGTCGGCGAACTGCGTCTCGAGCGACGCCGACCCGACCGACGAGGAGCACTTCATCGAGCCGTTCACCCTCATCGTCGCGCCGGAGCGGGCGTGGCGCGAGGCCGAGGCGGCCGTGGTCGCGGACCTCTCTCGAACGGAGGTCGTGACCCGGACGGAGGACTACCTCCACGTCGAGTGCCGAAGCCTGATCTTCCGGTTCGTGGACGACCTCGAGCTCCACCTCCGGCCGGACGAGGGCGTGATCGCGGTCCGCTCGGCGTCCCGCCTCGGCAGCAATGACCTCGGCGTCAACCGAAGCCGGGTGGAGGAGTTGCGTGAGGCCCTGGCGGCGCGAGGCGTGGCGCGCTGACGTCGCCGGCGATCGGCCCGCGCCGCGTTGACAGATTATCGAACGATCGGTAGATTGCTCCCCTCGACTCGTGAGAGAGATGGGAGAGGACCATGGAGACTCGCTCGTTCGCCCTCGCCGCGGGGGCCGCCGCGGCGCTCTCGATCGCCGGGCTCGCGGTCGGCTGCAGCTCCGGGAGCCGGGGGGGCTCGGTCGGCTCCGCCGCGAGCCCGACGTCGCCCAACCCCGCCCCCGCGCCCGCCGCTCCGGCCCCGTCCCCACCCGGAAGCTCGGGGCCGCCCACCCCGCCCGCTCCGCCGCCGCCCGCCCCCCCGGGCGCGACGACCTCGGTCCGGACCGTCTCGCCGGGCGTGGCCTGGAACGACGTCGGGACTCCGATCGTGATCTCGGGCGTGGGGCTCACGGGCGCGAGCGCCGCGACGCTCACCGACGCGGCGGGCACCGCGCTCCGGGACGTGCGCGTCATCGATGACGCGACGATGAACGCCGTCATCCCGGCCGGCGTCGCGCCGGGCACGTTCGCGGTGGTCGTCGCCGGCCCGAGCGCCACGACCGCGCCCGGCGGATCGGTCACGATCCGGAACCTGGCCGACCCCGACCTCCCGGGCGCCTTCCCGGTGGGTCTCGTGGACGAGCGAATGTCCGGCGCATCGGGCGATCAGCCGCAGGTCCGCGTCTACTACCCGGCGATGACCGGCGGCCTGGCCGCCGCGCCCGATCGCTCGCTCGCCCCCTACCCCGTCGTCGTCTACTCCCACGGCTTCAAGCCGCCGATCCTCGCCGCGGGGATCGACTACCTGACGGCGACGTTCATCACCGAGTGGCTCGCGAGCTTCGGGTACGTCGTGGTCACCGTCGATCAGGCGCCGAACAACGACCTCTTCGGGACGGCGCAGGAGAACGTGCAGCGCGATGCGGACGACGTCCGCGCCGCCCTCGACCACCTCGCGGCGCGCGCCGCCGACCCCGCCGACCCGCTCTTCGGCGTGATGGACGCGACCAGCGCGGCCGCGGTCGGGCACAGCCGCGGCGGCGACGCGAGCATCCGGGCGGCGTCCGACGAGGCGCTGGCGAGCGGCCGCATCCGGGCCGCCGTCGCCTTCGGGCCGCCGTCGGTCGACAGCCGGAACGGAAACCCGCCGCTCGACCTCGGCGTGTACGCGCCCGTCCCCGTCCTCCTGATCGGCGCGAGCCTCGACGGCGTCGCGCCGTTCGCCGACCAGGCGAGCCTCTTCGCCCGCGCCGGCGCCGGCAGTCAGATCCTCGAGATCGCCGGCGGGAACCACAGCCAGTACAAGGACTCGGCGGCCACGCTCATCGGCGACCAGGCCGCGACGATCCCGCTCGTCGTGCAGCACGACATCTGCCGACGGTACGCGACCGCTCTCCTCGGAGCCGCCGTGCGGGGCCGCGCCGCCGTCTTCGCTCCGTATCTCGGGAGCGGCGCCGCGTTCCGGGGCGACCCCCGGATCGGTCGCCAGGGCGCCCGCTGACGCCGACGGCCTCGCGCCCTCCGCTTGCTCGACCGTGTCGCGATCCGGGTGCTCGACCGGAGGCGGTGGTCGATGCGATGGTCTCTTCTCGGATTGCTGCTCGTTCTCGCCGCGGTCGTCACGTCCTGCGAGGCGACGCCGGCCTCCGAGGAGGCGAGCCCCCCCCCCGCCGGCCGAACATCGTCTTCGTCCTGGTCGACGACCTCGGGCGGCAGGATCTCGGCTGCCACGGTAGCTCCTTCTACGAGACGCCCCACATCGACGCGCTCGCGAAGGAGGGGATGCGGTTCACCAACGCGTCGAGTCCCCCACCGAGGAGAGGTTCGAGCTCTACGACCTGGAGGCGGATCCAGGCGAGCGGAACGACCTGGCGGCCTCCGAGCCGGAGAAGCTCGCGCTGCTCCAGGCTCGGCTCGCGGTGTGGAAGAAGTCGGTGAACGCTCGCTACCTGCCCGAGCGCAGGCCCCCGCGCGAGCCGGTGAGGAAGGGCGAGTAGTCGACCGGCTGGCTGGCCGAGGGAGGGCTGGTTTGCGCGGCGTCGGTCCGACGGCTATGTTCGACTCGTGGCCTCGATCGTGCGATTCGTTCCTCTCCTGCTGGTCATGGCGATCCTCATCGCGACCGTCCGCGTTCACCACGATCCCGCCGGACCGGCCGATGATCACGATCGGCATCAGCAGGAGCTCTGCACCGAGGTCGACCCACCTGCCGGCCATCACGATCACGACGCGCCTGGCGCGCCGTGCAGCAGCCCGACGCATTGCTCGCATGGCTGCTCCGGTCATCACCTCGTCGACCCGGCCTCTCCTCGTGTCCTCGCCGGTACCGACGTGCTGACGGGTGTCGTTCACGAGCTCGCCGACGCACTCCTCAGCGGCGCCTCGCGCGCGATCGAGCACCCTCCGAAAGCCTGACCACGGCGGGGTCGCTCGACCCCGGTCTGGCCCTCTCGACCCTCGCGGACGCCCGGAGTCCGTCTCCGCCTCTGCGAGCCGAGGGAGAGCCGTGTCGTGGCGCGGCGTCGCGATCGTGACGCCCGGCCTTCGGAGGACACCGAGTTGCATCGGCGAGGAACTCTGACCGCCGCCCTCGCGGCCCTGGTCGCCGTAGGCGCGCCCGTGGGGTGCGCCGCGCCGCCGCGGGACGCCGGCTGGGCGGAGCGGCGACCGCTCGGGCGAGAGCTGCCCGTGTCTCGTCCCTCCGCGTCGGCCGATGCTCCGGAGCCCGTGCGGCGTCCGGCCGACGCGGGTCCGCTCGGCCTCCGGGAGGCCCTCGCGCTCGCACTGCTCGGCAACCCCGAGCTCGCGGTGGCCTCCTGGCAGGTGCGCGTTCGCGAGGGCGAGCTGCTCCAGGCGGGCCTTCTGCCGAACCCGGAGCTCGAGGTCGAGGTGGAGGAGTTCGGCGGGTCGGACGACCGCGCCGCCTTCGACTCCGCCGAGACGACCGTCGTGATGAGCCAGGTCATCCCTCTCGGCGGCAAGATCGGGGCGGGGGCCCGGGTGGCCGAGCTCGAGCGGGACCTGGCCGGGTGGGACTTCGAGGCGACGCGGCTCGAGGTGCTGGCCGCGACCGCGATGGCGTTCGTCCGCGCCGTCGCCGCGCAGCGACGCCTCGCCCTCGCCGAGGAGTCGCTCGAGCTGGCCGAGCAGGTGTTCGAGGTGATCCGGGAGCGCGTCGCGGCCGGAAAGGTCTCGCCTCTCGAGGAGAACCGATCGGGCGTCGCCCTCGCGGCGACCCGGATCGCGCGCGCCAGGGCGGAGCGATCGCTCCTCGCGGCGCGAAGTCAGCTCGCGGCGCGCTGGGGCGGCGGGGTCGACGAGGTCGCGGCCGTCGAGGGCGACCTCGAGCGGCTGGTCGCGCCGCCGGCTCTGGCGCGCCTGACCGAGACGGCGTCGCAGAGCCCGAGGATCGCCCGGTGGGAGGCGGAGACCGCCCACCGGCTCGCCGCGCTCGCTCGCGAGGAGAGCGCCGCGTGGCCCGACCTCACGGCGAGCGGCGGCCTCTCACGATTCGAGGAGACCGACGACTGGGCCTTCATCGCCGGTCTCTCGATCGACCTTCCGTTCTTCGACCGCAACCAGGGCGGCGTCGAGGCGGCGAAGCACGAGGTCGCGCGGGCTCGAGAGCAGCGTCGCGCGGCCGTCGTCTCGCTGCGGGCGGCGCTCGCGATGGCCTACTACGAGCTGGTCGCCGCGTTCGAGGAGGCCACGAGCCTCCGCGATGAGGTCCTCCCCGCCGCGCGTCGCGCGTTCGACGCATCTCGCGAAGCCTACGAGCGCGGCAAGGTCGGCTACCTGGACGTGCTCGACGCGCAGCGCACGTTGTTCGAGGTGAGAGGGCAGTACGTCGATGCCCTCTCGAGCTATCACGAGTCCGTCGCCGAGGTCGAAGGCCTCGTCGCCGCGCCGCTTCTGCCCGAGGCGGACGCGCCCGATCGAGAAGAGAAGGACGACGATGATGAGAGTGACTGAGAGCAAGACGTTCCTCGCCGTGGCGACGATCGCGCTCGCCTCGATCGCCGCGCTGCTCCTCGTCCTCACGCCGGGGGGGTGGCTCGCGGGGCCCGAGGTCGCGCGGGCGCAGGACGGCCACGACCACGACGACCACGACGACCACGACGACCATGGAGGACACGAGGGGCACGACGACGAGGATCAGGATCGCCACGTCCGGCTGAGCGATGCCGAGCGGCGTGAGTTCGGCCTCGAGGTCGCCGTCGCCGGACCCGGCGAGCTCCACGTCTCGGTCACGCTGCCGGGCGAGGTCGTTCTCGACGCCGACCGGGTCGCGCACATCGTCCCGCGGGCCAGCGGCATCGCCACGGCGGTCCAGAAGAACATCGGCGACGTCGTGGAGGCCGATGAGCCGCTCGCGACCGTCGAGAGCGCCGAGCTCGGGGTGGCGATCGTCGAGTATCTCGCCAAGCTTCAACATCTCGAGCTCGCCCGGACCGACCTCGATCGAGCCCGAGCGGTCCACGACAACACGCGCGCGCTCCTCGATGCCCTCGCGACGAAGCCCGAGGCGACGACCGACCTCGCGAGCGACGTGCCCGAGGGCGAGATGGGCGCGAACCGGAGCCTCCTCCTCTCGGCCCGGGCGGAGCTCGTCTTCGCCATGCAGACGCGCGACCGGGAGCAAACGCTCTTCGAGAAGAAGATCGGGAGCGAGGTGGAGCTCCTGACGGCGGAGAGCGCCCTCGCCAAGGCTCAGGCCCACTACGCGGCGGAGCGCGACAGCATCGCCTTCGCCATCAAGCGGTCGCTCCTCCAGGCGGACCGCAGCGTGAAGCTCGCCGAGCTCGCGGTCCGCGCCGCGCGCCACCGCCTCCACGTCCTCGGTCTTCCCGACGGCGAGGTGACGGCTCTCACGGCCGAGGAGGAGCCAGAGGAGAGCCACACGCGCTACTCGATCCGGTCGGCGTTCGCCGGCACGGTGATCGCCAAGCACGTCAGCCTGGGTGAGCGGGTGGACGACGAGACCGAGGCGTTCACGATCGCCGACCTCCGCGCCGTCTGGGTCCACCTCACCGTCTACCAGAAGGATCTCGCCACCGTTCGGTCGGGCCAGGAGGTGGACGTCCGCGCCGAGCAGGGCGGCGAGGTGGCTCGAGCGAAGATCGACTACGTCAGCCCGATCGTGGCCGAGTCGACCCGGACGGCGACCGCCCGCGTCGTCCTCGACAACGCCAGGGGGACCTGGCGTCCGGGGATGTTCGTGACCGGCACGGTCGAGCTGTCGCACGTCGACGCGGCCGTCATCGTCCCGAGGTCGGCGGTCCAGACCCTCGATGGCAAGACGGTCGTGTTCGTCGAGGAGGACGGCCAGTTCGAGCCGCGACCGATCGAGGTCGGGCGGGCCGACGTGGAGTCGCTCGAGGTCGTCTCGGGGCTCGCGGCGGGCGAGCGCT
This sequence comes from Planctomycetota bacterium, assembly GCA_029260755.1. Lineage (GTDB taxonomy): Bacteria > Planctomycetota > J058 > J058 > JAJDCQ01 > JAJDCQ01. The sequence continues at coordinate 23,625 of JAJDCQ010000224.1, read as the reverse complement.
ACGTCGCGAAGAACGCGTTCACCCTCAAGGCGGAGCTCGGCAAGGGGTCGTTCGGCCACGGGCACGCGCACTGACATGATCGAACGCATCCTCGACTTCGCGCTCGGCAACCGCCTCCTCATGGGCGTCGTGGCGCTGCTGGTCATGGTCGCCGGCGCGTGGAGCTACACCCGCCTCCCCGTCGACGCCTTCCCCGACGTGTCGCCGAATCTCGTCCAGGTGTTCACGACGACCGAGGGGCTGGCGCCCGAGGAGGTCGAGAAGTACGTGACCTACCCGGTCGAGGCGTCGATGACCGGCCTGCCGGGCGTCGAGAAGGTCCGGAGCGTCTCCAACTTCGGGCTCTCGGTGGTGAACGTCTACTTCGAGGACGGGATGGACATCTACTTCTGCCGGCAGCTCGTCAACGAGCGCCTGCAGGAGGCGCGCGAGCAGATCCCGGGCGGCTTCGGCGAGCCGGAGATGGGGCCGATCTCGACGGGTATGGGGCTGGTCCTCTTCTACTACCTGAAGGACGAGAGCGGCACCTACTCGCTCGAGGAGCTGCGGACGACCCACGACTGGATCGTGAAGTTCCACCTGCAGACCGTTCCGGGCGTCACCGAGGTGCTCGGGATCGGAGGCTTCGAGAAGCAGTTCCACGTGGTCGCGCGCCCCGACGCCCTGCTGCGCTACGACGTCACCCTCGCCGACCTGAGCGAGCGGATCGAGGGGAACAACCGCAACGTCGGCGCGCAGTTCATCGAGCGGAACGGGGAGGAGCTGATCGTCCGCTCGGTCGGCCTCGCCAGCGGCGTCTCCGACCTCGAGGAGATCGTCATCAAGACCGACGACGGGCGGCCCGTGTTCCTGCGGGACGTCGCCTCGATCGAGGTCGGCGGGGCCGTTCGGCGCGGGCTCCAGACCCGGAACGGGACCGACGAGGTCGTCGCCGGGATGGTCATCAAGCTCTACGGGACCAACGCATCGACCGTGATCGAGCGGGTCGAGGAGAAGATCGACGAGATCAACGCGATCCTCCCCACCGGCCTCCGGATCGTCCCCTACTACCGGCAGAAGGAGATCGTGGACGCGTCGGTCGGCACGGTGACGGCCGCCCTCATCCAGGGGATCGTCCTCGTCGTCGTCATCCTCCTCGTGTTCATGGGCGGCTTCCGCGCGAGCGTGGTCGTCGCGACGGCCGTGCCGTTCTCGATCCTGTTCGCGTTCACCCTGATGGGCTACCTCGGGATCTCGGCCAACCTGATGTCGCTCGGCGGGCTCGCGATCGCGATCGGGATGATGGTCGACGGGACGATCGTGATGGTCGAGAACGTCGACCGAGCCCTTCGCTGGGCGCCCGAGGGCGAGCGCCGGCTGGTCACGATCGGCCGCGCCGGCCGCGAGGTGGGGCGCCCGATCGTCTTCGCGATCGCCATCATCATCGTCGTGTTCCTGCCCCTCTTCACCCTCCAGGGCGTGGAGGGCAAGACGTTCCGTCCGCTCGCCTACACGATCGCCCTCGCGATGGGGGGCTCGCTCCTCTTCGCCCTCCTCCAGGCGCCCGCCCTGTGCTTCGCCCTGATGCGGCGGCCGAAGCGGCCGATCCGCGAGGGGGAGTCGCGCGCGCCGCTGGTCGTGAGGGCGCTCCTCAAGCCCTACCGCCCCCTCGTGACCTTCTTCGTCCGGCGCCGACCGCTGGCCGTCGCGGTGGCGGTCGGGCTGCTCGTCGTGGGCGGCGCGGTGTTCCCGCTCCTCGGCTCGGAGTTCACCCCCTCGCTCAAGGAGGGGACGGTCGTCGTCCGCCTGACGATGGCGCCGTCGATCTCGCTCGCGGAGAGCAAGCGGACGACGATGATCGTCGAGCGGCGGCTGATGCGGATCGCCGAGGTGCGCGAGGTCGTCACCCGCATCGGCCGGGGCGAGGTCGGCGCCCACGCCGATCCGATCAACTCGGCCGAGATGTTCGTCCTCCTCCGGCCGATGAGCGAGTGGCGCCGGCAGGGCGATCAGGGGGTCGTCGAGGAGATCATCCGGGAGGAGCTCGGCGACGTCCCCGGCGTCCAGATCAACCTCACCCAGCCGATCGAGATGACCGTCGACGAGCTCCTCGAGGGCGTCCGGGCCGAGCTCGCGATCAAGGTCTTCGGCGAGGACCTCGACCGACTCAAGGAGGGGGCGGACGAGATCGCCGCGGCCGTCGGAGATATCCGGGGCGCGGCGGACGTCCAGGTCGATCAGGTGAGCGGCACGCCGCAGCTCCTGATCCGGCCCGATCGCCATGCGGTCGCTCGCTACGGCCTCAACCTCTCCGACGTCCAGGAGGTCATCCGGGTGGCCGTCGGCGGGGCGAGCGTGGGGCAGGTGTTCGAGGGGATCCGACGCTTCGACATCCTGCTGCGCTACGCGCCCGGCGCGCGCGCCACGTCCGAGGCGATCCGCGAGATCGTGATCGAGACGCCCGACGGCAAGCGGGTTCCGCTCGAGGAGCTGGCCGAGATAGGCGAGATCGTGGGGCCGCGCCAGATCACGCGCGAGAACAACCAGCGCTTCATCACGGTGCAGTGCAACGTGGTCGACCGGGACATCGGCAGCTTCGTCGAGGAGGGGAAGCGGGTGATCGCCGAGCAGGTCGACCTGCCGGCGGGTTACCTCGTCACCTGGGGCGGCCAGTTCCGGCTCCAGCAGGAGGCGAACCGTCGCCTCTCGATCGTCGTCCCGATCACCCTCGTGGTGATCGGGTTCATGCTGGTGATCAGCTTCGGGTCGATCAAGAGCGCGCTCCTGATCATGCTCAACATCCCGCTCGCCCTCGTCGGCGGCGTCGTCGGCTTGTGGATCACGGGGCAGAACCTTTCGGTCCCGGCGTCGGTCGGGTTCATCGCGCTCTTCGGCATCGCGCTCGAGAACGGGATGGTCCTCGTCACCTACCTCAACCAGCTCGTCGAGGAGGGCGCGGCGGTCGACGACGCGTCGGTGCGGGGGGCGTGCATGCGCCTCCGGCCCGTCCTGATGACGGCCGTCACGACGGCGCTCGGGCTGATTCCGCTGCTGGTCGCGAGCGGGATCGGGAGCGAGGTGCAGCGGCCGCTCGCGACGGTCGTCGTCGGCGGCCTCGTCAGCTCGACGATCCTGACGCTGCTCGTGCTGCCGGCCCTCTACAAGTGGTTCTCGCCGCCGCCGGCGTCGTCGCGGACGGCCGAGCAGTCGTGACATCTCGAGATCACTCCGGTCGTGGCGGGTCGGAGGCGGGTGGCTGGCCGTTGAGCTGGACCCTTCGGTGGCCTAGACTTCAGCGAGAGGGCGGGTCATGTTCGTCGCCATCAGTCGCTTCCTCGTGAAGAATGGGATGGAGAGCGAGGTCAGGGAGGCGTTCCGGGCTCGTCCGCACCAGGTCGACGGGGCCGATGGGTTCATCCGGATGGAGGTGCTCACTCCGCGGGAGCGCTCGGCGGAGTTCTGGCTCCTGACCTTCTGGGAGGACGAGTCGAGCTTCCGGAGCTGGCACGGGGGGCATACGTTCAAGGAATCGCACTCGGGCATCCCCAAGGGCCTCAAGCTCGATCCAGGCGAGACCGAGCTCCGCTTCTTCGACCACGTGAGCTCCTGAGATGAACCGAGCCGGGCGGTCGGAGCTGGCGGAGAGGATCGAGCGGCTCGCCGACGGCATCGCGGAGCGCGCCGTCGAGCTTCACTACCGGCGGATGCCGGAGCTCGCATCGAGGTCGGGAGAGGCCGGTCGGCGCCACTGCCTCGAGGACGTTCGCCACCACCTCACCTACCTCGCCGAAGCGCTCGGCTTGGGGCGCTCGGAGATCTTCCTCGACTACGTCGACTGGGGCCGAAGCGTCCTCGCGGAGCGCGGGATCGGCGAGGAACATCTGATCGAGAGCCTCGAGTGTCTCGAGGAGGGTCTCGGCGAGCATCTCTCGGGTGACGATGCGCGCCGCGTCTCCGCGCTCCTGGGCGCGGCCCGGAGCCGTCTGTCGAGCCTGCTGCCCGAGACGACCACTTGGCGGCGCACGACCTGCGAAACCCCCTGAGCGTGATCAAGGGTTACAGCGCCTTCCTCCTCGACGACTCCTCGGGCCTATCCGCTCAGCACCGGAAATTCGTCGCGAAGATCGCATCGAGCAGCGACTCGATGCTCCGGCTGCTGGAGGACCTGCTCGATCTCTCGGCCGTCGAGAGCGGCAAGCTCGAGCTCACTCGCGAGCCCGTCGCGCTCGCCGAGCTGCTCGAGCGCGCGGTCGAGCTCGCCCGTGTCTTCGCAGATCAGAAGGGGATCGAGATCGGCTTTGCGCGGCGCGATGAGGTTTCGGACCTCGCGCTCGACGTCGTGAAGATCGAGCAGGTCCTCACCAACCTCCTCTCGAACGCGGTGAAATACTCACACCGGGGCACCCGCGTCGACGTGAGCCTGATCGCGAGCGAGTCGACGGTGATCCTGCGGGTCGTCGATCAGGGGCAGGGGATTCCGGCCGACGAGATCGAGCGACTCTTCACTCCGTTCGCCAAGCTCACGGTCAAGGCGACCGCGGGCGAGAAGAGCACCGGCCTCGGCCTGGCGATCGTCCGGCGCATCGTCGAAGGGCATCGGGGCCGCATCTGGGTGAAGAGCGAGCCGGGTCGCGGTTCGATCTTCTCGGTCGAGCTGCCGACCGAGCCGGCTCCGGACGAGCCCTCGCGCCGGGAGGCGGCGCCGCTGGTCGATCAGTCCCCGTAGGACGGGTCCTTGCGGTCGAGCTGCCTGCGGAGCGCCGGCCACGCGAGCTGATCGATGACGATGCTTCCGAACTCCGGCACGGCCACCTGAGCGGCAACCTTCGCCGCGACGCCCTCGGGCGGCTGATGGATGCCGGGCCCGGCCATGAGGCGGACCTGCATGCTGCACGCGCGCTCGAGGAAGTACATCCGGGCGAACGCCTCGCCGACGGTCGAGCCGAGGGTGAGGGTGCCGTGGTTCCAGAGGAGCATGGCGCTCTTGTCGCCGAGGTCCTTCTGGAGGCGCGGGCGCTCGTCGTGGTCGAGGGCGATTCCCTCGTACTCGTGGTAGGCGAGCTGCTCGCAGCACGCCATCGCCGTCTGGTTGAGAGGGAGGAGACCGCCCTCCATGCACGAGACCGCCGTCCCGTCCACCGTGTGGAGGTGGAGGACGCAGTGGGCGTCCTCGCGCACCTCGTGGATGGCGCTGTGGATCGTGAAGCCGGCCGGGTTCACCGGCCAGGGGCTCTCCTCGATCTTGTTACCCTCGAGGTCGATCTTCACCAGGCTCGACGCCGTGATCTCGTCGAACAGCATCCCGTAGGGGTTGATCAGGAAGTGGTGGTCGGGCCCGGGGACGCGCGCGGAGATGTGGGTGAAGATCAGGTCGTCCCAGCCGAAGTGGGCGACCAGGCGGTAGGCGGCGGCCAGGTCGACCCGGACCTTCCACTCCTCGAGGGAGACGCGGTCGCGGACGGCGGTCATGGCAGGCTCCTCGTCGTCGATGGGGATGGCGTGCTGACGCCCTCGAGCACGTCGAGGAACGTCCGGGTGAACGCGTAGGCATCGCCCGGCCAGCGCGCGCTGACGTACGAGCCGTCGCGCACGACGACCGTCCCGCGGTCGTCGGTCGCGGTTCCGCGCCGCGTGAGCGTTCGCTTGCCTCGGACGAACTGCGTCTTCGGGTCGGCGAGGTTTCCGCGAACCTCGTCCTCGACGTACGCGGGGTAGGTGCGGTAGTAGCGCCCGAGCTTCCAGAACGTCAGGAGGTACGCGCTCCGCTCCATGTACTTCGGCAGGCAGGTCGTCCGGCGCTCGGCGAGGATGCTCCGGTCGGTCCCCGGGTCGCGCGCCCGCGCCGCGACGAGGACGCCGTGGCAGATCGCGCCGACGGGCTTCCCCGTCTTCCAGAACGCGGCGACCCTCTCCTGGAGCAGCTCGCTCCCGAGATACTGGCGCATCCCCGGCGCGTGGCCACCCGGGAGGACGAGCCCGTCGAAGGCGTCGGGCTCGATCGCGCTCCAGGCGATCGGCGCCCGGAACGCCGGCGCCTGCTCCATCTCCGCGTAGAAGGCGCGCGGCTCGGGCTCGGCGCCGAGCTGGCCGAAGAGCACGCCCGTCAGGAGGAGCGGGTCGCACTCGGGCGGCTCACCGCCGGCCTCGGTGGCGAAGACGACCTCGCAGCCCGCGTCCGTGAGGAGCCTCCACGGGACGGCCGTCTCGGTGACGTCGAAGTCCCGATCGGGGAGCGGCATCAGGACGCGGCGGGGAGCCATGTCGGCCGGCGAGCGCCCGTTAGTAGGGGCCGCTCACCCGCGGCCGCGCCTTGCCTGCGCCGGCGCCCTCCGAGATGCAGTAGAGATGCCGGCGTCCGCGGAGGAAGAGCTCGTCGCCGACGAGGACGGGCGAGCTGTCGATCGGCTCGCCGAGCGTGTTCGTGGCGAGGATCTTGAAGCTCGTTCCGTGCTCGACGACGACCGTCGTGCCGCTCCGGCCGGTGATGAACACCTTGCCGCCGCCGCCGGCGAGCGAGGCGTACATCGACTTCACGCCGGGGACGCGGGCGCCCTCGTAGTGAGCCTTGCCGGTCGCGATGTCGAGGACCGAGAGGGTCGAGGTCCGGTCCTTGGTGAGGTAGAGCTTGTCGCCGTAGAGGAGCGGGGAGGCGAGCTCGGGGCCGGCGGCGCCTCCCTGCCAGAGAGCGTCGCGGGCGGTGAGCTTGCCGCGGGCGCTCAGCGGGATGGCCGTGACGGCGGCGCCCTTCGCGCCCGTCGCCAGGTAGACGACGCCGTCCCGGGTGACCGGCGCCGGGATCGGGTTACGCCGCTTCTCGCCGCCGAGCTCCCAGAGGACCTTCCCGGTCGCGAGGTCGTAGCTCCGGACTCTCCGGCCGTTCGCGATCACCTGGGTGACGCCCTCGTGCTCGACGATGAGCGGCGTGTTCCAGGTCGTGGCCTCGGTGCGGTCGACGCTCCACCGGCTCTCGCCGGTCGCGGCGTCGAGGCAGTGGATCGAGGACTGCCCCTCGTGGTCCCAGAGCTGCACGAGCGCGTCGCCGTGGAGGACGATCGAGGTTCCCTCGCCGAAGCGGCGCCGGATCGTCTTGTCGCCGAGGTCGCGCTTCCACTTCGGATTCCCGTCGAGGTCGAAGCAGAAGATCCCGCGCGAGCCGAACGAGGCGTAGACGTGCTTCCCATCGGTGACGGGCGTCGGCGTCGCGTAGGACGCCGTCTTGTGGATCCCCTCGAGCGGGGTCACCTCGACGGCGACGCGCCGCCAGATCGTCTTGCCGGTCTTCCGGTCGAGGCACACGACGACGAACTCGAACGGCTGGCTGGGCGAGAGCGGGTCGGCGCCGGTCGCGATCGCGCTGAGGACGAAGATCCGGTCGCCCCACACGATCGGCGTCGACAGGCCGCGGCCGGGGATCTCGACCTTCCACCGGACGTTCTTGCGCTCGCTCCAGGTCGTCGGCGGGCTCGCTTCGGCGGCGCATCCGTCGGCAGTCGGGCCGCGGAACTGGGGCCAGCTCTCGAGGCGCTCGTCGTCGGGGCCTGCCCGGGACGCGGCGGCGGGGATCAGAACGAGGGCGAGAGTGATCGTCGCGATGAGCTTGCGCATGGGGTCCTCCGTGCGGACGGCGGTCCGCGGGCCTCGGGTGAGACCGACGGTAGCGAGTCGGCGGGGGACGTCAAGCGGCTCGAGCTCTCGTCACCCCTCCGGTGGTCGCTGCGGGTCGCGCGAGGGCCTCAGGGCGGAGCGGGCGAACGCGCCGGTCACCACGAGCGGGTGATTCATGAACGTCATGAGCCGCCCGGCGAGGGTCGTGGGGTCACGCGCGATGCCGATCTGCTTGAGGACCGTCAGCAGGTCGAAGTGGAGGCGCTCGCAGACCAGGTCCTCGCCCTGGAACTCGAAGATGTTGCACATCCGATAGCGGACCGACCGCCCGGTCGCCGGGAGTCCGCGCCAGGGGCCGCGGTGGGTCCCGACGAAGTCGGTCTCGACGACCACCGCGTCATCGAGGTGCCGCAGGTTCGTGTTCTCGAAGTGGAAGTCCGGGAAGGCGCGATGCGACTCGTCGTAGAAGGCCCGCAGAGCGTCCTCGCCGTCGATGACCTCGCCGGTCGGCACGACCTCGTATCGGGGGTGCGAGAACGTCTTCAGGGTGTCCTCGAAGCGGTGCTCGTCCTCACTCGCCATGTGCTCGCGCACGATCGCCTCGCGCCGGGCTCGACAGTGCTCATCACTCATGACCTCACGGTAACCGAGCGTTCGCCGGGCGCGCGACCGTCCCGCGCGTGGTGGTCGGACCCCGAATCGCCTATCATCGGGGTGTGATGGAAGAAGGCCTCTCGGCCCCCGCACCAGGCGCCTGCGATCGGAGGCGTCGGGGGGCCGCCCGGCGGACGAGCAACCCACCTTCCTAGCTCGTCCCTCATCTCTCCCTGAACGGGAACGTCGTCCTCTCCCCGACCTCGCGTCTCCGCGACCACGGCGGGCGAGCGGTCGTGCGTCTTCCGCTTCGGTCGTTTTCCCCGCGGAGGCCCGGTGCCTCCGAGCACCCGAGGAGTCGCGCCGTGTTCAAGAAATACCGTGGTGACAAGAAGAGCATCGAGGCCAGGAGTGAAGACGGCGGGCAGACGTGGAGCGTGAAGCTGTTCGACGCCGGACGGCTCACCGAGTACACGCGGGTGAGCACCGCCGAGGTCGACGCGCTCGCCACCAAGTATCAGATGCGGCCCGCGGCTCCGGGCCGCGTGTAACGAACGACGTGCGGGGGGCGAGACGAGCCCCCGCGGGAGGAGGACTCCGTGCGCATTCGATTCGGTTGCGAGCTCCGTTATCAGCTCCCGGCGCCGACGCCGATGATCGTCATGCTCAACATCCACTACTCGCGCGTCGCGAGCCTCGAGCGGCCCGATCACCTCGCGACCGAGCCCGGCGTTCCGACCGAGAGCCATCGCGACGTCTTCGGCAACTGGTGCTTCCGGCTGGTCGCCCCCGCCGGCGAGTTCGTGCTCGGGACGGACGGAGTGATCCGACTCGACCCCGAGCCGGATCCCTCATCGCCGATGGTCATTCAGGAGACGGTCGAGAGCCTCCCGGCCGAGACGCTGCAATTCCTCCTCCCGAGCCGCTACTGCGAGACCGATCGACTCTCGGACGAGGCGTGGCGGCTGTTCGGCGCGACGCCGCTCGGCTGGTCGCGGGTGGCCGCGGTCTGCGACTTCGTCCACGGGCACCTGACGTTCGGCTACGAGCACTCGCGGGCGACGAGGACGGCGTTCGAGGCGTACGACGAGCGGGTAGGCGTGTGTCGTGACTTCGCCCACCTCGCGATCGCCTTCTGTCGCTGCTTGAACATCCCCGCTCGATACTGCACCGGCTACATCAGCGACTGTGACCTCCCGCCGCCGCGGGCGCCGATGGACTTCGCCGCCTGGATGGAGGTCTACCTCGGAGGGCGATGGCACGTCTTCGACCCGCGGAACAACGTGCCGCGCATTGGCCGCCTCCTGGTCGGTCGCGGGCGAGATGCCGCCGACGTCCCGCTCACCCACACCTTCGGCGAGAACACCCTGACCGGATTTCGGGTGTGGACCGACGAGCTCGGGGAGTCGGAGTGATCGGCTTCTGCGCTCTCTGCGTGAGGAAACGATCGGCGAAGCCGATCATCCGTCCATCCGGCTAGACGGCCGCTGCGGCACGCCCGGACGGACGCGTCACCAGCCGTAGGTGGCGATGAAGTCTCTCAGCCGTCGGGCGCTCGGGAACTTGCGGCAGATCGTGTCGACCCGGCGACCGCAAACGATCTCCTTCACGAGGCGCGGGCTCTGGGGATAGCCCTTCGGGCCGCCGACCAGCTCGTAGAGGAGGTACGCAAGGTCGACGACATCGCCCTTGAGGCGGCGCGCCTTGCTCGCCTGCGGCGCGGTGAACGGGTCGATCAGCTTGGGGCGGTAGTTGATCCCGACCTGTTCGAGGAGCACGTTGTCGCCGTGGATGTCGCCGTGGTAGAGGCCTAGGGCGTGGATCTCCGCGACGCCGGCGGTGATCGCGGCGATCACGTGGAGCGCCTCGAACGGATCGAACCGCTGGTTCGGCTTCTCCGCCAGGAGCTCGTAGAGGATCCGGCCCTGGGCGAGCTCGCTGACCATGTAGGGGACCCGCTGCCGTCGCCAGGTGATCTCCCCGTGATGGTGGTACTGGAGGACGATGTCGCAGTGGCGCAGCCGGTGGAGCCGGCGGGCGACGGTGACGGAGCGACGCGGGTCGAGGACGTCGGGGTAGTAGAACTTGACGACGAGGTCGATCTTGGTCGCCGTCTCTCTCAGGCGATAGACCTCGCCCTCGAAGCCGTAGCCGATGCACTCGCCGAGGACGTAGCGTCCCTCGAGGCCTCGCCCCGTCCGGAAGTTGAAGACCGGGCCGCCGTCATCGCGGCCGGTGTGACGTCTCGCGTTGCCCAACCGAGCTCGCCCCGCCCCGTCAGCTGCCGAACGCCTTCTCGAGGTCCTTCTTCGCGTCGTCGACCGCCTTCTTGGCGTCGTCGCGGGCGTCGGAGGTCGCCTTCTTCGCGTCGTCGACGGCCTTCGCGGCGTCGTCGAGCGCCTCGTCGGCCGCGCCGCCGGTCGCCTCGCGCGCCGTATCCACGGCCTCGTCGGCCGCGTCGGTCGCCTTCCCGGCCGCGTCGGTCGCGGCGTCCGCGGCCGCGTCGCTCGCATCGACGGCGGCCTTCGTGGCGCCTTCGACGACTCCGTCGCCGTCGCCGTCGGTGTCGCCATCGTCACCCGCGGACGCGCCCTCGGCCGCCGCGTCGGGGGCGGCGCCGGCGTCATCGGTGGCCGTGCCGGCGGAGCCTTCGCCGGTCGTCTCCTCGCCGGCGGCGGGGCAGCCGAGGCCGACGGGGGCGATGAGCGCGAGGAGGACGACGAGGGAAGGCGTCGAAAGCGTGCGGGTCATGGTATGACTCCTCTGGATGGGTTCTGCGATCCACGAACGCGAAGGATAGCAGCGGCGGCGTGGGAGTTCCAAGGACCGGTCGACGGGTTGACGGGCGCTCGGGCGAGGGGGAGGATCGCCGCTCAGGAGGCTCTCGTGACCCGATTCCGGCCCCTCTCCCTCGTCTTCGCCGCCACCGCGGCGCTCCCCCTCGCCGCCGTCGGTGACTCGGCGGCAGACGATCCTCCCGGCGTCGAAGTCGGGACGTTCCGGCAGCAGGTCGCGACCCGATGGGGCGCGGATCACGGACTGCCCCGGGCGCCCGTCACCGCCGTCGCGGCGGGGCCGGGCGGAGAGCTCTGGGTCGGCGCCGTGGGCGGGCTCGCCAGGCTCCGCGGCGATCGCTTCGAGCCGGTCGAGGGGGTGGGGCCGGTCGAGGCGCTCGTCGCGCTCGACGCCGCGATCGTCGCGGTCGCGGACGGCGCCCTGATCCGGGTCGACCCGCGCGGGCGCATCGAGCGCGTCGCCACCGTGCCGCCGAGCGCCGGCGCCGTCTCGGGGCTCGCCGCGCGCGACGGAGCGCTCTGGCTCGCCACGGATCGCGGGCTCTACGAGGTGGACGGGGACGGCGCCGTCCGGCGCGACGCGGGTCTCGACGGGCTCCTCGCCGGGGGCGTCCGGATCGTCCGGAGCGTCGCGGTGGCGCCGTCGGGGGCGATCGCGGTCGCCGCGCGGGTCGGCCTGTTCGTCCGCGAGGCGGGCGATCCGGCGTGGCGTCGCGTCCTCCCCCGCGACGGCGTGCGTCGCTGGGCGCCCGACGACGTTCGCGCGGTCGCGTGGGACGCCCGGTCCCGGCTCGCGTTCGCGAGCCCGCAGGGCGTCGGGATCCGCGATCACGACGGCGCCTGGCGCCTCTTCGGCGTCGCCGAGGGCGCGATCCCCTACGCCGACTTCACCGCCGCCACGTTCGCGGCCGACCGGGCGCTCTGGCTCGGGACGCGGATCGGCGCGATCCGGTTCGACGGGCGCTCGTGGGAGTATCGCCAGGGCCCTCGCTGGCTCCCCGATGACCGCGTCGGCTCCATCGCGCCCGCGGGCGACGACGGCGACGTCGTCCTCGCGACGTCGACGGGCGTCTCCCGGATCGCGCTCGTCCCGATGACGCTCGCCGAGAAGGCGCGGCGGTTCGAGGCGGCGATCGACCGACGCCACCGGCGCACCCCGTACGGGTTCGTCGGGGCCGCCCGTCTCCGCGCGCCCGGCGACCTCACCTGGTGGCGCAACGGCGACAGCGACAACGACGGGCTCTGGACGGCCATGTACGGGGCCGGCGAGTGCTTCGCCTACGCGGCGACGCGCGACCCCGCGGCGAAGCGCCGCGCCCGGGCCGTGTTCGAGGCGCTGCGGTTCCTGGGCACCGTCACGCAGGGCGGGAGCCACCCCGCGCCGTCGGGTTTCGTCGCCCGCACGATCCTGCCGACCGACGGCCCCGATCCGAACGCCGGCCGCCTCGAGCGCGACCGCCGCAAGAGGGAGGAGGAGGACGCCCTCTGGAAAGTGATCGACCCGCGCTGGCCGACGAGCGCGGACGGCCGCTGGTTCTGGAAGGCCGACACGAGCAGCGACGAGCTCGACGGCCACTTCTTCTTCTACGCCCGCTACCACGACCTCGTCGCCGAGACGCCCGCCGAGAAGCGCGAGGTCGCCGACGTCGTCCGCGCCATCACCGACCACCTGATCGCGAATCGGTTCAGCCTGATCGACCACGACGGCAAGCCGACCCGCTGGGCGAACTACGGGCCGCATCTCCTCAACCACGATCCCGACTGGTGGGAGGAGCGGGGGCTGAACTCGCTCAGCATCCTGAGCTACCTAGCGATCGCGGCCCACGTCACCGGCGATGCGCGCTACCGGCGCGAGGCCGACCGGCTCATCGATGAGCACGGCTACGCCCTGAACGTCCTCTACCCGAAGGCGCAGTCGGGGCCGGGGTCGGGCAACCAGAGCGACGACGAGATGGCGTTCATGGGGCTCTACGACCTGTGCGTCTTCGAGACCGACCCGGCGCGCCGGCGGATGTGGTCCTACGCGTTCCACCGCTACTGGCTGCGCGAGCGGCCCGAACGGAACCCGCTCTTCGACTTCCTCTACGCCGGCGCCTGCCGCGAGGCCGAGTGGCGCGACGCGTGGGGCCGGCTCGACCTCTCACCACAGGGCGACTGGCTCGAGGAGAGCGTCGACACGCTCCGGCGCTATCCGCTCGATCGGATCGACTGGCCGGTGAAGAACTCGCATCGCCTCGACATCGTCCCCCTGCCGCCGTCGGCGCGGCCGGGCGAGGAGCGGCCGGTCGGGAGCCTCCGCGACGGGCGGGTGCTGCCGATCGACGAGCGCTTCGTCGAACACTGGAACCACGACCCGTGGCGGCTCGACCAGGGCGGCCGCGGGCAGAAGCTCGCGGACGGAGCGAGCTTCCTCCTCCCCTACTGGCTCGGCCGCCACCACGGCTTCATCCGGGACTGAGTTCGGGGGCTAGCGCGCCCAGGCCTCGACGAGGTCGGGCAGCTCCGCCATGTCGCCGAAGACCCGCGCGCCGGCCGCCTCGAGCGACTCGGGTGGGGAGAGATCGGCGAATCCGAAGGCGGTCATCCCCGCGGCGAGCGCCGCCTGCACGCCGAGCGCGCTGTCCTCGACGACGACGCAGCGGCTCGGATCGACGCCGAGGGTCGCGGCGGCGTGGAGGAAGACGTCGGGCTCGGGCTTGAACCGGCCGACGTCGTAGGCGCTGAAGATCCGGCCGCGGAAGCGGTCGATCAGGCCGCACGTCGTCAACGTGAGCTCGATCTTGTCGTGCGGACCGCTGCTCGCGACGCACGACGGCAGCGGGATCCGGTCGAGGGCGTCGACGACGCCGGCGACCGGAGTGATCTCGCGCCGGAACGCCTCGTAGCTCCGCGCCCGGAAGCGGGCGACGAAGTCCTCGGGAACCGACCCCCCGATCCGCGCCTCGATGATCGCCACGCAGTCGGCCATGCTCCGGCCCTTGAAGAGCACGATCGCCTCGGCGTGCTCGACGTGGAGCCCGACCTCGGCCGCGCTCGCGGCCAGGCAGGCATGCGAGATCCGCTCGGAGTCGACGAGCACCCCATCGCAATCGAAGATGACCAGGAGATCGCTCACCCCAAGAGGTGATCCACATCGGACCACCAACGCAAGTCCCAACCCCCCAGCCACTTCCCCCCCCCGGGGTCAGGTCCAGTATTTTTACCATTTGGCGCCGACAAATAGTAAAAATACTGGACCTGACCCCTGGTGATGGAAGTTGCTGGGGTGTCGGGAGATGGGGGATGGGCTCGCACGAGCTTCGGGCTTGGCTGGCTAGACCGATTCGAGACCCCTTCGAGGACTGATGATGACGCCTCTCCGCACTGCTCTCGCCTTGGCCCTCGGGCTGCTCCTCTTCGCGACGGTCGCCGTCGCCGACGAGGCGAGCTCCGGCAAGGTCACGGCGAGCTCGTTGAACGTTCGCTCCGGTCCCGGCACCGAGCATGGTGTCGTCTTTCGGCTCGAGCGGAACGCCGAGGTTCGGATCGTCGATCGGCGCGGCGTCTGGCTCCGGGTCGAGGCTGGCGGCCGGAGCGGATGGGTCCATGGGAAGTACGTGGCCTCCAGCGTTCCGGAGGAGCTCCCTGCTCCGCTGGCGAGCCTTCCGAAGACTCGAAAGGAGAGGCTCCGCTTCGTCCATGACGCGACCCGGTCGACCCTCGATCTCCTCGGCGACGAGGGGCGCGCCCTCCGCGCGTTCGCCTGGGAGCGGAACGACTACCCCGGCAGCCCGTCCGGACCGAACGAGACCAAGGCCCGCCGGATCTCCACGCTGCTCCAGGCGCTCCGCCCCGAGCGCCGGGTGAACACCGGCCCGGTGAAGCTGCCGTTCGACTGGTCGGCGATCGAGCCGAACCTCGTCCCCGTCCCCGGCCAGGAGCGTCGAAAGCTCCACCGCGCCGCCGCCGAGAGCTTCGCGAAGATGCGCGCCGCCGCGAAGGCCGATGGCGTCACCCTGACGATCGTCTCGGCCGCCCGCACCCCCGAGCATCAGAAGCGGCTCGCCGGTCGCAACAAGAACGGCGCCGCGGTCGCCCAGGGCGTCTCGACCCACAACTACGGCCTGGCGATCGACCTCGCGATGAGCCCCGGTGCGGCGGCGCCCGTCCAGGAGACGACGACGCGCCCGTTCAGCAACGTCATGGCGATGCGCGCCACGCCGGCCCACAAGTGGGTCTTCTTCTTCGGCGCGGAGCACGGCTGGTTCCCGTACACGAACGAGCCGTGGCACTGGGAGTACAACCCCGAAGGGCTCGCGCAGAGCTTCCCGTAGCGCGAGACCTACGCCTCGGGCCGCGACCACGGCTCTGGGTAGGGGCGACGGCCTTCGCCGATCCCGTGGTTGAGCCAGTGCTGGAGCGCCTCCTCGTAGCCCTCGGCTCCGAAGGCGTCCACGAGGTCCGGGTTGTTCGCGAGGTAGTAGCGGACGTCGAAGTGCCGGCTCGCGCGGCGCCCCTCTCTCGGAAGACCGGTCGTGAGCCAGTGGTCGAGGGCGGCCGCGTAGCCGTGCTCGCCGAATGCCTCGCGGAGGTCGCGATGTCGCGCGAGGTAGTAGCGCGCATCGAAGACCGACGCCTCCTTGGGAGCGAGGGTGGCCTCGACCTCTCCGGCGCATCGGTCGAGCAGGTCCATCTTGAGCCGCACGACCCGCTCGAAGGCGAGCATCTGCTGCTCGCTCATCATCGAGCCGGCGCTCGAGAGCTGCGCGATGATCGCCTCGACGACTCGAAGCTCGTCTTCCCAGGCCATGCCTACCGCAGCCTCCGGACGTGCTCCTCCCAGGCCTCGCCGAGCTGCTTCGCCTCCCAGTCGCCGAACGCGGCGCGGAAGGCCTTCTCGTCGTCGCCTCCGTCGCGGAGGGCGCGGACGTAGCCGCGGAGGCGCTTGCGGCCGTCGTCGCTGCTCGCCAGCCAGTGGATCATGCTCCACGCGTGCGCTCGGTTCAGGTCGGCCCGCGCGGGGTCGTCGAACTTTGCCCGGTCGAACGTCGCGAGTGAGAAGAAGGTCGCCGGCCACTCGACGTCGCTCGCGGAGTCGATCGCGCGCTTCAGGCGATCGACCGCTCCCTCGGCGCCCGGCACCGCCCTGACCTCGGGGAGCACGCCGACGGCGAGCTCGCCGCGGGCGGGGCGGCTCGGCGCGAAATAGTCGGCGAACCCGGCGTCGAGCCACGGCGGCACGTCGCGGATGTGGTACCGCAGGAACGCCTGCGCCCCGAGGCCGAACAGGGCGTTCAGCCCCTCGCGCGTCAGCGCCGCCCCTCGCGTCCGCGCCCCGCCGGCGCCCGGGTCGAAGACGCAGGTGACGTGGAGGCTGGAGATGTAGAAGCCGTTGTCGAGCGTCTTCGTTCCCTTGCTCAGCAACCCGTTCTTGAAGGCGTCGTAGAGCTTCCGATCCCGGATCACGCAGATCTTGAAGATGAGGTCGTCGTCCTTCGGGAACGGCAGCAGGCGCGCGTAGGCGTCGTGGGCGCTCTCGACCGTCTCCTGGAGATCGACCCAGCCCCTCGTCTTCGCCATCAGCTTGTCGATCGTGCGCTGGTTCTCGTCCTTCTCCGGCCACATGCTCTGGAGCAGCCGCTCGGCCTTGAGGAGCAGCTCGGGGTCGTAGTCGAGGTCCGACCCGAGGTAGTAGTGCCCGGCCTCGGTCCGCCCCTCGAGCATGAGGAGGGCGAGGGGGTAGCTCCGCGCCCACGGCCCGATCGCGGCCCACGAGAGGCGGACGGCGAACGCCGACTGCTTTCCGAACCTGGACGCGTCCCGGAACGCCTCCTGGTAACGGCCGTAGTAGTGGTAGAGGAGCGCCCGCTCGATCAGCGCCTCGCCGCTGCTCCCGTCGATCGAGACGGCTCGCTCGGCGGCCGCGAGCGCCTTCTTGAAGTCGAGGCGTCCGCGCTCGGCCCGCGCGATGCCCGTCCAGGCGGCGACCATCTTCGGCGCCTTCTGGGCCGCCTCCGCGAACGCGAGGCGCGCGTCGGCCCAGCGCCGCTCCGCCATCGCCTTCTTGCCGCGCTGGTAGGCTTCGACGGCCGGCTTCGGGAACCCGGCGAGGGCGGGCTCGACGGCTCCGGTGCCGCCCGCGGGCTCCGCGCCGCCTCCGGCGGTCGGGTCGGGCGGCGGCTTGACGGCGGCGCCGCCGCCGCTCGGGTCGGAGCCGCCGCCGCCCGCGACGACCGGACCTCCCTCGCGCTGGAGACGCTCGAGGAGCGCCGCGGCCTTCGTCACCTGCGGCGTCGCGCCGTCGGGGTGATCGCGGAGCGTCTCCTGGAGGAAGGTGACGGCCGCGGCGGTCTCCCCGTCGGCCGCGAGGCCCTCGGCGATCGAGAGCGCTCGGCCGACGGATCGGTCGATGTCCTTCAGACCGTCGACCCGGAGGATCTCGTGCTGGAGCTTGCTCCGGAAGTCGGCGACGCCGCGCAGCTTCTGGGGGAAGCCCTTGAGCACCGCCAGCGCCGGGTCCCACTCGCCGCGCGCGGCGTGCCCGGTCGCGCGCCGGGCGGCGTCGTCGAACGCCGTCTGCGCGTCGTAGGAGAGCGCCTTCTCCGCCTTGGCGAGGACGTCCTGCGCCTCGACCCGGAGCGGTCCCTCGGGGAGCATCTGGAGGAGGCCCTTGAGGCTGTCGACCGCCTCGACCCGACCGTCCAGGCTCTCCTGGGCGCGGCGCCGCGCCTGGTCGATCAGCGCCTTCGGATCGGCGCTCGGGTCGATCTCGGTCGCGCCGGACCCGCCCGTCCCGCCTCCGCCTCCGGTTCCGGCGCCGCCGCCGTTCGCGACGGCGCCGCCGCCCGGCCGCTCGCCCGAGAGCGCCGCCTGGAGCTCCTCCGGCGCGCTCGCAGCCCGCGCGTAGCGGAGCAGCACGAACGTGACGACGAGCAGGGCGACGAGCTGGAGCTGCATCGCCCGCGAGACCCCCTCGGCCGGCCTCGCGCTCCGCCGCCGCTTCCCGCGGAGGTTCTGGCGGAGCGCCGTCCGGGTCTCCTTGGCGCAGCCGGCGCAGAAGACCTTCCCGCGGTAGACGTGCGCCCGCTGGGCGACCAGGTCGGCCGCCGGCACGTTCGCCTGGCACGCGTCGCAGCTGATCGACCCGCTCGCGCCGCGGCTCGCCGTGTCGCGCGTCTCCTCGCGGCAGTGGTCGATCTCGATCCGGCACTCTTCGCAGAAGTAGTCGCCCTCGAAGAGGACGGCGCGCCCCATCGTGATCTGGTCCGCCGGGATCACGATGTCGCAACCCTCGCACTCGAACTCGGCCGAGGCGCTGCTCCGGCGCTTGCGGTGCTTGAGGAGCGGTCGGAGCAGATCGGTGCACCGCTGACAGTAGACGCGCCCGTCGAGGCGCCCCGCCCGTCCAGTCCGCTGGTCCGCGACGCTCACCGCGCGCTCGCACTCGGCGCAGGGCACCGGCTCGAGCCCGCGCATCCGCTTGAGGCGCTCGGTCTCCTCGCGGATCTGGTTCATCGCCTCGGTGCAGATGCCGCAGTAGATCTTGTCGCCCTGCTCGGTCACCTGGCCGCGCGCGATCTGTCCCTTCGGGATGCGCACGTCGCAGCCGCTGCACCGCCGCGTCCGGAGCTTGCCCTTGCGTCCGCGCTTGCCCTTGCGGCCCGGGGCGACCGACGCGGCCTGGTCCGGCGACGCCGTGAAGACGGGCAGCTCGTCGTCCGCCTCGTCGTTGCCGTAGTCGTCGCCGTCGTCGCTCGAGTCGTCGGGCGCCTCCTCGCTCGCCTCGCGGAGGATGTCGCGCGCGCAGACCATGCAGTAGATGAAGCCCTCGTGGCTGACGGCTCGCCCCACCATGAGGGCGTCCTGCTCGAGGTCGGTGCCGCACTCGTCACACGCGATCGTCGAGATGCTGGCGAACTCGCGCGTGTTGGTGTCGGTCTCGGCGGCCATCGCCTGGAACTCCTGCGCGCAGTCGGCGCAGAAGTGGCTCCCGTCCCTTCGAAGCGTCACCCCGAGGGTGACCTGGGCGGGCGGGATCGCCGCGCCGCATCCGTCGCAGACGGAGTCGTCGCCTGGGCTCCTCGAGGCGACGGCCGCGGCGGCGGCGGCCGGCTGGGCGTCGTCGGAGCTCGCGCCGCCGCGCGTTTTCAGGAAGGCGCCCTTGTCGCGGCAGCCGGCGCAGAAGAGCTGACCCTGGTACCAGGCGACCTTGTCGGTCGCGACGTCGACGAAGGGGACGCTCTGCTTGCAGCTCGCGCAGACGTAGGCGCTCCCCCCCTTGCCGGTCGAGACGGCCTGCTTCGTCTCGGCGAGCATGCCCTCCATCCGCGGCTTGCAGACGCGGCAGTAGACGTCGTCGCCGTGGGCCATGGCGAGGCCCATCGTGATCTCGGTCTTGGCGACCGGCGCATCGCAGCCGGAGCAGCGAGACTTCGCCATGGCGGCGCTCCCAGGCAAGGGACGGGGCTGGCTTTCGACCCACGCACTATAGCTCTCGCGGCCGCCGGCCTTCCAGCCTGGCGGCGGGCGAGGCGCGCGGCGCGACCGGTCGGCACGAACTCGGGCCTGTCCCGGCTAAACCCAGGTGAGAGGGGGGCCATCGTGCCGACGACGACGACCGATTCCGGTCGGCGCGGGGGGAGACTCCGCGCCGCCACCATCCTCACCCTGATCCTGGCGGGCAGCCTGCTCGCCGGGTGCTCGGGCGGCTCGGGGAGCTCGGGGAGCATCCCGCCGGGCGCTCGCCCCGGGGCCGGCGCCGGAGGGAGCTCGACGCCACCGCCGGGCTCGACCACGCCGCCCGCGCCTCCACCACCCTCCGCGCCGCCGACGCCCCCTCCGCCCTCGGGAACGGTGGCGCCTCGCGGCGAGGGGCGCGCCGTCTGGCTCTCGCGCTGGCACGCGAACACCGAGGCGAAGGTCGCCCGGTGCGTCGACTACATGGTCGCGAACGAGCTGAACATCCTCCTGATCCAGACGTTCGGCAGCGGCCAGGCGCTCCACCCCTCGACCGTCGCGCCGCGCTCGGGCCTGACCGAGGCGAGCGGCTTCGATCCGCTCGAGGCGGCCGTCCGCCTCGCCGCGCCGCACGGGATCGAGGTCCACGCCTGGATCAACGCGCTCCAGGTCTGGAGCACCGGCGCCGGCACGCCGTCGGCCGACCACCCGCTCCGCGTCCACCCCGAGTGGGCGATGGTCAGCAGCTCGGGTCAGTCGATGACGGCGCTCTACGGGCGCACCCCGTCGACCCACGTCTTCCTCTGCCCGGCGCGCGACGAGGTGCGGCGCTTCCTCCGCGACCTGTCCGTCGAGATCGCGACCGGCTACCCGGTCGACGGCGTCCACCTCGACTACATCCGCTACCCGTCCGGGAGCTACTGCTTCTGCTCGGTCCACACGAGCCGCTTCCGGGCCGTCCACGGTCGCGACCCGCGGGTCGGCGATCCGGCCTTCGACGCCTGGCGCTACGACGACGTGACCCAGCTCGTCCGCGAGATCAAGGACGACCTCGCCGCGGCGTCGCCCGACGCGCAGCTCAGCGCCGCGACGTTCCCGCGGCTCGGCGACAAGTTCCAGGACGGCCCGCGCTGGATGCGGGAGGGTCTCCTCGACTTCGTCTGCCCCATGATCTACACCCGCGATGACGACGCGCTCCGGGCCCGCGTTCGCGACTGGAGCGCGATCAGCGGCGGCCGCGACGTCTACGCCGGGATCATGGTCCCCTTCGACCGCGTCGCCAGTCAGATCCGCGTCGCACGCGAGGCGGGCGCCGAGGGCGTCGCCCTCTTCTCCTTCCCCGACATCATGGCCGAGCCGAGCCGCCAGGCCGACGTCGCCGCCGAGCTCGGCGCGGCGCCGACGACGCCGCTCCGCCGGCCTTGGCGCGACGGGACGCCCGACGACGAGGCGCCGGTGACGAGCGGCTTCGAGGTCGCGGGGATCGGCTCGACCGTCGCCGTCGCCGCCCTCTCGACCGACGAGCGGGCGACCGTTCGCGTCGAGATCGTCGAGCTCGGATCGCTGACCGGCGCGAGCGGGTCGACCGTTCCGGCCGTCTTCCCGGCGCCGGGCGGGATCATCGCGCCGTCGGCGGGCAGCCCCGAGCGGGCGGCTCTGATCGCCGCCCTCGACGCCGGCCCGACCCGGACGGTGACGCCGATCGCAGGCGCGGCCGGGTTCGACCACGTCGGCACCATCACCGGGCTCCGCCCGTCCGCCGTGCACGCGCTGCGGGTGATCGCGACCGACCTCTCGGGCAACGTCGCCGTGACCGCGCCGGTCGCCTTCACGACGACGGCCGCCGGCGTCGGGCTCGAGGTCGAGGTCGACGACGGCGACCCCGGCTTCGCCACGCGCGGGTCGTGGGCGTCGGGGTCATCGGCCGGCGGCCGCCACGGCGATTACCTCTTCGCGACGGCGGGCAGCAGCGCCCGGGCGGAGTGGACGACCTTCCTCGCCGAGGGCGGCGACTGGGAGGTCTCGGTGTGGTACGTCGCCGGGACCAACCGGACCGGCGCGGCGGCGTTCGCGGTCGTCCAGAACGGCCGGACGATCGAGGCCGCCGTCGATCAGCGCCGGGACGGACGCCAGTGGCGATCGCTCGGCAGCTTCCCGCTCGATCCCGGGCGCGTCGCCGTGACGCTCGCGGGCGGGGCGCCCGGCGGGGTCGTCATCGCCGACGCCGTGCGGTTCCGGAAGGTGCCCTGAGCGAGCGGGTCAGTCGCGCCGCTCGCCGT
Organism: Planctomycetota bacterium; assembly: GCA_029260755.1. GTDB lineage: Bacteria > Planctomycetota > J058 > J058 > JAJDCQ01 > JAJDCQ01. The sequence goes on along the minus strand of JAJDCQ010000224.1, from coordinate 1,937 downwards.
CGTCGCCGCCCTCGGGCGGCTCCGCCGGCAGCGGGGGCAGCGGCGGCATCGGGGGACCGTGCAGGTCGCCGCCGTCGCGGTCGCGACGACCGCCGCCTCGACGACCGCCGCCACGACGACTGCCGCGGCTGCCCCGCTTGTCGGGCCGTCCGCCCCAGCCGGGCGGCGGGCCGCCGCGTCCGCGATGCGAAGCCCCCCCGCGCTTCTTGAGCTCCTCGAATGCGGGGGCCTGCTCGTCGGTGAGGATCGTGGCGATCTCGCCCCACGTCTCCTCGCGAAGGGTCTCGAGGTGCGTCCGGATCTCGGCGCGGATCTCGTGGAGCTTCTCCTCCTGGGACCTCATGATCGCCCGCACCTGCTCGGACTGGGCGTCGTCGAGGCCGAGCTCGTCGACGAGGAGGCGGAACTCGTGCTCGCTCCGGTCGCCGCGCTCGCCGCGGTCTCCGCGGTCGCCGCGATCGAACGGGCGACGGGGCCGCTCGGATCCGGACCGCGACGCGTCCGGTGCTCGCCCGCCGGCGTCCGGCGACGGCGCGAGAGGCTCGGCCGGTCCCCCCGCCTCGAACGGCGGCGCGGCGGGGGCGAGCGGAGCGAGCGGCGGCGGCGGAGCCGGCGGGTCGAGCGCCTCGCGGTCGATCGCGATGCCGGCGGCGAGGCCGGCGCTCAGGTTGACCGCGCAGAGCGCGAGGACGAACGTCTTCGGCGAGACCATCTCAGCGATCCTCATCGGGGAACAGGCTGACCGCGACGACGAGCTCGTCGGCGCCTGCGGTCGACCGGACGAGATGCTCGATCCGGATCTCGTCGGGCTCGGGCTCCGGCTCCGGGTCGGGGTCGGGGTCGGGTACGGGCGCTTCGGTCGGGACGTCGATCGGCGGCTCGAGCTCGATGGTGGACCGGTCGACGGCGTCGTCGGTCGCGCGAGAGCGGAGGAACGACCAGCCGACGACGGCCGACGCGCCGAGCAGCAGGACGAGCGCGAGCGGCAGGAGGCGTCGGGCGATCAGGCCGGCTTCGTCCCAGAAGATGCGGACGGCCAGGGCGGGGTCGTGCACCGCCGCGAGGATCCGGTCGGCGAGGCCGGCCGGCGCGTCGGCGCGGAGCGAGCCGAGGAGCGCCTCGATCGGGTCGGGCCCGGGCGGCGGCGGCGGTGGGTCGATCGGACCGGTCATGCCATCTCCTCCGCTCCGATGACGGGCTCCAGGATCTGGCGGAGCCGGTCCTTGGCGCGGGCCATCCGCGACTCGGCGGTGGGGCGTCGGATCCCGAGGATCCGGGCGGTCTCCTCGAAGCTCAGCCCCTCGATCACCCGGAGGATCACGACGGCCCGCTGGTGCTCGGGGAGCTGGTCGAGGGCGCGGCGCAGGAGCGCCTTTCGCTCCTCGGTGACGGACTCGGCGTCCGGCCCCGGGGCGGTCGAGACCGGATCGGCGTCTCCGAGCGGCTCGGCCGGGCGGGCGGCCATCCGCCCCCGGCGGGTGAGGGAGACGTTCGTGGCGATCCGGTAGATCCAGGTGCGGAGGCGCGACTCGCCGCGGAAACGCGGCAGCCCGCGGTGCACCCTCAGGAACGTCTCCTGCACGACGTCCTCCGCGTGGCTCGCCCCGATCATCGCGGCGGCGATCCGATAGGTCGCGTCGGCGTGGCTCCGCACGATCTCCTCGAACGCGCGAGGATCGCCCCCGCGCGCCCGCTCCACGAGCGCAAGCTCCGCCTCGGCTTCTTCTTCCGCCGGTGGCGGTTCGCTCAAGGCCGATCTCTCCTGGCCCGGATCGGGCGCCGGCCTTCTCGGAGATGGACTCGGCCAGCGAGGATTCCATCCCGACCTTCCGGCAATCCTTGCGGTGCGCGTGCTTTCGCCGGTGGGAGTCACGTCTGATGGTCCGCTCGGATTCGATGGTCGAGGCGCGGGAGGCGGCCTCTGGGCCGCCTCCCGC